>NZ_JAAKZI010000006.1 GCF_011045165.1 Arthrobacter silviterrae
CAGCAGCCAGCCCGCCCGCAAACGCCGCCGCCGCCCGCATCGGCCCCACCGTATGCGAACTCGACGGACCAATACCCACCGAAAACAAATCAAAAACACCAACAGACATGGCACTAACACCTTTCGGGTTTCCGGTGATGCTGCGGCCGGGAACAACGTCGACGAAAAAAGGGGAAGAGGAAAACAAGGCCCTCCGGGCGCCCCCAGGGGACACCCGGAGGGGGACGCCCGGAGGGCCCAGGCTGTCAGGACAGCGCGGCAACCCCGGGATACAGCGGATGGGCAGCGGCCAGGGCGGCCACCCGCGAGCGCAGGCCCGAGAGGTCGTCGCCGGGTGCAGCGATGAGTGCCTCGGCAATGATGTCCGCGACCTCGGTGAACGCTTCCAGGCCGAAGCCGCGCGTGGCCAGGGCGGGCGTGCCGATGCGCAGGCCGGAGGTGACCATGGGCGGCCGGGGGTCAAACGGCACGGCGTTGCGGTTGACCGTGACGTCAATCGCTGCCAGCCGGTCCTCGGCCTGCTGCCCGTCCAGCTCGCAGTTGCGCAGGTCCACCAGGACCAGGTGGACGTCGGTGCCCCCGGAGATGACGGAGATCCCCTTGGCGGCGACGTCGGGCTGGATGAGGCGCTCGGCCAGGATCCGCGCGCCGGCCAGCACCCGTTCCTGCCGCTCCCTGAACTCGGCCGAGGCGGCGATCTTGAACGCCACGGCCTTGCCGGCAATGACGTGCTCCAGGGGTCCGCCCTGCTGTCCGGGGAACACGGCAGAGTTGATCTTCTTGGCGATCTCGGCGTCGTTGGAAAGGATGATGCCGCCGCGCGGACCGGCCAGGGTCTTGTGCGTGGTGGAAGTGGTGACGTGGGCGTGCGGCACGGGGGACGGGTGCAGCCCGGCCGCGACCAGGCCGGCGAAGTGGGCCATGTCCACCATGAGGTAGGCCCCCACCAGGTCCGCAATGCGGCGGAACTCGGCGAAGTCGAGCTGGCGGGCGTAGGCGGACCAGCCGGCCACGATCAGCGCCGGCCTGTGTTCCAGGGCCAGGCGTTCGACATCGGCCATGTCAACCTGGTGCGTGTCCTCGCGGACCTGATACGGGACCACGTTGTACAGCCGGCCGGAGAAGTTGATGCGCATGCCGTGCGTCAGGTGCCCGCCGTGGGCCAGGTTCAGCCCCATGATGGTGTCGCCGGGCTTGATGAGCGCATGCATCACCGAGGCGTTGGCCTGGGCGCCGGAGTGCGGCTGCACATTCGCATACGCCGCCCCGAACAGGGCCTTGACCCGGTCAATGGCCAGCTGCTCAATGGCGTCCACGTGCTCGCAGCCGCCGTAGTAGCGCCGGCCCGGATACCCTTCGGCGTACTTGTTGGTCAGCACGGATCCTTGGGCCGCCATGACGGCCGCCGCGGTGTGGTTCTCCGAGGCGATCATTTCCAGGCCGTTGCGCTGGCGGGCCAGCTCGGCGTCGATCTGGGCGGCCACTTCCGGATCGAGGGTGGCCAGGGGCGCATCCAGGCTGGGCGAGACCACCTGGGCATAGCCGACGGCGGCGCTCACAGCGTGCCTCCGTTGGCCGCGGCGTATTCCTCAGCTGTCAGCAGCGGGCCCTCGGCGTCAACAGCCACCTTGAACAGCCAGCCTGCCCCGTAGGGGTCGGAGTTGATCACTGCCGGGTCTTCGACGGCGGCGGCATTCACTTCCGTGACCTGGCCGGTGACGGGGGCGTACAAATCGGAGACGGACTTCGTTGACTCGATCTCCCCGCAGGTCTCGCCTGCCGTGACGGTGGCACCCACCTCGGGCAGGTCCACGTACACAATGTCGCCGAGGGCTTCGGTGGCCACGGCGGTGACGCCGACAGTGGAGGGGCCGGCGCCGTCGGAGGCGAGCCACTCATGTTCGGCGGAATACTTCAGTTCAGCAACTACCTTGCTCATCATGATCCTTGTCGTTGGACGTAAATAAACGGGAGTGGGGACTACTTTTGGCGCTTGTAGAACGGCAGGGCGACAACCTCGAAGGGCTCGGCCTTGCCGCGGAGGTCCACGTCCAGCCGGGTGCCCACCGCGGAGTGCTCGACGTCGACATAGGCCAGGGCCACCGGGTAGCCGAGGGTGGGGCTGGGCTGGCCTGAGGTGACCTCGCCAACGGCGGCACCGTCCTTGAGGACCGTGTAGTGCCCGCGGGCGGCCCGGCGGCCCATGCCCTTCAGGCCCACCAGGCGGCGGCCGGAGGTGACGCCGTCGCCGGATTCCTTGATCGCGGCGAGCGCGGCCTTGCCCACAAAGTCGCTTTCCTTGGCCAGGGAGACCACGGGCCCCAGGCCGGCGGCGTAGGCGTGGCCGTCCCGGGAGAGCTCGTTGCCGTACAGCGGCATGCCCGCTTCCAGGCGCAGGGAGTCGCGCGCGGCCAGCCCGGCCGGAATGAGCCCCCGGTCCTTGCCGTTTTCGAGCAGGGCCTGCCAGAGGGCCGGCGCCGCGGCGTTGGGCAGGTAGATCTCAAAGCCGTCCTCGCCGGTGTAGCCGGTCCGGGCCACGAGCAGCTTCCCCGTGGCGCCGTTGACGGTGATGCCCACCTCCGCGGCGGAGTAGTACTTCATCTCCGTCACGAGCTGGTGCTGGTCCTCGGGCACCAGCGACAGGAGGATGGCCTCGGCGTTGGGGCCCTGCACGGCGATCAGGGAGGTTTCGCCGGAGACGTTTTCGACGGCGGCGTCAAAGCCGGCGGACCGCTCTGCCAGGAGGGCGGCCACGGTGGCGGCGTTGCCGGCGTTGGGGACCACCAGGTACCTGTCCGCGCTGCGACGGTAGGAGATCAGGTCGTCAATGATGCCGCCGTCGTCCTTGCAGATCAGGGAGTACTTGGCCTTGCCGACCGCGACGGCGGACAGCTTGCCGGCGAGCGCATAGTCCAGGAACGCTGCGGCGTCGGGGCCGGTGACCCAGACCTCGCCCATGTGGGAGAGGTCGAAGAGGCCGGCGGCGTTGCGGACGGCGTGGTGTTCGGCCAGCTCGGAGGAGTACTTCAGCGGCATCTGCCAACCGCCGAAGTCGGTGAAGGAGGCGCCGGCTTTTTCGTGTTCGCCGTAAAGGGCTGTGTGGTTCTCAGTCATGGGAATTCCTTTGCGGTGCTAGTTGGTGAAGTCTGCTGCGAAGTCTTCGATGGGCGGGCAGGAGCAGACCAGGTTCCGGTCACCCGCTGCGCCGTCGATGCGCCCCACAGGCGGGAAGTACTTGTCCTGGCGCAGGCTGTCCACCGGGAAGGCGCCCTGTTCGCGCGGGTAGCCGCGGTCCCAGTCGGAGGTGATCAGGGAGGCGGCCGTGTGGGGGGCGTTGCGCAGCGGGCTGTCCGCGAGCGTGAACGCGCCGTCGGCCACCTGGTCGATCTCCTGGCGGATGGAGACCATGGCGGTGATGAAGCGGTTGATTTCGCCCAGGTCTTCGGATTCCGTGGGCTCCACCATGAGGGTGCCGGCCACGGGGAAGGACAGGGTGGGTGCGTGGAAGCCGTAGTCGATGAGGCGCTTGGCCACGTCTTCGGCGGTGACGCCGGTTTTGGCCGTCAGCTCGCGCAGGTCCAGGATGCACTCGTGGGCCACCAGCTCCCCGGCCCCGGTGTAGAGGACGGGGAAGTGGGCGTCCAGCTGGGCGGCAATGTAGTTGGCCGCCAGGAGTGCGGACTTCGTGGCTTCGGTCAGGCCCTGCCCGCCCATCAGCTTCACGTAGGCCCAGGAGATGGGCAGCACGCCGGCTGATCCGAAGCGGGACGCGGAAATCGGCAGCATGGAACCCGTGCCGGCCGCGGCGTTGGCGTCGCCGGGCATGAACGGCGCCAGGTGGGCCTTGGCTGCCACGGGACCCACGCCGGGGCCGCCGCCGCCGTGCGGGATGCAGAAGGTCTTGTGCAGGTTCAGGTGGCTGACGTCCCCGCCGAACTTGCCGGGCTGGGCCAGGCCCACCAGGGCGTTGAGGTTGGCGCCGTCAACGTAGACCTGCCCGCCAGCGGCGTGGACCTCCTCGCAGACCTCGCGCACGTCGGCGTCGTAGACACCATGTGTGGACGGGTAGGTGATCATGATGGCGGCCAGCTGGTCCTTGTGGGCCTCGATCTTCGCGGCGAGGTCGGCCCGGTCGATGGCGCCGTCGCCGGCCGTTCCCACCACAACCACCTTCATGCCGGCCAGGACGGCGGAGGCGGCGTTGGTGCCGTGCGCGGACTGCGGGATGAGGCAGATGGTGCGCTGCACGTCTCCCCGGGAGAGGTGGTAGCCGCGGATGGCCAGCAGGCCCGCCAGTTCGCCCTGGGAGCCGGCGTTGGGCTGGAGGGACACCTGGTCGTAGCCGGTGATCTCGCACAGGTCGGCTTCGAGCCCCGCGATGAGTTCACGCCAGCCAACGGTCTGGGAGTCCGGGGCAAAGGGGTGGATGGAGGCGAAGCCGGGCCAGGAAATGGCCTCCATCTCCGCCGTGGCATTGAGCTTCATGGTGCACGAGCCCAGCGGGATCATGGTGCGGTCCAGGGCCAGGTCGCGGTCGCTGAGGCGGCGGATGTAGCGCAGCAGCTGCGTCTCCGAGCGGTGGGTGTTGAAAATCGGGTGGCTCAGGTAGTCCGAGGTGCGCAGGGTGTCCGCGGCGAGGGCGAAGGCCGCCCCGGTGCCGTGGTCGGTGCCGTCGCCTGCGGGTGCGGCGCCAAAGGCTGCGGCCACACGGGCCACGATGTCCGCCGTCGTGGTTTCATCCAGGGAGATTCCGACATGGTCGGCGTCGATGGGGCGCAGGTTGATGCCGTCCCGCTCGGCCAGTTCGACGACGGCGCCCGCGCGCCCGGGCACCCGCACCGTGAGGGTGTCGAAGAAGGAGGTGTGGAGCACCTCGATGCCGGAGGACTGCAGCGCGGCGGCGAGGGTGAGGGCGTGGCCGTGGACGGTTTCGGCAATCGCCTTCAGGCCGGCCGGGCCGTGGTAGACGGCATACATCGAGGCGACGATGGCCAGCAGGGCCTGGGCCGTGCAGATGTTGGAGGTGGCCTTTTCGCGGCGGATGTGCTGCTCGCGGGTTTGCAGCGCCAGCCGGTAGGCCGGGAGGCCGGTGGAGTCGGCGGAGACGCCCACAATGCGCCCGGGCAGGGAGCGTTCCATGCCCTTGCGCACTGCCATGTAGGCCGCGTGGGGGCCGCCGAAGAACAGCGGGACGCCGAAGCGCTGGGCGGTTCCGACGGCGATGTCGGCACCCTGCTCGCCGGGGGCCGTGATGACGGTCAGGGCCAGCAGGTCCGCGGCCACGGTGACCAGGGCGCCGCGTTCCTTGGCTGCCGCAATGACGGGGGCGTGGTTGAAAACGCGGCCCGAAACGCCGGGCTGCTGGAGGACGATGCCGTTGATGTCGCCGTCGGGCAGGCCCAGGGCGAGGTCAGCAACCTCCACCTCGAAGCCCAGCGCCTCGGCGCGCCCGCGGACCACGGCGATGGTCTGCGGCAGCAGGTCCGCGTCCAGCACGGTCTTGGCGTCCGCGGCACCCTTGGCCTTGTTGGCACGGCGCATCAGCAGCACGGCTTCAGCCACGGCGGTTGCCTCATCGAGCAGCGAGGCGTTGGCCACGGGCAGGGCGGTGAGGTCGCTGACCATGGTTTGGAAGTTCAGGAGCGCCTCGAGCCGGCCCTGGGAAATTTCCGGCTGGTAGGGCGTGTAAGCGGTGTACCAGGCCGGGGATTCCAGGATGTTGCGGCGAATCACGGCCGGCGTGACGGTGTCGTAGTAGCCCTGGCCGATGAGCTGGACGGCCGTCTTGTTCTTGGCGGCGAGCCCGCGGAGCTCGGCCAGCACCTCAACCTCGCTGAGCGCGGGCTGGAGCGCCAGTGGCGTGGCCTGGCGGATGGAATCGGGAACGGCGGTGTCCACCAGCGAGTCAACGCTGTCGTAGCCGACGGCCTTGAGCATGTGCGCAATGTCGGCGTCGCGGCGGGCGCCAATGTGCCGGTCGGCGAACACGGTGGGCTGGGACAGAATCGTCATGAGGAACTCCAAGTTACGGCCGCACCAAGGGGCGCGGCATGGGTTGGGTTCCTCCCCGCTCTGTCGTGGACCTGAGAGATTCCGCAGAAAGTATCTTCCGCTTGCACCGTCGGTGAGCCCGGTTTCCCGGGCTGCTTTCCAGAGTTGCCTCGCCGTGGCGGTACATGGGCCTGAGAGATTCCTGGGGAGGGTTTGCTCCTACGGCGCCGCCAAAATTGCTGGGAGGACTCTCCCGCCACGATTTGTTAGGCATATGAAAATGTGGGTGATTCGCAGCACACATTACAGTATTTGTCCTGGCTGGGCAAAACCACGCCGCCCGCGGCGCACCCTGGCCAGGCCCCACTTCGTGCCGCCGGAGACCCGGGTTTGCGCAAAGCCACCCGGCTGCATTACCGTGTGACTCGCGTCACCCAGCATGTTGAAGTGCCCATGATCCGCGGCGGGAGAGTCCTGCCGGTACAGTCAGCAGGCGCCGAAGGAGCAAACCCTCCCCGGGAATCTCTCAGGCCCATGTACCGCCGTGGCAAGGCAACTCTGGAAAGCAGCCCGGGAAACCGGTCTCACCGACGGTGCAAGCGCCCCTGTTCCCTCATGGACGCGGAAACTCTCAGGTCCCAGACAGAGTGGGGAGGAACCCGAAAATACGTGACACTGTGCCACAGAAACGATGGAGTTCCTTTTGACGATTCAACGAACCAAGGCCCCGCTGGCCTCCGCACCGCACCTTGAACGGCAACTCAGCAACCGGCACATCCAGCTCATCGCCATCGGCGGGGCCATCGGAACCGGCCTCTTCATGGGCTCTGGCAAGACCATTTCCGCTGCCGGGCCCTCCGTCATCTTCGTCTACATGATCATTGGCTTCATGCTCTTCTTCGTCATGCGTGCCATGGGCGAGCTGCTGCTGAGCAACCTCAGCTACAAGTCGTTCAGCGATTTCGCGGCGGACCTCCTTGGCCCCTGGGCAGGTTTTTTCACCGGCTGGACCTACTGGTTCTGCTGGGTGATCACCGGAATCGCGGACGTCATTGCCATCGCCGGATATTCGAAGGAACTCTGGCCTGCGCTGCCGCTGTGGATCCCCGGACTTGCAACAGTTGGCATCCTGCTGGTGCTCAACCTCACCACGGTCAAGGCGTTTGGCGAGACCGAATTCTGGTTTGCGCTGATCAAGATCGTAGCCATCGCCGCCCTGATCATTGTGGGCCTGTTCATGATCTTCGGCGGCTTCCGCTCCGAGGCCGGGACGGCCAGCTTCACCAATCTGTGGAGCCACGGCGGGTTTTTCCCGCACGAATTCATGGGCTTCGTTGCCGGATTCCAGATTGCCGTCTTTGCGTTCGTGGGCATTGAATTGGTGGGCACCACAGCCGCCGAGGCAAAGGACCCTGAGAAGAACCTCCCCAAGGCCATCAACTCCATCCCGGTCCGTGTGCTGCTGTTCTATGTGGGCGCCCTGATCATCCTCATGTCGGTCATCCCGTGGACCCAGTTCGCCGCCGGACACAGCCCGTTCATTGCCATGTTCTCGCTGGCCGGCTTGGGTGCAGCCGCGACGGTAGTCAACCTGGTGGTGCTGACGTCCGCGATGTCCTCGGCCAACTCCGGAATTTACTCCACCTCCCGCATGGTCTACGGCCTGGCCCACGAAGGTGACGCCCCGGGCTTCTTTGCCAAGCTCTCCGGCCGAAAGGTGCCCCGCAACGCCCTCTTCCTCTCTTGCGTGCTGCTGCTCTCGGGCGTGGTGCTGATGTACGCCGGGCAGGATGTCGGCAAGGCCTTTGAAATGGTGACCACAGTTTCGGCCGTCTGTTTCATCTTCGTCTGGTCTGTAATCCTTGCCAGCTACCTCGCCTTCCGCCGGCGCCGTCCCGAGATGCACAAGTCATCCACCTTCAAGATGCCGGGCGGCATTCCGATGGTGTTTGCAGTCTTCGCGTTCTTTGCGTTCGTCCTCTGGGCGCTGACCACCCAGGTCGACACCCTCCTGGCCCTGCTGGTCACGCCGATTTGGTTCATCGTCCTGGCAGTGGTGTGGTCCTTCCTGCGCCGGCGCCCGGGCCACCTGCTCCGCTACAAAAAGTTCCAGGATGACATCAAGGGCGAACGCACTGCCGCCGTGGCGGTCATTCCGCAGGCGTAGCGGGCGTTACATTGCGGCCGGGACGGCCGAACCAGCGCTTTAACGCTTGGTCGAGGCCGTCCTGGCCGTTGGCCCCGCCCTGGCCGTCCCCCGCCCACACGATGTGGCCGTCGGGGCGCAGGAGCACGGCTGGCGCGCCAAGTTCCCCGATGGGTCCGGCAATCACATCCACGCGGTTCTCCCAGCCGGCAACCGCGAGCCGGCCGGACTGGTCCAGGAGCAGGCCGTTGCCGGCATGCATCCTTTCGTACAACCGGCCGTGCTCCAGCCCCATGTCCCGCAGCCGCCGCCCGAGCATCCCCTGCCCTTGGCCGACGTCGTACCTCACGGAGATCGCGGTGAGCTTTTCGATCAGGAAGCGGTTGACGTCGTCGAAGTCCATGAGCTCGGAGACCAGCCTGCGGACAGCCCGGGGGCCCGGTTCCGTGTCCAGCAGCAGCATGCTGGCCCGCGTGGTCTCCAGCACGTCGGCCGCCACGGGGTGCCGCTCGGTGTGGTAGCTGTCCAGGAGTCCGTCTGGCGCCCAGCCATTGATCGTTGCGGCCAGCTTCCAGCCCAGGTTGAACGCATCCTGGACGCCCAGGTTCAGGCCCTGGCCGCCCACGGGCGGGTGGATATGGGCGGCATCGCCCGCCAGCATCACCCGGCCCACCCTGTAGTGCTCGGCAAGCCGCGTGGCGTCACCAAAGCGGGACAGCCAGCGCGGGGAATGGACGCCAAAGTCGGTTCCGGCCACCGCCAGCAGCTGCTGCCTGACCTCCCCAAAATCCGGCGGGGTCCCCCTGTCTTCCGCCACCTGGGCGGCGGGCACCACCACCCGGTAGAGGCCGCCGCCAATGGGGCCCACTCCGAACCGCTTCTGGGTCTTGCGTATGTCACCGACGACGGCGGCGACCTCCTCGGGCGCGGCCGTCACCTCCATCTCGCCCATGAGCGTGTCGACCCGGGACGGTTCTCCGGGAAACCCCACCCCCAGCAGTTTCCGCACGGTGCTGCGGCCGCCGTCGCACCCCACCACGTAGCGGGCGGCCAGCCGGGCGCCGTCCGCCAGTTTCACGTCAACGCGGCCGTCGCCTTCGGCGAGCGCCACCACCTCGCAGCCGCGGCGGATTTCGGCGCCCAGTTCCGCGGCGTGCTCCTCCAGCAGTTGGTCGGTGAGGGGCTGGGGGATGCCCAGGACGTAGCCGTGGGCCGTGTCAAGGTTTGCCGGCGCCGGTTTGGAGATGCCGGCGAAGAAGCCGTCCAGCGGGTACTTCTGCCCGCGGGCCAGGAACTTGTCAAGCAGCCCGCGCTGGTCCATTACCTCGATGCTGCGCACGTGCAGGCCCAGCGCCCTGGCGATCCCGGTGGGCTGGGTTTCCCTTTCCAGCACCAGCGTTGAGACGCCGTGCAGCCGCAGCTCCGCCGCCAGCATGGTGCCCGTGGGGCCGGCACCGACAATGATTACGTCGAACACAAGAATCTCCAGACCTGTCAGGGGATGGCCCGCCAGGGGCGTCCCGGCGGCGGCTCCGGAGGGGCCGGCCTATCATTATGCGCCCGCGCTGGGCCCTTGCGGCAAGGCCCCCCTGGGCGGATATCCTGAAGATGGCAGGACACGCGGCCCACTGCCTTTCGGCCAGGCGTACCATCACACCATGGGAACAGTCACCACGTATCTGGCCACCATCGACGGACCCGACCGTGCCGCCTTGGAGCGCGTCTATGCCATGGCACAGGAAATGGTGCCCGAGGCCGAGGAAGGCACCAGCTACGCGATGGCGGCACTCATCTATCGGGGAAAAGGGTTGATTGCCGCCGTGCAGGCCAAGAAGTTCCTGTCGATCTACCCCTACAGTGGCGCGGTCATCGCCGCCAACCTAGAGGCAATCCCCGGTTTCGAGACCACCACCGGGAGCATCCACTTTTCGGCGGTCAAACAATTGCCGGATGACGCCCTGAGACGGATCGTCACGGCACGCCGGGCGGAGATTGACGCCAAGGCCCGCTAGGAAACAGCCGCCTTGACCAACTCTTCAACCTTCTTGGCCACCACGGGGCTCCATTCCCGGAGCGCGTAGGACACCGGCCAGATCTCGCCGTCGTCGAGCCTGGCGGCCTCCTGGAATTCAATGGTGGAGTACCGGGTGCCGAACTTGCCGGCGTTCTTGAAGCAGAAGACCACCTTGCCCTCGGCATTTGCATAGGCCGGCATTCCGTACCAGGTCTTCGGCGCAAGCCCCGGGGCGTTCTCGGCAACCGCCACATGCACCCGCTCGGCAATCAGGCGGTCTTCCGGATCCATCTTGGCGATGGCATCCAGCACCGCCTGCAGGCCATCCGCCTTCTTGGCCCCCTGTTTCCCCTCGGCACGCAACTCCGCGGCGCGCTGCTTGATGGCGGCGTGCTCCGCGGCGGAAAACCCGGTGGATTCGGTCTTGGCTGACGTGCTTGGCATTTTGTGCTCCCAATGGTGGTGGGGCCGCGCTTCCCGCCGCCCTATGGAATGAGGCTATGCCACACCGCCGTCGGGCGCTTCTTCAATCCTGCTCAAACGAAGCACACCGAAGCCGGTCCTCAGGCCGTCAGCCCCAGCTGGCTCATGCGCTTGGAGTGCCCGCGGGTGAGGGCCGTCAGGATGGCGTGCACTTCGGCCGCGGCCTCCTCCTGCGTGCCGTCGGGCCGGAGCCCCACCAGGAAGCTGTGCTTGGCGCCGATTCGCTGCACCTGCGTCAGGGCCTCGCCCACCAGGCGCCGCCCCCACAGCGCCAGCCGGGATGACAGCCTGGGGTCCTCGGCAAGCATCTTTTGCAACAATCCCACCAGCAGTGCGGACTGTTCCTCGCCGGTGCGGGCCTGGGCAATCACGGCACGTGTGTCGGCGTCGAGGTGTTCGGCAATCCTGGCGTAAAAATCCTCCGTGATGGCATCCACCACATACGCCTTCATGAGCGATTCGTGCCAGTCGGCCGGGCGGGTCCGCGCGTGGAAGGCATCCACGATGAGCTGAAACGGCAGCATGGCCAGTTCCGGGTCCATGCCCATGGCCGAAAGCCGGGCGCACACCATTTCAAAGTGGCCAAACTCCGCCACCGCCATTTTCCCCAGGACGGCCCTGTCCTGCAGGGTTGGCGAATGGCGGGCGTCAGAGGAAAGGTGCTCAAAGGCGGACAGTTCGCCATAGGCAATGCCGCCGAGCAAATCAACCACGAACTTGTCATAGCGGGCGCTTAATTCCCCGGCTGAGATGGCATCGTCGGAGCCGGGGGACGGAATACTCATAGGCCCCAGCTTAACCCGTGCCGCGCCGCCCTTGTGCCTGTGGCCGAATCGTTTACGCTGAAACCGTGCCGTACTCTCACATTGGCGTCAGACAAAGCGCCGCGCAGCAGTCCCTCGCCCAGGCCCTTGACGCCCTGTCGGCGGAGTTCAAGTTGCCGGACGGCTTTGACCCGCAGGTCATGACCGAGGTGGACAAGGTGATTGCGGGCCACCAGCTTCCCACCCCCGACCTGACGGCGCTTCCGTTCATCACCATCGATCCGCCCGCCTCGCAGGACCTCGACCAGGCCATGTTCCTGGAGCGGGAGGGCGGCGGTTACGTGGTGCACTACGCCATTGCCGACGTCCCCTCCTTCGTCCCTGCCGGCGGCCCCCTGGACACCGAGACACGCCGCCGCGGCCAGACCATCTACACGCCCGGCAACCGCATTCCGCTGCACCCAATCCCCTTGAGCGAGGGCGCGGCCAGCCTGTTTGCCAACGATTCCCGCTCCGCGTTCGTGTGGGAAATCCACCTCGCCGCCGACGGCACCCAGACCACCGCCCAGGTCCGCCGCGCCACGGTCCGCAGCGTGGCCAAGCTTGGCTACGAGCAGGCCCAGCAAATGCTCGACGCCGGGAACGCACCTGCCGCTTATGCCGAAACCTTGGCGCTGTTGGCTGAGATTGGGACGAAGCGCATTGAGCTGGAGCGCGCCCGGGGCGGGGCCAGCCTGAATGTGCCCCAGCAGGAAGTGGAATTTGTGGACGGGCACTACGTGCTGGAATTCCGCCCCGCCCTGCCCATCGAGGACTGGAACGCCCAGATTTCCCTGCTGACGGGCATGGCTGCCGCCCAGGTGATGCTGGCGGGCAAGGTGGGGATACTGCGCACCATGCCGGCGCCGGACGCCGACGCCATCGCAGCGTACCGACTGCAAACTGTTGCGCTGGGCAAGCCGTGGGCCGCCGACATCGCCTACGGGGAGTACCTGCGCACCCTTGACACGGCCGACCCAAAGCAGCTTGCCCTGATGCACGGCGCCAGCACGCTGTTTCGCGGCGCCGGCTACACCCCGTTTAACGGCAGCATCCCGGAAGCCGTGACCCAGGCTGCCGTCGCCGCGCCTTACGCGCACGCCACCGCCCCACTGCGCCGGCTGGTGGACCGCTTTGTGCTGGCCATCTGCGCCGCCCTCTGTGCCGGGGAAGAGGTGCCGGGCTGGGCCGTCGAGGCGCTGGACGCCCTCCCGGAGATCATGTCCGCCTCCAACCAGCTGGCCAGCAAGGTGGACCGCGCAGCCATTGACACCGTCGAAGCGGCGCTCCTGAGCCATCGGGTCGGCGCCGAGTTCGACGCCGTCGTGCTGGCAGGGCCGCGGACCAACGGACACAACACGAAGGCCTCTGCGGCACGCAGCTCCATCCAAATCCAGGACCCGGCCGTCACCGGCTATTGCGAGGGCATCCTGGAGCCCGGCTCCGTGGTCCGCGTCAAGCTCGTCGCGGCGGACATTGCCACCCGCACCATCTCCTTTGTTCCCGCAACCGCGCCCGCAACCGCCGTCCCAACGGGCAGTTAATGGGCATGCCGGGCGCCAACACCCCCGTTATGTGCCGGTTCGCGCAAGGGAATTGGGGGGTGAGCGGCTAGACTGATGGGGTAGACATGGTTGCCCGGTCGTTGATTGATGTTATTAGTTCAACAAACCCGCCCCTGCGCGCGTCTTTTATGCTCCTCCCGCAACCGCCACTTCCCGGCGGAGGGAGGGCACGTTTTTGTTAGCCCGCGATCGGCTTCCCAAGATTGTGCTGTGCCGCCAGGCTCCGTTGGCCCCCTGAAAGCGCCCGCGTTGAGCCCACGGTCCGGCACCTGTATAGACGAATTGAACGGTAAGCATTTGAGCATTGAGACAGACACCCTGCTGCAGGCTGAAGACAACAGCGAAAACGTTGAAATTGACGGCACCCTCAGCAGCAACGAACCTCCCCGCCAGGAAGAAAAGGCAACCTTTGCCAGCTTCGGCGTACACCCCGACATTGTCCTGTCCCTGACGGACGCCGGCATCACCCACCCCTTCCCCATCCAGGCCATGACCCTGCCCATCGCCCTGGGCGGCCACGACATCATTGGCCAGGCCAAGACAGGAACGGGCAAGACCCTCGGCTTCGGCATCCCGGCACTGCAGCGCGTGGTGGGACCCAAGGATGACGGCTATGACAAGCTCCCCGTTCCCGGCGCCCCGCAGGCCCTGGTCATTGTGCCCACCCGCGAGCTGGCCGTCCAAGTGGCCGGCGACCTGACGACGGCGTCCAAGCACCGCGGCGTGCGCATCGCCACCATCTACGGCGGCCGCGCCTACGAACCCCAGATCGAATCCCTGCAAAAGGGCGTGGAAGTGGTGGTGGGAACCCCCGGGCGCCTGATCGACCTGCTCCGCCAGCGCCACCTGAACCTGAAGAACGTCAAGATCGTCATTCTCGACGAAGCCGACGAAATGCTGGACCTGGGGTTCCTGCCGGACGTGGAAACCCTCATTGCCGGCACCCCGGCCGTGCGCCAGACCATGCTGTTCTCCGCCACCATGCCCGGCCCGGTGGTGGCCATGGCCCGCCGCTACATGACGCAGCCCACCCACATCCGCGCCGCCGACCCCAATGACGAGGGCCTGACCAAGCGCGACATCCGCCAGCTGATTTACCGCTGCCACAATTTGGACAAGATCGAGGTCCTGGCCCGGATCCTGCAGGCCAGGGGCCGCGGCCGCTCCATCATCTTCACCAAGACCAAGCGCACCGCCGCCAAAGTCTCCGAGGAACTGGTGGACCGCGGCTTCGCCGCCGCCGCCATCCACGGCGACCTGGGCCAGGGGGCCCGCGAGCAGGCCCTGCGGGCATTCCGCAACAACAAGGTGGACGTGCTGGTGGCCACCGACGTGGCTGCCCGCGGCATCGACGTGGACGACGTCACCCACGTGGTCAACTACCAGTGTGTCGAGGACGAGAAGATCTACCTGCACCGCGTGGGCCGCACGGGCCGTGCCGGCAACAAGGGCACGGCAGTGACGTTTGTGGACTGGGACGACATGCCCCGCTGGGCGCTCATCAACAAAGCGCTGGGCCTGAGCGTGCCCGAGCCCATCGAAACCTACTCCTCCTCCCCGCACCTGTTCACGGACCTGGACATTCCCGCGGGCACCAAGGGCCGCCTGCCGCGCAACATGCGCACGCATGCCGGCATTGAAGCCGAAACCCTTGAGGACCTGGGCGAGACGGGGAAGCGCCACGGGTCCGGTTCGGGCAGCCACGACGGCGGCCACGACGGCGCTCGGGGCGGCAACCGCGGTGGCAACCGCTCCGGTGCACACCATGGCGAGCGCCGCACGGGTGAGAGGAACGACGGCGGCCGCAGCCGGCGTCGTCCGTCTTCAGAAAGCCCCGCCAGCGCTGAGGCCAACGGCCCTGCGGAAACTGCCGGCGAGGCCGCTCCCCGGGCCCGCCGGACCCGCAGCCGCACCCGCCGCCGCAACGGCGAGGTCGTGGGCGCCCCGGAAACGTCCGGCGAGTAGCGTCCTCGCCCCATGACTGCAACCGCCTGGCAACCGGATGGACTGGGCCCGAACTTGGTGGTCCATGCGGACAATTCCGAGTTTCTGCCCACCCTGCCGGACGGCGCCTTCACCATGATCTACGTGGACCCGCCCTTCAACACGGGGCGGGTGCAGAGCCGCCAGCAAACCACCACGGTGCGCAATGCGGACGGTGGCGGCGACCGCGTGGGCTTTGGCGGGCGCAGTTACGACACCATCAAGGGCGCGCTGCACAGCTACGACGACGCTTTCACCGACTACTGGTCGTTTTTGGAGCCGCGGCTGGCGGAGGCGTGGCGGCTGCTGGCGGAGGACGGCACACTGTACCTGCACCTGGACTACCGCGAGGTGCACTATGCCAAGGTGATGCTGGATGCCATCTTCGGCCGCGAATGCTTCCTGAACGAGATCATTTGGGCCTACGACTACGGCGCGCGGGCCAAGAGCCGCTGGCCGGCCAAGCACGACAACATCCTGGTGTACGTGAAAAACCCGAAGAAGTACCACTTCGACAGCGCCGAGGTGGACCGCGAGCCGTACATGGCACCGGGGCTGGTGACGGCGGAAAAGCGTGAACGCGGCAAGCTGCCCACCGACGTGTGGTGGCACACCATCGTCTCCCCCACGGGCAAGGAAAAGACGGGCTACCCCACCCAAAAGCCCGAGGGGCTGCTGCGCCGGGCCGTGACGGCGTCCTCCCGCGAGGGCGACTGGGTGCTGGACTTCTTCGCCGGCTCCGGCACGCTCGGCGCGGTGGCGGCGAAGCTGGGGCGCCGTTTTGTGTGCGTGGACCAAAACCCGCAGGCCATCGACATCATGGCGACGCGCCTGGGGCATGTGGCGACGGTGGTCGGGCGCCCGGCGGCCGGGCCCGTCGAGACCCCGGTGGTCGAGCCTGTCGAGACCCCGGCGGTCGAGCTTGTCGAGACCCCGGCCCCGCTGTTCGACAGCTAGGGCAGGAACGCCTTTGCGCCTGTCGCCGTTGCGATGATCCGCTCCAGCACGTCTTGTGCCGTGGTGTTTTCGCCCAGCAGGTTCGGCTTCCCGGCGCCGTGGTAGTCCGATGACCCCGTGACCATGAGCCCTTCCTCGCGGGCCAGGGCGCGGAGCCACTCACGGCCTTCGGGAGGATTGTCCCGGTGGTCGACCTCCAAACCCAGCAGGCCGGCGTCGATCATGTCATGGAAGATGTGCGGAGCCACCACCCGGCCCCGGGAGGACGCCACGGGGTGGGCAAAAACGGGCACCCCGCCGGCCGCCCGGACCAGTTGCACGGCCAGGACGGGGTCCGGGGCGTAGTGGCTGACGAAGTAGCGCGAGTGTGAGGTGAGGATGCTGGCGAAGGCTTCATTCCTGTCGGCGGCAATGCCCGCGGCCACCAGGGCGTCGGCAATGTGGGGCCGGCCCACGGTGGCCCCGGGTGCGACGTGGGCACTGACGTCGTCCCAGTTCAGGGGGTAGTCCTCCGCCAGCCGCTCCACCATGCGTTCGGCACGGGTCAGCCGGGCGTCCTTGGACTTGGTGATTTCCTCCAGGAGCCCGGGATGGGCCGGATCGTGGAGGTAGCTGAGCAGGTGGACGCTGATGCCCTCCGGCGTCTTGCAGGAAATCTCCATGCCGGGCACCAGCCCCACGCCGAGTTCCCGGGCGGCGGAGAGCGCCTGTGCCCAGCCCGCCGTGGAATCGTGGTCAGTCAGCGCCACAATATCGAGGCGGGCAGCCGACGCCGCGGCCACCAGTGCGGCGGGCGGCTGCGTGCCGTCGGAGACGTTGGAATGCGCATGCAGGTCGATCCTCACGCACCAAGCCTACGTCCCTTCCTCCCCGGACGGCGCAGGCGGCCTGCTTTGTGCCCCCGCATGGCCGGTGAGAGACTTAAGGGGTGAACCAGACAGAGCAATCCTCCGTGCACCCCGACCCCTCCAACCAGCAGCCGCTTGAGGAGCGCGTGAACAACCGTTCGCACCGCCCCGACTCCGATGCTTTCCGGTCCTTCATGGCCGCCAACTGGGCCCCGGCCTCCACCGCGCTGCCTGCCCGGGCGGACGTCGCGGACCATGCCGCGCGCCGCCGTCGTGCCATTTCCGTGCAATTCACGGGTGAGCGCCTGGTGATCCCGGCCGGTGCCCTGAAGGTGCGCTCGAATGACTGCGACTACCGCTTCCGCCCGCACTCCGCCTTTGCCCACCTGACGGGGCTGGGCGTGGACCACGAGCCCGATGCCGTGCTGGTCCTGGAGCCGGTGGCCGACGGCGAGGGGGACGACGGCGGCAACCACCGTGCGTCGCTGTACTTCCGCCCGCTGGCCGGACGGGACACGAAGCAGTTCTACGCCGATTCGCGCAGCGGCGAGTTCTGGATCGGCCCGCGGCCCACCCTGGCCGAGTTCAAGGCCCTGCTGGGCCTGGACACAGAGGACATTTCCGAGTTGGAGGTGGCCATCACCAAGAACGTGGGCGAGCCGTCCGTGGGCGGCATTTCCGTGCGCCTGGTCCGCAAGGTGGATGAAAACATTGACGCGCTCGTGGACACGGCCCGCTACAACACGGCCAAGGACCCGGACAACATGGACTTCGGGGCACTCGACGCCCTTGACGCCAAGCTGGCCGAGGCCCTCTCCGAACTGCGCCTCCTCAAGGACCCCTGGGAAATCGAGCAGATGAAGGTGGCCGTCGCCGCCACCGCCGCCGGCTTTGAGGAAATCATCAAGGCGCTGCCCCGCGCCGTGGCCCACCGCCGCGGCGAGCGCGTGGTGGAAGGGGCGTTCTTCGCCCGGGCCCGCGAGGAAGGCAACGAGCTCGGCTACGACACCATCGCCGCCGGCGGCAACAACGCCACCATCCTGCACTGGACGCACAACACCGGCACCGTGAATGAGGGCGAAATGCTGCTGGTCGACGCCGGCGTCGAGGCCGACTCCCTCTACACGGCGGACATCACCCGCACGCTGCCCGTCAACGGCAAGTACTCCGAGGTCCAGCGCAAGATCTACCAGGCCGTGCTGGACGCCGCCGACGCCGCCTTCGCCGTGGCCGTCCCCGGACGGAAGTTCCGCGACGTGCACAACGCCGCCATGGAGGTCCTCGCGGCGCGCCTGGAGGACTGGGGGCTGCTGCCGGTCTCCGCCGCCGTCGCGCTTTCACCCGAGGGCCAGCAGCACCGGCGGTGGATGCCGCACGGCACCAGCCACCACCTGGGCCTGGACGTGCACGACTGCGCCCAGGCCCGTGCCGAACTGTACCTGGACGGCACCATCACCGAGGGCATGGTCTTTACGATCGAGCCGGGCCTGTACTTCAAGGACGAGGACCTGGCCATCCCGGCCGAGTACCGCGGCAACGGCGTGCGCATCGAGGACGACATCCTGATCACCGCCAACGGGCCCGTCAACCTCAGCGCCGCCCTCCCCCGCACCCCGGACGACGTCGAGGCCTGGATGGCCCGCCTGTCGGCCTAAGCAGCCAAGCAAGGGGCCAAGACACGAGCAAGGGGCAATGCACGGTCAAAGGGCAAGGCACGACGGCGGGAGGTCACCTTCATCAGGTGGCCTCCCGCCGTCGTCCTCCGACCCTCGGTTCCAATCGGGGCGCTTTTCCCCGACCCTCGGTCCCAATCGGGGCGTTTTTCCCCAACGCTCGGTTCCAATCGGGGCGTTTTTCCCCAACGCTCGGTCCCAATCGGGGCGTTTTTCCCCAACGCTCCCGCAGCACGTGAGGGAACGTCCCCTCAAACAACCCGAAAGATGAGGGAGGACCGGCCAAAACACCTCAAAAGGTGAGGGAGCGTCTTATTGGGCGTGGCCGGGTTGTTGGGTCAGTGCTGCCCTGGGACGTCCTTGCCGGGCTCCGTGGGCGCCTGCTGCGGCGCGTCGTCGACGCGGATGCCGTACTGCGGGCGGCCGTCGGGCAGGTCGGGGAACTGGCCGCGGCGGGGTCCGCTCAGCGGAGCCTGGCCGGGGCGCTCACTGCCTTCGGCCGCGGGGCCCTGCCCGACGGGCTGGTCAACGGGCTGGGCGGGGGCGCCGTAGGGATCGTGCCACCCCTCGGGCCGTGCGGGAGGCTGCTGTCCCGGCTGCTGCACGGGCGGCTGGGCCGGCGGACGGTAACCCTGGCCCTGGGAAGGCTTCGCCGCGGTGGAGTTCATCGGCAGGTTTGCCAGCAGGCGGCGCGCATCCATGGCCACGTCGGGGGTGACAATCACGTCGTAGCTGCTGGCCAGGACCTGGTTGGTGGAAGTGAAGTCACGCTTTCCGCGCTGGGCGGCGTAACCGATGATGGCGAACAGCATCCAAAAGGCAGCACCCATCAGCACCGCCGTCATGACATTGAGGTATGGTCCGCCGGACGCGCCGGAATTGCTGTCAAAGAAGGAAAGCATGACGCCAATGAACAGGCCGAACCAGGCACCGGTCATGGCCCCGTTCAGGGCCACCCTGGGGTAGCTGAGCTTGCCCGTAACCCGCTCCACCATCTTCAGGTCATTGCCCACAATGGATACATGCTGCACAGGGAATTTTTCGTCAGCGAGGTAGTCAACCGCCTTTTGGGCATCCAAATATGAGATGTAGGAACCGATTGTCTCGCCTGTGGGGACAATGCGGGCCTCATCCATCGGTCGGGTGCGTCCAAAGAGGTTAGCCATATCCCCATTGTTCACCATCATCCTGCAGGTTGGCTGGAGTATCGCTGGCAGTGAAACCCAAGGCCTTGAAAGTTCGGGTAATTCCGGGGCAGGGAAGTAGCCTGTAAGAGTGAGCACACAACCCACGCGCATCTTTGTTGCGCGACTCCTTGGCCTGGACGTCTTTGACCCGCTGGGCGACCGGCTGGGCAAATTGCGCGACGTCGTCGTGCTGGGCCGCGGCCCCGCCCGCACGGCCCCCCACGCCGTCGGCATCGTGGTTGAAGTGCCGGGCAAGAAACGGGTGTTTGTGCCCATGACCCGGCTGACGTCCATGGACCAGTCCCAGATCATCTGCACCGGCCTGGTCAACCTGCGCCGTTTTGAGCAGCGCGGCGCCGAGCAACTGGTGGTGGGCGGCATTTTTGACCGCAGAGTCACGCTGGTGGATGGCAGCGGCGACGCCGTCATTGAAGACATTGCCATGGACCAGCAGCGCAACGGCGACTGGCTGGTCACGAAGCTCTTTGTCCGGCGCGGCAGCAGCACCTCACGGCTGCGCGGGCTGCGCCGCGGGCACACCCTGCTGATCGACTGGGAAGAGGCGCACCCGGAGGACGCCGCCGAGCCGCAGGGCGCCCTCCAGTTTGTGGCCACCCATGAGGACTTGAAGCCCGCCGACTTCGCCGACGCCCTGCAGGAAATGAGCGACAAGCGCCGGGTTGAGGTGGCCAGCGAACTCCAGGATGAACGCCTGGCGGACATCATGTCGGAGCTGCCTGAGGAAGACCAGGTCACCCTGCTCTCCGCCCTGGACAACGAACGCGCCGCGGATGTCCTGGAGGAAATGGACCCCGACGACGCCGCCGACCTCCTGGCGGACCTGCCCCAGGCCAAGGCCGAGGAACTGCTGCTGCTCATGGAGCCCGAGGAAGCCAAGGATGTCCGCCGGCTGCTCCAATATGAGGAGGGAACAGCGGGCGCGCTCATGACCCCGGTCCCCGTCATCCTGCCGCCGGAAGCCACGGTTGCGGAGGCGCTGGCCCATGTGCGCAGCGAAGATCTCTCGCCCGCCCTGGCCTCCGCCATTTTCATCTGCCGCCCTCCCCTGGAAACCCCCACGGGACGCTTCCTGGGCCTGGTCCACATCCAGCAGCTGCTGCGCAGTGCGCCGCCCGAGCAGCTGGGCACCTTGGTGGACAAGAACCTGGAGCCCGTTTCGGACCACGACACGATCTCGGTGGTCAGCCACACCATGGCCTCGTACAACCTGAATTCGCTTCCAGTGGTCAACAAGGAAGGCCGCCTGGTGGGTGCGGTCACGGTGGATGACCTGTTGGACCACCTGCTGCCGGAAGACTGGCGGACACACGAGGACGGCGCGCCGATCCGCAAGCTAGGAGGACGCATTGGCTGAACGGCACCATTCCAAGGGCGGCGGCCTCGACACGCCCATGGAGCTCAAGTCCCGGCTCCTGCCCAACCTTGCCGGCGACCCCGACCTTTTTGGCCGCTTCGCCGAACGCTTTGCCCGCTACATGGGCACTGCCAACTTCCTGCTGTACATGACCATTTTCGTGGTGGTCTGGATTGCACTGAACGTCATCGGGCTGTTCGGGCTCAAGTGGGACCCGTACCCGTTCATCCTGCTCAACCTGTTTTTCTCCACCCAGGCGTCGTATGCAGCCCCGCTCATCCTGCTCGCCCAGAACCGCCAGGATGACAGGGACAGGGTCCAGATTGAACAGGATCGGACCCGCAATGAGCGCAACCTGGCGGACACGGAGTACCTGACCCGCGAGGTGGCGGCACTGCGCATCTCACTGCGCGAGGTTGCCACGAGGGACTTCATCCGCTCGGAACTGCGCAGCCTGCTCGAAGAGCTCTCCACCCTGTCCGACGACGACGCCCCCGAGCCCAGCGAGCGCCGCGACTCCCGGGCCCAGCACCCCGCCACCACCTCCCTGAAAACCGTTTCCCCCAAGCGCACCACCAACCCCTAAGGCAAGCTCCACATGTCCTCTCCATCACCCGAGGCCCTCCAAGCCGCCCTCGCCACGGTCATCGACCCTGAACTGCGCCGGCCCATCACGGAGCTGGGCATGGTGGAGTCCGTGGAGGCGTCCGACGGCGGCCGGGTACACGCCGTCGTCCGCCTCACCATCGCAGGCTGCCCGCTGCGCGGCACCATCACCAAGGACGCCACGGCAGCCCTGATGAAGCTCGACGGCGTCACGGACGTCTCCGTGGAACTCACCGTCATGACGGCGGAGCAGCGTGTGGAGCTCAAGGAAAGGCTGAAGGGCTCCACGCCGGAGCGCGGCATCCCGTTCAACGCCGAATCCTCCCTGACCAGGGTTTACGCGGTGGCCAGCGGCAAGGGCGGCGTCGGCAAGTCGAGCGTCACGGTGAACCTGGCGTGCGCCCTGGCGGCCAAGGGCCTGAGGGTGGGCATTGTGGATGCGGACATTTACGGTTTTTCCGTCCCAGCCCTGATGGGCATCACGCAGGCGCCCACGCGGGTGGACGAGATGATCCTGCCACCAGTGGCCCACGACGTGAAGGTCATCTCGATCGGCATGTTTGTGACCGGCAACCAGCCCGTGGCGTGGCGCGGCCCCATGCTGCACCGGGCTCTGGAGCAGTTCCTGACGGACGTGTATTTTGGCGACCTCGACGCCCTGTTCCTTGACCTGCCCCCTGGCACGGGGGACGTTGCGATTTCCGTGGCGCAGCTGCTGCCGAAGGCGGAGATCCTGGTGGTGACCACCCCCCAGGTGGCCGCGGCCGATGTGGCGGAGCGGGCCGGCGCGATTGCCGTGCAGACCGGGCAGAAGGTGGCCGGCGTCATTGAAAACATGTCCTTCCTGACGCTGCCGGACGGCAGCACCATGGAGTTGTTTGGCTCCGGCGGCGGCCAGGTCCTGGCCAAGCGGCTGAGCCAGACGGTCAACTCAAACGTGGAGCTGCTGGGACAGATTCCCCTGGATGTGGCCTTGCGGGAGGGCGGGGACATTGGCGCCCCGATTGTGCTGGCCAATCCGGAGTCGCCCGCTGCGGCGGCCCTGCTGGGCATTGCCGACAAGCTGGCCGTCCGCCCGCGCGGATTGTCCGGGCTGCACCTGGGCGTCACCCCGCGCTGACCCAGACGCAAACCCTCGCGAGCTGACACCCGACGCGAACACCGACGCTCGGTTGCAATCGGGGCACTTTTGGACAACGCTCCCGCAGCTGCTGCGGGAGCGTTTGCGAAAACACCCCCGATTGCAACCGAGCGTCGAAGGGGTTAGGTGGCCTCGACGTCGAAGGGGGCCCGCTGGCCTTCGGCGAGGCGTTCAATCTCGGGCGCCGCAGGAGTGGCTGCCTCAATGGCGTTTTCGTTGCTGTCCTTGCCCATCATTGAGGCAATGGCGGCGCCGGGGGCGGCTTTCAGGGAGTTGAGCGCCGCAACGTCGTCGTCGTCCATGAGCGCTTCGCGAATGATGCGCCGGGGATCGTATTGGCGGGGGTCCAGCTTCTTCCAGTCGATGTCATCAATATCCAGCCCGGACTCTTCCTTGATGGTTTCGCGCGCGCCGGAAGCCATCTTGCGCACCTCGCGGATGAGGTTCTTGAGCATCTCCACATAGCCGGGGAGCCGCTTGGGGCCGATCACCAGGACTGCCACAACGACAATCACGATCAGCTCAGGGGTATTGATACCAAACACGTTAGGAAGATTACCCTCTCAAGGCTAAAAGCAACGATTCCGCAGGGGCAATGGTCCAAATTCTGGCCGTTGTCGCGGTCTTGCCCGCTGAATCGAATGCTACAGGGCGGCTGATGCGCCCACAATCCGGGGCAGGGACAGCCGGGGCTTCTTGGGCCCGCGCCCGTCGCGGCTGCGGGCAGGGTTCCGGTCGGCCAGCGACTCGCGCAACATCGCACGCCCGCGGTGGATCCGGGAGCGAACGGTCCCCAGCTTGATGTCCAGCGTGTGGGCCACCTCGTCATAGGACAGGCCCTCCATGTCGCACAGGACCACGGCGGCACGGAAATCCGGCGGCAAGGCCTCCAGGGCGGCGGCAATGTCGACGTCGAGGTTGTTGAATTCAAAGGTGCGTTCCGGGCCGGGGTCCGAACCCGCAAGCCGGGACTCGGCGTCGTCCGCCAGCGGGTCAAAGCGGATCCGCTGCTTGCGGCGTGCCTGGTCAAGGAAAAGATTGGTGGTGATGCGGTGCAGCCAGCCGTCCAGGGTGCCCGGCTTGAAGTTTGCGAGGGCGCGGAAAGCCCGGACAAAAACTTCCTGGGTGAGGTCCTCGGCGTCGTATTTGTTGCCTGTCAGCCGGTAGGCCAGGCGGAAGACCTTGGCGGAATGGTTGGTGACCACCTCATCCCACGACGGCGCAACCCAGTCCTGCACGGACCGCGGGGGCATGGTGTCGGAATCCGCGGTGATGGCTGCGGAGCTGGCGGCGGAACTCATGGCGGCACCTCGTCTCTTGCGGCTCCCGGCCGGACGGCTTGTGGCCCCGGACCGGCCCGGGCATGTCATCCCCGGGTCCCAACATTGTGCCAAGGAAAGCTGACATTTTGCTGGGCAATCGGGTAAATTCAGCCCACGGCGCAGGCAGTAGGCTAGAGGAAATCATTGCGACAGTTTAGGAACCGGCACCCATGAGCGCTGACAAGTCCACCAGTTGGTCATATGCGGAAGGCCTTCCCGTGGAGGATGACGTCCTCCGCCGGGCCCGTGAGCGCTCCCACGAGTTGGGCCTGTTCCCCGTCAGCCATGGCGTTGCGGCCGCCCTGACCGTCCTGGCGGCGGCTTCGAAGGCGCAAACCGCAGTGGAGGTGGGTACCGGGGCCGGGGTCTCCGGGGTTGCCCTGCTGCGCGGTCTGGGTCCGACGGCGGTGCTGACCACCATTGATCCCGACGTGGACCACCTCCGCGCCGCCCGCGAGGCGTTCATTGAGTCCGGTTCCCGCGCCAACCGCACGCGCACCATCTCCGGGCGCGGGCAGAATGTGCTGCCTCGCCTCACGGATGCCGCCTACGACCTGGTGTTCATCGATGCCGACAAGCCCAGCTTCCCTGACTATGTGGAGCAGGGCATCAGGCTGCTGAAGTCCGGCGGGCTGCTGGTCATCAACGACGCCCTGGACAAGGACAGGGTTTCCGATCCTGCCATCCGCGAAGCCAGCACCGTGGTGCTGCGCCGGGTGGGCAAGGTGATCCGGGACAACGACTCCCTCATGTCGGCCATGCTGCCCACGGGGGACGGCCTGCTGCTCGCCGTCAAGCGCTGAGCGCAGCCCCCAAGCGCTGATCGGTTCCCCCCAAGCGCTGAACGCAGCCAAGCGCTGAGCGCGGCCCCATGCGGCTTAAACGCCAAGCGGGACAGCAGCAGCTGCCCCGCAGGTACATCAGCGGTGGAAATGGAGGTGCTTGCTACTCAGTCACGCCCACCAGGCAGTCCTTGAGACTGCTTGCCTCGTCGGCATTCATTTCCACCACAAGCCGGCCGCCGCCTTCAAGCGGGAGCCGCAAGATCAGGCTGCGCCCCTCCTTGGTCACTTCCATTGGACCGTCGCCGGTTCTGGGTTTCATGGCCGCCATCAGGACTTCCCCTTTTCATAGTACGAACCCACACGGTATGTGGGCTTTCCCCACATGAGGATTCGTGTTGTATCCCTCACAATCCATTATTCCGCACTTGGGCCACCGGGTGCTAATCGGGGGCTCCCGCCGGCACCTGAGGACACACCCCGCACGCACCCGTCACGGCGGCCACGCCTGCCCGGTACTGACGGCGGAGAACTGCCACAGCCACACCACCCATACAATCTGCAGCAGCGTAAACATGACCACCACGGCCCACCGGTAGGCCCTGTCGGCCGAAAGGAAGGCCGAGGCAAGCGCCAGCGGGAACAGCGGGAGCATCATCCGGAAGGTGCTCGACTGCGGGTCCAGCACAGCGAACAGGTACGCCATGTACAGGGCGCACCACAGGCGCAGCTCAGTGCCCATCCGCCGCACGGACTGCGAGCCAAGGTACAGTGCAGCAACAACCACCAACAGCACGGGCAGCAGCGGACCAAAGAACGGCCCTGCCAGCTGGACTCCGGCGTCGAACCAGGGCTTGAACAGGACCAGGCCGGTGCCGCGCCAGGCCGTTTCGGTGTCCGTATAGGCGGTGCGCTCCCCCGTCACAGCCCAGGCAATGCCCATCCAGGCAAACGCCATGACCCCGCTGGCAGCAAACAGCACAAGTCCCCCTGCCGCTGAGCGGCTCCCCAACGGCTCGCTCCGCCGGCTGCGCCACCGCAGGAGCAGGTGAATGCCGACGACGGCGGCAAACGGCACCCCGGCCGGCCGCGAAAGGCACATGAGCACCATGACGGGAACGGCCGCCCAGTACCGGCGCCGGACCAGCAGCAACAGGGACGCAGCCAGCAGGAAGGTGCTCAGCGACTCGGCATACCCCACCTGCAAAATGGGCGAGATGGGAAAGGTGGCAAAGAAGGCGGTGCCCCACAAGGCCGTACCCGGAGGTGCGGCGTGGGCAACCACCGCAAACAGGCGGTAGATCACCAGCGCGGCCGCCAGCCCGGCCAGCCCGGCCACCAGCGGCGCCACCTCCGCCCACGGCAGGCCCGTGACGGCGTTGAACCCGCGGGCCAGCAGTGGAAACAGCGGGTAAAACGCCCATTGGTTGGGCTGTGCCGTCCCGTTGGGGTTGCGGGGAATGGTGTCCGGGTAGCCGCCGTTGAAGATGCGTTCGTACCAGCCTGCGTCCCAGCGGTTGATGAACGTGAGGTAGTCGGGCCGGGCCCCGCTCCACGGCGATTCGCCCGCATGGTAGGCCGCCACGGCCAGGATGATGAAGGAGACCCCGCGTGCACCGAGGTACACCAAAACCACCTTGAGCCACCACGGCGCCGTCCGGAGGGCGCCGCGCACAGGAACCACAACGGGGGCCAGCCAGGACGCCAGCACCGTGCCAGCCCAGCCGGACTTTTCCACACTGGACGGGAGCCGGGCCGGCGGCCTCACACCGGGTCCGCGGCCAGGGTCTCCGCCACCCAGCAGCCGGGCTGGTGGTCGTTCGCCAGCCCCACAGCCTGCATCATGGCGTAGGCGGTGGTGGGCCCGACGAAGGCAAATCCGCGCTTCTTCAGCTCCTTTGCAAGGGCCGTGGATTCGGCTGTTTTCGCCGGCACGGGGCTCCCGGCGGGGCGCGGCGCGGGGGCGTGCCCGTGCAGCAGCGAGCCCAGCGTCACGCCGTCGGGCAGTGCCAGGATGGCCTTGGCGTTGCCGATCGTGGCGTTGATTTTCATCAGGTTCCGGACAATCCCGGCATTGGCCATCAGCCGGTCAACGTCCGCCGGGCCGAAGCGTGCCACGGCGGCGGGCTCAAAGTTGGCGAACGCCTCCCGGAACGCCTCACGTTTGCGCAGGATGGTGATCCAGCTCAGCCCGGACTGGAACGCCTCAAGGCTCAGCCGCTCAAAAAGCTCCCGCTCCCCCGCCACGGGACGGCCCCACTCCTCATCGTGGTAGCGCTGGTAGAGCAGGTCCGATTCAATCCCGGCCCAGGCGCAGCGGGGTTTTCCATCGGAACCGACGACGACGTTTTCCATGCTTTAGCCTTCCCCGTCCGGTTGGGTGCCGCTCGCGTCCGGTGACGGCGCAGCGTCGTCCGGGCCCCCGGCCGCCAGGGCGGCCTCAAGCTCTGCGATGCGGCTGTCCTTGGCGGCCAACTCGTCACGCAGGCGGTCCAGCACCTCGTCGACCTGGTCCATGCGGTAGCCGCGCAGGCCCAGGGCAAAACGGAGCCTGTCAATGTCGGCGGGCACGGCCCCTGCGGGGAGCAGCACGGGAGGGAGCCCGTCCACGGGGGCGGCCAGGCCGTCGTCGTACACGGCGCCGGCCGGCTTTTTCAGGCCAACCACATACATCGCCACCGCGGCGGCCAGCATGACGGCCAGGAAAATCAGGAAGTAGCTCACCCCACCAATGGTGCCAGATGATCGGCTCAGCCGGCGGCGACCTTGTTCCCGGCCTCGCCTGCCATGACCAGGGCCACCGCCTCCTCGGGGGTGTCGGCCAGGGCGATGATGTCCAGGTCCCCGGGAGAAACCAGCCCCTGCTCCACCATGGTGTCCTTGATCCAGGCCACCAGCGGGCTCCAGAACGCGGAGTCAACCAGGACAATGGGGAACTGCGTGACCTTGCTGGTCTGCACCAGCACCATGGCCTCAAAAAGTTCATCGAGCGTGCCGAGCCCGCCGGGGAGCACCACGAAGCCCTGTGCGTACTTGACGAACATGGTCTTGCGGGCGAAGAAGTAGCGGAAGTCCACGCCGAGTCCCACCCACTGGTTCATGCCCTGCTCAAAAGGCAGTTCAATGCCCAGGCCGATCGAGAGGCCGTCGGCCTCGAAGGCACCTTTGTTGGCGGCCTCCATGGAGCCGGGCCCGCCGCCGGTGATGACGGCCACGCCTGCTTCCACCAGCCGCCGGCCCACCTCAACGCCCATCTCATAGTGCCGGGTGCCGGGCTTGGTGCGGGCGGAGCCAAACACGCTGATGGCGGGGCCAATTTCGGCGAGGGAGTCAAAGCCCTGCACAAACTCGCTTTGGATCCGCATGACCCGCCACGGGTCCGTGTGCGTGAAGTCGCTGCTGGGCGGGGTATCCAGGAGGCGGGAGTCGGCAGTTGACCCCACGGCCGCGCCTTTCCGCCAGCTGCCGAAACGCGGCTTTTTGGAACGGAGGGGGCTGCTGGAACCGGTGGGTGCACTCATGCCTCCAAGCGTACGTGAAAGCGGCCCCAAGCATTCCAGCAGAGGTATCGAACACGCAACGATCGGTGGCGAATCGTGAAACTCATTTACCGTAAGTGGAAATGTTCGATAGATTCGCTTCATGACTATTCCCGTACAGGCAACTGCCCTCGTGGAGCTCAAGGCCGTCAACAAGCACTACGGCCCCCTCCACGTGTTGCAGGACATCAACTTGCAGGTCAAAAAGGGTGAGGTGGTGGTGGTCATCGGGCCTTCGGGCTCCGGCAAGTCCACGCTGTGCCGCACCATCAACCGCCTCGAGACCATTGATGACGGCTCCATCACCATTGAAGGTGCCGAGCTGCCCAAGGAAGGCAAGGGGCTCGCAGCGTTGCGCGCCGACGTCGGCATGGTCTTCCAGTCCTTCAACCTGTTCGCCCACAAGACCATCCTGGAAAACGTCACGCTTGGCCCCATCAAGGTCAAGGGCGCTTCCAAGGCCGACGCCGACAAGCAGGCACTTGCGCTGCTGGAACGTGTTGGCGTGGGCCACCAGGCTGCCAAGCTGCCGGCCCAGCTCTCCGGCGGGCAGCAGCAGCGCGTGGCCATTGCCCGCGCGCTGGCCATGAAGCCGAAGGTCATGCTCTTTGATGAGCCCACCAGCGCCCTGGACCCTGAAATGATCAATGAGGTCCTGGACGTCATGGTGGAACTGGCCAAGGAGGGCATGACCATGGTGGTGGTCACGCATGAGATGGGATTTGCCCGGAAGGCTGCAGACAGGGTTGTCTTCATGGCCGACGGACAGATCGTGGAGGAAGCCACCCCGGATGAATTCTTCACCAACCCGCAGAGCGACCGCGCCAAGGACTTCCTCTCGAAGATCCTGACCAACGGCTGACCAGCCGCTGGCAAGCCGAATTTTCAGTCCCATCCGTTGAGTCCCATCACGCTCAAATTTTTTCACCCGCACCGGCGGCCGCACAGGCCGTTTATGAAAGGAAACCATGAAGAACTTCTTTAGCCGAAAGAGCCTCAGTGTTGCGGCGATCGTCGCTGCCGCAGGCCTGGCACTGTCCGGTTGCGGCGGGGGTGGCACCGCAGGGGGCGGTTCCTCCGACGCGGCAGGGCCCGCCTTTGACGTCGCCAAGACCGTTGCCCTGACCGGCAGCCCCACGTACGACAAGGTCAAGTCCGCCGGCGCCATCCGCATCGGTGTCAAGGAAGACCAGCCCGGCCTGGGCTACCTCGACGCCGCTACGGGCGAGCGCACCGGCTTTGACATCGAGATTGCCACCTGGATGGCGGCTTCCCTGGGCATTGCCAAGGACAAGATCCAGTTCAAGGCCATCCCGTCCGCCAACCGTGAAACGGCCCTCGCCAACGGCGACGTGGACCTCTACGTGGGCACCTACTCCATCACGGACAAGCGCAAGAAGATCGTGGACTTCGCCGGCCCCTACTTCATCACGGGCCAGGGCCTGTTGGTGCAGAAGGCGAACACCACCATCAACAGCGAGAAGGACCTGGACGGCAAGAAGGTTTGCTCGGCCACGGGTTCCACGCCCATCCAAAACATCCGCCAAAACTTCCCGAAGGCCATTCCCGTCGAATTCGACCTCTACTCGAAATGTGTGGAGAACCTCAAGAACGGTTCTGTGGACGCGGTGACGACCGACCAGGCCATCCTGTTGGGCTTCGCTTCGTCTCAGGATGGTCTCAAGGTAGTGGGCCAGCCGTTCACTGTTGAAAAGTACGGGGTCGGCCTGGCCAAGGGCGACACCGCGCTGCGCACCTTCCTGAACAAGACCCTGACCGACGGCGGCGCCACGTGGACCAAGATCTACAAGGACACGCTGGGCAAGTCGGGCACCACGGTGGAACAGCCGAAGGTCGACCAGTACTAACAGTCCAACGCCGCAGGTGGTGTGCCGGCATTGGGGACCGGCACACCGCCTTGCGGCTTCGTCCTCTCGACATCACTGAAAGCGACACTGCACTGTGAACGTACTCATTGACAACAGCGAGCTCTTTGTCACCGGCTTCAAGAACACCGGCATCTTGTTTGTCATCTCGGCGTTCTTTGCCCTGATCCTGGGCACCATCGTGGCCGGCATGCGCGTGTCCCCGGCCCCCGCCATGCGAGCGGCCGGCACCCTGTATGTCAACGCCGTCCGCAACACCCCGTTGACGCTGATCCTGGCATTCTTTGCCCTGGGCTACCCGAAGCTGGGACTGCCGGAAATCAGCTTCATGACCGCTGCGATCGTGGGCCTCTCGCTCTACACGGCCACCTATGTTTCCGAGGCCATCCGCTCAGGCATCAACACTGTTGCCGTGGGCCAGTCCGAGGCCGCCCGGGCCATCGGCCTCCCCTTCATGCAAACCCTGACGTTGATCGTCCTGCCCCAGGCGTTCCGCTCCGTGCTGCCGCCGCTGTTCAGCGTCTTCATCGCGCTGCTGAAGAACACCACGGTTGCGGCCGGCTTCTCCGTCTTCGAGGCCGGCGCCATTCGCGCCTACCTCAGCGAACGCGGCGAACCTCTGCTGCCGGGCCTGCTGTGGGTGGCCCTGATTTTTGTGCTGCTGGTATTGGGCATCCTGACACCGCTGCAACGCTACCTTGAGAAGAAGTGGAGGGTGGCCCGATGAGCTCGGTACTCTTTGACGTTCCCGGCCCCAAGGCCCGTACCCGCAACGTTTTCCTGAACGTTTTCACTGTCCTTGTGGTGGTCGGCATCATTGCCTTCATCCTCTATAGGTTCAATGAATCGGGCCAGTTCACGGCAAAAAAGTGGGAGATCTTCACCTTCCCGCGGGTCCAGCAAATGTTCCTGACTGTCATCGGTGCCACGCTGAAGGCGTTCGCGGCGTCAGCCGTCGGCAGTTTGGTGCTGGGCATCCTCCTGGCCTTCGGCCGCCTGGCCGACTCCAAGTGGGTTCGGGTGCCCTGCTACTGGTTCACCGAATTGTTCCGCGCCATCCCGGTACTCGTGCTCATGATGATCGTGTACTACGGCCTGCCGTCCGCCGGGGTTAAGGGCATTACGCCGTTCATCGCCGTCGTCGTCGGCTTGATCCTGTACAACGGCTCGGTCCTGGCCGAGGTGTTCCGTGCCGGCATCGAGTCGCTGCCCAAGGGGCAGCGCGAGGCCGGGCTGGCCGTGGGCCTGAGCAAGGGCCAGGTGCAGCGGATCATCCTGCTGCCGCAGGCCGTCCGCTCCATGCTGCCCGTCATCATCTCGCAGCTGGTGGTCATCCTCAAGGACACCGCGCTGGGCTTCCTGATCACATACAACGAGGTCCTGTACTACGCCGACTTCCTCGGTTCCCAGGGCCAATACGGCTCCCCCGTGGTCCCGGCGCTCATGGTCACGGCCGTCATCTACGTGGGCCTGTGCCTGATCCTCTCCGGCATTGCCAAGCTGGTGGAGTCGAAGATGTCCTCCCGAGTCAAGGTCGTCAAGACCCGCGTGGGCCTGGCAGGCTAACCCCTCCAACTGTGTGTCAGAAGTTGCATCGCGAAATCGTTTTCTACGCGGTTTTCGTGCAGCTTCTGGCACACAGTTGGGGTTTAAGGGGCGACGGCGGCGCTTGGGCTTGGGCTTGGGTATCAGCCGAGCCAGCGGGTCAGGGCGGCCAGGCACTCCCGGATCGCATCCGCGTCCACGTGCTCGTTGTCGCTGTGGGCCAGGAGGGGATCGCCCGGACCGAAATTCACGGCCGGGATGCCCATCTCGCTCAGCCGTGCCACATCCGTCCAGCCGTACTTGGGCAGGGGCTCGCGGCCCACGGCCGCCACGAACGAAGCTGCCGCGGGAGCGTTGAGGCCAGGCCGGGCTCCCGCCGAAGAATCCGTGCACACCAGCTCAAAGCCGGAAAGCAGCTCCCGGACATGGGCCTCGGCCTGGGCGGGCGATTTGTCCGGGGCGAAGCGGTAGTTGATCTCCACCACGCACTGGTCCGGAATCACGTTTCCGGCCGTGCCGCCGTGGATTTTCACAGCATTGAGGGATTCGCGGTAGTCCAACCCGTCAACTGTGACAGTGGCCGGCTCATACTCTGCCAGCCGCGCCAGGATGGGCGCGGCCTTGTGGATGGCGTTCTCCCCCATCCAGGCGCGGGCCGAGTGGGCCGCCAGGCCGCTGGTGGTGGCCTCAAAGCGGATGGTGCCGTTGCAGCCCCCCTCCACCGTGCCGTTGGTGGGTTCGAGCAAAATGCCGAAGTCTGCGTCCAGCAATTCCCGGTTCTCGCGGGCCAGCCGTCCCAGCCCGCTCTTGACGGCCGCCACTTCCTCATTGTCATAGAAGATGAAGGTGATGTCCTTGCTGGGCTCGGGCACCGTGGCCGCAATGGCCAGCTGGACGGCCACGCCGCCCTTCATGTCCGTGGCCCCGCGGCCGTACAGCACCTTCCCGTCCCATGAGACAGGCACCGTCCCGCGCGAGCCGGCCACGGTGGGCAGCGGCACGGTGTCCAGGTGCCCCGCCAGAATGATCCTCTCGGCCCGGCCCAGCATGGTCCGGGCGACGACGGCGTCCCCGTTGCGGGTGACCTCCAGCCGGCCCAGCCCCCGCAAGGCGGACTCCACGGCATCGGCCAGCGCAGCCTCGTTGCCGGAGACGCTCTCGATGTCCATCACGGCAGCGGTCAAAAGTGCCACATCGGCAAACAGGTCAAGCGAGGGTGCGGGGCGGTCTGCGGGGGCGTCGTCGTCGTAAGTCACCGCCCAAGTTTACCGGGCGCGGTGTTGGCGGCGGCGCAAGGCGGCGAGAACTTTTCGATCCGGGCCGGCAAGTCGATAGACTGCATGCATGACGCAGAACCCAGCAACGCCCGCCGAACGCACCGCACACGGACACGGCCTGGCCTCCATTGCCGATGACGGCTCAGTCCTCGATGTGTGGTTCCCCAGCCCCGCGCTGGGCACCTCCGTCAACTCACTTGGCACGGTCCGCGAGGCCGGACCGGAGCTGACGGCGCTTGCCGTTGCCGGGCGTGACGACGACCGCGGCGTCACGCCCACCGTGGTCTTCGCCCAAATCGACCTTGATGAAGCTCCCGCCGACGCCGTCGACACCTACCTGCGCCTGCACCTGCTCTCCCACCGCCTGGTGGCCCCGAACACCATCAACCTGGACGGGATCTTCGGCAAGCTCAACAACGTGGTGTGGACCAATTTCGGCCCGGCCCCCGTGGAGGGCTTTGAACTCACCCGGGCCAGGCTGCGCCGCCGCGGTCCGGTCACGGTGTATGGCGTGGACAAGTTCCCGCGCATGGTGGACTACGTGGTCCCCTCCGGTGTCCGCATTGCCGACGCCGACCGCGTCCGCCTCGGCGCCCACCTGGCCGACGGCACCACAGTCATGCACGAAGGCTTCGTCAACTACAACGCCGGCACACTGGGAGCCTCCATGGTGGAAGGCCGCATTTCCGCCGGCGTGGTGGTCGGTGAAGGCACCGACGTGGGCGGCGGCGCCTCCATCATGGGCACCCTCTCCGGCGGCGGCAAGGAGCGGATCACCCTGGGCGAGCGGGTGCTCCTGGGTGCCAATTCCGGCGTCGGCATCAGCATTGGCGACGACTCCGTGGTGGAGGCCGGCCTCTATGTCACGGCGGGAACCCGGGTGCGTGTCCAGGGCCCCAAGGACGACGACGGCGAAGACACCGCCGTCATCGTCAAGGCCAGCGAGCTTTCCGGCAAGGCCAACCTGCTCTTCCGCCGCAATTCCAGCACGGGCGAGGTGGAGGTGCTCCCCCGGCACGGCTCCACCGTCTCCCTCAACGACTCGCTGCACAGCAACTAGGGCCGCTTGCGCAACACCAAGCGACGCCGGCGCGGCCGGGCATTTGCAGTACTGCTGACCGTCACCCTGGTCGCCGCCGGCCTGTTGGTGGGCGGCGGCATCTGGGTGGCAAGCTACCTGCGCGGCGCCCTGGCTCCCGGGCTCAGCGTGGGCTGCACGGCCACGGTGGGCGGCACGCCCTACACGCTGGCCGTTGACCAGACGAGCTACGCGGCGCTGATCTCCGGCATCTCCATTCAGCGCGGCATGCCGGCGCGGGCCGCCTCGATTGCACTCGCCACTGCCCTGCAGGAGTCCAAGCTGCGCAACATTGACTACGGCGACCTGGATTCCGTGGGACTGTTCCAGCAGCGGCCCTCCCAGGACTGGGGCACGGTGGCGCAAATCATGGACCCCGTCTACTCCACGAACGCGTTTTACAGCGCCCTGGACAAGGTGCCCGGCTACGTTGACATGCCCCTGAACGACGCCGCCCAAATCGTCCAGCGCTCCGCCTTTCCGCACGCCTACGCCCAACACGAGAGCCTGTCCCGCGCCTTTGCCTCCGCCTTGACGGGCCAGTCGCCGGGGGCGCTGAGCTGCACCCTTCCCCCGGCAACGGCGGCGGGCTCCCCCACCGCCGTTGAGGCTGCGCTGAAGCAGGCGCTGGGCACCCTGCCTGTCGCCACCACGCCGGGGCAGTCCGCCACCACCCTCGAGGTAGCGGCATCCGGCAACATGGGGTGGGCCGTGGCGCACTGGGCCGTTGCCAATGCTTCCCAACTTGGCCTGACCCATGTCAGCTACGGCGGCCTGGCCTGGGACCGCAACACGAACGACGCCGGCACAAACGTTGGGTGGAAGGGCACCGGGAACGCCGGGGGCAATGTGGTCATCACGATGGCCGCGGCCGGTTCCTAGACGAGCAGCTCCACGACGGGCTGGACGTAGCTAAGGAAGTTTTGCTGGTCATCGAGCAGGTGTTCGCTCATGATGAGCCTGTCCGGTTCAATGAACCAGGCCCGCTGTTCGGCCAGCGGCATCTCCACAATGGTCAGGGTGAAGTCGCGGGCGCTGCGGCCCAGTTCCATTTCCCGGTTCTGCACCAGGTCCGCCAGGATCTTGTGCCCGCCCAGCGTCTCTCGTTCAGCCGCCATGAGCGAGTATGCGCGGCTTTGTTCCCGGGACCACGTCAGGGCCGCCCCGAAGTGTGCCTGGACCACCCGTTGCAGCGCAGGCATCGCATTGAACTCGGGGAACGACGGCGGAGTCATGGCCGGCTCCGTCCCGTCCGGCTGCACCAACAGGGTGCCCCACCAGGCTTCCCACTGCCCGCGCAGCGCCTTTTCGCCGCCCACATGGGCCGTGAGCCTGCTGTGGTCGGCCGCGCGGACGTGCGGTGCCACGTGGGACAGGGAGGGGCTGCCGGCCCCCGTCAGGCCCGCCACATCCCGAATGTACAGTGCAATCAACATGGGGCCTGACGTGTCCATGGTGATCCGCCAGCCCGGCCCGCCCGTATGATGCATGGTTCTCGCCTCCAGCGGCCGCAGACTGCGGCCTCCCACGTCCAAGATTACCCTTTTGCACGGTGGAGCGGCAGGGGCGGGCAGCCGGGGCGCCTAGGGTGCCAGCAGCGATTCCAGGTGGCGGCGGAGCGTGGTCCGGCCTTGTTCCGGGGTTGCCCAGGCGGGCTGCAGCACCAGGCGCAGGCCCAGCCCGTCCAGCACGGCAATGAGCCTCTCGGCCTCGTCAACGGGTTCGGGCGATCCGGCCATGAGTCCGCTGCCCAGCAGTGCCAGCACCACCCGGCCCACCACTGCCCCGGTGGCACGGTAGTCGTCCCGGGCCGCGTTCTGAAGATTGTTGTCGGTGCGGGCGGCCAGCATGAATTCCATGTGCACCACGGCCTCGCCGCGGCGCAAGTCATCCAGCGGCAGCAGTTCCTCGAGCACGCTTGCGCATTTGTCCACGACGGCGGCGGGGTCCCGGGGCAGGGCGTGTTGTTCCAGGAGTTCCAGGGCGTCCAGGGCGCGCAGGTGGATGCGCTCGGAATTCACCCGGAAGGCAAATTCCATGAGCTCGGCCTGGTTGTCAAAGTAGTGGCGCACCGACCCCAGCGCCAGCCCGGCCTGGGCAGCCACGTTGCGTAGCGACGCTTGTGCCAGGCCCTGCTGGAGAATGACGGCGAAGACGGCATCGGCTACGAGTTCGCGGCGGTCATCCGCGTCAACAATTTTCGGCACAAGTCTTTTTTAGCACAGATGTTTCACCTGTTTCCCCATTACGGCGCCCGTGGCGGAAATCCGCGCGGACTTCAGTGCACGGCTACTTGCCGGCGGCCCGGCGCTGCCTGTCCACCAGGACCACGGCCACCAGCGCCAGCGTGATGACGGCGGCAACAATGGCCACCGGCCAAAGCTCCGGGTGCCCGGCCAGCGCCACCACGACCACCACCACGGTGACCAGGCCCAATGCCAGGGCGGACGCCTGGCCAATCATTTTCAACATCTTCTTCTCCGGTGGTGCCGAGGGTCAGCGCGAGGGATACATGCGCTCCGGTTCGCCTGTGTACAGCTGGCGCGGGCGGCCGATCTTGGTCTGGGGGTCCTTCATCATTTCGCGCCACTGGGCAATCCAGCCCGGGAGGCGGCCAATGGCGAAGAGCACCGTGAACATCTTTTCCGGGAAGCCCATGGCCTTGTAGATCAGGCCGGTGTAGAAATCGACGTTCGGGTAGAGCTTGCGGGAAATGAAGTATTCGTCCGTCAGGGCTACTTCTTCCAGGCGCATGGCGATGTCGAGGAGTTCGTCATTTCCGCCCAGCTTGGCCAGAATTTCATGGGCCGTGGCCTTGACTATTTTTGCGCGCGGATCGTAGTTCTTGTAGACGCGGTGCCCGAAGCCCATGAGCTTGACGCCGGCTTCCTTGTTCTTCACGCGCTCCACGAACTTCTCAACCGGCTCGCCGCTGGCCTGGATCTGGCGGAGCATGTTCAGCACGGCCTCATTCGCGCCGCCGTGCAGCGGGCCGAAGAGTGCGTTGATGCCGGCGGAAACGGAGGCGAACATGTTGGCGTTGGCGCTGCCCACCAGCCGCACGGTGGACGTGGAACAGTTTTGCTCGTGGTCGGCGTGCAGGATCAGCAGCAGGTCCAGTGCCTTGACCACCACGGGGTCCATCTCGTAGGGCTCCGCGGGCAGGCCGAAGCTCAGGCGGAGGAAGTTTTCCACCAGGCCCATGGAGTTGTCCGGATACAGCATGGGCTGGCCAATGGACTTCTTGTGCGCGTAGGCGGCGATGACGGGCATCTTGGCCATGAGGCGGATGGTGGCCATCTCCACCTGCTCGTCGTCGAACGGGTCCAGGGAGTCCTGGTAAAAAGTGGAGAGCGCCGACACTGCGGAGGAAAGCACCGGCATGGGGTGAGCATCACGGGGGAAGCCGCCGAAGAAACCCTTCAAGTCCTCGTGCAGCATGGTGTGGCGGCGGATCCGCTGGTCGAACTTTTCCAGCTCGGAGGCGGAGGGCAGGTTGCCGTAAATGAGCAGGTAGGACACTTCCAGGAAGCTGGAGTGCTCAGCCAGTTCTTCAATGGGGTAGCCGCGGTAGCGCAGGATTCCCTTGTCGCCGTCGATGTACGTGATGGCGGAAGACGTGGCCGCAGTGTTGACGAAGCCGGGGTCGTAGGTGACCGCGCCGGTGTCCTTGAGGAGCTTGGATACGTCGAAACCGGCGTTGCCTTCTACCGCTTCGATGCGCGGGAGAATAAGTTCCCCGCCGTCGTAGCGCAGTGTTGCGCTCGTGGAGTCAGTCATGGAGTCCCCTTCATGAGGTAGCCCTTGTCGGGCTGTGCTTGGATCTATGCAGCTGTCCAGCCCGCAGGGTTGACCTGCGCACCGTGTGGCCCCAAAGTGCCCGCCGGGCGGGGGCCCAGGCTGGCGTCAAGGCGCGCGGCGGCATAAACGTCTAAGTACGAAACTACCGCTTGGGTGCCCTTCTACACTAATCCTGCCCCGTTTTGTGTCTCCGCCATGGGCCGTGCCGGGCCGGTTCAGCCCTTGAGCCGCCGGACAGCGGCATCGATGCGCTCATCGGTCCCGGTGAGCGCCACCCGGACAAATCCGTTGCCGGCGGCTCCGTAGAAAACACCTGGGCCGGCCACAATGCCCAGCTCCGCGAGCCGGCCGATGGTGGTCCAGGTGTCCTCCCCGGCCGTGCACCACAGGTACAGTCCGGCCTCGGAGTGGTGGATGGCCAGGCCAAAGGATTCCAGCGCGGGCACCAGCTTGGCCCGGCGGTTGCGGTAGAGGGCCTTTTGGGCGCTGACGTGGGAGTCATCCCCCAGCGCCACGCGCATGGCTTCCTGGACGGGGCGGGGAACAATCATGCCTGCGTGCTTGCGGCTGTTGACGAGGTTCGCGATGATGGCGGCGTCTCCTGCCGCGAAGGCGGCCCGATAGCCGGCCACATTGGACTGCTTGCTGAGGGAGTAGACGGCCAGGAGGCCGTCGTTGCTGCCGCCGGACACGCGCGGGTCCAGCACGCTGGGGACCGGTTCCCCGCCGTTTTCCGGGTCCCAGGCACCCCAGCCCAGCTCCCCGTAGCATTCGTCGGAGGCGACGACTGCGCCAACGGCCCGGGCCTGCCCCACCAGTTCCCGCAGGGACTCGACGCCGCGGACAATGCCGGTGGGGTTCCCCGGGGAGTTCACCCACACCAGGCGCACGCGGGCCCGCGTGCCGGCGTCGAGCTCGTCAAGGGAGTCCGCGGCAACTGCGGTGGCGCCGGCAAACTCGGCGCCCATGTCGTAGGTGGGATAGGCCACGGTGGGGCGGACCACCACATCCCCGGCACCGAGGCCCAGCAACAGCGGCAGCCAGGCCACCAGTTCCTTTGAACCCACTGTGGGCAGGACATCATTCGGGTCCAGGCCGGGCACGTTCCGGCGCCGGGCAAACCAGTCCACAACGGCCTGGCGCAAGGCCGTGGTGCCGTGCGTGGTGGGGTAGCCATGGGCGTCCGAGGCAGCCTGCAGGGCCCCCTGGATCAGCGTGGGCGTCGGGTCAACGGGCGTGCCGATGGACAGGTCCACCACGCCGTCGGGGTGCAAGGCGGCCGTGGCCCGGTAGGGCGCCATGGCCTCCCAAGGGTATTCGGGCAGCTGCAGGCCAAAGGGCTTTGCCTGGGGCGGGGTCACAGCAGCGCTCAGCCCTGGTTCTGCGGCGGCAGCGCTGCAATGAGGGGGTGGTCGGTGTGGGTGTTGCCGATCTTGGCGGCTCCGCCCGGGGACCCCAGGACGTCAAAAAACTCCACATTGGCCTTGTAGTATTCGGCCCACTCTTCGGGGGTGTCGTCCTCGTAGTAGATGGCCTCCACGGGGCAGACAGGTTCGCAGGCACCGCAGTCAACGCATTCGTCGGGGTGGATGTAGAGCGAGCGTTCACCCTCGTAGATACAGTCAACAGGGCACTCCTCAACACATGCCTTGTCCTTGACATCCACGCACGGCTGCGCAATTACATACGTCACGTCCCCAACCTTCCTCATTTGCGGCTCGACCCCGGCCGGGAGCCGGGTATGTTCATTATCCCCCACGGGGGACGGCCATGCATCCTGGCGAGACTTAGTATGAAGTGGTGAGCCATCCACTCCAGCTTTTGTCCAGCGTTCCCCTCGGCACCCGCGTGGTGGTCCGGTACCGGATTCCCGGCGGCACCACCGATGCCCTGGGCACGCTCGAGGCCCGCGACTCCGCCAGTTGCACCGTGGCCACGCGTACCGGCAGCGTAATGGTGAAGCTCGACGACGTCCAGCTCGCCAAGGCTGTCCCCCCGCCGCCACCGCGGCGCGAACGGCGCGCAACGCCGGCGTAGCGCCCGCTCCCCGCGCCGAAAGGACACTTGGGGCGGCCCGGATCAGCGCCGACCCGCCGCATCCGTACTCTCGGCGGGCACTGCGGCAGCTATTTTCCGCGCGTGGTGTTGCCCGGCCTCAGGATCAGCACAGCAATCCACGCCATGACAGGCGTCAGCACGGCAATGCCGTACAGCCACAAGTTGCCCTGGAGGTTGGCCGAGATCATGCCAAACGCGCCGAGCCGCAGCGACAGCAGGCCGGCGCACAGGTAGGCAGCACCGCCGCACAGCACCACCACCCAGGCGCTTCTGCCCCACAGGCCAACGAAGAGTTCCACGGCGGCCAGCATGACCAGCGCCGCCACGGCGCCCAGCGGCACAATGTAGCCGGTCCCATACAAGGCGTGGCCGTGCAGCGAAGTGCCCAGCAGGCCCGTTCCGATCCCGGCCCCGAATGCCGCAGCAACCACCGCCCAGCGCCGCGGCGTGGGCATCCGGGCACCGGGTTCGTGGCGGTCCGCCAGCTCCGGACCGCTCATTGGCACACCGTGGCGCCCACGGGCCCTTCAACTGCAACTTGGCCGGGTTCGTCCCCGCCCGCCCCACTTGAGGCGGCACCACCTGATGCGATGCTGCCTGATGCGATGCTGCCTGATGCGATGCCTCCCGCTGGCGCCCGGAGGACTTCAATGAACTCCTCGGTCCCGGAGATGTCCTTCCAGACACCGTCGGAGAGCGCGTAACGGCTGCCCTCCACCGTTATCTGGGTTCGGTGCGCCCGCATCGCTGCGGTCTTCGCGGCCACGTTGCCGTCCACGGCAATGCGCGGCACACCCTCCCCCAGGGGGCGCTCGGGCCGGTCGCTGACAATCGCGAAGACGCGTGGCACCCGCCAGCCGTCCGCACGGGTCCCGTCACTGAGGGTCCCGCTGCCGGCACCTCCGGGCTGCGCCGCCAGCTCCAATGCCGCCATGGACAGCTGGTGCGCACGCACGTGGTCGGGGTGGCCGTAGCCGCCGTCGGGCGCATAGGTGACGAGTGCATCCGGGCGCAGCGCACGGATCAGCTGGGCCGCCAGCGCGGCAAGCTCGGACAGCGGGGTGCGTGAAAGCGAACCGTCCAGGACGGTGTCCGCGGCCATGGCGCGGCCATCCGGACCCCACTGCATCCCTGAGTCCCGGAAAACCACGGGCCCTGCCGCCGGCGCAGTGGCACCCTGTCCCAGCCACACGTGTTCCTTGACGCCCAATGCCACAAGGGCGGCAGCCAGTTCACGTTCCCGCTCCCGGGCCAGCCCCGTGCCATCCGCCGCGGCCCGCGGACCCGGCCCGCCGGCGTCGTGCATCCCAGGCTCATCGGGGAGGCGGAGCTCACGCCCAATTTCCAGGTGGCCCAGCTCCGGCGGGATGACCTCGCCCAGCTCGCCGCGTGTGCACGTCAGCAGCACCACGCGCGCCCCGGCGGCGGCGTAGGCGGCCATGGTGGCTCCCGTGGCGATGGACTCATCGTCCGGGTGGGCGTGCACAAAGAGGAGGGTGGCATCGGGGCCGAGCCCAGGCAGGAGCTGCGGCGTGGGCGTGTCGGGGCTGATGTCCATGGCAACCAATCTACTCGCCGCGGGCCGCCGGGCGTGAACGGGGGAACGGCAAAAGGCCGGCACGCCCACGTAAAATTCATGGGCGTGCCGGCCTTGTGGCACCAGCCGGGGCTTCGCTAAACCAGCAACGTGGCTCCCGGAATGGCGTTGAGCAGCTCCTGCGTGTAGACCTGCTTCGGGTTGCTGAAGACCTCATCCGTGGAGGAGGCCTCAACGACGCGGCCCTTTTGCATGACAGTGACGTGGTCTGCAATCTGGCGGACCACGGCAAGGTCGTGCGTGATGAACAGGTACGTCAGGCCCAGGTCCTCCTGCAGCTCGTTGAGCAGGTTCAGCACCTGCGCCTGCACCAGCACGTCCAGGGCGGACACTGCCTCGTCACAGATGATCACATCTGGGTTGAGGGCCAGGGCACGCGCAATGGCGATGCGCTGGCGCTGGCCGCCGGAGAGCTCATTCGGGTAGCGGTGCATGGTGCTGGCAGGCATGGAAACCTGGTCCAGCAGCTCTCGGACCTTCTTCTCCCGGGACTTTGAATCGCCGATCTTGTGGATCTTCAGCGGCTCCTCAATGGTCCGGTAGATGTTGAACATCGGGTCCAGCGATCCATACGGGTCCTGGAAGATGGGCTGCACGCGGCGGCGGAAGTCAAAGAGCGCCCTCCCCTTCAGCGTGTTGACCTCAACACCGTCGAACAGGATGCTGCCCTCGGTCGGGGCCAGCAGGCTCAGCGCCATTTGCGCCACCGTGGACTTGCCCGAGCCGGACTCGCCCACAATGGCCATGGTGGTGCCGCGCGGAACCGAGAAGGACACGTCGTCCACAGCCTTGAAGTCCGTGGACTTGCCGAGCGCGCCGCGGAGCTTGAACACCTTGGTGAGGTTCTTGATCTCCAGGATGGTGTCGCCGGCCTGCGCGTGCTGGCGGCCGTCGGCACTCACCGGCTTGGCTGCCGCGGGGACTGTCCTCGGCGCGACGGGAGCCGGGTGCTCGCCGTCAACGGGCGTGTCCAGGTCCGCGACGGCCGCGGCCAGCGCATCCTTGGCCTTCTGCGACTGCAGCCGGCGGGATGCCAGCGACGGCGCGGAGTTGACCAGGCGCTGCGTGTAGGGGTGCTGCGGGTTGCGCAGGATCTCCAGCGCCGGACCCGATTCCACCACCTGCCCCTTGTACATGACCACCAGCTTCTCGGCACGTTCCGCGGCCAGGCCGAGGTCGTGGGTGATCAGCAGCACGGCCGTGCCGAGCTCGGTGGTCATCTTGTCGAGGTGGTCCAGGATCTGCCGCTGCACTGTCACGTCCAGGGCGGACGTGGGCTCATCGGCGATCAGCAGGCGCGGCCGGCAGGCCAGGCCGATGGCGATCAGCGCGCGCTGGCGCATGCCGCCGGAGAACTCGTGCGGGTACTGCTTGGCGCGTGCGGCGGCGTCCGGGAGACCTGCCTCGGATAGCACTTCCGCGACCCGTTCCTTGGAATTGGCGCCGTCCAGGCCGTTGGCCCTGAGCGTCTCCTTGACCTGGAAACCGATTTTCCATACGGGGTTCAGGTTCGACATGGGGTCCTGGGGGACCATGCCGATGGAGTTTCCGCGCAGTTCGACGATCCGCTTGCTGCTGACGTTGGTGATGTCCTCGCCGTCGAAAATGATCTTGCCGCCGCTGACCCGCCCGTTGGACGGGAGCAGGCCGATGGCGGCCAGGGCCGTGGTGGACTTGCCCGAACCGGACTCCCCCACAATGGCCACTGTCTCTCCGGGCATGATGGTCAGGTGTGCGTTGCGCACTGCCTCGACCGGACCGTTGGAGGTTTCGAAGGTGATGGCCAGGTCCTGGATGTCCAGAAGTGGCTGGTCGCTTGACCGGAGGGCGCGGGCGCCCTGTCCCGTTGCATGGTTGGACATGGTGGTCACCGCTTCCTTGCTTTGGGGTCGAGGGCGTCACGGAGTGCGTCACCGAGCATGATGAAGCTCAGGACGGTGACGGACAGCGCGGCTGCTGGCCACAGCAGCACGCCCGGGTTGTTGCGCACCTGCGGCTGCGCGGCCGCAATGTCATTGCCCCAGGACATGACGGTGTCCGGCAGGCCGATGCCCAGGAAGGACAGCGTGGCCTCGGCCACGATGAACGTGCCAAGCGAGATGCTGGCCACCACAATGATGGGGGCCAGCGAGTTCGGCAGCACGTGGCGCACCAGTGCATTGAAACGGGACAGCCCCAGCGCCTTGGCAGCAGTGACGAAATCAGCGTTGCGGTTTTCAATGACCGCACCGCGGGTGATGCGCGCAATCTGCGGCCACCCGAAGATCACCAGCGTCAGCACAACTGTCCACACGCTGCGGTTGTCGCGGAAGGCAGGCAGCTGCATCATGACAATGGCGCCCAGGATCAGCGGCAGGGCGAAGAAGACGTCGCCCAGGCGGGCCAGGATGGCGTCGACCCAGCCGCCGTAGTAGCCGGCCAGGGCACCCATGATGCCGCCAAAAACCAGCACCCCGAGGGTGGTGAAAACGCCAACCATGAGGGACGCGCGCGTGCCGTAGATCATGCGGGAGTACACATCACAGCCTTGGAGGGTGAAGCCCATGGGATGCCCGCCACGCGGGCCAGCAGAGGAATCGTTGAGGGTGCAGCTGGTGGGATCGACATTCGCAAACAGCTGGGGCAGGAAAGCCACTACGAGCACCAGCACGATCAGAATGGCGGAAATGATGAACAGGGGCTGGCGGCGCAGGTTACGCCAGGCGTCTGCCCACAGGCTCAGCGGCGCTTCACTCTCATCCACATTGTCGATCGCGGCGAGGGGTGTTTCCTCCAGCGGAGCCACGAAATGAACAATTGCGCGGCTGGACGTTTTTCCTTGACGCGCGGCTGCCGGGATCACCGGCTTGGTCAGGTCAGTTTCAGGTGTCAGGTTCTCAGACATAGCGAATCCTTGGGTCGAGCCAGGCGTACAAGAGGTCCACCACGAGGTTGGCGACCACGAAGACAATGACCAGAATGCCGACGACGGCCACCACGGTGGCGCTCTCGCCCTTCAGGATGGCCTTGTAGAGCAGGTTGCCGACGCCGGGGACGTTGAAGATGCCTTCGGTGACAATGGCGCCACCCATGAGGGAGCCAAGGTCGGCACCCAGAAAGGTCACCACAGGGATCAGTGAGTTGCGCAGGATGTGCACCAATACCACGCGTCCTCGGCTCAGGCCCTTGGCCGTGGCGGTGCGTACGTAGTCGGCATTCATGTTTTCACTGATGGAGGCGCGGGTGAGCCGGATGACGTAGGCCAGGGACACCAGTCCCAGCACCAGGGCCGGCAAAATCAGTTCGTTCCACGGCGCGGCCCCGCTGACGGTGGGGCGGGCCCAGCCAAGCTGAACGCCGATGACCAGCTGCAGGACGAAGCCCAGGACGAAGGTGGGAACGGCGATGACGACCAGGGAGGCCACCAGGACCGTGGCGTCGAACAGCTTGCCCTTGCGCAGGCCGGCGATGACGCCGAACAGGACGCCGAAGATGGCTTCAATGGCCAGCGCCATGAAGGCCAGCCGGGCGGTGACGGGGTAGGCGCGCCCAATGACGGCCGACACGTCCTGTCCGGAGAACGTCTGGCCCAGATTGAGGGTCACCAGGTTCTTCAGGTACAGGCCGTACTGGATCCAGAAGGGCTGGTCCAGGTTGTACTGGGCCCGGAGGGCGGCCTGCACGGCGGGCGCCATCGGCTTGCCGCCGGACAGGGCAGCGATGGGATCGCCGGGGGTTGCAAAGACGAGGAAGTACACCAGTAGCGTGGCCCCGAAAAAAACGGGAATCAGCTGCAGGAAGCGGCGGAGCGTGAACATGACCATTATGGCGTCTCCTCCCCCGGTGTTCCTGTTGGCAAATCGTTCATGAAATTACCTGTTCAAATAGTGGACGGTACTGGACAACATGCGGGATCGCCGCATTGTCCCTGTACGGAAAGTAACACAAAGACATGTGATTTAGACAATGAAAGGGGACCCGGCACCTAGTCCGGGTCCCCCTTCATGCGTCAGTGCTACTGATATTACTTAGCGGTGATGTTGTAGTACAGCGGAACGCCGTTCCAGCCGAACTCCACGTTGGTGACGTTGTTGCTCCACACGCCCTGGACAGCCTGGTACCACAGCGGGATGACCGGCAGGTCCTTCAGCAGGATTTCCTGGGCCTGGTTGAAGATCTTGTTGCCTTCGTCAACGCTCTTGGCGGCAAGGCCTTCCTTCAGCTTGGCGTCAAACGCCGGACTGGAGTAGTCGCCGTCGTTGGAGCCTGCCCCGGTGCCGTACAGCGGGCCGAGGAAGTCCTGCAGCGACGGGTAGTCCGCCTGCCAGCCGGCGCGTGAGGCACCGGTGAGCTTCTTGGAGTTGATCAGGTTGCGGGATTCCTTGAACGTGGCAATCGGGTTCAGCTGAGCCTTGATCCCCAGGGTGGTGGCGATCTGGTTGGCCATGGCCGTGATGTATTCCTTGTTGCCGGCACCATCGATGTTGGACGTGATGGTAAAGACCTTGCCTGCGGGCCACGGGCTGATCTTGTCAGCAGCCGCCCAGAGTTCCTTGGCCTTCGTGGGGTTGTACTTCAGCACATCGCTGCCGGGCAGGTTGGCGTCGTAGCCGTCCAGCACGGGTGACGTGAACTCGGTGGCGACCTTCTTGTTGCCGTAGAAGATCTTGTCAATGATCTGCTGGCGGTCGATCGACATCGAGATGGCCTGGCGGCGCATCTGGCCGGCCTCGCCCTTGAACTCGGGCAGGTAGCTCGGGATCGTCATGGTGGCGTTGCCCGCGTAGGCCTGGTTGACGAAGCGTCCCTTGAAGTCTGTCTTGAAGTTCTGCAGGCCGCTCGGGGGCACCTGGTCCAGGACGTCAAGGTTGTCAGACTGCACATCCGTGTAGGCGGCGTCCGGGCTCGAGTAGAGCGTGAAGGTCACGCCGCCGTTCTTCGGCTTGTTCGGACCCTGGTACTTGTCGTTCGGAATGAGCGTGATGGAGGTGTCGTGCTTCCAGCCACCGGGAGCCAGCTTGTACGGGCCGTCGCCGACCGGGTTCTGGCCGTATGCCTTGATGTCCTTGTAGGCGGACTCGGGCATCGGGTAGAACGCCGTGTAGCCGAGTGCCAGCGGGAAGTCGGATTCCGGAGCTGTCAGGTCAACCGTGAAGGTGGTGTCGTCGACAACCTTCAGGCCTTCCATGGTGTCCAGGGTGGACTTGTCGGCGCTTACCTTGTCGTAGCCCTTGATGGGTGCGAAGAAGTAGCTGTTCAGCTGGGCGTTCTTGGCTGCCGCACCGTAGTTCCAGGCATCCACGAAGTTCTTTGCCGTGATGGGGGTGCCGTCACTGAACGTCTGGCCGGACTTGATCTTGATGGTGTAGTGCTGGGAATCCGTGGTCGTGATGGACTGCGCCAGTTCGTTGACGGTTTTGCCGTGGACGTCGTAGCTGACAAGGCCGGAGAAGATGAGGTCCATGACACGGCCGCCACCAACTTCGTTGGTGTTTGCCGGCAGCAGCGGGTTTTGTGGTTCGGTGCCGTTGGCCGTAATTGCCTTGCTGGTGTTGGCAGCTGCGCTGGTGTTGTTCCCACCCGAAGTGCCGCCACATGCGGTGATGGACATGGCGAGAACTGCCGCCAGGCCCAGTGCTTTGGAAGTGCGCGAGTAACGCATTCCGCCTCCTTGACTAATTAATGGATTCGAGTAGAAGCACTCAAGTGCAGATTCACCGTTGAATCTTGATGTGTTTCAGCTCATACCCGTCAAGGCTACAGACAAACACCTACTTGTGAGTAATCCAGCGCACAGTTCGAACAGATCTTTATCGAGATGAAACCTTAAACGAAGCAGCCCGCCCCCGGTTTTGACCGGGGACGGGCTGGATTCAAGGCGTGGAAGCCGCCTGTGGCGCTGGGGATCAGGCCTTGGCGCGGCTGCGGAACGCCTTGGCGCGGTCGCCGGCGTTCAGGATGACCTTGCGGATGCGGATGGACTCCGGGGTGACCTCAACGCACTCGTCCTCGCGGGCGAATTCCAGGGACTCTTCCAGGGTCAGGGTGCGCGGCGGGGTCATGTTTTCGAAGGTGTCGGAAGAAGCTGCGCGCATGTTGGTGAGCTGCTTTTCCCTGGTGATGTTGACATCCATGTCATCGGAGCGTGAATTCTCGCCAACAATCATGCCCTCGTAGACCTCGGAGGTGGGCTGCACGAAGAAGTTCATGCGTTCCTGGAGCTTGATCATCGCGAACGGGGTGACCACGCCGGAGCGGTCAGCCACGATGGAACCGTTGGTGCGGTACTCGATGGGGCCGGCCCACGGCTCGTAACCTTCAGCGATGGACGAAGCAATGCCGGCGCCGCGGGTGTCGGTCAGGAAGCGTGTACGGAAACCGATCAGGCCACGGGCCGGAACGATGAATTCCATGCGGCACCAGCCGGTGCCGTGGTTGGCCATGTTGATCATGCGTCCCTTGCGGGCCGCCATCAGCTGGGTGACGCCGCCCAAGTATTCCTCGGGTACGTCGATGGTCATGTGGTCCATGGGCTCGTGCGTCTTGCCGTCGACCTGCTTGGTCACAACCTGGGGCTTGCCCACTGTCAGCTCGAAGCCTTCACGGCGCATCTGCTCCACCAGGATGGACAGGGCCAGCTCGCCGCGGCCCTGGACTTCCCAGGCGTCGGGACGCTCCGTGGGAAGAACTCTCAGGGATACATTGCCCACCAGTTCCTTGTCAAGGCGGTCCTTGACCTGGCGTGCGGTGACCTTGTGGCCCTTGACGCGGCCGGCGATCGGGGAGGTGTTGATACCGATGGTCATGGAGATGGCCGGCGGGTCAACGGTGATCAGCGGCAGGGGCTGCGGATCCTCAAGGTCGGTGAGGGTTTCACCAATGGTGATGTCCTCAATGCCCGCAACAGCCACAATCTCGCCGGGGCCGGCGGATTCGGCGGGAACACGGGTCAGGGCCTGGGTGGCCAGCAGTTCGGTGATCTTCACCGGCTTGATGGTGCCGTCATGGCGGTACCAGGCAACGGTCTGGCCCTTGCGCAGGGTGCCGTTGAAGATGCGCAGCAGGGCAAGGCGGCCCAGGAACGGTGAGGCATCCAGGTTGGTGACGTGCGCCTGCAGGACACCCTCCGGGTTGTAGCGGGGGGCCGGGATGTGCTCGAGGATCGTCTTGAACAGCGGCTCAAGGTCCTCGTTGTCCGGGGCTTCACCATTGGCAGGCTGGGTCAGCGAAGCGCGGCCCAACTTGCCGGAGGCGTATACGACGGGCACGTTCAGAACGGCGTCGAGGTCCAGGTCGGGAACTTCGTCGGACATGTCGGAGGCCAGGCCCAGGAGCAGGTCCATGGATTCGGCGACAACCTCGTCGATGCGGGCATCGGGGCGGTCGGTCTTGTTGACCAGCAGGATCACGGGCAGCTTGGCGGCCAGGGCCTTGCGCAGCACAAAGCGGGTCTGCGGCAGCGGGCCTTCGGAAGCGTCAACGAGGAGCACCACGCCGTCCACCATGGACAGGCCGCGCTCCACCTCGCCGCCGAAGTCGGCGTGGCCCGGGGTGTCAATGACGTTGATGGTCATGACGGTGCCGTCAGCTGACGGACCGTTGTAGGCCACGGTGGTGTTCTTGGCCAAAATGGTGATGCCCTTTTCACGCTCCAGGTCACCGGAGTCCATGACGCGCTCAGCAACATTGCCGTGCTCGGCAAATGAGTGCGTCTGCTTGAGCATGGCGTCCACCAGGGTGGTCTTGCCATGGTCAACGTGCGCCACAATGGCGACGTTGCGCAGGTCATTGCGCGAGGCAGTGTTGAGGGAAGTATCGCTCATGCGTGAAGACTCGTTTCAGTTGGGCCCGGCTGCAGGCCCTAAGGGGCGACGGCAGAAAGTCACATTTATGTTTGGCCGCGATTATCGGCAGATAACACCATTCTAGACGTAGTGCCAAATACGGCCTAGTCACTTTATCGCATGACGGCCATGTTTTGCGCCACGCTGGCGCTGAATTCACCGCTTGGGGCGGGTTTTTCCGCCCAAAGTACGACGGCGGCAGGCGGCTTGCGTGACCAAGCTCACCCGCCGCCGTCGTGCTTCAGGGGCCGCTGCCGGCGCTACTTGACGTAGCTCCAGTCCCAGACGTTCCACCACACACCAACCGGCACGGGCGAGTAGGCGACGCCGGCCACGTGCGGGCCGGTGGCGGCCAGCCCCAGGCGCTGAAACAGGGGAAGCCCGTACCCGGCGTCGACAACGAGCTTGTCAATCTGCATCTTGAGGGCATTTTGCTTGGCGTCGTCGGGTTCGCCGGCCAGCTGCCCGGCCAGCTGGTCCACCACGGTGTTGGAGAAGTTGTTGAGGTTTGATTCGGCGCCGGTCTTGAAAATCTGCGGGACCTGCACGGATCCCGTGGCGTTGCTGGTCCAACCGTAAAGCGCCACGTCAAAGGCGCCTTCCTTGAGTGCCTGCTGCCACTGGCCGGCGGGCTTGCCGGCATCCGTGACCGTGAACCCGGCCAGCTGGGCCGAGGCCGAAATCAGGGAATATTCCTCCGCGCGGACAGGATCGTCCTTGTTGTAGAGGATCCGGATGGTGGGCTTGGCCCCCGCCAGCAGGGTCTTGGCCGCGTCGATGTCCGCCTTCGCATAGCCGGAAGTGCCGTTGCTGCGCGCGGACTCCTTGTAGGGGGTTTGCGCAGGGCGGAACACAAAGGAGTCCAGCGTGCCGGCGTTGCTTTCCAGCGGCTGGGCCAGCTGGTCGACGATGTCCTGGCGGGGCACCGTTTTGAGGAAGGCCGTGCGAAGGTCCGCTTTGGCAAAGACGCCTTTGAAATTCAACACAGCTTGGTCAAATCCGAGGCCCTGGCCCTGCAGGATCGCGATCTTCGCCGTCTTCATCGCTTCCAGTTGGGCATGGACGTCCGCGGTGTCGGGAGGCGAGATCACATCCGCAGTCTTGTCGGTGAGGGCCGCAACCTGCGCCTGGGAATCAGCTGCGTAGTGCACCGTCAGCGTGTCCAGCTTCGGGGTGGGACCCCACGTGTAGTCAACGTTGCGGGTCAGCACCAGCTCGTGGCCTGCCGTGACGCTCTTGACCAGGTAGGGGCCATTGGACAGCGCCAGTGAGGGATCCGGCATGGACTTGGTGTCAAAGCCCGTGTTCCAAAAGTCGGCCACCTTTTTGAGTTCCGCGTTGGGCCGCACCGGCACGGCGGCGTCGCCCTTGGGGACGGTTTGCAGGAGGGCCGTGAGTGCGTCGGCGTCCTTCAGGCCGGCGCGGACTGCCACAATGTGTGCCGGGATGCTCACGGTTGAACCCAGCGCGGTTTCCCAGTCGGAGAAGGGCTTGGTGTAGCTAAGGGTCAGGGACATGCCGTTGTCGCCGATGACGGGCAGTGCCGTGTGGGAAAGGCCCGTGGTGTCCCCCGTGGCATGGAAGTATGAGGTCCCCTTGACCACCTTGAACGTTGCATCCAGCGTGGCGTCGTTGTAGTAGCCGGAATCCGCTGCCCACTGCAGCAACAGATCCGCCGCCGTGACGGGCGCGCCGTCGGACCACTGGACGCCGTTGTTGATGGTGTACTTGACCACCAGCGGGTTGTCCGAGATTTTTTCGTATTTGCCGAACTTGTCATTCTTGACAATCTTCAGCCCGGGATCCACGTAGTTGAACCCTGAGTGGGTGGCATAGTCAACCCTGGCGTTCGTGGCCGATGATCCTGTGACGCTTCCTGCGTTAAAGGAGGTGAAGGGAGTGGATTCGAGCACGGTGACGTTGCCCCCTGCCACGGCGGTGGCCGTGGAGGTGGGGTTGTTGGGGGCGGGCGGCGTGCCTGTGCAGGCACCCAGTGCCAGCACTGTGGCCACGGCCACCGTTAGTGCCTTGGAAATGCGACCGGCGCGCATTCCACCTCCATTGTCTCTTTGCGTGTTGGGGGGGTTCCCATGGATCGCGGCGGCACAGCCGCAGCGGGGTTCAGCCTGTCTGAAAGACTACCGCAGCGCCAGTCCGCGGCCGACGGCGGCAGGCGGGGACCGGCGTCGAGCGTCAGTAGCCGGTACTGCCGTCGAGGCATTCGCGCAACAGGTCCACGTGTCCCAGGTGGCGTGCGTATTCCTCGATCATGTGCGTGTAGACCCAGCGCAAGTTCATCTCGCGGCCGCGCCAGGGCCCGGGCAGGGGTGCGCTGAGGTCGGCAACCGACGCTGCATGCGCGCAGACGCGTTCGAGTTCCGCCGAGTAGGCGGCCACGTCCGCCAGGGCAGCCTCCTCGCTGTAGCCGTTGAAGTCGGCGCTGCGGTCAGCCTCCCGGTAAAGGGCTTTTTCCCCCGTCCCGGCTGCCACGTTGGAAAACCAAAAGCGCTCGACGTCGGTCAGGTGTCGGACTATCCCCACGATGGTCAGGGCGGACGGCGGGATGGCGGCGCGGCACAACTGTTTCGCGCTGAGCCCGCCAACCTTCCAGGGCAGCGTTTGCCGGTAAAACTCCAGCCACGCCTCCAGCGATTCCCGTTCCCCTGCCGCAATCACGGGCATGGTGCGGGGGTCCGGGATGTCCGGCGTGCGTTCCTCGGGGGTGTCCATGGGACCACTGTTCCACAGGCTGGTGGTGCCCGTCTTGGAAGGGCCTGTGCAATTACTGTGGTTATTGCACAGCTCCGGTGCTGGCCAAGCGCCGGCGGGCACGGCAGAATGTCGGCATGGGATTCCGCATCGAAAACATTTCCATTGACTCCACCTCGCCGGCTGAAACCGCCCAATTTTGGGCAGAGGTGCTGGGCTGGGTGATTGTTGAGGACGACGACGACGAAATCGCCCTGCAGCCGCCCGCGGGGAGCCCGGAAGCCGGGGTGGTGCCGGACATCTTGTTTCTGAGGGTCCCGGAGGACAAGGCGGCCAAGAACCGGCTGCACCTGGACCTGCGCCCCGACAACCAGGCCGCGGAGGTGGCCCGCCTGGAGGCATTGGGCGCCACCCGGGTTGACATTGGGCAGGGCGGGGACGTCACGTGGGTGGTCATGGCCGATCCGGAGGGCAATGAGTTTTGCGTGCTGCGGGCGGTGCCTGCGGCGTCGTAGTGCCTTTGGGCCTGTGGATAACTTCAAGCAGGATTTCCGTTTCGCTGGAAAAATTGCTCCATGGGAATCAAATACTTTGCACTTCCGGTGCCGGCTCCACTGGTCAATATCGCGCGCATCAATCCGCGCGCGTTCCTCTCCGACCCGCACTTCTGGGAATCCTGGTCCGATCCCCCTGACCGGCCCGAATGCCTCTACCTGGACAAGCCGTGGAAGGATCTAAGGGACCTGCTGGGCCAGCCGGGTGCCGAACCGGCCAGGCCTGCCTATGAATTGCTCAGGGGCGAGGTGAAACCATACGGGTACGGCTGGATTCCATACTGCCGGGTGCTCGGGGCGGAAGAAGTTGCCGCCGTCGCGGAGGACCTGGCGCGGGTGGACCTGCCGCCGCTCTACCAGCGCTGGAGCGCCCACGTTTCACCTGACTGGGCCGCCATTGTGAACGGACGCCGGGACATGGTGGAGTCCTACCTCAAGGACGCCAGGCGATTTACCACCGAACTGGCAGGCCAGGGCCTGGGCCTGGTGTATTCAATCGGCTGAGTGCTGCAGACTCAGCTGAGCGCTACTCATTCCGCTAAGCGCTGCTTATTCCGCTGACCCGCGGCGGGCCGCCGTGGTCCAGATGTCCCGCACTGCGTCGAGGGAACGCCTGTCCAGCCATCGCGGAGTCCGCGCGCAGTACTCGAGGTACGCCTCTGCGAACCGGCCGCGCAGCGCTTCCTCCTCGCGGACCACCTGGAGCCGGTCGAGAGCCACCACAAACCCGGCCACGGGCAGCAGTGCCTGCCAGGAGCCCCTTTTCACGGCAAGGGAAAGCAGCAGGCCCGCCAGGCCCACATACATGGGGTTGCGCGAGATGCTGTTGCTGCCGCCCGTCACCAGCACCGAGGCGGTCCCCGGGGCGTTCGGGTTGAGAGTGGTGCCGCGCCTGGCGAAGTCGGCGAGGGTGGCAAGAACCAGCGTTCCGGAAGCTGCCGCCAGGACCACTGCGGCCACGCGGCGGAGCTTCCGCACCTTGCGTCCCCGCGGCGTAAACCGTTGCGTCAGTGCTGCCACGGCCATGGCCACCGGTGGAACGGGTATGCCTTCATGCTTCTTCATGGTGCTCCTCCACGTTGGTGTGTCCGCCCCCTCCTCCAAGAGTAGGACCTTGGCTGGCCGGAAGGCACGGACCCGTATCCGGGAATCCTCTTTTAGGGATTGGAAAAGCCAAAACTGACCATGGGCGGCAGTCCGGCTGTGAGCCGATCCAAGACGTACCGTTCGTGGGGAACCACTGTCTTGGGAAGACCGTTGAGGCTGTACCACTGCAATCCGGCCGCCTTGCTGGCTTCCATGATGTGCGGGTTGCCAGCCCAGGATTCGCAGATGAAGAAGAAATCCACGCGGCCAGCCTTGTCCGGGTCCGTCGGTTGGCCGCGATGCATCGTGGTGAGCGGAACCAGCTCCTTGGGGTCAATTACCACACCGAGTTCCTCATGGGCCTCGCGGACAGCAGCCTCAATTGCGGACTCCCGGGGCTCAACATGGCCCGCCGCTGCCGTGGCCCAATGGCCGTCCATGTACCCGGTGCCCTGGCGCAGTTGCAGCAGGACGGAGTCGTCTCGCCGGAAGATGACGTAGGCAACAGGGACCAACGGATTTCGACAAGCCGCTTCTTTACAGTTCATTGGTGGTTCCGTTCGTGATGCCATTCAGCGATGGTAGCAAGGGAGTAGGATGACAATTACCACGGAAAATGCCGTAGTAATTACAGGAGCGTGTCATAGATGGCAACCGAAAGTCCCGGCGACGATGCACTCGTTGCGACGGTCGGCCACCTCATCAAGGCCTTGCGCGCGTTGGGACTCTCAGGCGACCCGGACGCTGCCAATCGAATCGCCGCAAGGGCATGGCTCGCCCTTCGTGACGGGCAGCCCCGGCAGGCTGAGCGGCTCAACGGCGCGATGCACTATTTGGTCCGCCTGCCCCAGGGACCCGGCACAGACTCCACCAGTCCACCCACCAAACAGGAGGAAAGATGAGCAACGATCCAAAGCTCGACGTACGCAATGACCCGCCACAGCGGCGCCACGAGTTGATTCTGCAGAACTACCACGACCTGGGGTCAGGCAAGGGATTCGAACTGGTCAACGACCACGACCCGAAACCGCTCTGGTACCAGTTCGACGCCGAGTTCAAGAACCAGTTCACGTGGGACTACCTTGAGGAAGGCCCCACCGTATGGCGGGTGCGGATCGGGAAGCCGGAGTCCTGACGACAGCCGTTTGACCATCCCGGGTGTCCCTCTGACGGGGCGCCCGGGATGTCGCGTCCTACGCCCTCATCAATGGACGTCGTTCCATCCATGGGCCCGCCGTGCTGGGTTCGTCCGCGGCGGGTGGTTAGGCTGGGTGGATGGCGACAGTAATCCTCGTGCGGCACGGCCGCTCCACAGCCAATGCCACAGGGCTGCTGGCCGGCCGGGCTGGCGGCGTCGTCCTGGACCAAATCGGGCGGGACCAGGCAGCCATTGCCGGAGACCGGCTGGCGCCCGTGCCTTTGGCCGGGGTGGTGTCCAGCCCTCTTGAGCGTTGCCGGCAAACTGCCCGGCTCATCCTTGATCGCCAGGCTGGAGCGCCGTACGCGCCCGTCGATCCAGATCTCACCGAGTGCGATTACGGCCAGTGGCAGGGCCGCACACTCATTGATCTCGCAACCGAGGATTTGTGGCGGGTTGTCCAGTCGCAACCGTCCGCCGTCGTTTTTCCGGGCGGCGAGTCCATGGCAGCGATGCAGGCTCGGTCAGTGGCCGCGATCCGGCGCCACGATGCGGCCTTCGAAGCCGAGTTCGGGCCAGGGGCTGTATGGGCGGCAGTGAGCCACGGCGACATCATCAAGTCCATTCTCGCCGACGCACTCGGCATGCACCTTGACCTGTTCCAACGCATTAACGTGGGCCCCGCCTCCATATCGATCGTGCACTATGGCGCCAGCCGGCCGACCGTCTATGCGAGCAACACGGATGGGGGCGATCTGTCGTGGCTGGCGAACGGCATCAACTCGGGCGATGCGCCGGTGGGCGGCGGTGCGGGGCAAAAGGTGCCATGAACCTCATTGGCCTAGAATACTGACATGCCTACACGTGTTCACGAGTTTGCCTGGCCTGATCGGGTCGTTGTTGGCACCATCGGCGTTCCGGGAGCGCGCACCTTTTACCTGCAGGTGCGCGCCGGGAAACAAGTTGTGAGTATTTCCATGGAGAAGCAGCAGTCGGCGCTGCTCGCGGAGAGCATCGATGAAATTCTCGATGAGCTGATCACGGTCAAGGGCAACCCCTTCAGCGTTCCCACGGGTACTCCCATAGAGCTTGTCGACAATGACCCGCTCGAAGCCGTCCAGGAGCAGTTTCGCACTGGGGCCATGAGCTTGGGGTGGGACCCAACCACTGCCCAGATCGTCATAGAGGCCCACCCCCTCACCGAGGACGATGCTGATGACGAATCGCTTCATGAGGAAGCGGCTGACGAGCCCGAAATGCTGCGCGTAAGAATGCCGGTCGGCACCGCCCGAGCATTCACCAAGCGCACCCGCGAGATCGTGGGTGCAGGGCGCCCAATTTGCCCGCTCTGCGGTTATCCCATGGACGCTGACGGACACATCTGCACCATTCCCGAGGTCTGATGGCAACACGTGACCTCGTGACCGCCGAGCTGACTCTCACCGGCCGCATCACGACGGCTTCAAACGCCACATTTTTGGGCAGCATCGGTGACGCGACCGTTGTCTACAAGCCGATTGCCGGCGAGAGTCCGCTGTGGGATTTTCCCCAGGGAACGCTGGCCCACCGGGAGGTGGCCGCCTACCTTGTCTCGCAGGCCTTTGGCTGGGACGTGGTGCCGCACACCTGGCTGCGCGATGGCCCGCTGGGTGAAGGAATGGTGCAGCTCTGGCAGGAGCAGGATCCCTCCCAAGACGCCGTGGACCTGGTGGCCGCGGACCATGTGCCGGAGAAGGGTTGGAAACAGATTCTGACGGGGCAGGATCAGAACGGAAGGAACGTCGCCCTCATTCACGAAGACTCGCCGGCGCTCAGACACATGGCGGTGTTCGACGTCGTCGTCAATAACGCCGACCGCAAAGGCGACCACATCCTTGCCATGCCTGACGGACGAAGGCACGGCGTGGACCACGGGCTCACCTTTCACCGCGACCACAAGCTGCGCACAGTGCTGTGGGGATGGCAGGGACAGGCGCTGTCCGCCGAGGAAGAAGACGGCCTGGACCGTATCAGCGAAGGACTGCGCGGCGGGCTGAGCCTGGACCTGGCGAACCTGCTCAGCGCAGCAGAAATCGAATCCCTCGCCGCGCGCTGCGCCTGGTTGCGCCGGTCAGGGCGGTTTCCGGCTCCCAGAGGTGAGATGCCGGCCATACCCTGGCCGCTGTTCTGAGGGGATTGCGGCTGGCTGCCGCCACTCGTGCGTCTAGCAGTCCAGCACTTCTCCACGCCAAACGGAACGCCACCACGTCGCCACAAAGTAGCCTCTGGACGTGCGGCGGACGTCACGGCTCAAAAGTGGCTAACTTCCTTTTCGCTCCCCACAGAGTTCGTCGAACTTAGACCTTGCATCTGGTATCGCTTCAATGAGTCTTGCCAATACTTGAGTCGAGGATTCCAGGACCACATCCAGATTCGTGTCGCGTCGGTCTCGGTAGAGCTCCTGCCGGCTGTTCCCTCCGTTTCTCCACTCCTTGGTCGTAATGCACGCATGCAGTCGCCACACGCCGTTTGGCATCACCTGGAACGCGATTGCCGCAACCCATGTGAAGCTGTACTGCGGCCGGTGTTCACCCACCACCATCAATCCGGCCTCATAGGCTATGACTTCTCCCGGAAGGCCCGGCCGATTGCGGTCCCCGACGCGCCGGCACACATTCTGCACGAGGTAGATCCGATGAAAGGCGTCCGGGACGTGATCGCCGAGGCAAAGGTATTCGCCAACATCGGCTGACACGTCCCGAGCCAGAAACCAGTCCTGAGCTGGAGATAGAAGACCGGCGGCAATGTCGCCATACCAAAGGCTAAGTGAGTAGCCTTTGGTACACTTGGTGGATGATGTCGGATAGACGACAGCCCGAAGCCTGGCCAGCGACCGGTTACGAAGCGCACCCCTGGGTGCGCGTCGGCGACGAAGTCGGGTCCCGGCGAGCTTTACTCCAAGCCCGCGGCGACTACCAAGCCGCCGTCCCGCCGTTCATCGCCGCTGCACAACTTGTACTGCCCGCAGAGACGATTGCCTTGGCCGATGATGCCAGCCAGGAGCTCGCCCGATTCGACGCCGAGGCTGGAATGATCGCTGCCCCGTTCGCGTCGATCCTGTTGCGCAGCGAGTCTGCCTCCAGCTCGGAGGTGGAGAACCTGACCTCCAGCGCCAAACAGGTGGCTCTGGCGGAGATAGGCGAGTCGAAGTCCGGGAACGCGCGCCTGGTGGTCGCAAACGTGCGCGCCATGACCGCGTCCATCGCACTGTCAGACCAACTGGACGAGAACTCGATCATCGCGATGAACGACGCATTGCTGCGGGACACTGCACCGGAATACGCCGGCCAGTGGCGCAACGAACAAGTATGGATCGGCGGCGACAGCATCTCGCCACACGCCGCGTCGTTCGTACCACCGCACCACTCACGCGTTCCCAGCCTCATGGCTGACGTTGTAGCATTCGCCGAGCGCACGGACGTCCCTGTGCTAATTCAGGCAGCGATCGCACACGCGCAGTTTGAGACCATCCACCCCTTCCCTGACGGCAACGGCCGGACAGGGCGGGCACTCCTCCAAGGCATGCTTCGCCACGGCGGCTTAACACGCAACGTCACTGTTCCCGTGTCAGCTGGACTCTTGCACGACACCGATGCTTACTTTCGCGCGCTGACTGATTATCGAGCGGGCAGGGCCGAAGCCATAGTCACTGCCGTTGCTGAAGCTTCCTTCGCTGCGATCCGGAACGGGCGCCGGCTGGTCGACGACATCCAGGCTGCGGCTGCGCGCTGGGACAGCCGGGTGATCGGACGAAGCGACTCCTCCGTGCACCGGGTCAAGAGCTACCTACTCGGACAGCCGGTTGTGAACGCCAGGACCATCGCCAGTGAGCTGAGCATCAGCGACGTTGCCGCGCAGAAGGCAATTGACCGGCTGGTCGACGCCGAGGTCCTCACGCAAAGCAGCACCGGCCGAAGGAACCGCATCTGGCAGGCGCCGGAGATTCTCGCTGCGCTCGATGCTTTCGGTGCACGGGCCAGACGCCGCCGCGGCTGAGGGCGTTCCCCATCGGCTAGGTGCTGGCCAACACGGCACCGGGCGCTCGAAACGGACTCAGCTGCCAGGCCGACCTCATACTCCTCCAACCATCGGCAACCGATCAGTCGGCTGCTGCGATGCGTCGCACGAAGTCGTTGGTCCAGGCGAGCGCCTCGTCGACGGTAGGCAAGAGATCGCGGCCTTCTAGTGCTTCCGCATACAACGTGTCTCAATGCCCGCCCACGATGATAGATGGCGGCCAGGCCTGTTGCCGCCGCTAATCGAAGAGTCGGACGCATGTCGCGGCTGCCTCGATAGTCGAGCTTCACATCGAAGGGTTGCATGACGTAGGCCCTCGGAACGGCTGGCGGCCGGGGTGCGTCTTTCTCCACCAAGCGCCCGGAGAACCCAGCCCAACCTTTTGCCAGAGCCGTCTCGAAGTCGCTGCGGAATCGGGCCAGTGTCGGGTTCCGTGCGGCGTCGAGGTCCTGGGTGAACCGCGTCCCTCGCCCGTAGCGCAGCGCCATGGCGCTGCCACCCTTGATTGCTCCTCCGGGGAGCAGTTGGCCAACGACGACCAAGGCCATGCTGACGCTGCGCCGTTGGGCCAACCCGTCGTCACCTTCAAGGTTGCGGATGCGCTGCTCCAAGGAGCGCACATTGGTCGGTGCGTCCGAGTACGTCATGTCCGGAATCCTTTTCTCACTCGCTGCAACTCAGCGGCGGTCAACAGTCCTTCCGACCGGGCCTGTTTTGCTGCGGCCAGCAGCCGCTCGTTCTCGATGCGCCCCCGACACTCAAGGAGAGCATCGGCAACGGGTTGTGCAACGAGTCCCTCGTAGATGGTCGTACGCACGCCATCTCTTACCTGTGTCAGTTCAACGAACGCTGGCAGCTTCGGGCGCGCGCGCCGAGGAACGGCCACCTTGATCCGGCGGGGGTTAACATCGGCGAGCCCGAAGAGGGCCAGCACCGACTCACCGTGGAGGAATGCGCCCTCACCGGCGCGCAAGAGAGCTTCGGCAAATTGGTCATACCGGGTAAGAGGAATGTACGGCACCCGATACAGTCCGTAAGCGACATTCTCCAGACCGCCCCGGGCGGCCAGCTTTGGGAGCTCAACGGCGGGAACGCCTGCCTCGACGGCTTCTCTTGTGGTGACGTACCCGTAGTGATCGAGCGCTATCTCTCGCACAATGTCCCGGTACTTCGCGCCTGCAACCATGTCACAACCATACCGAAAACGGTAGTGTTGTGACAAAATTCCAGTATCCAGCTTCGGACACCGAAGCGGAATTCAATCACGCTATTTCACGGAGAAGCAGTTGGCGACGACGAATCCCGTTGACAGTCCCTGCTTATCACTGGACAGTTTGGCCTTGTTCTAACCACCCGGCCACCTAGAGCCAGCAGGTCCCGCACACCTCCTTGCCGCCGGACACAGAAACGCCCGGAATGCTTGAAGCATCCCGGGCGTCACTAAAAGCAGTCCAGCGGCACTAAACGTTGAAGCGGAACTCCACCACGTCGCCGTCGTGCATGACATAGTCCTTGCCTTCGATGCGGACCTTGCCCTTGGCCTTGGCCTCGTGCATGGAGCCGGCCTCGATCAGGTCCTCGAAGTGGACCACCTCTGCCTTGATGAAGCCACGCTGGAAGTCGGAGTGGATCACCCCGGCAGCCATCGGGGCGGTGTCGCCCTGGTGGATGGTCCAGGCCCGGGTTTCCTTGGGACCGGCCGTCAGGTACGTCTGCAGTCCCAGGGTGTGGAAGCCGACGCGTGCCAGCTGATCCAGGCCGGACTCCTCCTGGCCGCTCATCTCCAGCATTTCGCGGGCCTCGTCCTCGTCCAGCTCAACGAGGTCCGATTCCAGCTTGGCGTCCAGGAAGATGGCGTCAGCAGGCTCCACCAGCGCGCGCAACTCAGCCTGGCGCTCCGGGTTGCCCAGCACTGCGTCGTCAACATTGAAGACGTAAATGAAGGGCTTGGCCGTGAGCAGGCCCAGTTCCTTCAGGTGCTCCATCTCCAGCTTGTCGCTCTTGATGGAGGCAAAAATGGTGTCCCCGCGCTCCAGCACCTTCTGTGCGGCCAGGACGGCGTTGAGCTCGGCGGCCTCGCGCTGCTTGAGCTTTACTGCCTTTTCAAGGCGCGGAACGGCCTTCTCAATGGTCTGCAGGTCGGCCAGGATCAGCTCGGTGTTGATGGTTTCCATGTCGGAGCCCGGATCAACCTTGCCGTCCACGTGGACCACGTCGGGATCGTCAAAGACGCGGATCACCTGGGCAATGGCCTCGGCCTCGCGGATGTTCGCCAGGAACTTGTTGCCCAGCCCTTCACCCTCCGAGGCGCCCTTGACGATGCCGGCAATGTCCACGAAGGACACGGTGGCCGGCAGCAGGCGCTGGGAGCCGAACACCTCGGCCAGCTTGGCCAGGCGCGGATCGGGCAGGCTGACCATGCCAACGTTGGGCTCGATGGTGGCGAACGGGTAGTTCGCCGCGAGCACGTTGTTGCGCGTCAGTGCGTTGAAAAGGGTTGATTTGCCGACGTTGGGCAGTCCGACGATGCCAATAGTTAGAGCCACCCGTCAATCGTACCGGCTGCCCCGGGTTCGGGCTAAAGCAAAAATGTCAGAGCCCCGTGGGAAGGTGGTGCCATGACTGGAATTGGATGGCTTGTTGCGTTTTTGATGCTGGTGGTGGGGCTGCTGGGCGGGGCTGCCGCGGTGGGGTGGCTGCTGCGCGGCCGCCTGCTCGCCTCGGAGGAACAGGAGAATGCCGCGCTGGAGCGGGCCGGCGCCCTTGCTGCGGACTTCGCAGCCGCCGACGCCGAACGCCGGCTCCTTTTCAACCAGAACCAGGCCTTGTCCCAGCGGCAGGGCTCGGACGCCTCGGTGCTGCAGGCCCTGGGCCCCGTGTCCGAAAAGCTCAACGCCGTCCAGCGCCAGGTTGCCCTCCTGGAGCGAGACCGCGTGGAGCAGTACGGCCAGCTCGCCGAGCAGTTGCGGGACGCCAAGGACGCCGACGCGCGCCTGCTGGCCACCACCCGTTCACTCGAGTCCGCGCTGCGTTCCAACAGCGCTCGGGGCAAGTGGGGCGAGGTCCAGCTGCGCCGGGTGGTGGAGGCGGCCGGCATGCTGGCCCACGTTGACTTTAACGAGCAGGTACACCTGGTCACCGGCGACGGCGCCCACCGCCCCGACATGGTGGTGCGCCTGCCGGGCGGCAAGGAGCTGGTCCTTGATGCCAAGGTGCCGCTGTCCTCCTACCTTCAGGCGCACGACGCCGGCACCCCGGCAGGTGCCACGGCTAGCGAACACTTGTCCCGCCACGCGAAGGCGGTGAAGGCCCACGTTGACGCCCTGGCCGGCAAGAAGTACTGGGAAAGCGCCCAGAATTCGCCGGAGCTGGTGATTTGCTTTGTCCCCGTCGAGTCAATCCTGTCCGCCGCCCTCATGGCGGACCCCGGACTGCTGGACTACGCCATGGCGCGCAACGTGGTGCTGGCCTCCCCCATGTCGCTGCTGGCCATACTGAAGGCGGTTGCTTTCAGCTGGCGCCAGGACGTGCTGACCGAAAACGCCAAGGAGCTCTTTGACCTCTCGGCCCAGCTGTATACCCGCTTGGGTGCGATGGGCGAGGCCGTTTCCGGCGTGGGCGCTTCGCTGAAAACGTCCGTGGACCGCTACAACAAGCTGGTCGGCACACTTGAAGCCAGGGTGTTGCCCACGGCACGCAAGCTCAATGCCCTCGACGCGGGCACCATTGCCGCGCCCGCCGCCGTCGAGCTTTCACCGCGGTCCCTGACCGCACCGGAGTTTGGCGACAAGGCCTCATAGGCCACGGCAGCCGCTAGCCGACGGGGCGCTGGCCGTGCCCGCCCAGGCCGCGGGAGGTGTCGCCGGCTTCTTTGAGCGTGGCACGCAGCTCCTTAGGGAGGGAAAAGAGGATGTCTTCCTGGGCCGTGACCACTTCCTCCACCTCGCCGTAGCCGTATTCAGCCAGGAGCGCCAGCACGTCCTGCACCAGGATTTCCGGCACGGAAGCGCCGCTGGTGACGCCTACTGTGGCCACGCCCTCAAACCAGGACTCGTCTATTTCGTTGGCAAAGTCCACGCGGTGGGAGGCGAGGGCGCCATATTCCAGGGCAACCTCCATCAGCCGGACGGAGTTGGAGGAGTTGGCCGAGCCCACCACGATGACCAGCTGGGCTTGCGGCGCAATTTTCTTGATGGCCACCTGGCGGTTGGTGGTGGCGTAGCAAATGTCGTCGCTGGGCGGGTTCTGCAGTTTCGGGAAGCGCTCGCGCAGGATCTCGACAATTTCCATGGTTTCATCCACCGACAAAGTGGTCTGCGACAGCCAGATCAGGTGGTCCGGATCCTCAACCTGGACAGTGCGCGCCTCCGCCGGGTTGTTGACGATGGTGGTGCTTTCGGGCGCCTCGCCGTAGGTCCCCTCGACCTCCTCGTGGCCCTTGTGGCCGATGAGCAGGATGTGGTTTTTGGCCTTGGCGAAGCGAACTGCCTCGCGGTGGACCTTGGTGACGAGCGGGCAGGTGGCGTCAATGGTGCGCAGGTGCCTGTCCTCGGCGGACTGCACCACGGCGGGGCTCACCCCGTGCGCGGAGAAGACCACCAGGGCGCCTTCCGGGACCTCGTCGGTTTCCTCGACAAAAATGGCGCCCTTGGCCTCGAGGGAGGAGACCACATGGACGTTGTGCACAATCTGCTTGCGCACATAGACGGGTGCGCCGTAGTGTTCCAGCGCCTTTTCCACGGCGATCACGGCCCGGTCGACGCCTGCGCAATAGCCCCGGGGGGCGGCCAGCAGCACACTCTTTTTGCCCACCACCGGCGCGGCCGCCGCCACCTCTTCGGGCGATTTGCGGCGACGCGGAACGACGGGCATGGGGACGGAAACGGCGGAGGCACTCATGCCCACCATCTTACGTGGTGCGCCTGCGTCCCACCACGAGCCCCAGCACACCTGCCGCCGCCAGGACGGCCGCCGCAACAAACCCGGCCGTGATCCCCGACTGCCAGCTGCCCTGGGCCAGGGCACCCAGCTGCCGCCCAAAATCACCCACCAGGGCATTGGCCGTGCCGTTGCTCCCGCCGCCAAAATCGGCAAACCTTCCGGCCAGATAGCCCGACCCGGCCAGCCAGGCCAGTGCCACGCAGCCCAGCCCCGCACCGGCAAGGATCAAGGCCACAGCCCGCCTGCGGGCCATAATGAGTGCCAGGACAAGCACGACGGCGGCAATGACCGCCAGCCAGCTGCCCGCTCCGGCCAGCGTGGCCAGCAGCGGGACAGCCCGGGCCAATGCTGGCTGGTCCACGTTGACCAGCACCGAGGCCGGTGCCGGCACTGTGATTCCAAGGGTGGCACCCATCCTGTGGGCCACGAGGTCAACCAGCGGCGTCACGTCCAGCGTCAGTCCCGTGGGCCCGTCCGGTGTTGCGGACGTGGCTGCGTCCGGCTTGCCGGGCGATCCTGACGTGCCATGCGATCCTGACGTGCCGGCGAACGCCAGGGCGTGGCTGCGCCGCAGCGTTTCCTCCCACGCCTTCGGGTACCCCGGATCGGACTGGAGTGACTTTGCGGCCTGTGAGATGGCACCGGCGGCCAATGCCTGAAGCTGGGGTGGCAGCTTCACCTTCGCGGCCGCCCGGGAGGCCACCAGGGTGGAGAGTCCCTGCTGGAACTGCGCATCGGAGCCCAGGGGTGCCGCGAGGGCAACAAAGCCGTCCTCGCTGGCCAAATTGCGTTCCGCCCACAACGCGGGCCCGGCCACGGCCGCCAGCAAAAGCGCCACAATGACCATCAACGCCGAGCCAAAAGTGCGCACGGAACCATCCTTGCCTTGGTGTGGGTGTGAGGAATCAACTTTAGGCCATGCAGCCCCCTGTGGATGACGGCGCCGTCGTGTCAGTGCCGAAAGCTAGAGTTGTTCCAAGAGATGCAGGCCAATGAGGACGGAGAGCGCTGCCCATGCAGGATGTCACCCCTGAACGCAAAGTCATCCCCCTGACGGCGGGAGAGACCACACCGGAGAACCCCTGGCCGCTGGCCCTGCTAAGCCAAAAACTCAAGGCGCACATTGAGAAAGCCCCGCCCGCTTGGGTGGAGGGCCAAATCATCGAACTGAACAAGCGGGCCAACGTCAGTTACTTGACCATCCGCGACATTGATGCCGAGGTGTCCCTGAGCGTCACGGTCTGGGGTTCGGTCATGGCCCAGCTCGCCACGCCGCTGGAACGCGGGGCCCGAGTGGTGGCCCAGCTCAAGCCCGACTTCTGGCTGAAAACCGGCCGGCTCTCCATGCAGGGGCGCGACATCCGCCCCGTGGGGCTGGGCGACCTCCTGGCCCGGATCGAGCAGTTGCGGCAGGCCCTGGCGGCCGAAGGCCTGTTTGACGCCCGCCGCAAGAAGCCGCTGCCGCTGCTCCCCCACCGCATCGGCCTCATCACGGGCCGCAATTCCGACGCCATGAAGGACGTCCTGCGCAACGCCGCCCTGCGCTGGCCCGCCGTCGAATTTGAGGTCCGCGAGGTGGCTGTCCAGGGCGTCAACGCCGTCACCGCCGTCATCGGCGCCCTCCAGGAGCTCGACGCCGATCCCGCCGTCGACGTCATTGTCATCGCCCGCGGCGGAGGGTCGCTGGAAGACCTGCTCCCGTTCAGCCATGAATCCCTGGTTCGTGCCGTCTCCGCCGCCGCCACCCCTGTGGTGAGCGCAATCGGACACGAGGCCGACCGCCCCCTGCTGGATGACGTTGCGGACCTGCGCGCCTCCACGCCCACGGATGCGGCCAAGCGGATTGTGCCGGATGTGGCGGAGGAACTGCGCCGGGTGGACGCCGCACGCCTCCAGCTGAACCGGCGCATCAACCAACTGCTGGAACGGGAGGGCGACCGCCTGGCCCAGCTGCGCTCCAGGCCCTCGCTGGCCCACCCCGAGTCCATGCTCACGGCCCGGCACGACGACGTCGTCCGGCTGGGCGGGCGCGCCCTGACCGCAGTTCGCACCCAGGTGGGCAGGCATGCCGACCAGCTGGTGCACCTGCGCGCGCAGGTCCGCGCGCTGTCGCCCCAAAAAACCCTGGACCGCGGCTATGCCGTGGTCCAGCTGGAGGACCGCAGCATTGTTCGCCAGCCCGGGCAGGCACCGTCCGGCACCCCGCTGAACATCCGCGTGGCCGGCGGCGACTTCACCGCCACCGCCTCGACCAAGTAAAGGAAGCCCCATGAACACTCCCGACCCCAACGCAGATGTTGCCACCCTCAGCTATGAGCAGGCGCGCGAACAGCTCGTCGCCGTCGTCAACCAGCTTGAGGCCGGCAGCTCCAGCCTTGAGGACTCGCTGGCCCTTTGGGAACGAGGCGAGGCCCTGGCCAAGAAGTGCGAGGAATGGCTTGAAGGCGCCAAGGCCCGCCTCGACGCCGCCCGTGCGACTGCCGAATAGCCACAAATTGCTTCCGGATGCCGGTTCGGACTTTTGATCCCGGCATATCAGGATCAAAAGTCCGAACCGGCATCCCTGGCGCTTTCGGCCACCGGCTCAGGCGTCCTTGAGGCGGGCCCGTTCGTGCTGGAGGTCGAAGTTTCCGGCCGGCCACTGCAGGTTCATGGCGCCGAGCGTCTCGATCAGGATTTCCTGGACGGCCAGGCGGGCGTACCATTTTTTGTCGGCCGGCACCACATACCAGGGCGCTGAGGCGGTGCTGGTGCGCTCAAACGCTTTTTGGTAGGCGTCCATGTAGGCGGGCCAGAAGGCGCGCTCGTCGAGGTCGCCGGAACTGTACTTCCAGAACTTGGTGGGGTCGTGGAGCCTGGCGCCGAGCCGTTTGAGTTGTTCGTCCGGCCCCAGGTGGAGCATGACCTTGACCACGGTGGTGCCGGCGGCGGCCAGTTCCGCTTCAAAGCCGTTGATGGCTTCGTAGCGCCGGTCCAGTTCCGCTTCGCCGGCCCAGCCGTGGACGCGGTGAATGAGCACGTCCTCGTAGTGGGAGCGGTCAAAGACGCCGAACATGCCCGGTTCCGGCGCGGCGGGGCGGACGCGCCACAGGAAGTCGTGGGCCTTTTCCTCCTCGGTGGGCGCCTTGAAGGCCTTCAGCTTCACGCCTTGCGGATCGACGGCACCCACCACATGCCCCACGATGCCGCCCTTGCCGGCCGTGTCCATGGCCTGCAGCACCAGCAGGACTGAGCGTTGGCCGCCAAAACGGCTCTCCGCGAACAGCTGCTCCTGGAGCTGGGCCAAAACCGGCGCCCGGGCTGCCAAGGCTGCGGCGCCGTCGTGCTTCTTGCCGGAAAAGCCGGGAGCCGCATTGGTGGGCCGGGCCGCCAGGGAAAACCCCGGGCCAACCTTGAGCACGCCGGCCGGGGAAGCGGTAAATCCAAGGGGAAGTGACACGGTGGGGCCTTTCCTTAGGGTTTGTAGGTGCTGAGGAACTCCCCGATCCGGCCCACTGCCTCTTCCAGGTCCAGGACGCTGGGCAGGGTGACGAGGCGGAAGTGGTCGGGCCGGATCCAGTTGAATGCGGTGCCGTGGGAGATGAGGATTTTCTGCTGTTGCAGGAGGTCAAGGGCAAATTTTTCGTCGCTCTTGATGGGGTAGATCTCCGGATCCAGCCTGGGGAAAAGGTACAGCGCCCCCTTGGCCTGGTTGACCGAGACGCCCGGGATGTCGTTGAGCATGCGGTAGGCGAGGTCGCGCTGTTCGCGGAGCCGGCCGCCGGGCAGGATCAGGTCCTCGATGCTTTGGTGCCCGCCCAGGGCCGTCTGGATGGCGTGCTGGCCGGGAACGTTGGCGCACATGCGCATGTTGGCGAGGAGGTTGATGCCTTCCAGGTAGTCCGCGGCGGCGGCCTTGGGGCCGGAGATGGCCAGCCAGCCGGAGCGGTAGCCGCAGATGCGGTAGGCCTTGGACAGGCCGCTGAACGTCATGCACAGCACGTCGTCGCCCGTGATGGCGGCCGTGTTGGTGAACTCGGTGCCGTCGTAGAGGATTTTCTCGTAAATCTCGTCGGAGAACACGATCAGCCCGTGCTTGCGGGCCAGGTCCACCATGCCCGCAATGATGTGCGGCGGGTAGACGGCGCCGGTGGGGTTGTTCGGGTTGATGATGACCAGGCCCTTGGTGCGGGGCGTGATTTTCGCCGCCAGGTCCTCCAAATCGGGCCACCACTCGTTTTCCTCGTCGCACAGGTAATGCACGGGGCGGCCGCCGGCCAGGCTGACGGAGGCAGTCCACAGCGGGTAGTCCGGCGTGGGGACCAACACCTCGTCCCCCGTGTCCAGCAGCGCCATGAGGGACAGGGTGATGAGTTCGCTGACCCCGTTGCCGAGGTAGACATCATCAACGTGGATGGTGTGGATGCCTCGTGTTTGGTAGTACTGCACCACGGCCGTGCGCGCCGAGAAGATGCCGCGCGAATCGCTGTAGCCCTGTGCGTGGGGCAGGTGGCGGATCATGTCCACGAGAATGGCATCCGGGGCTTCAAAGCCAAATGGCGCCGGGTTGCCGATGTTCAGCTTGAGGATCCGGTGGCCCTCGGACTCCATCTTCTGCGCCTGCTCCAGCACCGGGCCGCGGATGTCATAGAGCACATTGTGAAGCTTGGTGGACTGCTTGAATTCTGCCATTTACCAAATATGGCACAACAGCTGAGCCAGCGCTGGCTGGACATGGGGCCTGCTGCGGGCCAATGGCTAATTAGTGGCCTTGACCAGACCCTTTTGCACCAGCCAGGAACGGGCGACGGCGTCAAGTGACGTTTTGTTGCTGCCCGCGGCAAGCCTGTTCAGGTTGACGAGTTCGTCGGTGCTCAGGGCCCCGGAAACCTTGTTCAGCACGCCCTGGACATCGGCCGGGACCTTGGCAGCCAAAACCACCGGCACCACGTTTTGGGGCAGGAACAGGTGCTTGGGGTCAGTGAGGACCACCAGCGCGTTGTCCGGGATGGCCGGGGAGGAACTGTGGATGTCGGCCACCTGGACGTCATCGCGGATCAGCGCCAGCAGGAGCTCATTTTTGGTGTTGGGCAGCTGCACATAGGACTTCGGCACACAGTTGTAGTCGGAGCCCAGTGCCGACAGGCCGCGCTCGGCAAGGCGAAACTCTGCGGAGCCGCCGAACGCGAGTTTGTCACACACCTTCGCCAGGTCTGCGATGGTCTTGAGCTGGTACTTTTCGGCCGTCACGGTGGTGACGGCGATGCTGTCGCTGTCTTCGGCCTTGGCCGCGTCCAGCACGGCCAGGGACTGCGGCAGCTCCTTCTTGAGCGCATCCAGCACTTGCGCCGTGGTGGCGGCGTCCGGGACCGCGGTGGAGCCCTTGGCGGCCGCAGCGGCCAGCAGCACGCGCGAATAGCCGGGGGCAATGTCCACCGTGCCGGCCTCCAGCTTGTCCAGCAAGGTGCCGTCGGCCGGATCTGCCGGGCTGACGACGGCGTTGACGCCTGCGGCATTGAGGGCTGCCGCGTACACATGGGCCAGCAGGGCACCCTCGGTCGGGTTGGTGCCGTCGGGGGCTGCCGGCGTGCCCACCACCAGCGGTGCAACACCCACGGAACGGGTCACACTGGGGATCACCACGATGGGCTCGGGCGAGCAGGCCGGGACACCGGTGAGCAGGAGCGCCGCGGCAAGGACGACGGCGGCGGATCGGCGAAGGCGCATGCTCTCCCTTGGCGGCAGGTGGGCGGGGGCCCATGGGGCCGGTCCGGGCGATGGACGCACGACGCGCCCCGCACCCACCAGCTTACCGGTGGGCTACCCCAGGTCCTCCACGTGGGTGGCATGCGTCGATCCCAGTTGGGCCGCTGCCAGCAGCTGCGCCCCCTCCCCGCCGTGTTCCAGCTCCAGGACCGTGAGGGCGTTGGGCCCCTCGCGCAGCAGCGGAGCTGGAACATACAGGCTGTGCTGCGGGCCGATCTCCCAATAGCGGCCCAGCAGGAAGCCGTTGACCCAGACCATGCCCTTGCCAAAGCCGGGCAGGGCCAGGTGCGTGTCGGCAGGCCTGTCGACGTGGAATTCACCGTGGAAGAAGCCGGAGGCGCCGGCGCCCGTGGCCGTGCCGGCGCCGGTGCCCGCGCCGGTGCCCGCGCCGGTATCCTGGGCCAGCAGCCGCTCCAGTGGCAGCTCAAGGTTGACGGCGCGCTGTTCCCAGTGGAAAACGTAACGCTGGTTGACCAGCACGCCGTCCAGGATTCCCTTGCCCTGGCCAAACAGCGGGCCGTAGTTGATGCGGCCCTGGTTTTCCACAAGGATTTCCAGCGCCGCCGGGGCACCCGTGCCCTGGACCGTGAGGCCGTCGGCACCCGTCGCGTCCGTCAGCACCCCGACGAACGTTCCGTCCACCCAGACATAGGCCCGGTCGTGGAGCCCCCTCAGCTTGATGGTTCCGTCCCCGCGGGGCAGCACGGCCGTGGCGCTGTAGTGGACCAGTCCGCGGTCCAGGCCCAGGTTCTCAAAGCTCAATGGCTTGACGCTGCGCACCCGTTCCACGGCGCGGACAAAGTCCAGCAGCCCCATGCCAGCCTCCAGGGCGACGGCGGCCTCCGGCAGCACCGCAGCCGGCTCAAGGAGAGCGGCCGGAACGGGCTCCGGCTCGCGGCCCTGTGCGGCCAGAAAGACCTCCCGCATGGCATGGAACTTGGCGGTCAGGGCGCCGTCTTCGGCTATGGGGGCGTCGGAGTCGTAGCTGGTGACCGTAGGCTGGAGGGCGCCGTCGTGGTTGGCTCCGGAGGCCAGGCCGAAGTTGGTGCCGCCGTGGGCCATGTAAAGGCAGATGGAGCCGCCCACGTCCAGGATCTTGGCGGCTTCCGCGGCTGCTTCGGTGCTGCTGCGGGTGTGGTGGTCCTCGCCCCAGTGGTCAAACCAGCCGTTCCAAAACTCGACGGTGAAGAAGGGCTCGCCTGGGCGGCGGCGCTCCCAGACGGCGTCGGACTCGTCGCCGCGGGAGCCCAGCGTGGCCGCGGCCCAGGTGTCCGGCAGGGCGCCGCCGTCCAGGAAGTAGTCGGTGCCGCCGTCGGCCGTGAACAGCATTTCCGTGATGCCGCGGGCCCGCAGGGCCGCGCGGTTCCAGCGCAGGTACTCCTGGTCGTCGCCGTAGCTGCCGTATTCGTTCTCCACCTGCACGGCCACCACGGGCCCGCCGTTGGCTGCCTGGAGGGGTGCGATGACGGGCAGCAGGGCGTCAAACCACCGTTCCACGACGGCGGTGAAGCGGGGGTCGGAGGAGCGCAGCGCCATGTCTCTGCCGGAGATCGCCCAGGCCGGGAAGCCGCCGTTGTCCCATTCGGCGCAGATGTAGGGCCCCGGCCGGACGATGACGTCCAGCCCGGCGTCGCCCGCCATCGTGATGAACCGGGCCAGGTCGCGCCAGCCCGTGAAGTCGGGTGCAACCCCCTGCTCCGGCTGGTGGAAGTTCCAGGCCACGTACGTGTCCAGGGTGTTCACGCCGAGGGCAACCAAGCGGTCGATCCTGTCCTGCCACTGCTCCGGGTGGACACGGAAATAGTGGATGGCACCAGCAATGATTTGGTGCTGGCGGCCGTTTCTGAACAGCGTGCGCCCGGCGTAGGACAGCGCCGGCGCTGCGGGCTCCTGGCCTGCGGGCGCTGCGACTGCGGACGTCGGGACGGCAGGCGTGGCGGCTTGGGTGGACAAGTAATCTCCTGGCGCTGGATTCAAGGGAACGGACATTGGCTGGCGGCACGCCGCCAGGTACATTCTGTTATGGATAACAATCATAAGCTCATTCCGCGCCCCCATGAGTTTCGCGGTCCCGGCGGGACCAACGGCGTTCGGTGTTGTTACACGAAACAATTAGACTGGGCACACATCCAACTTTGGCCTGCACGCGGTTATGCAGCCCTCCACAGCAAGGGAAAACGCACCATGGAGCGCAAATTCAACAGGGGGCCGGCCATGCGCGATGTGGCCCGGGCTGCCGGGGTCTCGGCGCAGACGGTCTCGCGGGTCCTGAGCAACCACCCCAACGTCCAGGAAAGCACCCGGCAACGGGTCATGGCGGCGGCCGACGAGCTCGACTACCGCCGCAACAACATGGCGCGGGCACTCGTGACGGGTCGGTCAAAAACCCTGGGCGTGCTGACGCTGGCCACCAACAACTATTCACGGTCCTCGCTGGCCCTGGGTGTGGAGCTGGGCGCCCGGGAGGCCGGCTACACGGTCAACTCGGTCACCTCGGGCCTCAGCGCGGAAGCCCTCACGGGTGCCGTGTCCCGGCTGGTCAACCAAGGCGTGGACGGCATCATCATCGCCGCCCCGCTGCGGGACGCCGCCTCCACGGTGCGCCGGTTGACAATGCGCGTGCCCACGGTCAACACCGATGGATCGTCCGGGATCTCCGACGGGCTGGTGGGCGTGGACCAGGACCTGGCGGCCGTGCTGGCCACCCGGCACCTGCTGGAGCTTGGCCACGCAACCGTGTGGCATGTGGCCGGGCCGGAGGACTGGTCCGACTCTGCCGCCCGGCTGGGCAGCTGGCGCCGCACGTTGGAGGAGGCCGGGCGTGAGGTGCCGCCGGAACTCCATGGCGACTGGAGCCCTGAGTCCGGGTACCGCAACGGGCTGGTCCTGGGCCGCATGCCGGAGGTGACGGCCATTCTGGTGGCGAGTGACGAAATGGCTTTTGGCGTGATCCGGGCCCTGAGCGAGCTGGGCCGGCGCATCCCCGAGGACGTCTCCGTGGTGGGCATCGACGACATTGACCTGGCTGCCTATTCCAACCCGCCCCTGACCACCGTGCGGCAGTCGTTTGAGGACACCGGCCGGCGCGCCGTGACGCACCTGGTGGAGCTCATCGCCAACCCGGGCATGGACAACCCGCCGGACCTGGCGGCGCCGGTGCTGGTGGTGCGGGGAAGCACGGCCCCGCCCCCGGCAGCCTAGCTTTTCGCTGTTGGCCGTGCTGCGGCGGCCGATGCCTGCGCCTCCACCAGCAGGGGAACGCCAAAGATGGGGTCCTGGTCCAGGATCCGCACGTCGTCGAGGCCCTTGGCCGCCAGGTGCTTCCTGAACGACTCCTGCAGCGCCGGGACATTGCTGCCCAGTCCGCTGCCGAGGACCACCGGCCCGGGCACGCCCAGCTGGGTGGCCACCTGGTGTGCCATGGCGGCCAGGTCTGACCCGGCCTGGTCCACCATCCGCAGCGCCTCGGCGTGCCCCTGGGCGGCCGCGGCAAAAATAACGGGGGAAGCGGCGGCCCAGTAGCGCCGCGTGGTGCCCGCATGGAAATGGCCGATCAATTCACCGGGATCGCTGAGCTTGCAGTAGTCCAGCAGGCCGCGGGTGAGCAGGTCGGGTTCGGCGCCAAGGTCCATCTGGTGCAGGCTGTGGCGGACAGCCTCACGGCCCAGCCAGTAGCCGCTGCCCTCGTCGCCGAGCAGGTAGCCCCAGCCGCCCGCCCGGGCCTCGTCGCCGGCGTCATTGGCGCCCCAGGCAGCGGAGCCGGTCCCGGCAATGACGGCCACGCCTGTGGACGCCCCGCCCGCGGCCAGGAGCAGGCGCGTGTCATGGACCACCGTGATCCTGGCGCCCGGCACAAACGGAGCGATGAGCGCGCTCAAGGCGGCGGCGTCGTCGTCCGTGTCAACTCCCCCGGCTCCGGCGAAAACCACCTTCGCGGCGGGGTGCCCCAACGCGGCAAAGAGCTCGGCCAGATGTTTCCGTGCATCCGCCACGCTCACGTTTTGCACGTTGGCGCTGCCGGCGCTGGCATCGGCCACCACCTGCCCGCCCGACCAGACCATGCCGCGTGTCTTGGAACCGCCGATGTCCAGGCCCAGCACCGGGTCTGGGGAGGATGTTGGGTTAAAAGTGTTGTTTGCCACCCACCTAGACTAATGGCATGTTCCCTTCACCCATCATTGCCGCTCCGATGGCTGGCGGAACCACGACGACGGAACTCGCCTTGGCCGCCCAGCTCGCCGGAGCCTTCCCTTTCGCAGCCGGCGGCTACAAGTCCGCGGAGGCGCTTGCCGCCCACATTGCGCCGCTGCGCGCCGCAGGCGGCGACTTCGGCGTCAACCTGTTTGTGCCCCGGACCGGCCCCCTCCCGTCCGGGGATGCCGCTGCACTTGAACGGTACCGCCGCGAACTGTCCGCCGATGCCGAAGCGCTCGGGGCCGTGGTCCCGGCCGTGTCTCCGCCGCAGGAGGATCCCCGTTCCACGGATTATTGGGAAGAGAAGGTCGAGCTGCTGCTCAACGAGCCCGTGCCGCTGCTCAGCTTTACCTTCGGCCTGGGTCCGGCAGCCCTGGTGGCGCGGCTGCACAAGGCGGGCACCCGGGTGGTTGCCTCGGTGACCAGCGTGCCCGAGGCCCTGGCCGCGGCGGAAACCGGCGTTGACGCGCTGGTGGTCCAGCACTCCAACGCGGGCGGGCATTCAGCCGCCTTCCTGCCGCCCTCCGGAGCCGGCGCGCCAAGTGTCCTGGAGCTGGTCGCTGCGGTGCGCGCCGCCGTCGGGCTTCCACTGGCCGGGGCCGGCGGGATCGGCACGGCCGCCACGGCACGGGCCGTGCTTGCGGCCGGCGCTGAAGCCGTGCAGCTGGGTACGGCGCTGCTGCGCACGGACGAAAGCGGAGCGCGGGCACTGCACAAGGACGCACTCGCGGACCCGCAGTTCAGCGAAACCGCGGTGACGCGGGCCTTTACCGGCAAGCCGGCGCGGGCCCTGGTGAACGGTTTTGTCCGGCGGCATTCGGCCACGGCCCCCAATGCCTACCCCGAGGTGCATTTCGCCACGGCGCCCCTGCGGGCCGCCGCTGCTGCAGCCGGCGACAGGGAAATGCTGAACCTGTGGGCAGGCACCGCGTGGCAATCCGCGCAGTCCGGGCCAGTGGCGGACGTGGTCAAGGGTTTCCTGGCGGGACTTTAGCCGGCCGATTGAAGCAAAGCGGGCACGCCGCCCACACGGCACCCGGCTCCCGGCTCCCGGCACCCGGCTCCCGGCACACTTCAGCGCTGCGCGGCAGTCAGCAATTCCTTCCCCTCGGCCAGCACCATGTCGCGAAACCGGACGGCCTGAGGCGGGCCGTCCGGGCGGTTGCGCCAGACCAGCCCGATGTCGCGGCTTGCTGCAGGCCAGGTGATGTCCACCTCGCGCCAGCCCAGCGCCGCGGAGCCCGCGATTCCCTGACCCTGCCGGGATGCCGGCAGTCCCGCCGCCGGCAGTCCCGCCGCCGGCACTCGCACCGCCGGCATCCCGGGCGGCACCGGCGGACCGGTCGGCACCGACCCCGCCACCCGGGGCCGGGACGGCGGGGCCACGGCCACGCCCAGGCCGGCGGAGACCAGCCCGCGGATGGTGTGCAGGTCCTGGCCCTGGAAGGCCACGCGGGGGCGGAAGCCGGCTGCCTGGCACAGGGCCTCCACAATGGAGCGCATGCCGTAGCCGGACTCCAGCATGATGAACCCTTCGTCCCGCACGGCGTCGAGCCTGGCGCCGGACGCACCCGCCAGGGGATGGCCCTCCGGCACCACGAGCTTCAGCGGCTCCGAATACAGCACCTCGGCGCCGATGGTGCGGCTGGGCGCGGGCGGGGGCGCCACCAGGGCCAGGTCCGCCCCGCCTGCGGCCAGCAGCTCCAGGCAAAACTGCCGGCTGCCCTGCTGGAGGTCAAAGGACACGTCCGGGTTGTCCCGTGCGAATGCCCTGACCAGCAACGGCAGGGCTGCCTCGCCAAAGGTGTGCTGGAAGGCCACCCGGATCCGCCCGAAGGACTTCCCGGACTCCTGGCGGGCCGCGGCGAGGCCCAAACGAACCTGCTCCACAGCCTCGGCGGCGTGCGGGACAAGGGCCAGGGCGGCCGGCGTCAATTCCACGCCCCGGCCGCGGCGGATCACCAAGGAGGTCCCGACGACGGCGGCTGCCCGCGCAAGTGCCCGGCTCACCGTGGACTGCGGGATGCCCAGCGCCTCGGCAGTGGCCGTCACGTGGCGGCTGGCCCCCAGCTCCACCAGGATGGGCAGCACGGCCAGTAGTCGGGTCAGGCTCCCCTGTTCGTTATCCATCCCTCATGGAACCATGCGGGCCGGCGAGCTGTCATCCAAATATGGATCTATTTATCGATTTCCATGCATTGGACGCATGGGTTTGTGCGCCCTACCGTGGTTCTTGTGACTAACGCAGACCACGCAGGGATGGCACCGCCGGCCGGGACACGGACCGAAACCGCTGCACAGGCCGGAACGGCTGCACAGCAGACCCCCTGGACCGGACACGTGCACGGCAGCGCCGGCTACGGCAGGGTGCTGGCTGCCCTGGCATGTTCCGGTGTGGCAACATTTGCCCAGCTGTATTCGGTCCAGGGCCTGCTGCCGCTCATGTCCTCCGAGCTGGGTGTCAGTGCGGCCCAGGCGTCCCTGTCGATTTCCGCAGCGACCATGGGGCTCGCGTTCGCCGTCCTGCCGTGGTCGTTTGTGGCGGACCGCTTTGGCCGGGTCCGCACCATGGGGCTGGCCCTGGTCCTGGCCACCGCTTTCGGCCTGCTGGTCCCGGCAACGCCCACCTTTGGCATGCTGCTGGCGCTGCGTGCACTGGAGGGGGCGGCCCTGGGAGGGGTTCCCGCACTTGCCATCGCCTACCTCACCGAAGAGATCAGCACACGTCATGCAGCAGCAGCGGCCGGCGCGTACGTGGCCGGCACCACCCTGGGCGGGCTCTTCGGCCGGCTGCTGGCAGGGCCCGTGGCGGACCTGGCCGGCTGGCGCATGGGGACCCTGGCTGTTTCGGCCTGCGCCGCCGTGGCCGCCGTCGGATTTTTGCTGCTGGCACCGGCGCCCCGAGGTTTCCAGCCGGCAGCCGGCGGCGGTTTCGGCGCCATGCTGGCCAGGCTGCGCCCTCCCTTGCGGAGCAGGCCGTTGCTGGCCCTGTACGCCCAGGCGTTCCTGCTCATGGGCGTGTTTGTCAGCGTGTACAACTACCTCGGGTTCCGGCTTGAAGCGCCACCCTACCTGTTTCCTGCCACCGCGGTGGCCCTGCTGTTCCTGGCGTACCTGGCAGGCACCGTTTCCTCGCGGGCCGTGGCCGGGCTGGCCGCCCGGTTTGGCCGGCGCAGCGTGCTTTTGGCCTCCACGGCGGCCATGGTGGCGGGCCTTGCCGTGACCATGGCCGCGCCCCTGCCGCTGATCCTGGCGGGGCTGGTGGTCTTTACTGCGGGGTTCTTTGGCGCCCACAGCATTGCCTCCGGCTGGACAGGGGCCATCGCCACCACCGGCCGCGCGCAGGCGTCCTCACTGTACAACCTCAGCTACTACTCCGGTTCCAGCGTGGTGGGCTGGAGTGCCGGCCTGGTGTTCCAGCAGTTTGGCTGGGCGGCACTGGCAGGCGTCCTGGCGCTGCTGGCAGCACTTGCCGCTGCCGCCGCCGTCGTGCTGTTGCCGGCCGGGCGCCCCGCGGGACGCTGACGGCCGCCCAGGCAGGCCAGCCAACCTTCCCAGCCAACCGCACGGCGGACTGGTCAGCGGCCGGATCAGCAGACAGCCTCGATCGCCTGGGCCAGGTCTGCCACAATGTCCTCCGGATCCTCCAGCCCTATGGACACGCGCAGCATGGTTGCATGGGGCTTGGCCGCAGCCGCAACCGGGCGGTGCGTGAGGCCTGCGGGGTGCTGGATCAAAGTGTCGACCCCGCCCAGCGACACGGCATGGGTCATCATCCGCACCCGGGACGGAATGGCTTCGGCGTGCTCGGCAGTGTCCACCTCAAAGGACAGCATGGAGCCGGGGCCGGACATTTGCGTGCCCACCAGGCCCAGGGGGTCGCACTCGGCAAGCCCGGGGTACAGCACGCGGGCCACGGCCTCGTGGCTGGCCAGCGCCACGGCCACCTTGTGGGCGGATTCCTGCTGGGCGCGAACGCGCACGGGCAGGGTGGCGAGCCCTCGGTGCAGCAGGTAGGCCGGCCAGGGCGTGAGGAGCCCGCCCGTGATGGCCCGGACCTGTCGCAGGCGCACGGCCCACTCCGTGTCGGTGGCCACCACCCCGCCCATCGCGTCGCCGTGCCCGCCCAGGAACTTCGTCGCGCTGTGCAGCACCAGCGCGGCGCCCAGTTCCAGCGGGCGCTGGAGCACCGGCGTGGCAAAGGTGTTGTCGATCATGACCGGCACGCCGTCCGCCTCGGACACCAGGGACTTGATGTCCAGCAGGCGCAGGTCCGGGTTGGCAGGGGTTTCGGCGATGACAAGGCCCGTGTCGGGGCGCAGCGCTGCGCGCACCCCGCCAGGGTGGACAAAGGTCACGCGGGTGCCGAGCAGGCCCGTGGCCAGGACGTGGTCCGATCCCCCGTAGAGCGGCCGGACGGCCACCACATGCGGTTTCCCACCGGCGACGGCGGCCAGCAGCACCGCTGCCAGCGCCGCCATGCCGGTGGCGAAGGACACGGACGCCGCGGAGCCTTCCAGCGTGGACACGCCGTCTTCAAAACGGGCCACGGTGGGGTTCCACAGCCGCTGGTACACGGTGGTCTGGCCCGGTGCCGGAACACCCCCGGTGGCCATCAATTCGTACGCTTCCCCGCCGGTGGCCACGTCGGCCAGCGGTGCCGTGGTGGACATGTCCAGGGGTATGGCGTGGACGCCCAGCCCGGCCAAATCTTCCCGCCCCGCGTGGACTGCCCGTGAATCCCAACCCAACATCTCTTCCTTGCCTTCCCGTGGCACCTTTGCCACGAACCCAAGCGTCTCCGTTGCAAGCCAGTATGGACCCGGATGTTGGATATTTGGTAGAGTTGCGAACTATTATCTAATTCATTGGCAAAGGCTGATTTTATATACCATTTTGGAGGGTGTTATGGCGTCATTGGCGAAGAACGTTCGGCGGGAAAACCAGGGTGCCGGGCTGGCGGCCGAGCCGCTGGACGCCGTCGACCGCCAGATCATTGACGCCCTGGTGGCCGACGCCCGGATCACCAACCGGGACCTGGCGGACGCCGTCGGCATCGCACCGTCCACGGCCCTGATGCGCACCCGGTCCCTGGTGGAGCGGGGCGCCATCGAGGGCTTCTCCGCCAAGCTGAACCTGGCCGTGATTGGCCGCGCCGTGCAGGCCCTCATTGCTGTCCGCCTGCGCGCCCATGACCGCGACCAGATTGACGCCTTCACCTCACGGGTGCCGCGCCTGCCGGAGGTGCTCTCCACTTTCCACACCTCCGGCTCGGTGGACTACCTGCTGCACATTGCCGTCCGGGACACCGACGCGCTGCGCGACTGGGTCCTGGACAACCTGACCACCGACCCCGTGGTGGGGCACACGGAGACCACGCTGGTGTTCAAGCACATGCCGGGGCACCAGGGCCCGCTGGACTGACCCGGCCGCGGCGCTGCGCCACGAGTGCCAGCACGGCGCAGGCTGCGGCAATGGGGATGGCGAATCCGGCCACGGAAGCTTGCAGCCCCCACAGCTTGACGGCCACCCCCAGTCCCAGGACGGGGATGGCGCTGCCCAGGTAGGTCACGATGTAGACAGCTGAAATGACCTGCGCATGGCGGTCCGGCTCCACGGCTTCTGCCACGTCGTTGAACACCACGCGGAAGGCGGCGCCCTGGCCCAGCCCGGCGCTGATGCTTGCCAACACCAGCAGCAGCGGGGAATGCACGGCCCCGGCGGCTGCGATCAGCAGCACGGACACGCCCAGCAGCAGCAGGCCCGCCGGCACCAGGTACCGGCCCCGGAGGGACAGGAGTTGGCTGAGGGCCGAGCAGGCCAGCGTCACGGCGGCCAGCAGCCCAATCAGCGGGCGGGAATCGGCGTGCATGATCTGGGCAAAGTAGCCGGGTGCCAGGGACAGGCAAAAGCCGAAGACGGCAAAGCTGACAAAGCCGGTCACGGCGGCGAGCCAAAACGTGCCGCGGGCGTTCCTGGCCAGCGACGGCACGCGGGGGCGCAGGTAGTTCCGGCCCTGTCCTGCCGGGGCGGGATTGAGCGCGGGGCGGGCGTCCAGGAGGAGCAGCGGCACCAGCAGCATCAGCAGCACCACGGAGTGGACCAGGAACGGGGCCCGTGTGTGGTGCGGCAACAGCGAGAGCAGCCCGCCCATGACCGGCCCGGCCGCCACTCCGCCGGAGGAGGAAAGCAGCGTGAACCGGGACGCCCATTCGGGCCTGCTGGGCATCAGGTCGCGCAGTGCGGCGGCGCTGGCCCCGGTGCCTATCGCCACGGCAAGGCCCTGCAGGGACCGGCCGGCCACCAGCTGGGGCAGGGAATCGGCTGTGCCGAAGACAGCGCCGCCCGCCAGGCCCACGACGACGGCGAGAACCAGGGCAGCCCGCCGCCCGATGTGATCGGACCAGTGGCCAAACAGCACCAGCCCGCCAATGAGCGCTCCCACGTAGGCGGTGAATGCGACGGTGACGCCTACCGTGTCGAATCCGATTTGGGCCTGCAGCAGCGGGTACAGCGGGGTGGCCAGGTTGGCCCCCACCAGCAGGGTGAAAATGACGGTTCCGGCAAGGGCAAGGCGCACGGCCACGGACGGGTCCCAGCCACGGCCGGCCACGGAGGGGCGGCGCATGGCCAATTCCTGCAGCACGCTCACAAAAAACTCACTCTCACCACTACGCTGAATCAAATACCTCTATAGAATGAGTCAGCACCGTCACTAAATATGAGTTTTCATCTCGATATGCTTCAAAATAGTCAAAAGTATCCGTTGCCACGATCCCGGAGTGATCCCCATGAGCATTTTGGACCCCCTTGACGTCCGCCTGGTGTTGGCCCTCATCGCCGAGCCCCGCGCCCAAATTGGCGAACTCTCCGACACCTTGGGAGTGGCCCGCAACACCATCCAGTCACACCTGCGCCAGCTGTCCCGTTCAGGGGCACTGCGGCGCGGCGGCCGCGAAGTCGACCTGGCAGCCATCGGCTACGACGTGGTGGCGTTCATTACGATCGAGGTCAACCACCGGGACCTGGACGGCGTCATTGCCGCCATGCGGGCCGTGCCCCAGGTGCTGGAAGTCTACGAAATCTCCGGCCGCGGCGATGTCTGGTGCCGCCTTGCAGCACGCGACGTCCACCACCTCCAGGCGGCGCTGCGCCAGCTGCTGCGGATCAAGGGGGTCATCCGCACGGAAACGTCGCTGGCCCTGCACGAGCACATCCCGTACCGGATCCAGCCGCTGCTCAACGGCATGAGCCACGGCTGAACCACGGCATCATGACGGCGGGGCTGCGCGCAGCGAATGCCCGCGGCGGCCATAATGGGCAGGTGACCATCATTGACAATGCCGTGTATGTCAGCGGCCGCCGCCACGCAGACCCCAAGTCCCTGGACCAGACCTACGACGTCATGGCCGCGTGCGGCGGCATGGCCTGGATCGGCATGTTCCGGCCCACTGCCGAGGAAATGGCGTCGCTGGCGGACGAATTTTCCCTCCACCAGCTGGCGGTCGAGGACACCATCAAGGCACACCAGCGGCCCAAGGTGGAACAGTACGACGACGTGCTGTTCACCGTGCTGCGCCCCGCCCGCTATCTGGATGACAGGGAAGCAGTGGAATTTGGCGAGCTGCACATTTTTACGGGCAAGAACTTCGTCATCACCATCCGGCACGCTGAAACGCCGGGGTTGGCTTCCACGCGCCACCGCCTCGAAGCCGATCCGGAACTGCTGGCCAAGGGGCCGGAGGCCGTGCTGTACGCCATTCTGGACCAGGTGGTGGACGACTACACGCCCGTGGTCAACGGCCTGGAAAACGACATTGACGAGATCGAGGACCAGCTCTTTGCCGGAGATCCCAACGTCTCGCGGCGCATCTACCAGCTGTCGCGGGAGGTCATCGCCTTCCAGCGTGCCATCCATCCGCTGCACGACATCATGGCCCAGCTGCGGGGCGGCCTGATGAAGTACGGTGCGGACAAGGAGCTGCTGCGCTACGTCCGTGACGTGGCCGACCATGTGGAAACGGTCAAGGCGAAGGTCGATTCCTTCCGCCAGCTGCTTCAAAACGCGCTCACCGTGGACGGCACGCTGACGGCCAACCGGCAAAACGAGGCCAGCGCAGCCCAAAACGAACAGGTCAAGAAGATTTCTTCGTGGGCGGCCATCCTGTTCGCACCGTCGTTCGTGGCAGGCATTTACGGCATGAATTTCCACATCATCCCGGAACTGAGCTGGGCGTGGGGCTACCCGTATGCCATTGCCCTGATGGTCCTGGTGGCCGTTGTCATGTACCTCATCTTCAAGAAAAAGACCTGGCTGTAACGGGCTAGGTCCGCGCCAGCGCGTCAATGTCCTCCAGGAAGTCCTGGGCGACGGCGTCGCTTACGGTGGCTTTTGTCTCGGCAATGGTGTCCAGGTAGTCGGCCGTGACCGGGCCGCGCACACCGGCTCCTTCCGCCGTGGAGAAAGCGCCGCCGTCGAACATGGCCGCTTCCAACGCCCGCTGGGAGGCGCTGCGGGCGGCAAACTCAATGTCTGCCGGCGAGAAGCCGCGGCTGGCTGCAACCAGCCCCGCAACATCCACCCCTTCCACGGCGGACGCGGGGATGAAGCGGTGCCACATGGCGGTGCGGGCCTCGTCGTCCGGCAGGCCGATGGGGATCACGTAGTCGAATCGGCCGTGGCGCAGGAACGCGGAATCCAGGGAGCGGATGAAATTCGTGGCACACACCAGCAGCCGGCCGGGCTGGTCGCGGAACGCCGGGATGATCTTGAGCAGCTCATTCGTGACGCCCTGCATGGGCGACGCCGGCTTCCCCGAGCGCTGGGACGCAATTTCCTCCACCTCGTCGATGAAGACCACGGCGTGTTCCAACTCGGCAATGTCCAAAAACGTCTGCCGCAGCGCACCGGCCAGCCCGCCCGGCTCCCCCGCCAGCCGCGACGGGAACACCTCCACAAATGGCCATTCCAGGCGCGAGGCAATGGCCTTGGCGAACGTTGTCTTGCCGGTGCCGGGAGGCCCAAACAGCACCACGGCGCGCGGCGGCACCACGCCGAATTCCTCCGCGAGCTCCGACTCGGCCAGCGGCAGCACCAGCCGCCGCTCCAGCAGCTCCTTTTCCGCCGTCATGCCTGCCACCCGGTCCCAAAGGTCGCGCGGAAGCACGCGCCCGCCCAGTTCCTCCAGCGCCCCGAGTTCGGCCCGCTGAACCGGGATGCGGCGTTCAAAGTAGCGAAGGTTTTTCTTCACCACGAAGCCGCGGTTGGAGAACGCCTCCACCCGCGTCTCGGTTTCCGGCATGAGCGCCGAGAGCTTGTTGAGGCCATGGGCCGCCATGCGGTTTTCGACGGCGGCCAGCAGCGAGGTGCCGATGCCCCTGCCACGGAATGCCGGCAGCGTGGACAAGAAAACGATCCAGCCCTGGTCGTGCGCGGCCCGGGCCACGGCGGCGCCCACCAGTTTTTCGCCCTGGACGGCCACGACGGCGTGGTCCTTTTCGCAGGAGGCCAGGACTTCGGAGAGGTCATAGACGGGCTCCACTCCGTTGGCCTTCAGGGACTGCCACAAGCCCAATATTCCCTCGACGTCTTGCGAATGAAAGTCACGTATCTTCCACGTTGTCATGTTCCGCCGCTCCCTTTCCCTGCCTCTGCCTTGTCCGTGCTACGCATCATGGCACGGCGGCAGCCTCCGCGTCGACGGCTGTCCGCGCCATGGGTGCGCGGGAGGGCTACCGTGTCCGCACAACCTCCCCGGCGGAGCGGTGCATGAGCAGCGCCTCCACCACGGGGTACAGCATCAGCACGCCCAGGACGGCGAATGTCCACTGGTAGGCGGCCACGGGCGGCGCGCCGGCCAGCAGTGCGCCGGCGGCACGCAGGATCAGGGCGCCGACGGCCACGCCCAGGCCCGTGGCAATCTGGGCGATAGTGGAAGACAAGGTGTTGGCGCCGGACATTCCCGCCTGTGGCACGTCCGCAAACTGCAGCGTGTTGTAGGCGCTGAAGCCGACGGAGCGCAGCACGCCGCTGGCAAACAGGACGGCGGCAATTGCGGCAAGGGGCGTGCCCGGCCCAAGCAGCGCGCACGCCCCCAGCACCAGTGCGCCGCCCAGGTTGCTCAGCAGCAGCACGGTGCGGAAGCCAAAGCGGCGGATCAACGGCGAGGTGGCTGGCTTGATCAGCACGTTCCCGGCGAACACGGCCATGGTCATCAGCCCGGCCTCGAACGCCGTCCAGCCGAACCCCAGCATGAACATCAGCGGCAACAAGAACGGCACGGCGTTGATGACCAGCCGGTACAGCGCCCCGCCGCCGTTGCCCACGCGGAACGTGGGAATGCGCAGGGCGCGCAGGTCCAGCAGCGGGTGCCGCGACCGCTTGAACCACCACAGGGCTGCCATTCCGCTGGTCAGCGCCAGCACAAGCCACAGCACGACGGCGGCCCACGGCGTGGGTGCCGCGCCGATCTGTTCCAGCCCAATCACCAGGGCGGCGAGCGCGATCCCGCACAGCACAAAGCCGGTCCAGTCCGGCGGCGGCACCTTGTGTGCCCGGATGGACGGCACCACCTTCAGCGCCACCGCAAACGCGAGGATGCCCAGGGGCACATTGACCAGGAAGATCCAGTGCCAGCTGGCGTAGGTGGTCAGGAGCCCGCCCAGGGCCGGGGCAATCACCGGCGCAATGAGGGCCGGCCACGTCAGGTAGGCGATGGCCTCGAGGAATTCCTTCCGGTCCGCATCCCGCAGCACCACCAGCCTGCCCACGGGGACCATGAGGGCCCCGCCCAGGCCCTGCAGCATCCGGGCGCCGCAGAGAAAGGCGAGGTTGGGGCTGGCCGCGCACAGCAGCGATGCCACAGTGAAGATGGCAATGGCCGCAGTGAAGACGCGCCGTGCCCCATACCGTTCCGCCAGCCAGCCGCTGATGGGGATGCCCACGGCGAGCGTGATGAGGTACGCCGTCATGGCCAGGTTGATGTCCACGGGCCGGACGTGCAGGTCTGCGGCCATGCCGGCAGCCGCCGTGGCAATGATGGTGCCGTCGAGGATTTCCATGAAATACGTCCCGGCGACCAGCAGCGCCAGGGCACGGCTGAAGGAGGGGGTGCGGGCCGCCGCAGTGGTTCTCTGTCTCACCGGCCCAAGCCTAGCGGCCGAGGGGCCCCGCCCGAGCTTGCGAGGGTGGGGAGGGCGCGACGGCGCTAGCGGCGCTAGGAGCCGAGGGACTGCAGGCACGTGACGAACGTCATACCTCGCCGGGAAACAATTGGACGCTCCTGGGCGCTCTAACCCTGTGAAACCAATTTTCACAACAGAGAGCTGCCCCCATGAGCGTCGACATCGCCACCGAAACCATCCTGCAGGACCAACTCATCCTCGACGCCGACACCGCCGACAACCTCTTCCTGGAGGCCCGCACGGCCAACAGCTGGGCGGACGATGAGATTTCGGACGAAACGCTTGAAGCCGTCTACGCGCTGACCCGCATGGCCCCGACCGCAATGAACATCCAGCCGCTGCGCATCACCTGGGTGCGCTCCGCGGAAGCCCGCGAGCGTCTGGTGGCGCACATGGCCGACGGCAACAAGGCCAAGACCCTGACGGCGCCAGTGGTGGCCGTGCTCAGCTACGACACCGACTGGCACGAGCTCATGCCGACGACGGCGCCGCACGCCGCCGGCATGGTGCCCACCTTTGCCGCGAACGACGCCCTGCGCCAGGGCATGGCAGCCAACAACGCCCACATCCAGGCCGGCTTCTTCATCATGGCGGCCCGTGCCGCCGGACTGGCCGCCGGCCCCATGGGCGGCTTCGACGCTGCGGGGATTGACGCCGAGTTCAACGCCGGCACGCCGCGCAAGGCCTTCCTGGTGGTCAACCTGGGGAAGCCGAACGGGATCGTGGACCGCGCCCGGCTGCACCGCCTGGAGTTCGACGCCGCCACCAAAACTGTGTAGGCGCTTAATATAGCGAAACTTTGGCGTTGAAAATCAGTCTTGTACCTTAGTTGGCGCCACCCTCCGCAACTGCGGGAAGGGTGGCGCCAACTGGTGTTAACGGAGCCTTTGCGGCCCGGTTGCGGCAACTGGCCAACGCCCTGGCCGGTAAAGTTGGCACGGATCGCCTATGCGCCAGCCGTGACAGACCGCAGGCACATTGTGGCGCGCACTGGCCGAAAGGAAGGCCCCATTGCCAGAAAAACAGCGCAGCCGAAATGCCCCCGGGGCAGCATCCGGCCCCGTTGCGGACGCCGACACCTGGGCTGGCCACGTGAACATCCTGCGCACGCCGCGAGTGCTCAGCCGCGAGGTCCTGGCAGGCATGGTCACCACCCTGGCACTGGTGCCGGAGGTCATCTCCTTTTCCGTGATTGCCGGGGTTGACCCGATGATTTCCCTCCTGGCCTCCGTGGTGCTGGCCGTCAGCATGTCATTTTTGGGCGGGCGTTCGGCCATGGTGACGGCCGCCGCCGGGTCCGTGGCGCTGGTCATCGCACCCCTGGTCAGGAACCATGGGGTGGGCTATGTCCTGCCGACGGTGATTGTGGCCGGACTCATCCAAATTTCCTTCGGCTGGGCGGGCCTGGCACGGCTGATGCGGTTCATTCCCCGTTCCGTCATGATCGGCTTCGTCAACGCCCTGGGCATCCTGATTTTCACCGCCCAGGTCCCCCACCTGATCGGCGTGCCGTGGATGGTGTATCCGCTGTTCGCGCTGACCCTGGCCATCATCGCATTCCTGCCCAGGCTCACCCGTGCCGTGCCTGCGCCGCTGGTGGCCATCGTGGTGGTGACGGCACTGGTTGTCACGACAGGACTGGACGTGCCCAACGTTGCCGGCGAGGGGCCCATGAACGGCGGCCTGCCCGGGTTCACGCCGTTCCTTGTGCCATTCAACCTGGACACTTTCCGCATCATCTGGCCAACAGCGGTGAGCGTGGCGTTTGTGGGCCTCATGGAAACCCTGCTGACGGCCAAGTTGGTTGACGAGCTGACGGACACCCGTTCGCACAAGGGCCGGGAATCCTGGGCCCTTGGCGTGGCCAACATCCTGGCCGGTTTTTACGGCGGCATGGCCGGTTGCGCCATGATCGGCCAGACCGTGGTCAATGTGAAGATCGGCCGGGCCCGCAGCCGCATTTCGACGCTGGTTGCGGGGTTGTTCCTGCTGCTGCTGCTCACCTCGCTCAGCACCGTGATGGGGCGGATCCCCATGGTGGCGCTGGCCGCCGTCATGATGGTGGTGGCCGTGTCCACGGTGAACTGGCACAGTGTCAGGCCGTCCACGCTGAAGCGGATGCCGCTGCCTGAAACCGTGGTGCTGGCGGTGACAATTGCCGTGGTGGTGGCCACTGGCAACCTGGCCTTGGGTGTTGCCGTGGGCGTGGTGCTGGCCATGGTTTTGTTTGCCCGGCGTGTGGCGCACGTGATCTCCGTGGACCGCACGCCTGCTGCGGACGGCGCATCCGTGCGGTATGTGGTGACCGGTCCGCTGTTCTTTGGCAGCAGCAACGACCTGGTGGAGCAGTTCAGTTACGCACTCGACCCGCCGCAGGTCGTGGTGGATTTTGCCGCTGCACAAATCTGGGACGCGTCCTCCGTTGCCGCTGTGGATTCGGTGGTGGACAAGTTCGCCCGGCACGGCTGCACCGTGGCCATCACCGGACTCGATAGCCGGAGCCGGGCTTTCCACGGCAGGCTGACGGGCACGCTTTCCTAGCACCCAGCGTGAGCCGGCCCCGTTCCGCTCCGGCCGGTCTAGACTGGCGCCATGGCTGCACATGATCCCGTCACGGTCACCGTCACAGGGGCCGCCGGACAAATTGGTTACGCATTGTTGTTCCGCATCGCCTCCGGGGCCATGCTGGGCCCGGACGTCCCTGTCAGGCTCAGGCTCCTGGAAGTCCCTCAAGCGGTCAGGGCCGCGGAGGGGACGGCGTTGGAACTGACGGACTGCGCGTTTCCGCTGCTGGCTGGCCTGGACGTCATGGACGATCCAGCCAAGGCGTTCGACGGCGCCAACATCGCCCTGCTGGTCGGTGCGCGGCCGCGCGGCCCAGGCATGGAGCGGGCGGAGCTGCTGAGCGCAAACGCGGGCATCTTTTCCGTCCAGGGCCGCGCCATCAATGACGGCGCCGCCCCCGATTTCCGGGCCGTGGTGGTGGGCAATCCGGCCAACACAAATGCCTTGATCGCCTCCGCCCATGCCCCCGACGTGCCTGCACGGAGGTTTACGGCCATGACCCGCCTGGACCACAACCGCGCCGTGGCGCAGCTGGCGGCCAAGGCCGGGGCAGCGGTCTCAGAGGTCAGGAACGTGGCCATCTGGGGCAACCACTCGGCATCCCAGTACCCGGACATCAGCCACGCCACGGTCTCGGGGCGGGCCGCTTCCTCGCTGGTGGACCAGGAGTGGATCGAGGGGCAATTCATCCCGCGCGTGTCCCAGCGCGGGGCCGAGGTCATTGCCGTGCGCGGCGGTTCCTCGGCCGCGTCGGCCGCCAACGCCGCCATTGAGCACATGAAGTTGTGGATTCAGGGCACCCCGGCCGGCGACTGGACCAGCATGGCCGTCCCGTCCGACGGTTCCTACGGCGTTCCCGAGGGCCTGTTCGCCTCGGTTCCGGTCACCGCGGCCGGCGGCGATTATGCCGTGGTCCGGGACTTGGACATCAGCGACTTTTCGCGCAGCAGGATTGATGCCTCCGTGGCTGAGCTGGCGGCCGAACGCGACGCCGTGCGTGGGCTAGGCCTGCTCACCTGAGCTGGCGGGCGGCCTTGCTGCCGCGAAACTGCTGCCTACTTTTTCCGGCCCCGGACAAAGTAGGCGATGGGCCCGGCAAAATTAATGAACGACGCCGCCACCCAGGCTTTCTTGGGGCCGTTGACTTCCAGCGGCGTGCGCCGTGAGAGGTCATGCAGGGCCGCCAGTTGCAGCAGCAGCTGCAGCACGCCGGCCACAATGATGGCGCGCCGCTTCCCCGGGGCCAGGTCCTGCCACTTTTGCCTGCCGTCCATGGTGCCCTCCGTAGTGGCGTCCTGCCGTTGTTGTTTCCTGCCGATGTGCCCAGTCTAAGGCGCGGACTGTGGCTACAACCCCGTCCGTTCAAACACCCACGGCAGCTTCGTCATGGTCAGCCGGTGGCGCGCACCGTCCGGACCCGCCCCCGCAGCATCCGGGTAGTCCTCGTCCCCGGCCCACACCACACCGGACGGGGCCCCAGGCGCGGCGACGCCGCCGTCGCCCGTTGCTGACGGCACGCCGGGAGACATGGCGGGCGGCAGCAGGTGGCTGTTGTAGGAAAATGGGGTGGCGGCCGTGGCGGCCTCGAGTGCCTGGCCTACCGTGGCCCAGCCAGCCAACTGGTGCAGCGTCACCCAGGTGGGAGGCACCAGCTGCATCTCGCCGCGCGCATGCCTGGCAAGTGCCGCCGCCGGCGCAAGCCAGGCATGGTCGACATGCTCCCCCGGGTTCAGGCGGACCTGCGCGGACGGAGCCTCCGCGAGAAAGAACCAGGTGCGGTAACGGCGCGGCAGCCGCTGCATGGGAGTCCACTGGGACAGCGGCACCAAGCTGTCGCTGCGCAACAGCTGCCCCGTTTCCTCCAGGACCTCACGCAGCCCGGCCGTGCGCGCCGCCGCGTCCGCAGCCTGGATTGCGGACAGCCGGCCGCCGGGCAGCCGGCCGCCGGTCAGTGGCGTTCCGCCGGGCCCCTGACGATCCGCCGGATCCACCTTCCCGCCGGGAAACACCCATGCCCCTGCGAAGGAGCGGCTGGTGCCGGGCCGCTCCAGCATCAGCACCTCAAGGCCTGCGGCTCCGTCGCGCAGCAGCACCACAGTGCAGGCATCCTCCAGCGGCGCCAGCGGCGGCAGCGGTTCGCGTGTGTCCATGGGGCCAGCCTACCCGCGCCGGGACTCACCGACGGGCCCCTCACGGCCAGGCAAAAGCCAGTCCGGAAATGGTTGTTGCCAACGACTATACACGCGAGTAGTCTGCTATTCATGAGTACAGCACAGGAGGACCTGACCGGCCGGGCAAGGCTGCGAGACGCCGCCATTGAGGGCTTTGCCGCGCACGGCTTTGACGAATCGCTGCGCGCCATTGCGGCCCGGGCGGGCGTCAGCGCGGGGCTGGTCCGCCACCACTTCGGTTCAAAGGAGGAACTGCGCGCCGAGTGCGACGCCACTGTCCTGGAACGTTACCGCATCATGAAGGAGGACAGCATTAATGTGCCCGCCACGCGCGTGTTTGCCCAGCTGCCGTCCTCCCATGAGGGCGGGCTGCTGATGGTCTACATATTGCGCAGCGTCCAGGACGGCAGCGCGGCAGGGCGCACGTTCATCGAAAACATGGTGGCCGAGGCTGCGGCCTTCACGGCGGACGCCGTGGCGCGGGGCCTGGTGGTCCCCAGCCGCGATGAGGCCGCCCGGGCGCGCTACATGGTGCAGCAGTCGATCGGCAGCATGCTGGTGAACTTGGCCATGCGCCCCGACGTGCGCCTGGACGATTTCCCCGCTGTCATGGAGCAGTACATGGCCGAGACCATGCTCCCAACCCTGGAGCTGTACACAGAGGGCGTTTTCACCGACAGCAGCTACCTGGACCAGTACCTGTCCTTCCGGGCCGCCAACACCAACCCGCCCGCGGGCCGCGCGGGAGAACCTTTAGCAAGGTAAGGAAACACCATGTCCCCAAACATTCCGGCCGTTGAGGTCACGGGACTGCGCAAGCGGTTCGGGACGACCACGGCATTGGCAGGCCTGGACCTGCAGGTTGAGCAGGGCACCGTTGCGGGCTTCCTGGGCCCCAACGGTTCAGGAAAGTCCACCACCATCCGCATCCTGCTCGGCCTGTTGCGGGCCGACGGGGGAAGCGCCACTCTCCTGGGCGGCGTTCCCTGGCGCGACGCCGTCGAGCTTCACCGGCGCATCGCGTACGTTCCGGGGGACGTCAGCCTGTGGCCCAACCTCACCGGCGGCCAGGCCATCGACATCCTCGCCCGGTTGCGCGGCGGCGTGGACACGGCCCAGCGCGACGAACTGCTGGCCCGGTTTGAGCTGGACCCGAGCAAGAAGGCTCGCAGCTATTCCAAGGGCAACCGGCAGAAGGTGGCGCTGGTGGCGGGCCTGGCCTCAAGCGCCGAGCTGCTGATCCTGGATGAGCCGACGTCGGGCCTGGACCCGCTCATGGAACAGGTGTTCACCGACTGCATCAGGGAGGTCAAGGGGCAGGGCCGCAGCGTGCTGCTCTCCAGCCACATTTTCGCCGAAGTGGAAAAGCTCTGCGACACGGTGACGATCATCCGGGACGGCCGGACGGTTGAGGCGGGCCGGCTGGACGAACTCCGCCACCTGCACCGCACCACCGTTTCGGTAACCCTTGACCGCGAAGCGACCGTACTGGCCGGCGTGCCCGGCATCAACGACCTTGCCGCGGACGGCAACAGGGCCACTTTCACCGTGGGCGAGGAAGCCCTGGGCGGCGTCCTGGCCGCCATCGCAGCCTACGCGCCGCGCACCCTGGTCTCCAGCCCGCCATCCCTTGAGGAACTGTTCCTGCGCCACTACGGCGCCGCCGGGGCCCCTGCCGCAGCGGGCAAGGGCTCCGGGACTGGCACGACGGCGGCGCAGACGGCGGGTGCGCGATGAGCATCGCAGCCCCCCGCCTGCACGTTGCGGCGGCGCCGGCGGCCATGTCAACGCTGGCCGGCTTCGGCCTGTCCGTGAGGTTCATCCTGCGCCGCAACTGGCTGCGCCTGGTGATTTGGGCGGCTGTCCTGGCCATGATGATCCCCATCGTCTACACGTCCCAGCAGGCCACCTTTCCCACCCAGGCGGCCCGCGACGCCTACGCCAATGTGGCCAACACCCCCGCCATTGCGGCCATGACGGGCCTGCCCTATGCGGCCGGCAGCCTGGGCGGCATTCTGGTCATCAAGATTTGGATGACGCTCGCCGTCGCCCTGGGGTTTGCCTCCATCTTCCTGGTGACCCGCAACGGCCGCGCCGATGAGGAGGCAGGGCGCACCGAGCTGCTGCGCGGCTCCGCCCTGGGACGGCATGCCTTCAGCCTGGCCAACTACACCGTTGCCGGCAGCCTCAGCGTTGTGACAGGCCTGCTGATTTCACTGTTGGCCCTTTCGGACAAGCTGCCTGCGGCGGGGTCGTGGGTGCTGGGCGGCTCGGTCGCCGGCGTCGGGCTGGCGTTTGTGGGGGTCTCCGCGCTCTGCGGGCAGCTGGCTTCCACCAGCCGCGGCGCCAACTCCCTGGGCGTGGCGGTGCTTGCCGTGTTCTATCTCATCCGGGCCGTTGCCGACGTGGATGCCCATGACACCAACGTCACGGCACTGAGCTGGTTCTCGCCGATCGGCTGGGGGCAGAACATGCGTTCCTACGCCCAGGACACGTGGTGGCCTTTCCTGGCACTGCTGGCCCTCGCCGCCGCCGCGTGCATCCTGGCCCTGCGCATTGAAACCCGCCGCGACTTGGGCATGGGATTGCTGCCGGCACGCCCGGGGCCGGCCCGTGCCACCGCGTTCCTGGCCTCCCCCCTGGGCCTGTCCCTGAGGCTGCAGCGGGCCACGCTCATTTCCTGGCTGTTCGGCGCCATTGTGGCCGGCCTGTTCTTTGGCAGCGTGGCGAAGGCCATGACCAGCGTCCTGGACCCGTCAAACACCGTTGCCAAGGCCTTCCTGGGCGGATCCCACGACATGCTCAACGGCATCCTGGGCACCTTCGTGCTGTTCACAGGCATGCTGGCTGGCGCGTTTGCCCTGCAGAGCCTCTCCGGCGCCCGCGCCGAGGAATCCGGCGGGCGGCTCGAATCCCAGCTCGCCGGATCGCTGGCGCGGACCCGGTGGCTCGGCGCCCACATCGCCGTGGCCGCGGCAGGCTCCGCACTGATGCTGCTGCTGGGCGGCTGGCTCACGGGCGTCTCCTCCAACGGGGCGGCAAGCGGTTCCGCCATGGCATGGGCCGCGTTTGCCTACTGGCCCGCCGTGCTGCTGATGATGGGCGCCATGCTGTTCCTGCACGGGTTCCTGCCGCGGCAAAGCGTCAGCCTGAGCTGGGCAATTTACGGCGTTTCGGTGGTGGTGGCAATGTTCGGGCCCCTGTTTTCACTGTCCGAAAGCGCCATCAAGGCCACCCCGTTTGGGGCTGTTCCGAGGATGCCGGCCGTTGACTTTTCGCTGCCGCCCGTCCTGGTGCTGACGGCCATTGCCGTGGGCCTTGGGGCCCTGGGCGTTTGGCGATTCCGCACCCGCGACATCATCCCGGAGTAGCCTGAGAGAAGGAGTGAATCCAAGAAGAATCCGAAAGGGAGCAGTCGTGGAAGACGCAACGCTGGGCAAGGCACTGGAGATTGAACACCGGGACATTGACGGCGGCATCGAGGCGTATCTGGCCAGCCTGGGCGGCACGGCAGACCCTGCGCCGCTCCGGGCCGCGCTGGCCGGGCTGCGGCGGCACATCTACCTTGAAGAGCAGTTCCTGTTCCCGCCGCTGAAGGCCGCCGGGCTCATGGGTCCCATTTTCGTCATGCTGCGCGAGCACGGGGAACTCTGGCGTTCCATGGACGCCGTGGAAGCACTGCTGGCTGCGGCGGCAGACACAGCGGCAGTGCGGGATGCCTGCACGGGGCTGCTGGCATTGCTCGACGCCCACAATTCCAAGGAAGAGCCCATCATCTACACCCAGGCGGACCAGCTCCTGGACGGAGCCGCCAGCACCGAGCTGCTGGACTTTCTCGAGGGCGGCACCACCCCGGACGGCTGGGTGGCCAGCGCCGCGTAGCCCCCCTCTGGCGCCACCGCGCGAATCGTGTGAAAGTGTCACCATGGGAACCATGATTAGCTTCACCGCAGCCGGTGAAACCATCCAGGCCTATCAGGCCGAAGCTGTCGGGCCTCTGCGCGGCGCCGTGGTGGTCATCCACGAAATCTGGGGACTGACCGGGCACATCAAAAATGTGGCCGACAGGTTCGCCGCCGAGGGGTACCTGGCCCTGGCCCCTGACTTGATGGGGCTCGCCGGGCTGGATGCAACGTTGCTGGCCGAGCTGGGCGCGGACAGGAGCGATCCGGCCAAGCGGACGGCCGTCCAGCCCAAGATCAGGGCGGCCACCGGGCCCCTGCGCGACCCCGGAAAGGCCGCGCGAATCCAGGCGGGCGTCGCTGCCGCTTTCCACCACCTCGACGACGGCGTTGGGCAGGCCGTGAGAACCGCCGTCGTCGGTTACTGCTTTGGCGGAACATATGCGTTTGCGCTGGCGGTGTCCGAACCCGGGCTCGCGGCAGCAGTGCCGTTTTACGGCCAGGCGAACTACACCGTGGCGGAGCTGGCCGGGGTGAAGAGCCCCATTTTGGCGTTTTACGGCGAGGAGGACACTGCGCTGACGGACACGCTGCCGGAATTGATTTCACGCATGCGTGAGGCCGGGGTGGATTTCCGGTACACGGTCTTTTCCGGTGCCGGGCACGCGTTTTTCAATGACAGCAACCCTGTTGCCTACCGGCCGGAAGCTGCCCGGATTGCCTGGACGGAGACGCTGGAGTTCCTCGCCGAGCAATTGGGGTGAGCCACAGCCGGGACCCAGCTGGTGCAGACGCAATTCAGTTGCCGGCTGCTGCCTGCAACATTTTCCGCGCGATCGGACCGGCCGTGACCGCCCCGAGGTCCCCGTCCTCCACAAACACCGCCACGGCCACGTCGCCCTGGGCCGCAATGACCCAGGAATGCGTGTGCGGCGGCGTCGCGGTGCCAAACTCCGCGGTGCCCGTCTTGCCTATGGCGGGGGCGCCCGGCAAGTCAGCGAGGACGCCCAGGTAGCCGTCGGTCACCACGGAACGCATCATGGTGCGCAGGCCGTCTGCTTCCTTGGCGGTCAACGCGGAGCCTCCCACCTGGCCCGCCTTGCCGTCGTGGCCCTCAATCAGCTCGGGAACCACCACCGAACCCTTGACCACCGTGGCCATCATGGTGGCGAGGTCCAGCGGGGACACCAGCACCTTGCCCTGCCCGATCATGGAGGCGGCGTGCTCGGTGCCGGCTGAATCGCGCGGCACGGAACCGGTGAACGCGTCTATGCCAAGATTGTTGGTCATGCCAATGCCCAGGGCACCGGCGGCGTCCGCCAGCTTGGCCTGGGACAATTTTTCAAATTGCGACACAAACGCCGTGTTGCAGGAGTGGGCAATGGCAACTGTCATGGACACCTGGCCCGTGGCCTCCGCCGCATAACCGGGCGCGTTGAGGAATTTCTTGCCGTCCGCCGTGAATTCCGGCGTGCAGCTGAGCGTGGAGGCCGGCGTCATGCCTTCGCGGAACAGCCCCAGCGAGGTGGCGATTTTGAACGTGGAACCGGGCGCATACTGGCCAAGGAAGGCCGTGTTGTAGCCGTTGCTGTCGGGTCCGTTGGCGGCAGCCAGGATGGCGCCCGTGGAGGGCTTGATGACCACCACGGAGCTTGGCGTCTTGACGTCGGTGAGCGCACTTTCAGCATCAGTTTGCAGCTTTTGGACCAGCGTGGTCTTGACGTCCTTGCCGTCCACGGGGGCTGCGCTGAAGAGGATTTTCGCAGCTTGGCTGTTCGCGGCGGCGGGTGCCGGTGTACTCCCGTCCGTGGCCGTGGCAGTTGCCCCGGCGGAGGGCAGGGCGGCCGGCACGGCCTCCACGGTGACGCCCGGCGTTCCTTCCAACTGGGCACCCTGGGACGCCTGCAGGCCGCTGCCGCCCACTATTTCCCCGGCCACCACCTGGCCCTTGGAGTTGGCAATGTCCTCGGCCGTGGCCTGGTGCACGGAGCCCAGGATGGCCTGCGCAAAGGTGCGGGTGGGTGCCAGCGGCAGCGTCCCCGGCACGGCCAGGAACCCCTGGACCGCCTTCAGCTGCCCTGGCGGCAGTGCGGCGAAAGCGTCATCGCGCAGCGTGATTGCGTCCACAAAGGCCACGGGGCCGTAGGCCTTGACCTTGGCCACGTAGGCGGCCGGGTCAATGCCAACCACGGCGGCCAGGGCTTTCGCACCCGCCTCGGCCTGCGCCTCGTCCAGGCCGTCCTTGTTGATCCCGACGGTTTGGACAGGCCGTTCCTTGACGATGGCCTGTCCGGCCGAGTCCAGGATGGAGGCCCGCTGCGGGTACGTGGTGGAGATCTTTAGGCCCTCGCCGGGCAGCAGCCTTGGCTCCACCATGGCCGGCGTCCAGGTGATGGTCCATCCCGTGCCGTTGCGCTTCATGTCCGCCCCGGTTGCATACGTCCACGGCTTGGCCTGCTTGGGGAGGGACCAGGAGTAGTTCAGCGACACCCGGGCCGTGTCCTTCTCCCCCAGGGCCACTTGGGCAACGCTGACCTTGGGCCACACCGGGTCGATCCCCTTTGCCAGGGCGGCCAGCTCCTTTTGGACCTCGGCGGCCGGCTTGTCAAACGCCACGGCACCGACGGTGTGGCTGGTCAGGGCGGCTGCAAGCGCTGTGGCCGCTGCCGTCCCGTCGTCCTTGGGCGGGGAGCATGCAACCACGGCCGACAGGACCAGGCCAAACGAAAGCGCAAGGGCGCAAGCGCGACGAATCATGGATTTCCTCAAGGTAGATGTTTGACCAGCCTAGCCACTGTGCCTTGACAAGGCTGTCATCGACGCGGGGCGGGCACCAAACCGGCGGGTGCCGCCGTCGTGCCTTGGTTTTCAGGGCTCGACGGCGGCACCGGCCGCGCGCTGGAGGGCGTTACCGGGCTGCGCCCACGATGATCTCATTGACCACCGGTGCCGCGCCCGCGTCCAGGACAAGCCGGATGCCGGTGACGGGATTGCCGCCCACGGACACGTTCGTGTAGCCGGACTTGAGCCGGCCGGCCGCCGTCCAGGCGCCCCCGCGCTGGACCTCGACGGTCCCGGCAGCGGTGCCGACCACAGTTATTGCCGGCACCGTGCGCGGGTCAAACAACTGGGTGATGTTGTCCCCGGCCACGGCCGGGCGGGCACCGGTCCAAGCCGTGTCCACCCTGCCGTCCACGGCGGCGGAAAGCACACTGCCGTCCGCCGAGGGGATGGTGGACGTCACCCCCATGGGGACGGTGTTGACGGTGAATTCGCGGACCTTGATCCACTTCCCGCCGGGGTTGGGGGCCGTGGCAATGATCCGCACGTAGCGGGCCGTCACGGGTGTGGCGAAGGTGGCGGAAATGACGGGGGCGTTGTCGAAGGTGCCCGCGTCGGTCCAGGTGGCGCCGTCCACGGAGTACTGCAGCAACGCGTGGTACATCATGTCGGCGCTGACGGTGTCGGAGTCGGACTGCTGGATTTTGACGCCTGTGATGCTGGCGGGGCCGCCCAGGTCGGCCCCGATGGTGGAGCCGACGGCCGGGGCGCTGTTCGTCCAGAAGATGGTGCCGGTGTCGCCGTCGAACATCTTGTCGGCGGTGTTGTTGCCGTAGGGCGCGAAGCTGGTCACGGCCGTTGGTGCCGATCCTGCCGTCGGCACTGCCCCGAGCCAGGCGTCCGCAACGGACTTGGCCTTGGTGATGAACTGTCCGAAGACGCCGTCACCAACTTGGGGGACCACCAGCCCCTGGTCCAGGGTGGGCTGCGTGGCCGCACCCGCCGCGGCGACGGCGGCGTTCAGCCTGGTCCGGGCCTGGACCACGGCGGGGCCGTCGCCCTTCGTGACTGCCCGGAGCATGTCAAGGGCATAGCCGGTGGCTCCGCCCCAGTTGGCGGCCGTGTCGATCCAGTGCTTCGTGTCGGAGTAGAAGCCGGCCGAAGCCATGCCGGCCAGGTCCTGGGGCATTTGCCGGATCAGTGCCGCGCGGTCGGCGAGGGCGGAATGCACAGGGAACGTCCCGGCGTCGTACTGGGCCCAGAAGGCGGCGACGTCGGCCGAAAGCGCCGGCGCGCTCGGCGTCAGGGAGTCGTTCTGCCAGTTCTGGTTGAGGTCAGCGAAGGCAGTGAGGGATTCCAGCGCACCCTTCCCGGTGCCGGCAAGCAGTTTGAGGGCGGCGTCCATGGACTGCCGCGGCTGGTAGGCGGGGCCGTTCCAGGTGAAGTCTGCGAAGTTGAACAGGGTGGGGAGGGAAGCGTAGGACTCGATCATCGGGTTGGCGGTGATGCCCGCAGTGGAGGTGTAGAGGTCGGCATCGCGGCCGATCAGCGGGGCCAAAAACAGCTTGTTTTGGGCGAAGTCGTTGACCGGGTAGTTGTCCCAGATGAACAGGCCGCGGGGATCGGACGCCGTGCCGTAGGTGACTTGGGCGGCCTTGGTGCTGGCCGTGGTGATCCTGTGCGAGACCACCTGTTCGCCGGTCCACTGGAGCAGGATGTCCTTGTCCATGGCCAGGCCCAGTTCGCCCTTGTAGGGATCCGCGGCGGAGCCGGCATAGTTGGTGGGGACCATCTGCAGGGCGCCGGCGTCGGGGTGTGTCTTGATGAACTGGGCATTGACAGCGTTAAGGTAGTAGGCCTGGGCATCGGCGAGTCCCTTGAAGTTCGTCTTGGGGAACATGGCCTTGTCAGCGGCGCACTGCAGGTACGGGGCAATGTCGTCCAGGGCGATGTAGAAGTCGCGGACGCCCAGCGAGTAGAGGGAGTCAAACTTGGCAACTGTCGAGTCCAGGTCCGCCTTGTTCGAGTAGCAGATGTCGTTGCCCGGTGAGAGCGCATACGTGAATTTCACGTGGTTTGCGGCGGCAGTGTCGATGAGTTCCTTCAGCTGCTGCTGTTCGGTCCCGGTGTACAGCTCACGCCACTGGGCACGGAGGAGGGGATCGTCTTTGGGCGAGTAGATGTAGGTGTTCATCTTCTGCTGGCCGTAAAAGGCGAACTGGTCCAGCCGGGCCTGGTGAGACCACGGGGTGCCGTAAAAGCCTTCCACCGTCCCGCGCACGCTCATGAGCGGCCAGTCCAGGACCCGGACCGGCGCGATCGCCTTTTTGTTGATGACCTGGCGGAGCGTTTGAACGGCGTAGAAGGTGCCGTTGTTGTCCGCACCGGCCAGCACCGCCGTGTCCAGGCCGTCGATGGAGCCGGTGGCCAGGACATAGCCTTCGGCGTGCGCCAGCGTCGGAGCGGCGTCGATGCCAAGCTTGCCCAGTGCGTCCTTCACGGTGGGGTTGTCCTGGGGCGTACCGAGGTAGATGACGCTGCCGTTCTTGATGTCCTGCGCGCCGGTCACGACATTGACGTTGTTGCCCTCGCCGCTTAGCAGCGTGGTTGCGGCCGTCACGGCCGCCTTGTCGGTGGTGCGCCCGACCACCAGAGTGACCCTGCCGTTCAGGGGTACTTCCCGGCCCTGTGCCGCCACGGATTGCGGCACCGGGTAGATGGCCGGCACCGCGGATGAGCCCGCGCTGCCCGCAGCCGTGGTGCCCGCAGCCTGGCCGTCCTCGGCCTGCCCGCCGGCCAGGGCCCCCGGAGCGGCGGTGAGGATGAGGGCGCCGGCCACCAGGGCCGCAGCCCCGGCCCCGGCAATGCGTTTGATGATTGGTGAATTCTCGAGTGTCATTGGATGTCCTTGGCTTTTGATTTCGCGCCAGTCGCGTGACCCGCGCCACTCAACCCAACCATGAGACATCGGATGAATCCAGCTCTATTCTCCGTTACTTGACAGATGTGACAACGCACGGCGCTGCCTGCCATGACTCATTTTCAGGCCCGGACATACCACCGGTGGCAGGTTGCCTTTAAAACGCGTGGCGCGCGGCTGACATCTTTTCACCTTCGTCGCTGCACCGCGCCGGAGACCCGTGCAGAAGTGTGTCACGGCCGGCAGCCGATATTACGCGCGGCTGGAGGGAGGACGAACAGCCGCCACGCGGCCATACTGGAGTGATGGATGCCAATTCCACCAGTGAACCCGACCGCAGAACTGGTGCCCGGGCCGGCGACAACACCGCACCGGTTGGCAGGGGCGCGCCGGGCGTCGGAGGTCCGGGGGCAGGCGCGCCGGGGGCCGGAGTGTCAGCCCCGGTTGTCCGCCGCCGTCGCCTGGAGAGCACGGCCCGTCTCTGGTTTCAAAGGGCCGTGTTCCTGCTCATCATTGTGGGAGCCGGCTGGCTGATCTACTTTCTCGTTGCCACGGAGGTTCGCGACCGGTTGCGCCAGCCGTGGCTTTTCATTGTCGTGTGGGTGTTGGCCGCCTATGTACTCCTGCCGCGCCTGAACCGCGTCCTGTCCGGACTGTATGTCCCCGACTATTTCATTGGCCGCACGCGCACCGTTGACGGCCTGCTCGGCGACCCGGTCAACCTGGCAGTGGTTGGCAGCACCGGGGAGCTTCGCCGGGCCATGCTGGCCGCCGGCTGGACCGAGCCGGATCCCGTCACGCTGCGCAGCAGCTGGCGGATCGCCAGGGATTCCGTGATGCGCCGCAGCTACCCCGCGGCGCCCGTGAGCCCGCTCTTTGTCTTCAGCCGCAAGCAAACCCTCGCCTTCGAGCTGGAAGTCGACGGCAGCCCGGCGCAGCGGCACCATGTCAGGTTCTGGTCCTGCCCCGAGGGCTGGAAGCTGCCCGGCGGCTTCGACGTCGACCTGGTGGGTGCAGCCACCTTTGACCGCCGGGTGGGCCTGTCCCTGTTTACCTTTCAAATCACTCACAAGATTGCCGAAAACACCGACCAGGAACGTGACCTGGTGGTGGCGGCCCTGGCCCGCGGCGGGGCTTCCGTCCACACCATCCGGCACTTCTCCACCGGCTACCACAGCCGCAACGGCGGCGGCGACGCCATTGAGACGGACGGGGACCTGCCCGTTGTCGTCGTCAGCCCCGCTCGCCAGGCTGGTGCGGCCGGCGCGGACGTCAATCTGCCAGGGTGAGTTTCTGCCAATTGCCTGACAAGGCAATGCGCGGACCCCAGTACCCCGTGTACACCGGGTAGTAATAGCGCGTACCGGTCGAGATGTTACGGGCGACCAAGCCCCTGCTGCCGGATCTTGCGAATCCGAAAACCGGGCTCAGTGCGTCATACCCCTGCCACCCTGAGCCAATCACCCGGCGGGTCTCATAGACGATCTGCCCGGTGCCGTTGCCGCGATAGAGGAGCATCGCGCCGCTCGTTTGACGGACCAGGAGGTCGGGGCGGCCGTCGGCATCAAAGTCGAGCTGCGTAATCTTTAGGCCTGTCCAGCCATTTCCGATCTTCACGGCGGTCTGCACCGTTGTCCCGCGGGTGTTGGCCCAGTAATACAATCCCCCTGCACTGTTGGTGCCCACAAGCCACGGATAGGGTGCTTTCGTGGACCACTTGCCCACGGTGAGTGTTACGCCCTGCCACCCCTGGGAAGCGATGACTGGGCCGTACGCCAGTCCCCCGCCGGCTCCCAGGTAAACGTTCACCCTGCCGCTGTTCCATTGGACAAGCAGGTCGAGGACACCGTCGCTGTTCCAGTCCGTGACGTGCATGTCGCGGATGTTGGTGAAGCCATGGCCGATCTGTTTGGCAGGGCCGGACTTTCCGGCTCCGGCGGCCGGCACATCAAAGAGCAGGCCGGACGAATTAGCGTAGACGGTGTCTGCGGGCGAGGTAATGGCGTGGACTGTCGGAGTCGGCACGGGTGTTGGCGTTGGCACGGGTGTTGGCGTGGGCGACGGCGTTGGAGTGGGCGACGGCGTTGGAGTGGGCGACGGCGTTGGAGTGGGCGTGGGTTGGGCCGCGCCGCCGGCAAACGCCGCCACCCCTGCCGGAGTCCCCAGCCCGGTGGGCCCGTCGTATCCGACGGTGCTGGAGCACAGGTAGGCGGCGGAGCAGCTGCCGTTGCTTCCTGTCACAACGTCATTGAGCTGCGCGGCATGGAGGTACGGGAATTGCGCCGGATTGCTGCCCGACGCCGGCACCCCCGCCATGGCGTACACGGCGGCAATCAAGGGTGCGGATGCACTGGTTCCCCCGACGACAGTCCAACCCGTGGCGGCGCTGTAAACGGCCAGCCCCGTTCCCGGGTCCGCCACGGCCGAAACGTCGGTGACGGTGCGGGTGGTGCAGCCGGCGTCAGACTGCCACGCCGGCTTGGTGGAAGCAAAGGAACAGCCACTGCCGGAGCCGGACCAGGCGCTTTCCGCCCACCCCCGGGCACTCGCATCCCGGCTCAGGCTCGTCCCGCCCACGGCCGTTACGTACGCGGACGCTGCTGGATATTCGGCGCCGTAGCCAGTGTCGCCGGCGCTCGCGGTCACGGCGACGCCGGGGTGGTTGTAATAACCATCAAAAGAGGAATCGAGGCTGCTGGACGGGGTTCCGTAGCTGTTGGAAACAGCCACTGCGCCCTTGGCGGCTGCCATGTTCACGGCGGCGCCCAGGTCGGCAATCGAGGTTGTGTCGGCCTCCACCAGCAGGATGTTGCACAGCGGACACGCAGCAGAAACCATGTCCAGGTCCAGGCTGATTTCAGTGGACCAGCCCGCGTCGGCGCGCGGATAGGCCGCGCCGCCGCGCTGGTCAACCTTCGCAAAGCATCCGTTGGATGCCGTGCACCCAGGGAGTCCGAACTTGGCCCGGTAGGCCGCAAGGTCCGATTCCGCCGTTGGGTCATCGTAGGCGTCCACCACCGCCACCGTCACTCCGGCTCCAGCCGTTGCGGCCGGGAGTTTGTAGGCGGCCTGCAGGTCCGACGGCGCATAGCCGTACGGCACGGTGGAAGCTGATGCGAGGGGGCCACTGACATCCAGGTCCTTGACGGCGTCGCAGCTGGCATGGCCCAGTGTGGCGGGCGCACATACCGCCTGGTGCCGGTGGCCGGCCAGGGAGCGCGTGACGTTGCGGTGGCTGTCCGGGTGGACTGCCACCGACGGCGCGGAGGGGCCCGGCGGGGCGGGCGTTTGGGCACCGGCTGCAGTCCAGGCATACCCGGACAACACGATGGCAACAAGGGCGGCCATTGCCCTGGTCCGGGGTTTCCAGCGATGCGTTCCCCAGATATTCACTAATTTGTCCTCTCAACGGGTCGGCAAGGCGGCACTCCTTGGGGCCGAGCTCCAGATTACCCCTGCCGGACCTCAATTTCGCCCGGGGCGTCGGGATTGAACACCAGCCGGCGGTTGGCAATTTTGTCCGTGAAGAAGCGGTCGTGGCTGACCACCACCACGGCCCCGGGGAAGTGCAGCAAGGCGCGCTCCATGACCTGCGTGCTGGACATGTCCAGGTGGTTGGTGGGTTCGTCAAGCACCAGCACCGAGGCACCCGAGAGCAGGCACTGCGCCATGGCAACACGGGCCCGCTGCCCGCCGGAAAGCGCCCCGATGCGCTGCTTGAGGTCCGCCTCGGAGAACTGGAACATGGCCAGGAAGCGGTTCACGGACTTCTTCGTGGCGGTCAGGGCCAGGCTGTCCGGCATCGCGTTGACGGCGTGCGTGACGGTGTCCTCGGGATCCAGCTCATCCAAAACCTGGTTGTAGGAGACCAGCCCGCCGCCCTTGGCCCACATGACGTGGCCTGAATCGGCAGGCTCCTCCCCCGTGAGGGCCCGCAAAAGTGTTGACTTGCCGGAACCGTTGGCGCCCAGGACCACAATCCTGTTGCCGCGGCGGATCTCAAAGCTGAGGTCGCTGAACAAGGTCCGGCCGGCATACGCCTTCGACAGCGACTCCACCCGGCACAGCACATCCTTGACGTGCAGCCCGCCGTAGATCTCGGTGATGATCTTGTCCACGGGCCGCGGCGCATGCGATTTCTTGATCTTGGAGAGCTTGGAATCGAGCCCCTTGGACGCCGCCTTTGCCGCCGCCCGGCGGTCCGAAATCCCTTCCGCCTCAAACGCCAGCAGCTCGGATTCATGCACAAACTGGCTCTCCAGCGTCTTGAGCCGGAATTGCTTGGCCACCACGTACTCGCCAAAATTGCCGGGGTATTCGTGGAGGTGGAAGTTCTCCAGCTCGATGATCCGCGTGACCACCGAGTCCAGGAACTTCCGGTCGTGGGAGACAATGACGGCCGCCCCCTTGAAATTCTTGAACCAGCCTTCCAGCCATTCCACGCCGGCCACGTCCAGGTAGTTGGTGGGCTCGTCCAGCAGCAGCACGTCCGGCGCCTCAAGCAGGATTTTCGCGAGGGCGGCCCGGTTGCGCCAGCCGCCGGAGAGCTCGTCGATGGCGCAGGAACGGTGGGCCTCGGCGAAGCCAAGCGTGGTGAGGACCTTGTCGATGGTGCGTTGGTAGTCCCAGCCGTCCAGCCTGTCCATGTCGGCGAACAGCTCCGCCTGGCGGTGGATGAGCCGGTCCAGCTCATCGGCGGGCTGGTCTGCCGCGAGGGCCGCGTCAATGCCGGCCAGCTCAGCTTCGACCTCCACCACGTGGGCAAAGACGTCCTGGAGCACCTCGAGGATGGTGGAGGCGCCGTTGAGCTCGGAGAACTGCGAAAAGTAGCCAATCTTTGTGCCCAGTTCCACGGCCACGGTGCCGGCATCCGGTTCCACCTGGTCCATGACCAGCTTGAGCAGCGTGGACTTTCCCGAGCCGTTTCGGCCAATCAGGCCCACCCGGTCGCCGCCGTCGAGCTTGAAAAACGCTTCCCGCAGCACCTGCACGTTGTCAAAGCGGACGGAGACATCATTGAGGCGGATCAAGCTCATGGGTGTGGTCCTTGCGAGTGGGTTGGTGGCGGGCCCTGGAAATTCACCCGCCCCCACTTTACCGGCAGACGCCACTGCCCAACGCACGACGGCGGCAGGCGCGTTGGGCGCCCAACCCGCCTGCCGCCGTCGTGCTTGAGGCGGATTTAGCCGTTGGGACGGCTGGGGATGTACTGCAGCGCCCACTTGTTGCCGTCGGGATCGGCAAAGTAGACAAAGTGGCCCCAGGCCTGGACGTCGATGTCGCTGACGTCCACACCGTTTGCCTTGAGTTGGCTGTGGGCGGCCTGGATGTCGCTGACAACGATCTGCATGTTCGGGGCTGTCCCGGCGGGCGCATCGGTGAGGCCCTCGCCGATGCAGATGGAACACGCCGAGCCCGGCGGGGTCAGCTGCACAAAGCGGATGCCCTCGGTGGGGCGTTCGTCAAAGTCGGCGTTGAAGCCCACCTTGTTCACATAGAAATCCTTGGCCCGGTCCACGTCGGAGACAGGCACAAACACCAATTCAAGTTTCCAGTCCATGGGTTTACGTTATTCCAGCTGCGGTCCGCTGGATAGGGCTGGGAATGGATAGCTGGAGGTGCCCGGCATTCGGAACTTCCCATTTACGTCTGTGATCACAGACGATAGGCGGCTAGCATGGTGGAGTCAACTCGCCTTCAGTGCCGCCACAGGTCCCCACCGCAAAGAACGTGCTGTCCGTGCTCCGCTATGTGGCGTCACAGGGCGGTCCGGTGGGAGCCACGGCCATTTTACGGGACACAGGGCTGCCGCGCTCCACCACCTACCACCTGCTCACGGCCGTGATTGACGACGGCTTTGTAGTGCACCTGCCCGAGGAGCGCAAGTATGCGCTCGGCGTCACGGCCCATGAACTGGGGACCGGATACTCACGCCAGGCGCCCCTGCAACGCATTGCCCGATTCCCGATGGCGCAGCTGGTGGCACGGACCAAGCGCACTGCCCACCTGGCGGTCATGCACGGACGTGAGGTCATCTACGTCATTGAGGAGCAGGCCAAGCGGCAAACGGACCTGGTCACGGACGCCGGTGTCCGCCTGCCGGCGCACCTGACAGCCAGCGGGCGGGCCATGCTTGCCGCCATGTCCGCCGCCCAGCTGGCCGCGCTCTACCCCGGGCCGGAGGCGTTTCCAACACGGTATGAAAACGGCGTGCACTCTGTCGAGGCCCTGAATGAGCTGCTGGCGCGCACCGTGCAGCTGGAGGAACTCGCCGAACGGTGGCTGCCGGAGGTCAGGCGCTGCGCCGATGAAATATCCCGGCGCCTACGCCCCAGCAGCTGAACCGGATGTCCAGGGTCAGAACAGCTGTTCGCGCTGGGTTTCCGGGGCCCACATGACCGTCACAACCAGTCCGAGCAGCAGCACACCGCCCAGCCAGAACATGGTGCCGGGGATGCCCCAGCTGTCGAGGCTGAGAGGCAGCACAAACGTTCCGATGGCCGCCGCGATGCGGCTCAAGGCATTGAGAAGCCCGACGCCGGAGGCACGCAGCTGTGTGGGGAAGAGTTCCGGCGGGTACACCTGGGTGATGTTGGATCCTCCCGACATGACGAAGGTGTAGATGACGAACGGGATCATGACCACCAGGGCGGGGAGATTGCTGACCAGGCCCAGGACCAGCAGGGAGGTGGCAAGGATGCCAAAGGTCCAGATGGTGAACGAGCGCCGGCGCATCTTTTGCAAAAACCACAGCCCGACCACGCCGCCACCCAGCAGGAAAAGGTTGAGGAGCAGGTTCTGGAGGTTGTAGTCGGAGACGTTCAGGCCGGCGAGAATCGTGGGAACGCAGGTGTAGATGGCGAAGTACGGGAGAACCAGCGCACTGTAAAAAATGGCGCCGAATGCTGTCCGCTTCCACATGTTCCTGCTGAACAATTCCCGGTAGCGTGCGGAGTTGGACTCGACCTCGAATTCGCTCGGGTCCAGTTCCACCTGCAGGTACTTCTTCACAATTGTCCGTGCTTCCTCAATCCGTCCGCGGCTGATCAGCCAACCGGGCGATTCGGGGGTGCCGATCCGGACCACCAGCACCACCAGGGCCGGGATGGCGCCGCTTGCCAGCAGCCAGCGCCAGGCATCGGGACCGAAATCGATGTAGGCGCCCATGACATTGGCGACGACGTAACCCACTGTCCACAGGACGGTGAGCGAGGCCAGAATGAAGCCGCGCTGCTTGCGGGGTGCAAACTCGGACAGGAGGGTTGGCCCCACCGCGTAGTCGGCACCGAGGCCAAACCCGATGAGCAGGCGCAGGATGAAAAGGACGTCAACGTTTGGTGCCCAGAATAGCAGGGCGGATGCCACAGCAATCAGCACAAAGTTCAGGACATAAACGCGCTCGCGGCCGATGAGGTCACCGACCCGGCCCAGGATCAGGCTGCCGAAGAACAAGCCGATGAGTGCCGAGGGCGAAGCCGTCCGAGAAATTGGCCCCGAACGTCATGGCCGTGATTTTCAGGTGAAACCGGCCAAAGGGGATTTCATCCAGGGTGGGGCCAGCGGATTGTTGCACTTGCGGATTGGTCATGGCTGCCTTAGAGGTCGAATGAAAGCTGTAGCAAACCGGCGGCGGCAGCGAGGTCGCCGCTGAGCGGACGGTCAATCACGTCAGGATTGAAGCGGTTTTGTGCTTCCAGGAAGTACTGGCCCAAACTCGTGGTGTGGTCCATGGCCGCCCCGGTGAGGGAAACGGCGCGGGTTGCCGAGATCAATTCGCAGGCCAGGGCATCCGTTGCTGCGCGCAGGGCGTCCCGGAGCTGGTCGGCGGACTGCGCGGCAAAGCTGGCGTGGTCCTCGGTTCCCCGGGAAATGACTGTGACGCCCAATGACGCCGGCTGTGCTGCGGTCCGGAGCCTGGCAAGCGCGGCGGCGGAGTTGTACTCCAGGAGCATCACGCCGCTGCTGCCCGGCTCGCCGTCGGCCAGAAAAGAGTTGAGCCCGGTCATGCCGGGGTCGGAAAGGTTGTTCAGCCTGGCGCCGGACAGGTGGGCCACGCTGGCCAGTGCCAGTTTCGTGTGGTCCATGGCCAGGGCAAGCGGGAGGGCCGTGGAAATTTGCGTTGTGGAAGACGTCGCCGCCGTCCACGCTGTACAGCGGGTTCTCCGCCGCCGCATTGATCTCAATGCCCAGCACCGAGGCCTGCCCTCCAGGCTGGCGCGGAGGGCGCCGGCCACCTGGGGCAGCGCGCGGAATCCGTAGGAGTCCTGGACCCGGGCAGCGGCCGGCGAGCTGCCCGCCAACAGTTCGCGCATCCGTTGCGCCACTTCGGCCTGGCCCGCCTGCGGGCGCGCCGCGTGGACGGCGGCGGAGAAGGGCTCCGTTGACCCCTTGACGGCAACCAGGGAAAGGGCGCTGGTCAGCAAATAGTGGTCCAACCAATTTTCGGCCTCGGCCAGGCCCAGGCATCCCTGCGCAACAGTCATGGCATTGGACTCGATGAAGGTAAGGGCATCACCGGTCACGGGCGTCCAGTAGCTGCGCACCTGGCCGTTTTCGAAGGGCACCTCCCCCATCAGCGCGAGGGCGATTTCAGCGAGCGCGGACAGGTCCGCCGTCCCAATGGCACCGTAGCCATGCACGCTCGGCACGTTGCCGTCGGCAAGGGCCCCGCAATGGCCGGGATGACATCGGGGTGGATCCCGGAGCCCCCGTTGAGCAGCTGGTTGAGCCTGACGATCATGGTGGCCCGCACCGTGCGCGTGGGGACCCCGGGACCCGAACCCGAAGCGTGGCTGCGCAGCAACCGGCGGTCCTGCTCAGTGGGGTTTCCCAGTGTCACGCTCCTGTTTGAGCCGACACCCGTGGTCCGCCCGTAAACGGGACGGCGCTGCGCGGAGGCCACAGCAAGCTCCCATGAGCGGCGGACCCTCTCCAGGGCGCCGGGAGCAATGGTGCTAGTCCACGGCGCCCCCGACAGGGAAACCAGCTCAAGGGCGCCCAGGCCGCTTCCGTCAAGAATTGCCTGGTTCATCGTCCTGCCCGCCAGTGGGTCCGTTGCGTAGTCATATATTCAATTTCCGGTGAATTCCGGCCCAACAACGGGGGTGAAGTGAATCACGCGTCTGTGATGGCAGACGTTGAGGCACAATCGGGCCGGTGCCGGCTCAGGCCCCCTGGACGCGCGCCATCCACGCCTCAATCCCGGCAGCGTCCAGCGGCAGGGCGTCGGAGATGACGTTGGAGCCCGTTTCAGTGACCACAATGTCGTCCTCCAGGCGCACGCCGATGCCGCGCAGTTCCGGCGGAAGCGTGAGGTCGTGCTCGTGGAAGTACAGGCCGGGCTCCACCGTGAGCACCATGCCGGGCACCATGGGCGAGCCCTGGTAGCTTTCGTAGCTGGACTGGGCACAATCGTGGCAGTCCAGGCCCAGGTGGTGGCCCACCCCGCACACCAGGTACCGGCGGTGGTGCTGGCCCTTGGGCGAGAGTGCCTCATCCACGGACACCGGCAGCAGGCCCCAGTCGTTGAGGCCGTTGGCGATGACTTCCATGCAGGCATCGTGGAAATCGGCAAAGTACTTCCCGGGCCCCACCTGGGCCAGGCCTGCCCGGTGCGACTTCTCCACCAGGTCGTGGACCTGGCGCTGGATGGGGCTGTACGTCCCGGAGCCCGGGAACGTGCGGGTGACGTCGGCCGTGTAGAAGCTCTTCGCTTCGACTCCCATGTCCAGCAGCAGCACCTTGTCCTCCAGGACGGGACCGTCGCACCGCACCCAGTGCAGCGTCGGGGCGTGCTTGCCGCTGCCCACGATGGTTGCGTAGCCCACGCCGTTGCCGTGCGTGCGCGCGTGCCGGTCAAAGGTGCCCTGCAGCCAGCGCTCCCCTCCCGCCTTGATGGCGGTGGGGATTTCGCGCACGACGGCGGCAAAGCCGTCCACGGTGTGATCGACAGCCTCGCGCAGCTGGGCGATTTCCCAGTCGTCCTTGACCATCCGCAGCGTGGAGAGCACCTGCCCGAGCCGGCCGCCGTCGAGCCCGTGGCGGCTGCGCACATCGGCGGCCAGGGCCCCGGCGGCAAGCGTGCCGGAGCCGGCGCGCATGGCGGAACTGATGCCGGCGTCGAGCTCGGCTAGCGGCTTGACCGGCAGGGACAGCGCCTGCGCCCAGTCGGAAAAGTCGGGGGCGGAGCCGACCCACATCTCGCCATGGGCGGCGTTGGTGAAGAACTGGGGGTCGCCGGCGTAGAAGGGGGCCGGAATGTACACAGTGGCGTCGTGGGCGGCCCCGGAGGGGGTCATGACCAGCACGGCACCTTCGACGGCGGCACCCGTCAGCCAGTAGAAATCCGAATCCGGGCGGAAGTCATAGTAGGTGTCGTTGGCCCGGACGGGGGCGCGGCCGGCGCCAATCACCAGCGCCTGTCCGGGAAATTCCGCGGAAAGACGCGCCCGGTGGTGACCGGCCGCCGCGGCCGCGCCGGCCACCACGGGAGGGGTGCGGTCAGGGGTCCCCCACCCCTGGCCCATGTACTCCGTAAAGGCCTCGACGTTGGCAAGCTTCGGCAGGCGAGGGTCCGGGGTGGCCGGGGCAGGCATGGATCGGGTGGTCACTGCATCACTTGCGGTCATTTCGATATTCCTCCGCCCAACTGGGCAATAGTGTCTTTCAAATAGGCAAAAACTTTGGCATCGCCGATGCCGTCGTGTTCAAATTCATTGGTCACCCAGGCATGCGTGTTGCCGACGACGGCCGCCGTGTCCAGTTGCAGCCCGGCATCCACGTACATGTCGTCAAAGTAGACGGCCGCGGCCACCGGGACCTCGTTGGCGGCCAGCCGTTCCACGTCATACAGCAAACTGTTGCTTTCACGGCGGGCCAGCTCGTTCACGGCAGCTGCGAAGGGGCGCAGCAGGCGGATCTCCTCAAACATCCAGGGAAACATCATCTCACCGGTGAACAGCAGTGGCCGCGCCGTCTCGGCGAAGTCCGGATGCCGCCCCAGTTCGGCCTGTGCCGCCCATCCCGTGGGACCGTTGTCGCCATGGGCGTAAATGCTCTCCTGCATGGCAGCAAACAGCGGGTTGTCGGCAAAGGAGGTGCGTGCCAGCACCTGGGCCAGGAAGCCGTCGCTGAGCCGGTCGCCGTCGTCGTCGGCAAACGCCTCATCCAACAGCCAGTGCATGCGCTCAAAGCCCGGCTTCATGCCAAAGTCGATGCCGAGCGACTGGAAGCGCCGCACGCTCAGCGTGTCGCCGTCGGGGAGCAGCACCCTGCCGGCGGCCAGGCGGTCCGCAATGCGGGACACCAGCGCCAGGTCATCCGGGTAGCGGGCGTAATACTCCCTGTTTTTGCCGCGGGTGCGCGGAAAAGTGCGCCGGTAGACTTCGGCGGCGTCCGGAGCGATGCTGGCCAAGCCGCCCGTGACGTAGCACGCGCTCAGGCCCTCGGGCGCCTGGGACAGGTAAGTCAGGGTCAGGAATCCGCCGTAGCTTTGCCCCAGCGTTGACCAGCGGCGGCCTCCATAGAGGGTTTTGCGCAGGTGTTCGGCGTCGGCCACGATCGAGTCGGCGCGGAAGTGCTGCAAGAAGTCGGCCCCGGCTGAGGCGGTGTCGAAGCGGGAGATGACGGTTCCATCCACCCGGCTGCTGCGCCCGGTGCCGCGCTGGTCCAGCAGCAGCACGCGGTGGGTTTTCAGCGCTTCATCGATCCACCCTTCCCGCCGGGGCGGGCGCGGGCCCTTGCCGCCGGGCCCGCCCTGCAGGAACACCATGACGGGCAGCTGCTCATGCCGGTGCTCGGCGTCCACCAGTTCCCGTGCAAAGACGGAAATGGTTGCGGTGTTGTTGGCATTGAACCAGTCCAAGGGAACGGTCACCCGATGGTCGGTCACCGCCATTCCAGGAATGATGTATTGGCTCACGATCACGTGTGTTGCGCCCCTTCTCGTTGTTCTTTCAGGCACTGCCATGCCTGCCGCCGTAGTCCGCAGCATGGCCGAAATGCAACTCACCAGCAGCCCGAAGTAATATATGACATGTTACACGCGGGCAGCGAGGGACAGGTGAAATTTTTTGCGCCCGCCGGGCGGCTTGGCCGGCTGGCGAACCCTCCAGCCCGCCGCCGCTCACCTGCGGCGGCGCCCCGCAGCCAGGGCGAATAGCAGCGGCACCACCGAGGCGGCCATCAGTACGTTGCCGAACACCAGATCATTGGCGCGCACTATGGAACCGGCGATCAGCAGAGCACCGAATATAAGCGCCGACGCCACTCGCTGCGCCATGCGGATCAGCCGTGCCACCTGCCGTTCCAAGCGCGGGGTGGCCACCGACAGTGACCCGTCTTCGATGCGGGTGACCAGCCCGTCCAGCCGCTTGGGGAGGCGCAGGGCAACGGACGCGGCGTCCAACGCCTGCCCCGCCACGTCCTTGGCAAGGTTCCCGCGTTCGTCGCGCAGCAGCTTGGCCGCGTAAGGCTCCACCGAGTCCCACAGGTTGAAGCCGGGGTCCAGCGAGCTGCACACGCCGGACGTCAGGGACATGGCGCGGATAATGAGCAGGAAATTCTCCGGCAGTTGAAACGGCAGCGAACGGACCACGTCGCCAAACTCCACCGCAAAATCACGGAATTCCCGCTGGTCCACCTCGCGGAGCTCGGCGAAGCCCATCCCGCCAAACCTCGCGAAAAGTTGCGTCATCGCCCGCTCCAGCCCGGCCGTGTCGGCGGACGGCACCAGCACCCCGATGTCGCTGATTGCGGCCACCAGCCCCTTGCCGTCCCGGGCGGCGGCCGCGATCAACAGCTTGCGCAGACCGCTGCGCGTTTTCGGCGGCACCTCCCCCATCATGCCGAAGTCGATGAACGTCAGCTTCCATGGATGCTCCGAGGATGCGTCGCCATTCGGGGTGATGAAGATGTTGCCCGGGTGTGGATCGGCATGGAAAAAGCCGTTGGTGAACAACTGGTCAAACATGACCGAGGCAAATACCGGGGCCACCTCCGCGGGATCGATTCCCGCCGCCCGCAGTCCTTCCGCATCAGTGATCTTGATTGCCGTGACATCTTCCAGCGTGAGTACGCGGCGGGTGGTCCGCTCCCACACCACGCCGGGGACCGCCACCCTGTTGTCGCCGTCGAACTCGGCGGCAAAGCGTTCAGCGTTGGCAGCCTCATGCAGGTAGTCGATTTCCTCGAGGCTGGTCTGCGCAAACTCCTCGACCAGGGCAGGCACATTGGCGCGATTCGCGACAAGGCGGATGCGGCTGAGCCAGCCGCCCACCTTGCGCAGTGCGGCGAGGTCGACGGCGACAATCGCGTCAATGCCCGGCCGCTGGACTTTGACAACCACGCTCTCCAGCCCGGTGTTTGCGGCGTCCCCGGAAAGGAGTTTTGCCCCGTGGGCCTGCCCCAGGGATGCGGCGGCAATGGGGGTTGCCTCCACCGAGGTGAAAACCACGTCCAGCGGTGAGCCCAATTCCTCCTCCGCGAGGGCACGGATTGCCGGGAATGGCACGGGCGGCACCTCATCCTGGAGGCCTTCGAGCTCAGCGGTGATTTCCGGCGGGAGCACATCCAGCCGGGAGGACATGAACTGCCCCACCTTGATCATCAAGCCGCCAAGCTCCACCGCGAGGACGTGGAAGCGGCGCGCGAAACGTTGCATCCTCCTCCCCCGGTTACGTTCTGCAAGGCGGCGCAAGCCGATCCGGGGAAGGAGCAGTTCAAACCACCAGGTCACCGCAAGATGCCACGCGGCAAAGCGCAGGATGCGTCGGTAGCGGGCACGGGTGCCGGCGGCACCGGGAACCGGATCAGCACTGCCGCGTTGAACCGAAGGCACCCCCGTCAGTCCTGGGCGAGAATCGCGTACAGGCGGCGGCGGGCCTCTTCCAGCACTGTCACGGCCTCCTGCACCTGCTTCCGTGTACCGGTGCGGCCCACCTGGGCAGCGGCCTGGGCAAGCTCGACGCCGGCCTTCGGCAGCGCCGCAAAGCCGGGGCCCGACGCCGGTGCAGAGTCCCAGGGCGCGGCCGTTTCGGCACTCGCCACTTCCTCCCGCCCCGCTTCCGTCAGCGAATAAATCTTCCGGCCGTTGGACTCCTCCGAGCTGACCAGCCCTTCATCGGCCAGCAGTTGCAGCGTCGGGTAGACCGAACCGGCGCTGGGCTTCCAGCTGCCGCCGCTGCGCTCCTCGATTTCGTGGATGATCTGGTAGCCGTGCATGGGGCGCTCAGCCAGCAGGGCCAGCACGGCAGAGCGCAATTCGCCCCGCCCGGCACGGGTGCCCGAGCGCTTCTCGAACCGTGACCGGAACTCCTCAACGGCCTGCCACATGCCATCGAGGTTGCCGCCCATAAACCCGCCCGCAGGGAATGAATCATGCATGATGCTCTCCTTGGTCGATTGCGAACGATACTAAACGATAGCTAACGATATACCCGATGGAGGGTGCCAGACAATGGTTTTTGGGAGTGCGGCCGGGCCGGTGTCAGGCGTCGGCCGAATCGTCCGTCTCAAGGAGGGCGGCAAGCTCCGAGAGCGCGGGGATGGCCTCCTCGATGAGTGTTTGGCGGTTGCGCGGCAGCTGGGACAAGGCATTGGCCACGCGGCGTTCATTGGCGTTTTGCCATGACTGCAGCAGTTGGGTCCCGGTCCCCGTCAGCCGCAGGTTTTGGGCACGCCTGTCCCCGGGGCGGGGTGTGCGGCTGACCAAATCAGAAAGCACCATCTGCTGGATCAGGTTGCTGACGGTGTTCGTGGCCAGGCGCTGTCGCGCAGCAAGCTCGCTAACGCCCAGGTCAGGTTCATCCGCGAGCCGCTGGAGGATTTCCACCTGCGCCATGGGCAGGGACTCCCAGGGGAACTCGTGGCGGACGCTCGAACGCAGGACCCGCCGCAACCGGGTGATGACGTCGGTGAGGGACCAGGCATCCCCCACTGCCTGCAGGGGTTCACCGGGAGGCTCAGGAAGCGCTGCTGCCATATTGGTCATGGCCCCATGTTATCTCCCTTGATATTTTCTGACATAGAATAGTTCTATGTCAGAACAACATTTCCGGGAGGTTCCCGGCCCCAGAGCGTGGTGGGAACGGCTGTTTCATGAACCCGCCAGGCCGGACTGGGTGCGGCGCAGGCCCTCGGCGCCCTGGCTGGTGGTCGCGACAGTGTGCATAGGCGCTTTCATGGGCCAGCTGGACGCGAGCATCGTGACGCTCGCGATTCCCAGCATCAAGACGGACATGAACGCCTCCCTGGCCCAGGTTGAATGGGTCGCCCTGATTTACCTGCTGGTCCTGGTGGGAAGCATCTCAGCCATCGGCCGCCTCGCTGACATGCTGGGCCGCAAGCTGCTGTACACCTACGGGTTCGCGCTCTTCACCCTGGCATCGCTGGCATGCGCCCTGGCCCCGGACATCACCTGGCTGCTGGTGGCCCGCGCAGTCCAGGCAGTCGGCGCGGCAATGCTGCAAGCCAACAGCGTCGCGCTGATACGCACCAGCATGCCGGCGGGCAAGCTCGGCCAGGCGATCGGCCTGCAGGGCGCCGCCCAGGCAGTGGGACTGGCCATGGGCCCCTCCGTAGGCGGCCTCCTGGTCGGAGCCGGAGGCTGGCGCTGGGTGTTCTTCGTCAACATCCCGGCCGGCATCATCGGCGTCGTGCTCGGATGGTACCTGCTCCCCCGCACCCGGATCAAAGCTCCCAAGGTACGGCTCGACTGGGCCGGGCTGCTACTGCTCCTGCCGGCGGCAGGCGCGCTCCTGCTGACTCTTTCCGAGACATCACGCATCGGATTCGACAACCCCGTGGCGGTGGGCTTGCTGGCCGCCTCCCTGGTCCTCTTCACAGCATTCATCTTCTGGGAAAAGCGGGCCCCCCACCCCCTGGTCGACCTGGGGCTCTTCCGGACCGGAACCTTCTCCCGCGGCATCTCCACCGGGCTGATGAGCTATTTGGTCCTCTTCGGCGTGCTCTTCGTCACGCCGTTATATCTGGAAGCCGCGCACTCAATGCCGCCCGGGAAGGCCGGACTGTTGCTGACCATCCTGCCCATCGGGCTGGCACTGATAGCGCCGCTGGCCGGAACATTGGCGGACCGGCTCGGGCCCCGGGTCCCCACCTCCGCCGGCATGTGCCTGGCGGCCGCTTCCTTGGCGGTGCTGGCCTTCTCCGGCGGAAACCTCTGGCTCGCCGGCACCGCGTTGGGTGGAATTGGGCTGGGCCTGGGATTGTTCACCCCCGCCAACAATGCCACCGTTGCCGCAGCCGGCCACACGAACCAGGCCGGCATGGTCAGCGGGGTGATGAACATGACCCGCGGCGTCGGCACGTCCCTGGGCGTGGCGTTCGGAGCCGTCCTTTACGTCCTGGCATCCGGCCCCGCATCAGCCGTCGGCCATGCCGCCGCTTCCAGCGCCGGATTCCAACTCGCCGTCGGAGCATTCGCCGCCGTCGCCCTGTTCGGCGCCATCTGGGCCGCCTTCGGGAAACGGCAGGCCGCCCCATGACGGCCAAACGCTGCGTCCTTCCCCTGCCGAACGGAACCCCATGAGCCCGACGAGCTACATCCCGTCCCCGACGGTCAATGCCTTTCACCTTGGCCCGCTGACCATACACTTTTATGCCCTGTGCATCATCGCCGGCATCGTGGTCGCCGTCTGGCTCGGATCACGGCGCTGGATCGCCAGGGGCGGCCTCCCCGGACAGGTGGTGGACATCTGCTTCTGGGCCGTGCCCGGCGGCATCATCGGCGGCCGGCTGTACCATGTCATCACCGATCCCGAACTGTACTTCCTGCCCGGACGCAATCCGTGGAATGCCTTCGCCATCTGGGACGGCGGGCTCGGCATCTGGGGAGCCATCGCCCTGGGCTGTGTGGGTGCCTGGATTGGGTGCCGCCGGGCCGGCGTCTCCCTCATCGCGTTCCTGGATGCCGTCGCCCCAGGCGTGATTTTCGCCCAGGCACTCGGGCGGTGGGGAAATTGGTTCAACAACGAACTCTTCGGCGATCCAACTTCACTGCCCTGGAAACTTCAAATCCACCAGATGGACCTGTCCGCCGGAACCGCGGCCACGGACGCTTCCGGACATGCCATCGTCCTCGGCTACTACCAGCCGACATTCCTCTACGAATCACTCTGGTGCCTGGTGGTTGGGCTGGCGCTGATCGCCCTGGACCGGCGCTTCAAGCTCGGCGCCGGCAGCGTCTTCGCCCTGTACGCTGCCGCCTACACGGCCGGCCGGTTTGTTTTCGAACTCATGCGCTCCGATTACGCAAACCTGATTCTTGGCCTCAGGGTCAACACCTGGGTTGCCGGACTGATCTGCCTGGCCGCCGCCACGGCGTTCCTGGTGCTACGCAAACGTCCACGCTCCAGAGCCTTCAAGTCATAGCCCCGCCGGCGGAGATCGGGTACAACGCCCAAGCAAACTACCAGTGCTCGATCCTGCGCTTCATCGAGGACAACCGGCACTTTCACAGTACTATTCGAGCTGGGAGCGCACACTCGTTGTCAACGGAGGGCACCATGAGCGACATCAATTCCACGCCTCGCAGGCGTGCCGCAGTAATCATCAATCCGACGAAGTCCCCGGACGGGGATTTCAAGTCCGCCTTTCACCTCATGTGCGCGGAGGAGGGCTGGGGCGAGCCCCTGTGGTTGGAAACAAGCGAAGATGACCCTGGATCCGGCCAGGCGAGGAAAGCACTCGAGTCGGGGGCCGACGTCGTCATAGCCGCTGGCGGCGACGGCACAGTGCGCTGTGTGGCCGAGACCCTGGCCGGAAAGGGCACCCCCATGGGCCTCGTGCCGTTGGGGACTGGCAACCTGCTCGCCCGCAACCTCGGGATTGGCCTGGAAGACCCGCTGCGCGCCGGCCGGGACATTTTGAATGGCACAACCACCACGATCGACATCGTGATGGCCACTTTGGACCATGCAGATGCGGGGCACGCATTTCTTGTTGCTGCCGGGCTCGGCTACGACGCAACCATCATGGCCGACACGAAAGACGAGTTGAAGGACCGTGTCGGCTGGCTGGCCTATGTCGAAGCGGGAATCCGCAACTTGCCGGGCAAAGGTGTCAAGGCGACCATCAAAGTCGACGGCAGCGAAGTGGTCCGCCGCCGGGTCCGCGGAGTCATGGTGGGCAATTGCGGAAAGTTGATGGGTGGGGTGGAGATATTCCCGGACGCGTCCGTCACTGACGGCCTCCTGGACCTGCTGGTTCTTTCACCGCGCGGCAAGTTCGGATGGATTCGGGTAATGGCAGGAATCTTCCATCGGAAGGGCGCCAAATCCAGTTCAGTCCACTACTTTTCCGGGGAGAGCGCCGAAATCACGCTGGACAGTGAACAGGACTTTGAGCTCGACGGCGACCACCTCGGCCGGGCCAGGCACCTGGAAGTGAAAGTGGTTCATCAGGCTCTGGCAATTATGATGGCGGCGCCCAAATCCACCTGATCCCCGCCGGAGTTCGGGCCTTCCCGTGAGTACCCCGAATGGCATACTGTGCTCATAGCATTCATAATGGGCCTCCGGGTGGCCGACCAGTGCACTGTACATTTTCTGGAAGCGGGGATTGGTCCATGGAACGGGCTAAAGCGCGGACAAGCCGGCCAGATTCTGGCTGGCGCAGGAAGTTCATGGTTGAGGAGCGATCCGTCCCGTTTACCGAACGTAAACGGCTTTACACCACGGCCTGGGTTCTGATCATCACGGGATTGGTTCTATTCCTCGTGGTCCTGATTGGCGTCCTCACCCATTCCGGATTCCAGCGGTTGGACCAACCCGTGGAGACCTGGTTCCTGGCCCACCGATCCACCACGGTGACACCCTTGATGATCGCACTGGCGATCGCTTTCGGACCCGTCACCTTGCCCATTGTGGTCCTCGTTGTCGTGGTGGTCTGGACGATACGGGCCAGGCACGCCTGGCGGCCGCTCCTCCTTGCCGCAGGAATGGTGACCGGATTAGTCTTCGCCCAGGTCTTGGCCCCCCTCGTTCGGCATCCAAGGCCCCCGATAGGGTCCATGCTATTCGGGGCCGACAGCAGTTTTTCCTTCCCGTCAGGACACGTCTTGGGGACAGCGGACTTTCTGCTACTCCTGGCCTTCCTGATCGCCAGCCGGCGGCGAAAACGCGGCTTCACCAGCACCGCGGTCTGCGTCGCGGTCGTCCTCATTCTGGCCCAAGTCGTCTCCCGGCTCTACCTGGGCTACCACTGGATTAGCGACACCACCGCGTCACTGGCCCTCTCCATGGTCATTGTCGGCATTGTCATGGCAGTGGACACGGCCAGAACAGTCAGGGTCCCGGGCGAACGTGTCGAAGGCGGACACTCACAAACACAGGTGGATGAGGCATGAGCCTCGGACACGGCGCGAAGCGGGCCGCCCGGAAGGCAGGCAACAGCCAGGTCCTGACGAACATTGCGCGCATCGGCTTTGCCGCCAGCGGGCTCATGCACCTGCTGATGGGCTACATCGCCGTGCGGATCGCGCTCCACCACGGCGGGGAATCGGACCAGTCGGGAGCATTCGCCCAACTCACAAGGCTGCCCAGCGGCCCCATGGTCTTGTGGGCCGCTGTCCTGGGGATGGGGGCACTGGGACTATGGCTCCTGCTCCAAGCATCCCTGGGCATCGGCTCGTCGTCCAAGAAGCGCTGGGCACGCAGCCTGGTCTCGGCAGGAAAGGCGGCAGCATACTTTGCGCTGGCATGGACAGCACTGACATTCGCGCTTCACCGGCCCAGCAGCTCAACTGCCGCGACACGCAACGCCAGCGGGACGATTCTCTCCCTGCCCGGAGGTCAAGCCCTGCTCGCCATTGTCGGGATGGCCACGGCCGGCATTGGCGGATACTTGGTCTACAAGGGAGTCCGAAAGAAATTCCTCGACGACATCCAACTCCAGGGCAACCGTGCGGACCCAGCCGTCATCGCCCTGGCCATGACCGGTTACATTGCCAAGGGCATCGCCATAATTGCCCTTGGAGTCCTGTTCATTGTCGCAGCCATTAAAATCAGTCCCCAGGACGCGTCCGGCCTTGATGGTGCCCTCAAATCGCTCGCCGGACTCCCATACGGACAAGCCATCCTCATCGCTATCGGACTTGGACTCATGGCCTACGGGTTGTACAGCATCATCCGTGCCCGCCTCGCCCGACTCTGACGCATCGGCCAAAAGAGTGATGTTGCGAGCAATCCCAACTTCCGTTCCAACACCGTCCCCGACAAGGCCGGCCAGGACCGCGAGCTCGCGTTCGTCGGAACCGCCGCCGTTTGACTGCACTAGCGGCAGGCCCGGCCACGGTGGAAGGTTCGCGATCTCATCGAGGATCAGTGAGAGGGGCGGGTCCAGCCGGACGCCGGGATCGACGAACCCATTCCACAGCCGGCGTTGTAGATGTAATCGACCAGAGCGGAATGATACCCCCGGCGGACGCACCGCGCTTGGTCCCGATCAATGACAGGGTGCTGCGTCGCTCGATGCACACTTTGGATTCGCGGGTTTGCCACTCCTTCGGAATGGCGCCCCTACACACAAGGCACCAAAATTTCTGGACACCTTGGGGCCAATTCGATCCAAAGCGTGTGGTTTCCGTCTGGCTAGTCCCATTTTCGGCACAAGCAAAGCCCACCAAACTGCCGTTTTCCGCAGCTCAGGGGGCTTTCGGGGTGGGCAAGGAAGATTCGAACGACTGCCTGCTCTCAGGGGACAGCTTTGGGCCGTTGCTGTCGGTAGTTAATATGATTGATATTCCGCGGATTCTGGGACATTTTCATAACAGCCGCAGGTGTTCCCATGTGGTAATTTTCGATCGTTTCCGCGGGGAAACCGTAGGGTGGACTGTAAGGGGAAGCCAGTGCTCAAACGCAAGGATGACGCCACCCCTCCAGCGGATTTGCCGCCGTTCCGGGCCCAGTCTGGCGGGACCAGGTTGCTTCTGCCCCCACTCGGCCTAGAGTCGTTACACCGGTGAGTGACCCGGTGGAATTTGCCATGCAAGGGGCAGTAGCCCTGCGAAGTGAGCTTGGCAGTCTTCCGGATGGTATGACGAGCTAGGCTCGCGTTATTTACCGGCTGCAATCGACTACTTCCTGCGCAAGCGCGGCGACCTTTCGGATCCAATCCCCACCACGTTGGTGTCACCAGTCGACGGCATCGCTGACCCAAAAAAGTGGCTCCTCATGTGATTGGCTGTGCATGGAGAGAAGTTCCCCGCCCACCTCTAGCCGTTGAAGGTGCCGGGCAATGGTTCGGCGGTCAGACTGCTCCAAAGACTCGTCGCTTTCAGCTACCAGCTTCCCCGCTCCTGACTGGACCAGGTGCGCCCTCGAGGATCCGAGGCACCAGCGCGTACGCGGCCCGGCCCAGCAGCACCGGGTCCGCCGTCGGTATCGGCAAAGGCACCACCACGGACGGGTAGGACGTGTCCGCTGGGTAGTACTGGCACGTCGCGGCAAACGCGGTCAACACCTTTGCCTGCAGGTTGTGTTTGGCCAGGCGGGCACTGGCCTGCTGCGCATACACCCCCATGACCGGGCACATCGCGGCATGCGTGGTGATCGGAGTGGAAAAGGACCGGCCGAAAATCAGCTGGTCCCTCCCAATACGTTCCTCCTCCATCGGAATGCGCGCCGACGGGCTCGATACCGCACCCGTGCTCACCAGCCTCGGCGTCATCCAATGGTGGTAAGGCCACGGCAGCAAAGCCCACCAATGCTTCCAAAAAGCCCTCGAAGCAGACCCTGACTACCGGTTAGCCCAACTCGCCAACAACCTCTTCCGCGACGACATCCTCTCCGACTGGGCCACCAGCCGCCACAACGCCTACCATCCACCCCACACCCGCCAACCCGAAATCGGCGGACTCGGGATGGCGTAGGCCGTCTGCAACTGATCGGCATCCCGGGACTAGCGCAGCGGTCAATCGGAAACGTCGCGGTTGACCCAGTTGTAGCCATAAATTCGACGAGACGGTGACGTTTTTCCGGTGTCGCGACGCCAGCAACACCTTCCGCGAAACGGAAGCTCGTCGCAACTACGCACAGTGCCAAATATCCGGTTTCACTTTGGCACTCGGCAATCCGGACGTGGCAGATTTTGGTCGTTCAGCGAAGCACGATGGTCCGGTTCCCCTGGACAACGACACGTCCCTCGCAATGCCAGCGGACCGCGTTGCTAAGGGCCTTGCACTCGGTGTCCCGACCCGCCGCCACCAGGTCCTCCGGGCCAAAGGTGTGGTCCACCTCAATGACCTGCTGGGAGATGATGGGCCCTTCGTCCAGCTCGCTATTGACGTAGTGGGCAGTGGCGCCCACCGTCTTGACTCCGCGCGCATATGCCTGGTGGTATGGCTTGGCGCCCTTGAACGCTGGCAGGAAAGAGTGGTGGATGTTGATGGCCCGGCCCTCGAGCTTTCGGGTGAGCCCGTCACTGAGCACCTGCATGTAGCGGGCCAGAACGACCAGTTCGACGTCGTACGCGTCCACGAGCTCGAGCAGCCTCGCCTCGGCGGCGGGTTTCGATTCGGGCGTGACAGGTACATGGTGGAACGGGATGCCATGCCATTCGGCCAGCCGCTGGTGGTCAGGGTGGTTGGAGACGACGGCGACCACGTCAACGGGCAGTTCCCCCGTCCGCGTCCTAAACAGCAGGTCGTTCAGGCAGTGTCCAAACTTCGACACCATAATCAGCACGCGGCGCTTGGCGCCATGGGGGCGCAGCTCCCAGCGCATCCCGTGGAGGGCGGCAACTTCATGGATCCCGGCACGCAACGCCCCCAGCGCCGCCTCCCCCGCCGGTGCGGCAAAGTGCAGGCGCATGAAGAAATGGCCGTCCGGCTCCTGCTGCCCCGGAACCGGGCGCAGGTGCAGCCGGTCGCTGAACTGGCGCAGTTCAATGATGTCCGCGCCCTGTCCCAGCAACACGCCCGACAACTGGTTGACAATTCCGGGGCAGTCCGAACAGTCCAGGGTCAAGACGTACTGGGCCGAATCCGGCCCTTGCTCGAAGACACCCATCTCAGCACTCAATCACATTCACTGCCAGGCCCCCGCGGGAGGTTTCCTTGTACTTGCTCATCATGTCTGCTCCTGTCTGGCGCATCGTCTTGATCGCCTTGTCCAATGAAACCTTTTGGCTTCCGTCCCCGTGCCGGGCCAGCCGTGCGGCGTTGATTGCCTTGACGCTGGCAATGGCGTTCCGCTCAATGCAGGGAATCTGCACCAGCCCGCCCACGGGGTCGCAGGTCAGGCCCAGGTTGTGCTCGATGCCGATCTCGGCGGCGTTCTCCGCCTGGATGGGGGTCCCGCCGAGCACCTCGCACAGGGCGCCGGCGGCCATGGAGCAGGCCGACCCTACTTCGCCCTGGCAGCCCACCTCGGCGCCGGATATGGAGGCGTTGAGCTTGAAGAGGATGCCTATGGCCGCGGCGGTCAGCAGGAACCGGACCACTCCGTCGTCGTTGGCGCCCGGCACAAATTTCATGTAATAGTGCAGCACGGCTGGGATGATCCCGGCTGCCCCGTTGGTGGGTGCGGTGACAATCCGCCCACCGGCGGCGTTTTCCTCGTTGACGGCCAGGGCAAAGAGGTTGACCCATTCCATGGCCCGCAATGGGTCGCCGGCATCCTCGGGGGCCTGCAGGTCCCGCAGCAGCCCGGGCGCCCTCCGTGTCACCTTCAGTCCGCCGGGCAGGATGCCCCCGGCATTGCAGCCATTGGTCACGCAGTCCTGCATGACGGACCAGATGTTCAGCAGTTTGGCGCGCAGGTCCTCCTCCGTGTGCCACACCAGTTCGTTGGCGAGCATGACCTCGGAAATGGACAGGCCTTCCCTCTTGCAGGTGGCCAGCAGCTCGTCGGCGGTGGTGAAGGGGTGGGGCAGCACGGTTTCATCCATGATCACCCGATCGGCGCCCACGGCTTCCTGGTCCACGACAAAGCCGCCGCCGACGGAGTAGTAGCTGCGCTCGCGCACCACGGCGCCCAGGTGGTCGATGGCGCGGAACGTCATGCCGTTGGGGTGTGCCGGCAGTGACTTGCGCCGGTGAAGGATGATGTCTTCGTTGAAGTTGAAGTCGACCCTGTGGGTGCCGGCCAGCATCAGGGCCGCGTCCAGGGCGGCCTCGGCCACCAGGTCGTCCGCCCGGTGGGTGTCCACGGTTTCGGGGTCGTGGCCCGCCAGCCCCAGCACGACGGCCTTGTCGGAGCCGTGTCCGCGTCCTGTGGCGCCAAGGGAGCCGAAGAGCTCGGCCTTGACTCGCACGACGCCGGCCAGCTCGCCGTCGCGCGCCAGACCGTCGGCGAAACGCCTGGCCGCGCGCATCGGGCCCACCGTGTGGGAGGAAGAGGGCCCGATGCCAACGGAGAACAGGTCAAGGACGCTCAGTGCCATGTCGGGCTGCCCGCAGCGGCGAATTCGCCCATGCCGTCAAGGAGCCAGCGGCCGAGGTGGTCGGCGAAGGAGGCCCTCGGGAAGATCTGGAAAGTTTCCGGCCCGGTCTTCCACAGAACCACCGGAATCTTGCCGATTTCGGTGGTGATGGCCGTTCCGGGGGCGAAGGCGCGCGGGTGAAGGTCCGCCGCGCAGCTTTTCTCCAATACGTCCCGGGCACTGGGCCCGGCCAGTTCAAGGGTGGTCCGGTTGCTGGACAGATCCACCACCTGGCCGGAGCTCTCGCCCAGTGCTTCGACCAATGCGGCGGCCAGGATGCCGCCGTCGACGCCGCCGTTGTCCGGGGCAATGGCGAGGAACTCGTCCGGCCCAAGCCACAGCACGGCCAGCCCGGAAGGCCCGGACGTGACGTTCCCGCAGGCCAAGGGCAGGCCGCCCGTGACTGTGCCGATACGCCGGCCCGCTTCGGAGGACGGATCGACGCGGATGCCGACCATGGTCTGGAACGGGATTTCACGCAGGGTGACCCCGCGCTCCCCCGCCACGGACCCGACTGCAAAGTCGGTCCACAGGTGGGCTGCGGGGCTCCGGCGGAGCCCCCGAACCTCAGTGTTTGCTGTTGTGTTAACCATCTCGGCGTTTCCCTTCGGCATCAAAAAGTACTGTTTCCCCAACAACCACGTCCACGAGCTTGGAGCCGACGGCGGCGACAAGGCGTTCGCCGATCCGGTTTCGCCCGTTCTTGATCAGGGCCAGCCCGAAGGACCGTCCCAGGGCGGCACTGTGGTAGCTGGAGGTGACGAATCCCTCCATGGGGACGGGCCCGTAGGCGGGGTTCACACTCACGCCGGTTTCTACCAGTTGCGTGCCCTCCGGCAGGCGGATGGAGTGGTCCACAGGCAGCACGCTGACCAGGTGCTTGCGGCCTTCGCGGACCGCATCGGTGCGCTGGTAGGAACGCCGCCCGATGAAGTCCTTGGCCTTGGAGACCACCCATTCCATGCCCGCATCCTGGGGGGTGACAGTGCCGTCCGTGTCCTGGCCGACGATCGGGTAGCCCTTCTCGGCTCGGAGCACGTGCATGGTCTCGGTGCCGTACGGAGTGATGTTGAATTCCGCTCCCGCCTCCGTCACGGCCTCCCACGTGGAGAGCCCGTACCAGGCCGGGACATTGATCTCGTAGGCGAGTTCGCCGGAGAAGGAGATGCGGCACACCCTGGCCGCAATGCCGGAGGCCAGCACCGTCTCCTTGAACGTCATGAACTTGAATGCCTCATTGGAGAGGTCCAGCTTCGGAGCCACCTTGGCCAACACGGCACGCGACTTGGGTCCCACGACGGCGATGGTGGTCCATTGCTCCGTCACGGAGGTGAAGGTGGCATCCAGTTCGGGCCATTCGGTCTGCTGCCATTCCTCCAGCCAGTCCAGCACCTTGGCTGCGCCGCCGGTGGTGGTGGTCATGAAGTACCTGTCCTCGTCCAGGCGCAGGGTAACGCCGTCGTCGAAGATCATGCCGTCAGGGGTGCACATGACCCCGTAGCGGGCGGAGCCGGGGGCGAGCTTTTTGAACGCATTGGTGTAGATCCGGTTCAGGAATTCCCCGGCGTCCTTGCCGCGGATCTCGATCTTGCCCAGCGTGGTGGCGTCCATGTAGCCCACGGAGTCGCGGACGGCGGCGCATTCGCGCAGCACGGCGGCGTCCATGTCCTCGCCCGGCAGCGGGTAGTACCAGGGGCGCTTCCACTGTCCCACGTCTTCGAACAGGGCGCCGCGGTCCTCGTGCCAGGTGTGGATGGAGGTGCGGCGGGCTGCGTCGAAAAGCTCGCCGCGCTGGCGCCCGGCCAGTGCAACAAAGGGCACCGGCGTGAACGGCGCCCGGTAGGTGGTGGTGCCGATGGCGCCGATGTCGGGATCCACCTCCGTGCCCTGTTGGCGGAACGCGGCCGCGATGACGCCGATCGCGTTCACGCCGGAGGTCTTGCCCTGGTCGTTGGCCGTGCTGATGGAGGTGTAGCGCTTGATGTGCTCCACGCTGCGCAGCCCGGCCCCGGTGGACCGCCAGACGTCGGCCACGCTCTGGTCGCGCTGGAAATCCACGAAGTGGTGGTGCCAGTCCGACGCCGTCCCTTCCGTCCCGCCGACCAGCCACAGGGCGCGGGTGGGGCCCATGGGCTGCGCCGGGCGGGCCGGACGGGCCGCAGCGGCAGTCGCGGCGGCAACGGCACCGGCCGTGGCAAATCCGGCGTTGACGGCGGCTACGGAACCGGCGGTGGCGCCCTCAGCCACACAGTCAGCCAGGGCGTAGCTGCCGCGGCCGGCCCCCACCACCTGCTGGTTCTTCACGGTGGTGGACGGCACAAAACCGGCCAGCTCCACATCCCAGCGGACCTTCCCCTGCGCCTGGCTGTGCAGGTGCACCACGGGGCTCCAGCCGCCGGAGACCGCCAGGAGGTCGGCCTCAATTTCCTCCATCCGGCCGACGGGGGCGCCGTCGTCGTCTATCGCCGAAACCGTGACGCCGTGGACGCGGGAAACGCCTGAGGTGTTGACCACGGCGCTGCCGTTGATGACGCGCACGTGCTCGCTCTCGGCGGCCGCGGCGGCCAGCGGGGAAAGCTGCGGGCGGGCGTCAACGATGGCGGCTACCTCCACCCCGGCTGCCAGCAGGTCCATGGCGAGCTGGTAGGCGCTGTCGTTGGTGGTGCCAATGACCACCCGTGAACCGGCCGCGACGCCATAGCGGTTGAGGTAGCTGCGGGCTGCGGAGGCGAGCATGATGCCTGGCCGGTCGTTGTTTTCAAAGACGATCGGGCGTTCGTGCGCGCCGGTGGCCAGGACCACCTGTTTGGCGCGGATGTGCCAGATGCGCTGACGGGATACGGCGCCGCCCGGATCTTCCGCCAGGTGGTCGGTACGGTTCTCCAAGGCGAGAAGGAAGTTGCTGTCGTAGGAGCCAAACACGGTGGTGCGGTGCAGCACCGTGCATTCCGTGTTGGCAAGCAGCTCGGCCTCGATGCCGGACACCCAGTCCAAGGCGGGGGTGCCGTTGACGTGCTCGTCGCGGCCGGAGAGCAGGGCACCGCCCAATTCCGGCTGGTCGTCAATGAGAATGACGCGAGCCCCGGTGTTGGCGGCGGCCTGGGCAGCGGCAAGCCCGGCGGGTCCGCCGCCGACCACCAGGACGTCCGTGTGGACGTACTTTTTGTCGTACAGTGCTTCGTCATCGACGGGGTCAAGCTTGCCGAGGCCGGAGAGGAATTCGACGTCGAGCCCGTCAACGAGGGACACGGCCGTGGCGGGGAGCATGGATTCGGCGGCGTGTCCGGGGAAGCGGCCGGTGACCTTGATGAGGGCGTTGGATTCCTCAACGCCGGCGGAAAGGATGCCGCGGGGGCGGTCCTCATAGAGCGAGTTCCCGGCGGCCAGGCGGCCATTGGCAATCAGCGCGGAGGCCACGGTGTCGCCCGGGTGGCCAGAATAGCCGACACCGTCCACGGTGAAGTCCAAGGTGATGCTGCGGTCAATCCGGCCGCCCCCGGCGAGCCTGTTGGGCTGGTTCTGCCGGGCTTGGTTCTGTTCGGTCATGGCTTTGCTCCTTCCGGTGCATGCTGGGTGGGGGAGGTGCTTCCCGTGCCGGCGGGGATCAGGCCAGCCGGCGGCTGTTCGCCCATGCGGTACACGGCCTTGATGTCATAGCTGACGGTGTCGCGGACCATGTTGAACCACTTGCGGCAGCCGGTGCTGTGCACCCAGCGCTCGGCAAAGAGTCCCTTGGTGTTCTGGCGGTAAAAGAGGTACTCAGCCCATTGGCGGTCGGAAAGTTCCTCCGGGTGTTCGGGGTAGGCCACGTGGGCCTGCCCCCCATAATGGAATTCGGTTTCGTTGCGCGGCCCGCAGTTGGGGCATGAAAACAACAACATTGTGTGTTCCTTATCTACTCTCGGGGCCGGACTAGTGGGCCACGGCGGCGGCGCCGTGTTCATCGATGAGCGCGCCCGTTTCAAACCGTTCCAGCGAGAAGGGCTTGTTCAGCGTGTGCGGGGCGCCCGTGGCGATGGTGTGCGCAAACGTCAGCCCGGCGGCCGGGGTGCCCTTGAACCCGCCGGTCCCCCAGCCACAGTTCACAAACATGTTCTCCACCGGGGTCGTGCCCACGATGGGCGAGGCATCCATGGTGGTGTCCACTATCCCGCCCCAGGTGCGCAGCACGTGGGCCCGGGCGAAGATGGGAAAAAGCTCGACGGCGGCGGCCATCTGTTCCTCGATCACGTGGAAGGAACCGCGCTGGCCGTAGCCGTTGTAGGAGTCGACGCCGGCCCCCATCACCAATTCGCCCTTGTGGGCCTGGGAGACGTAGACGTGAACGTGGTTGGACATGACCACCGTGGGGTGCACCGGCTCGTGCAGTTCGGAGACCAAGGCCTGCAGGGGGTGTGACTGGATGGGAAGCCGAAAGCCGGCCATCTCGGCCAGGACCGAGCTGTGCCCGGCCGCGCAGAGACCCACCTTTTCGGTGTTGATGGTGCCGCGGCTGGTCCGGACGCCAGTGACCTTGTTGCCTTCCTTGATGAAGCCGGTGACCTCGCAGTTCTGAATGATGTCCACACCGAGTTCGTCGCACTTGCGGGCGAAGGCCCAGGCGACGTGGTCATGCTTGGCGATGCCGGCCCGCGGCTGGTAGGTGGCCCCCATGACGGGGTAGCGGATGTTGTCGCTGATGTTCAGAATCGGACACAGTTCCTTGACCTGCTTCGGGTCCAGCCATTCCGCGTCGACCCCGTTAAGCTGGTTGGCGCCCACCCGCCGTACGCTTTCGCGCACGTCGCCCAGGGTGTGGGCCAGGTTCATGACCCCGCGCTGGCTGAACAAGAAGTCGTACTCGAGCTCCTCGGGGAGGATCTCCCACAATTTCAGGGAGTGCTCATAGATGGCGGCGCTTTCATCCCACAGGTAGTTGGAGCGGATGATGGTGGTGTTCCGGGCCATGTTCCCACCGGCCAGCCAGCCCTTTTCCAGAATGGCAATGTTTGTCATTCCGTGGTTCTTGGCCAGGAAGTAGGCGGTCGCCAGGCCGTGGCCGCCGCCGCCAACGATAACCGCATCGTAGGATTTTTTGGGGTCCGGGTTGCGCCACAGGAATTCCGGGTGTTCCGGCAGGTGTTCGGTAGTCACGGGGCAACTCCGTTCGGGGTGGACTCGGTCGAGAGGAGCGGGTACAGCGGGAATTTTTCGGCCAGTACACTGACACGGTCGCGCAGCAGGACAGCAGACTCTTCGCTGAGCTCACCCTTGAGGGCTTCTGCGATGATGTCGGCAACCTCGGTGAATTCGGCCGGGCCGAATCCGCGGGTGGCCAGGGCCGGGGTGCCGATGCGCAACCCCGAGGAGACCATCGGCGGACGGGGGTCAAAGGGGACGGCATTGCGGTTGACGGTGATGCCGATGCGGTGCAAGCGGTCCTCTCCCTGCTGGCCGTCCAGTTCGGAATTGCGAAGGTCCACCAGGACCAGGTGGACGTCGGTGCCGCCGCCCACCACGGAGATCCCAAATTCGGCGACGTCCGATGCCAGCAGCCTTTGGGCCAGGATCTTGGCCCCGGCCAGGGTGCGTTCCTGGCGGTCCTTGAAGGACTCGGAAGCGGCGATCTTGAAGGACACGGCCTTTGCCGCGATCACGTGCTCCAGCGGCCCGCCCTGCTGGCCGGGGAACACGGCCGAGTTGATCTTGCGGGCCAGGGACTCGCGGCTGAGGATGACGCCGCCGCGCGGGCCGCCCAGGGTTTTGTGCGTGGTGGTGGTGACAACGTCGGCGAAGGGCACCGGGTTCGGGTGCAGGCCTGCCGCGACCAGGCCTGCAAAGTGGGCCATGTCCACCATGAGATAGGCGCCCACCAGGTCTGCGATGCGCCGGAACTCAGCAAAGTCGAGCTGGCGCGTGTAAGCGGACCAACCGGCCACGATCAACCTGGGCCGGTGTTCAAGCGCCAGCGCCTCCACCTCGGCCATGTCCACCATCATGTCGGATTCATTCACATGGTACGGAACCACGTTGTAGAGCTTGCCGGAGAAATTGATCCGCATGCCATGGGTGAGGTGTCCCCCGTGTGCCAGGTCCAGGCCCATGATGGTGTCGCCCGGATCTAGCAGCGCGAACATGGCAGCGGCGTTGGCCTGGGCACCGGAATGCGGCTGGACGTTGGCGGCTTCGGCCCCGAACAGGGCCTTGACACGGTCGATGGCCAACTGCTCGATCACGTCAACGTGCTCGCACCCGCCGTAGTAGCGCTTGCCGGGAAGGCCCTCCGCGTACTTGTTTGTCAGCACGGAGCCCTGCGCCTCCATGACGGCGGTCGGGGCAAAGTTCTCGGACGCGATCATTTCCAGCGTTGACTGCTGGCGCACAAGTTCCGCCGCAATGGCCGCGTCGACCTCGGCGTCCACGCCGGCCAGGGTGCCGGTGAGCACATCTACCATGGGTTGCTCCTTTGCAAATTAGATGTAATGCACAACTAAAAGTGAACTAATACTTAACTGATATATTAGATTGAGTGCAACAATATGTTGTAGATCACCCATCGTCAAGCGGTTCGTGGAAATAACTGCCGCGGGACATCCTGGACGATGCGGACGACAGAGATGAAAAGGGGACACGATGAGCCTTGCCGTGGCACAAGAGGTGGCCGGGGACTCCACCCTGCCGCTCTCCGAACAGGCCTACCGCCACCTGCGCGACCAGCTGATCATGCTGGAAATCCGCCCGGGCGACGCCATTAACGACCAGGCACTCGCCGGGCAACTGGGCATAGGGCGCACCCCCGTCCGAGAGGCCCTCAAGAGGCTCGAAAGCGACCACCTGGTCGTTTCCTACCCGCGCCGGGGCACCTTCGCGACGCGCGTGGACATCACGGAACTGGCCGACATCTCCGAAATCCGCGAACTCCTGGAACCACTGGCGGCCCGACGGGCATCCCGAAGCGCGACAGCCGGCATGAAGGCTAGATTGCGGACGTTGGCGGCAGACATTGCGGCCTCGGATCCGGCCGGCGCTGACCAGTTGGCGCTCATGCGCTACGACATCATGGTCCACCGGCAAATCTATGCGGCCGCCGCGAACCCGCATCTGGAGGATGTACTCATCCGTTACGACAACCTGGCGACACGCATCTGGTGCCTCGTGCTGGACAAGATCCCGTCCGTGGCCGGGCACATTGCCGAACACGTCAACCTCTTGGAGGCCATCGCCGACGGCGACTCCGAGCTAGCCGGGAGCCTGGCACTGGAGCACGTCACCAGCTTTGAAAAGACCGTCCGCAGCGTCCTTTAGAAAGCACCCCTGGCAGCTACCGGCAATCCTGCGGCTGCCGCCCTGGCAGCAATGTGGATGTCAAACAACCTGCCGGAAGTCCGCGGGTTCCCGCCAAGCAGCTCCTGGATCTTGCTCAGGCGTTTGTGCATGGTTTGCCGCTCAATGTTCAGCGTTTGTGCCGAGCCTGTCGTGTTGCAGCCTGAATCCAGCCAGCAAACCAGCGTGGCCAGCAGGGCCGTGCCATGCTTTCTGTCCCATTCCTGCAGTTCCCCGACATTTGAGTAAACGTAAGGGCCCATAAACGCCGGATCGGGCACTGCCGCGAGGATCCGCCGTCCCAAAAAGTCCATCGCGTCAAGCACCCGCCCGCTGGCGGGCCTGCCGAGGGTCAATACGGCCTGGGCCTCCACGTGGGAGGCATGCGCGCCGAAGCCATCTGCCACAGTCGGACCGAAAGCCCCGCAGATTTCGGATCCCCGTATAGCGTCTTGAGCGGCGGCTAGCAACCTCCCCCGCGCGTCACGGGCATCCTCGTGCGCCATGACAAACAGCACAGCCAGCTCCCCGTCCCTCAAGTGGGACCGGGTGCCCACTCCCCTGGCGCGCAAGGCACGTCCGACGGCGGGGAAGTCCGCTTCCCTTCCGGCCGATCGGAAGATGGCCACGGCGGCGGCCTGGCCCGGCGGCAGCCCAGCCTGCAGCCAAAGGCCCTCGACCATTGCAGCATCGCTACCGTCGACCACCGCCTCCAGTAGGCGCGCCTCGGCCACCTGAGCCGCCGTGGGCCTGAAGGACTGCGCCAGCGCCAGCCCCAAGATGCCCGAGAGACGGTCGGCCGCCAGTTCCATCAGGAACGGGTCCGGGGAGGGGGACCGCAAGGTCAACTGCGCGGCCAGTTGTCCGCCGACGACAATACGAGCCTCCGCCGTCGAACATTTCCCCTCCACGGGACCGCCGGCATGGCCGAGCGGAAAGCCGTCCGCAGCTGCCAACGAGACCTCCGCTGACAAGGCCGTGGCCACCATCTCAAGGATGCCCGGCAAGTGCGGGCCGCGGTCGGTGATCTGGCGGGCAATGCGTCGCGAGACTGCGTCAACGACTTGGTGGGCGTCCGCCTGCTCGTTGACCACCCGGCGGTTTACGGCCTCAGCAATGTCGACGAACGGCGCAACGGCGCGCAGCTCGATCAGCGGCAACCCGTGGTCATTGGCTGCGTCAATGAGCCCGTCCGGCAAGGTGGCCGTCTGACCGGCCGTCTGCACGGCCAGCGCCGCGATGTTCCGTCCCGCCAGGCTGCGGACATAATCACGCTGCTCCTTTGCTGGCAGGGCCAGCAACGCCTCGCCGCCCGACAGCAGCAGCTCCCCGCCGCGCAGAAGCGGGGCAATTTCGAGGACTTCACTGGAATGAACCCACCGAACAACGCGCTGCAGTGTGCCGGGCACGTTACTGCAGAGCCAGGGGTCTGCTGCTGACATGGCTTGGGAGGCGAGAACTTCGGCAAGCGTAATCATTGATATCTCCCGAATGATGGATGACATTTAGTCGCTTAGTTTCACCTTAGTCTATCCATAATGTCTCTATGTTGTGGGCCAAGTCACCCATAAACTAGTTCAAGCTCGCACTCCCCATCACAACGCAGTGAATCGAGACCCGCATGAACCGCACCAGATTTCGGTCGCATGAATCCGCGACCGTCGAGGTTGAAGATGTGCTGCAACCGATCCCCGAATCGGCACGCACCACGAAGCTTTCCGGCCAGTTTTGGATTTGGGCAGGTGCCAACGTCGCCCCCATCAACTGGATACTCGGAGCACTCGGGATCCAGCTTGGCCTTGGACTGCGCGACACCCTGATCGTGCTGATTGTCGGAAACGCAATCGGCATGGCCGGGTTTGGCTTCTTCGTCATCCTTGGCCAACGAACAGGTGCAACAGGCATGCTGCTGGCGCGCGGCGCCTTTGGGCGGCGCGGCGCCTACCTGCCGGCCGCCATCCAAGCCACCATCGCCATCGGCTGGTCCGCCGTGAACACCTGGGTCATCCTGGACCTGGTTATGGCACTGTTCGGCATGATCGGCTGGGTCGACCCCCATCAGCAAAACATTCCGGTGCGCATCCTCGTCGCTGCCGCAATCATGTCCATTCAGGTGGCGATTTGCTACCGCGGATACCGCGCCATCGCCAAGTTTGAACGCATCACGATGCCGCCCACGATCATCGTCCTGGTGGCAATGTCCATCATCGCGTGGACCCACCTTGACATCAACTGGGGCTACGCCGGACCCGCCGGCCACGTTCTGGAGGGCATGCCGCGCATCGCGGCCATGTCCGCGATCATGACTGTCATCGGCATCGGATGGGGGATCGGCTGGTTCACATACGCCCCCGATTACTCCCGCTTCGTCAGCCGCAAGGTCAAGCCGGCCAAGCTGTTCCTGGTCAGCGTTCTAGGCCAGTTTCTGCCAGTCGTCTGGCTCGGCATCCTCGGTGCCAGCCTCGCCACCAAGAATGGTTCAGCCGATCCCGGGGAGCTGATTGTTTCGAATTTCGGCACCATGGCCATCCCCGTAATCCTCCTGGTGATCCACGGCCCGATTGCCACCAACATCATCAACCTCTACACCTTCGGCGTCGCGTTCCAGGCGCTCGATGTGAAGATCTCCCGCCGCAAGCTCTCCATCCTGGTGGGCATCCTGTCAATGATTGCAGTCATCGCCTTCATGTTCGCTCAGGATTTTGCGATGATCCTCGACACCTGGCTTGGCACCATAGTCGCCTGGGTGGCCACCTGGGGCGGCATCATGGCCGTCCACTACTTCATCTTTGAACGTCACCACAAGGACTACTCCTACCTGTTCCTGGATTCGAAGTCCACGTCCCTGAAGTCCATCAACCCGATAGCCTTCATCGCCTTCTTCGCCGGAATCGTCATGACCTGGCTGTTCATGTACGGCGGAATTCCAGCGCTCCAGGGCCCCATCGCCACGGCCATGGGCGGAGTCGACCTTTCCTGGCTGGCTGGCACGCTCACTTCCTCGGCGATCTACTTCGCCCTCGGATACCCGCGCTTTCGCAAGCGCATCAAGGCCGGAGTGCCCCTGGGCATCCGCGTCGGCCTGAATGAGGATGACGTGCTGGCAGAGCACGGCGACGCCTGCGCGGAAAACATCCCGGAGCCGGCGCAGCTGGCCTGAAATCCCCTATTTCCCTCACTCATTTCAACCCCCGACTAGGAGTCACCATGACTGTCACCGCTTCCTCCGCCGCCACGTCCGTTTCCGAACTGGAGCGCCTGAAGACCCTGCACAACGGCACCAAGGCGCCCCTGACGTTCACTGACGCAGAATTCGAACGCCGCCTCGGCGGCCTGCGCCGGATCATGGCAGAAAAGGACCTCGACGCCGTCGTCCTGACCAGCTACCACAACATCAAGTACTACTCCGACTACCTCTTCACCTACTTCGGCCGCTCCTACGCCCTCGTCGTCACCCCCGAAGACTCCGTCTCCATCACCGCCAACATCGACGCCGGCATGCCCTGGCGCACCAGCTACGGCGACAACATCGTCTACACCGACTGGCGCCGGGACAACTTCTACTTCGGCATCCAAGAAGCCCTGAACCGCCGCGGCATCAAGGCCACCCGCCTCGGCGTCGAAGACGACACCCTCCCCGTCCTCCTGCGCGACAAGCTCCAGGCCGCCTTCCCCGGAACCACCCTCACCGACGTCTCCCAGGCCGCCATGCGCCAGCGCATGATCAAGTCCGCCGAGGAAATCGAAGTCATCAAGCACGGCGCCCGCATTGGGGACCTCGGCGGGGAAGCCATCAAGGCAGCCATCCGCGAAGGCATCACCGAATACGAAGTCGCCCTGATCGGCACCGAAGCCATGGTCCACGAAATCGCCCGCACCTTCCCCGACCAGGAAGTCCGCGACACCTGGGTCTGGTTCCAATCCGGCATCAACACCGACGGAGCCCACAACTGGGCCACCACCCGCAAACTCCAGCAAGGGGACATCCTCTCCCTAAACTGCTTCCCCATGACCAGCGGCTACTACACCGCCCTGGAACGCACCCTTTTCCTCGGCGAACCCGACGCCCGCTCCCTGGAACTATGGAACATCAACGTCGAAGTCCACGAACGCGGACTCGAACTCATCAAGCCCGGCGCCATCTGCAAGGACATCGCCGCCGAACTCAACGAGATCTACATCAGCCACGGACTCCTCTCCAACCGCACCTTCGGCTACGGCCACTCCTTCGGCGTCCTCTCCCACTACTACGGCCGCGAAGCCGGACTGGAACTCCGCGAAGACATCGACACAGTCCTGGAACCCGGCATGGTCGTCTCCATGGAACCCATGATCACCATGGCCAACAACCAGCCAGGCGCCGGCGGCTACCGCGAACACGACATCCTCGTCGTGGGCGAAAACGACGCCGAAAACATCACCAAATTCGGCTACGGCCCCACCAACAACATCATCAACCCCTAACCACACAAACACCCACCGGATGCGGCTGCCGCGGCCCCCGCCAGCAGCAACCAGGCCTTGCACGCCCCACTCAAAGAGGAGCATCACCAGCATGGACAGGTCAGTATTTCTCGAAGACTTGGACGCCTTCACCTACCGTCAAGCCTTGGCATCCCGCGACGCAGTTGTTCTAATCCCCGTTGGTTCGCTGGAGCAGCATGGCCCCCACCTTCCGCTGGGGACGGACACCATCCTGTCCACGGAATTCGCCGCGGCAGTTGCGCAGCGTTTGGGTGCATTCGTTGCCCAGCCCATCAGTTACGGATATAAGTCACAGCAGAAATCCGGCGGCGGCAATCACCTCTCCGGGACCACCAGCCTCGACGGCGCTTCCCTCATTGCCATGGCAAGGAACCTGGTCAAGTCCTTCCTCAGCCAGGGCGTCCGGCACGTGGTCTTCATCAACGGGCACTTCGAAAACTACCAGTTCCTCTACGAAGGAATCGACCTTGCCCTGGAGGATATGCGGATCGGTCCCGGAGCGGAGGAGAGCGTATTGCTCCTGTCCTACTGGGACTTTGTCACTCAGGAGACGCTGGCCCAGGTCTACCCCGACGGCTTCCCCGGCTGGGAAATCGAACATGGCGGCGTGCTGGAGACATCGCTCATGCTCCACCTTGATCCCCCCAGGGTTGCCATGGACCGCCTGGTAGACGGCCCGGCTGCGATCCTGCCGCGCTTTGACCGGCTTCCCGTGATGCCGGAACGCACGCCGGCCACCGGCTGCCTGTCCTCGGCAGCCGGGTCCAGCGCCAGCAAGGGCGCGCTGCTCCACGGCCAAGTCGTCGACGACCTGGTTGCCGACCTGGCCGCGGAACTGGCCTGCGAACGTGCGGGCGTGCCCGCCTAGCGAAGGAACACAACTCAATTTCATTCATTGCACCAAATGCGTCGCAGCGAGTATTTTCTCGCCGCGGCGCATTTGCGTCGTCCCTTGCAAATTGCATCCCACAAGACCCTTGACAGTGACCCGGGCCACACATAGTCTAATGCAACAGCGTTGCATTGAATGCAACCCCAACATTTTTGGTGGAACCCATGACACATCACAAATCCCCCAGCACGGACCGGACGGCAACGATGCCGGCCGCCGGCGGGCAGTTGAGCATGAGCGGGCAGCCCCGGCCTGGCGGCGGCACCGGCCTCGACAAGAGCACCCGGCGAAGGGTTATTGGCGCCAGCTTCATCGGCAACTTCGTAGAATGGTTTGACTACGCCGTGTATGGCTATCTGGCAGCGACCATTGCGGGCGCATTCTTCCCGGAAGCGAACAAGCAAACGGGCCTGTTGCTGACATTTGGCCTGTTTGCCGTTTCCTTCTTTGTCCGCCCCCTCGGCGGCTTCGTCTGGGGCCACATCGGTGACAAGGTGGGCCGGAAGAACGCACTCTCGCTGTCCATCCTGATCATGTCGGCCGCGACGTTCGCCATCGCCTTGATCCCGGGCTACAACACGATCGGCCTCTGGGCCCCGATCCTGCTGCTGGTAGTCCGCGTGGTCCAGGGATTCTCGGCGGCCGGCGAGTACGCCGGGGCTTCAGCGTTCCTGGTTGAGTACGCCCCGCCGAACCGCCGAGGCATCTACGCCGCCGTGGTCCCGGCCAGCACGGCTGCCGGGCTGCTGCTCGGATCCCTCATCGCTGCCGTCCTGTCCGTCACCCTGAGCGCCGGACAAATGAACGAATGGGGCTGGCGGCTGCCGTTCCTGCTCGCCGCCCCGATGGGCTTGATCGGGCGTTACATCCGCGTCAAGCTGGAGGACACGCCGGCATTCCGCGCACTGGAGAAAGAGGACGACGTCATCAAGGCGCCAGTCACAGCGCTTTTCCGCAATCACTGGAGGGCCCTGCTGCTGGCCGTGGGTGCCGTGCTGCTGAACGCCGTCGGCTTCTACGTGATCCTCAGCTACATGCCGACCTACCTCAGTGAGGAGTTGGGATTCGGTGCGACCGAGTCCTTCGTTGCCACGACCATTGCGCTCATCACCTATATTGGATTCATCTTCCTGACCGGCCTCGCCTCCGACAGGTTCGGCCGCAAGAAGGTGCTCATCACGGCATCGGTTCTCTTCGTCTTCCTGACGGTTCCCGCCTTCATGCTGCTGGACACCCGCAACTTTGTTGTCATCCTGCTCGTCCAAGTCCTCCTCGGCGCCATGTTGACATTGAACGACGGCACGCTGCCCAGCTTCCTTGCGGAGCTGTTCCCCACCAAGGTCCGGTACAGCGGCTTTGCTGTCAGTTTCAACCTCTCCAACGCGATCTTCGGAGGGACGGCGCCATTCGTGGCAACGCTGTTGATTGCCAGCTCCGGGTCCAAACTGGCACCGGGCTTCTACCTGATGGCCGCCGCCGTCGTTTCCCTGATCGCGGTGGCCTGCGCCAAGGAAACCTCCAAGGACCCCCTCCAGTCGCACTAGTGCGGCCACTCCCTAGTCTCCCCCCTCACTATGCACATGCAACACCAACAAGGAGCAACAATGACCATCAACACCCCGGCCATCGCGACAAACGTTTCCGAACTGGAGCGCCTGAAGACCCTGCACAACGGCACCAAGGCGCCCCTGACGTTCACTGACGCAGAATTCGAACGCCGCCTCGGCGGCCTGCGCCGGATCATGGCAGAAAAGGACCTCGACGCCGTCGTCCTGACCAGCTACCACAACATCAAGTACTACTCCGACTACCTCTTCACCTACTTCGGCCGCTCCTACGCCCTCGTCGTCACCCCCGAAGACTCCGTCTCCATCACCGCCAACATCGACGCCGGCATGCCCTGGCGCACCAGCTACGGCGACAACATCGTCTACACCGACTGGCGCCGGGACAACTTCTACTTCGGCATCCAAGAAGCCCTGAACCGCCGCGGCATCAAGGCCACCCGCCTCGGCGTCGAAGACGACACCCTCCCCGTCCTCCTGCGCGACAAGCTCCAGGCCGCCTTCCCCGGAACCACCCTCACCGACGTCTCCCAGGCCGCCATGCGCCAGCGCATGATCAAGTCCGCCGAGGAAATCGAAGTCATCAAGCACGGCGCCCGCATTGGGGACCTCGGCGGGGAAGCCATCAAGGCAGCCATCCGCGAAGGCATCACCGAATACGAAGTCGCCCTGATCGGCACCGAAGCCATGGTCCACGAAATCGCCCGCACCTTCCCCGACCAGGAAGTCCGCGACACCTGGGTCTGGTTCCAATCCGGCATCAACACCGACGGAGCCCACAACTGGGCCACCACCCGCAAACTCCAGCAAGGGGACATCCTCTCCCTAAACTGCTTCCCCATGACCAGCGGCTACTACACCGCCCTGGAACGCACCCTTTTCCTCGGCGAACCCGACGCCCGCTCCCTGGAACTATGGAACATCAACGTCGAAGTCCACGAACGCGGACTCGAACTCATCAAGCCCGGCGCCATCTGCAAGGACATCGCCGCCGAACTCAACGAGATCTACATCAGCCACGGACTCCTCTCCAACCGCACCTTCGGCTACGGCCACTCCTTCGGCGTCCTCTCCCACTACTACGGCCGCGAAGCCGGACTGGAACTCCGCGAAGACATCGACACAGTCCTGGAACCCGGCATGGTCGTCTCCATGGAACCCATGATCACCATGGCCAACAACCAGCCAGGCGCCGGCGGCTACCGCGAACACGACATCCTCGTCGTGGGCGAAAACGACGCCGAAAACATCACCAAATTCGGCTACGGCCCCACCAACAACATCATCAACCCCTAACCACACAAACACCCACCGGCGGGGATTGAATCCCCAGCCCTCCAGCGGTTATACGCGGCGCCACGAATCTAAGGTGGCGCCGCGGACGCATTTAAATTGCAGCGGAATAGGGAAGGATGGAGACATGATGACATCCGCAGCCAAGGCGCGCAACGACACCGTCACTCCCGAATCTCGCGGCACTTCGGTGATAGTCAATGCCATTGCCGTTTTGCGCTGCTTCTCGGCCGAGGATCCACTGCTTGGCGTCACCGAAATCGCCCAGCGCGTGGGCATGCACAAGAGCAGCGTTTCCCGGATCCTTGCCACGCTGGAACAAGAGGACCTGGTGGAAAGGGATCCGGATTCCCGACGGTTCAAGCTGGGCCTGGGACTGATCGCCGTGGCCGGCCCTCTTCTGGCCGAGATGGAGGAGCGGCGGGTTGCCTATCCCCTGCTGCGCCGGCTGACGGAGCAGACAGGTGAAACCAGCGCCTTGATGGTGTGGAACGGTTCCGAATCCATGTGCGTGGAACAAATCGCCAGTCCCCAGCAGGTCAAGCACACCGCCCCTTTGGGTGCCCGATACCATGACGCCATGAGTGCCTCAGTGCAGGTGTTCCTTTCCAAGGAGCCCGAAGATCGCGTGCGCGCCCTGCTCCGCAACGGCACCGTTTCCTACCCCGGACTGGACGAAGCGAGTCTCGACGCGTACGTTCTCCGGCTCAAGGACGCCGCTACCCGCGGGTATGCAACCAACTACGGCGAATCCTCACTGGACGAGGTGGGAGTGGCCGCCGTGGTATATGACCACCGCGGCGACCCGGTGGCCGCGGTCCTGATCCCTGCCCCACGATTTCGGGTATCACAGGAGCGGCTGCAAACCCTCGGCGAGGCCTGTGCACAAACGGCACGCCTGATCACCACCCGGCTTGGTGGCGCATAGCATTGCAGTCGCGTTCGATGAAAAAGATGGTGCCTGAGGGGCCAGAGGTTGCTGTCATCCTCAGGGCCAACCAAGCCTAGGAAACCCTCTCAGAGGAGGACATTTTTGGGCAATCGCGGTCGGTTGTTAATTCCTTGATATTCCGCGGATTTTGGGTCTTTATCACACCAGCCGTAGGTTCTCATATGTGGTCTTTTTCGATCGTTTCCGTGGGGTAAAGGTGGGGTGATCCGCCTCCATGTCGAGCCGAGCTGCAGTAGGCCGGCTGCGTCAATTCGAGCCGATCGAGCAACACCGCGCTCATGTGCGGCTCTTCAGCGACTACAGTCGCCACGTACAGGATTACCGACACTCTGCTAGCTCACGTCTCACGGGGAACCCACCCGGAATTCCTGCCAGTTCGAGCAGATGAACCACGCTAGCAGATCAGGTGTCGATACAAACCTGCAAAGAGGTCACTTTGAGCTGTTTCCGCAATGAATACTTGCAAGAATGCAAGATACTAAGAAAATCCGCCAATAGGCCCTGACCGTTAGGGCTTGCGCTTGGGCCTGGTGTCCCATCGGTGGGTGTGCCAGGCCTCGCGGATCAGGCGCCGCAGGACGATGATGCTGTTGGCCAGGCTGATCATGGCGTCGATGACCCGGGCCCGGCGTTCGGTGCAGACCAGGAGTTTCTTGAAGCCGCGGGTGTGCCAGGCGTTGGTTCGTTCGACCACCCAGCGGGCGCCGGCCTGGAGCGGTTCGCCCTTGGTGCTGATGACCCATTCGCACCCGAGTTCGGTGAGCAGGGTGCGGGTCTTGGAGCTGTCGTAGCCGGCGTCCAGGTGCACGGTGATCCGCGCTGGCAGGTGGAATCCGAAGCGTGAGAGCTTTTCCAGGGTGGGGCGCAGCAGTGGGGAGTCGTGCCGGTTGGCCGGTGCGGCCACGCAGCCCAGCGGGATGCCCTTGCCGTCGGTGAGGACGGAACGTTTGGTGCCCAGTTTTCCGCGGTCCACCGGGGATTTTCCGGCCAGTTCCCCTCCGCAGGGTGCCTTGACGATGCACCCGTCCACGGTGAGGTTCTCGAGTTCCAGGCCGGTGATCCGGTCGTAGGCTTCCAGGCAGAGTTGTTCGAGGGTGGTGAAGATTCCGGCGTTGATCCATTCATCGCGGCGTCGCCGGATGTCGCTTGCCAGCGGGATGGGACCACCGCGTTGCCACGAGTATGGGACCACTCGTTAGTGTTATTTAGCATTGCGGCTCTCCTTGTTTTCGTCAAGGGTGGCGCGCCGGTTTCCGGTGTTGCGTTGGCGCCAGGAGGGGCCTTCGATGACGAGGGTGTGGGCGCCCTGGGTGAGCCTGTCGATCGCTGATTGGGCCAGCAGGGTGTCGGCGGTCATGGCCATCCATTCGGCGGGCTCGCGGTTGGAGCTGATGATGGTGGATTTGCGGCGGTGGCGTTCAATGACGATTTCGTAGAAGTCGTTCGTCTCGGTCGCGTCCAGGGCCTTGATGGCAAAGTCGTCCACGATGAGCAGGTCCACGGCGGCGATGCGCCGCATTTCGGCCTCAAGGCTGTTATCGAGCCGGGCGCCGCGCAGGCGGGTGAAGAGCTTGTCGGCGCGGGTGAAGTGCACGCTCATCCGCCGCCGGATCCCGGCGTGGCCCAGGGCGGTGGCGAGGTGGGTTTTGCCGACCCCGACCGGGCCGAGCAGGAGCACGGAGTGCCCGGCCTCGGCGAAGGCCAGGGTCGACAGGTCCGAGAGGAGCATCCGGTCGTAGCTCAGGTCCGCGGCGTCATCCCAGCTTTCCAGGCGCATGGATGCGTCCAGGCCGGCCCGGGCGGCGCGCAGGGCGGCGGAGCGCGAGTCGCGGCGGGAGAGCTCGTCGGCGAGCAGGAGTTCCAGGAACGCCGCGTGGCCCATCTTTTGCTGGCGGGCGAGCACGAGGCGTTCGGGCAGGGTGTCCTTGAGCCCGGAGAGTTTCAGGGCCCGCAGGATCCGTGAGAGGTCCGTGCTGACCGGGTCCACCGGCCCCGCCGGGATGGTCGTGGTGCTTTGCTGGTTCATCGCTGTTCCTCCTGTTCATCCTGGGCTTGCTCGGCGTGGGAGAAGACGAGGTGCAGCTGCACTCCGCGCCCGTACCGGGGGCCGGCGCCGACCCCGACTGTCCCGGTGGTCCCTGAACTGGCGGCGTCACCGGTCCCCTCATTGGCCAGCCCGGTCCGCGTGGTGGCAATAGAGGTCCCAGCGTTGGCCAGGCCGGTCCCAGCGTTGGCCAGGCCGGTCCCCGCACTGGCAGCGCCGCCGGTCCCGCGGCTGGCCAGGGTGGTCCCCGCGCCGGCAGAACGCCCCGCCGCCGCGGGGCCGGCCGCCGCGGTGGCGTATTCGGACGGGTCGCGGGCGAAGCGCGCCGTCCCGGCCGCGACGGCGACCGGCATCAGGGCCGGGATGTTCTCGACGGCCTTGGCCAGCATCGAGTCGATCTTGCCCACGGCGATGACA
>NZ_JAAKZI010000060.1 GCF_011045165.1 Arthrobacter silviterrae
GGCCGCCTTCCCGCCCATGGTGGCGCTATGGCTGCCCGGCGCCGGTTCTTCCCCGCATTCCCCTCCCGAACTACAGTGAATGCATGTTGCAGTCACTTACGAAGGAGCAGCGATGACAGTCCGAGCCGACCTGAACATCTCGCTTGACGGGTACGCCACCACTACGGACCAAACCCCCGAGAACCCTTTCGGCCTGGACTGGGGCAGGCTGGTGGACGCCTACGTTTCAACGCGCACCTTCCGCGAGCGGGTGCTCCACGATGAGAGCGGCGAGGGGACCACCGGAGTCGACGACCGCTACGCCCAGGCCTACTTTGCCGAGGTGGGCGCCGAGATCATGGGCGCCGGCATGTTTGGGCTCCACAACTACCCCGACGACGCCGATTGGCGGGGCTGGTGGGGCGACGAACCGCCTTTCCGCGTGCCCGTTTTTGTGCTCACGCACTCGGAACGGCCAAAAATCGAGATGGCGGGCGGCACCACCTTTGAATTTCTCTCCGCCACCCCGGCCGAGGTGCTGGCACGTGCGCAGGACGCGGCCGGCGGCAAGGATGTGCGGATTGGCGGCGGAGCAACTGTGGTCCGCGACTTCCTGAAGGCTGGCCTCATTGACCAGCTCCACGTGGCCATCACCCCCATTCTCCTGGGCCGCGGCATCCGCCTCTGGGAGGATCTCCGCGAACTCGAGTCCGGCCGCACCGTCACGTCAGAGGTTGCCGAGAGCGGCATCATCCATGTCACTTTCCGGCGCGAATAGGGCGCCCGGAGGCTGATGGCTTTACGGCCCGGGTCCGGGGGAGAGCCCGGGACCCGTGGGGGAGCCAGGAGTCCGGGGGAGGACCCGGGGGAGGGGCCGGGGAGCGGCCAGCCGTGGAGCCCGGTGCCCCGCTCAGCCCCCGGCCCGCGGCGGCACATTGAGGCTGATGGCGTTATGCAGCGCCAGCCCTGCCGCGCCAACGGCGTCCTCGGATTCGGTCCAGGCCTTCACGGTGACATCGACAGGATGCAGGAACTTGAGCACCGTTTCATCCAGGCCACGGCGGAAACCGCCGTCCAGGTGCTCCCACAGCGCCGTGGTTTGCCCGGTCACAATGATGGTGGCGGTGCCCAGGAGGTTTACCGCCCCGCCCACGGAGCGGCCCAGACGCTGGCCAACCCCGGCCACGAAGTCCACCACGGCGGGGTCGCCGTCGTCCGCGGCACGCAACAGCCCCGCCAAGCTAAGCCGCCCCGCGCCAAGCGGCGCCAAGCTAAGCCGCCCCGCGGCTGCGGGAGCCGCGTCCAGGACCTCATTCAGGCCGGCGTAAACCTGCAGGCAGCCATGGTTGCCGCACACGCACAGCGGTCCGCCGGGATCGACTGACATGTGCCCGAACTCCGTTGACGAGCCGTCCGATCCGCTGAACACCCTGCGCCGGTTGACGATTCCCAGCCCAACGCCGTAGTCCAGCCCCAAGAGCAGGAAGTCGTCCTTGTTGCGGCCCAGCCCAAAACTGACCTCGCGGGTGGTTAGGGCAAACAAGTCATTGGCGACAAAAACCGGCAGTCCAACGGCTTGCTGCAGCTGCGCGCCCAGGCTGAAGTCGCGCCAGTTCAGCGTGGCCGAGATCCGCACCGTGGACAGCGCCTGGTCCACTGCGCCCGAAACGGAAATGCCCACCGCCACCACGCGCTCCGGATGTTCCATGGCGGCCTGTTCCGCCACCACCATGGCCGTGAGTTGGCCCAGCGGATCGGCGGAAGGATTGAAGGCTGCAGCACGGGAGTCCGCAACGGTGCCGTCAATGCGCATTGAAACCAGCATGACGCTGGTGGGGGTGACGCTCATGCCGATCACCGTCGCGGAGTCGGCAATCAGTTCCACCGGCACGCGGGGGCGGCCGGCGCCGGTCCGGGCGCCGGCTGGCAGCTCGCGCACGTAACCGTCATTCATGAGCCTGCGAACCTGGGCGGTGACGGTGGCCGGCCCCAGGCCAAGCCGCCTGGCGATTTCCCCCCGGCTGAGCGGACCGGCCTGGCCAAGCAGCCCAAGGATTTCAGCCCTGCTGACGGCGTCGCCCGTGGCCCCCTGGTGTGGGCGAATCCGCGAAGTTGTAATTGTGGTCCCCTGTTGACTCAGGTCGAAGTACGTGATTAGCATAACATTATGCCATTAATTCGCTACCGAATTAATTAGTTCGGCAAGTCGCCGGCTGCTTGTGCAGCCATGAAGGGTTGGCAGCAGTGATTAACTTTGAGGACCGCACCGGTCCCGACTTGGGCGCCGACGCCCCCAGCTACCCGGAATGGGAATTTCCGCAGTGGCTGGCGGAGGCTAAATTCGGCATCTTTGTGCACTGGGGCCTGTACTCCGTGCCGGCCTGGGCGGAGGTGGGCAGCGGCCCGACGGCGGTGGAGGACGCCTACCGCGACCACCAGTACGCCGAGTGGTACGCCAACACCGTCCGCCTTGAGGGCAGCAGCGCCCAGGCCTACCAGCGTGCCACCTTCGGCCCGGGCACCAGCTACGAGGACCTCGCCGACGCCTGGCAGGCGGAGCACTTCGACGCCGCCGCATGCATCGAGCTGTTCCGCCAGGCCGGTGCCAAATACGTGGTCCCCACCGCCAAGCACCACGACGGCTTCTGCCTGTGGGACACCGACACCACGCCCTTCAACAGTGCCGTGCGGGGCCCCGGGCGCGACTTGATCCAGGAATTTGCCACCGCCTCCCGCAACGCCGGGCTGAAGTTTGGCACCTACTTCTCCGGCGCCCTGGACTGGCATGTCAGCGATTTCCCGGCCATCGCTTCCGATCCCGACATTTTCCGCCTGCGCCGCAATGACGAGGACTTTGCCCGCTACTCCCACCAGCAGGCCAGGGAGCTGGTGGACCGCTTTGCCCCGGACCTGCTGTGGAATGACATTGAATGGCCCGACGCCGGCAAGTCCGGTGCCGACTTCGGCGTCGCGGCCCTCTTCGAAGCCTACCGGGCGGCCGTGCCTGACGGCATCGTCAACGACCGCTGGGGCGTGCCCTCCCACGGCTACCTGACCCGCGAATACAGCGACATTGGCGGGCTGGACGGCCGGCACTGGGAAAGCTGCCGCGGCCTGGGACGGTCCTTTGGCGTCAACCAAAACGAAAGCGATTCCGAGCTGCTCAGCGTGGCCGAGCTGGTGCGCCACCTGGTCTCGGTGGTCTCGCGCAACGGCAACTTCCTCCTCAACATCGGCCTGTCCGCGGACGGCACCGTCCCGGATGCCTACCGCCAACGGCTGCTGGGCCTCGGCGATTGGCTCGCCACCAACGGCGCAGCCATCTACGGCACCCGGCCCTGGACCGGCACCCTGACCCCCGAACAGCGCGACCATTTCGCCGTGACGGTGGGCCCGGACGCCACCTACCTTTCGGTCACCACCCCGGGAGCCGAGCTTCCCCCGGCGCCACTGGTTGTCACCGGCGGCGTGTGGCTGGGCCTTTCCAAGAACGACGGCGGCCACGGCGGCAGTGACCGCGCCGTCGTGGTGCCTGGTGCCCTGGCCGCTTCGCCCGTTGCCGTGCTGTGCATTCCGCATCCGGCCGACGGGCAGGCACGCGCATGATGGCGCCCTGGATTGGCGTGGACATTGGCGGCACCAAGATCGCGGCCGGGCTGATCGCGGCGGACGGCACGGTCCTGGACCGCGTCCAGCTGCCCACGCCCACCGGCGAAGTGGCCATTGCAGACACCGCTGCCGGGCTGATCGGCCGGCTGTCGCCCGAAGCCCGCCATTTTTCGCCCGGCAGGGCCGGGGCCTGGCCCGGCGACGACAGGGCTGTGGTGGGAATCGCCGTCCCCGGCTATGTCTCCCTGGACCACCGGACGGTGTCCTACGCAGCCAACCTGGAGCTGGAGAACACCCGGCTGGCCGAGCTGATCGAAGCCCGTCTGCCCGTCAGCGCCCTGGTCATCAACGACGCCAACGCCGCATTGTGGGCCGAGCACCGCTTCGGTGCGGCCCGCGCGGTGCAGGACGTGGCCATGGTGACTGTGGGGACGGGGATTGGCGGGGGCCTGCTTGTCAACGGCAAGCTGGTTTCGGGCGCCCACGGCTGGGCCGGGGAAATCGGCCACATGGTGGTGGACCCGGGCGGGCGTCCCTGCGGCTGCGGCTCCCGCGGCTGCCTGGACAGGTATGCCAGCGGCAGCGTCCTGGAAGACGAGGCCCGCACTGAGGAAGACTTTGCCGAAATCGCCCACTGGCTCGGCTTCGGCCTGAGCCAGGTGGCGATGCTCCTGGACCCGGGCCTCATCCTGGTTGGCGGGGGAGTCAGTGCAGCGGGTGCAGCCCTGACGGAACCCGTCCGGGCGCGACTGGCACAGCTGCTGGCCGAACACGGACGTGATTCCACGCCTTCCGTGGCGCCGGCCCAGCTGGGCCCTGACGCCGGCATCATCGGGGCGGCAGCGTATGCCGCGGACCACGCCGGGCACCGCCCGCTGGAGAATTTTGACACCCTTGAACGCACCACCGGATCCCTGCGAGGAGCATCATGACTGAGCACCCCACCATCCACCGCCCGGACCAGTCGGAAGTCTGGTGCCCGCCACTGCCGCCCTTGGTTGCCGGCGGCCTGGCCCGGCCGCGCATCGGCATTGCCGGCATTTCCATAGAGTCCAGCACGTTTTCCCCTCACATCAGCGGCGCGGAGGCATTCACTGTGCGGCGCGGCGCGGAGCTGCTGGCCTATTACCCCTTTCTCGACGACGGGCAGGAACTGCGCAACGCCGCGGAATGGGTGCCGCTCATGCATGCCCGGTCCCTTCCCGGCGGCGCGGTGGACCCGGCACTGTATGCGGCATTCCGGGACGAGATCGTGGCACAAATCCGCAACGCCGGGCCCCTGGACGCCCTGTTCTTCGACATCCACGGCGCCATGAGCGTGGTGGGCATGCAGGACGCCGAGGGGGACCTGGCGCGGCACGTCCAGGCGGCCCTGGGCGATGCAGCCCTGGTTTCCGCCTCCATGGACCTGCACGGCAACGTCTCCTTCGAGCTGCTGGAAAACGTTGACCTGATCACCTGCTACCGCATGGCACCCCACGAGGACGCCATGAACACGAAGGAGCGCGCCGTCTTCAACCTGCTGGCCCGGCTGCGGGCCGCCACCGGCGCGGACGTGCAGCTGCGCCGCCCCTTGAAGGCGTGGGTGCCGGTGCCCGTGCTGCTGCCCGGGGAAAAGACCAGCACCCGGATTGAGCCGGCCAAGGGCCTGTATGAGGAAATCCCGGCCGTTGCCGGGCTCGACGGCGTCCTCGACGCGTCGATCTGGATCGGCTACGCCTGGGCCGACGAGCCCCGCTGCCAGGCCTACGTGGTGGTCACGGGCGACGACGGGAACGTGGTCCGGCGCGAGTCGGAACGGCTGGCCCGGCTGTTCTGGGACGCCCGCCGCGACTTCTCGTTTGTGGCTGAGACAGCGACCCTCGACGAGGGCATCGAAGCCGCCATCGCCCCCGGGGCGCCGCGCCCGTACTTCCTCTCCGACACCGGTGACAACCCGACGGCGGGCGGAGCCGGCGACGTCACCTGGACGCTGGCCCGGCTGCTGGATAGCAAGGCCCTGGCCGCGGCCGATGTCCGCCTGGTGCATGCCTCCATTTTCGACGCCGGAGCCGTGGCGCAGGCCGTGGCGGCGGGAGTCGGGGGAGCCGTGGATCTTGAGGCCGGAGCCCGGGTTGACAACAACGCGCACGGACCCGTCAGGCTGCGCGGCACTGTTTACTCTATAACGGAAGGCGACCCCACGGCGGGCACGCAGGCGGTCATCCAGGTGGGCAATGTGTTCGCCATCCTGACCGAGCGGCGCAAACCGTTCCACCACATCAGCGACTTCAGCCAGCTGGGCCTGGACCCGGCAGAATTCGAGGTGATCGTGGTGAAGATTGGCTACCTGGAGCCGGAACTCTTCGCAGCGGCTGCCGGCTGGAAGCTGGCCCTGACGCCTGGCGGCGTGGACCAGGACCTGCTGCGCCTGGGCCACTCCCACCTGGCCGGGGGCGTTTTCCCGTTCACCGACGACGGCGCCACCCCTGCCCTGGCCGCCGTGGTGCACCGCCGGTGACGGGCGCACCAGGCCCGGGCGCCGCCGTCGTGCATGGCCCTGCGGTGCATGGCCCTGCGGTGCAGGCCACAGCCGAGCTGGAGATTGCCGTGCAGGACGCTGCCGGGGCACGGGCCGCGGCAGCCGGGGGAGCCGCGCGGGTGGAACTGTGCACGGCGCTGCGCATGGGCGGGTTGACGCCCTCGCAGGGGACCATGGAGGCCGTGCTGGAATCGGCCGGCCGGGCGGGATTTGTGCATGCCCTGGTGCGATCGCGCGGGGGAGGCTACGTGTACAGCGCCGAGGAGGTGGACACCATGTGCCGGGAAATCCGGCTGCTGAAGGCCGCCGGCGTCCACGGCGTGGTGGTGGGGGCGTTGACGCCCGGGCGGACCATCGACCTGGCCGCGCTGGAACGGTGGGTTGAGGCCGCGGACGGGCTGCCCGTGACGTTTCACCGGGCGCTGGACGCCTGCGCCGACCCGCTGGGGCAGCTCGACAGGCTGGCCGGCCGCGGGGTGGGCCGCGTGCTGACCTCCGGCGGTGCGGTGCGCAGCATTGACGGGCTCGCCGTGCTGGCCGCCATGGCCTCCAACGGGCCGGACGGCGTGCAGATCATGGCCGGCGGCGGCGTTCGCATCCAGGACATTGGCGCACTGGTGGCGGCGGGCGTGGACGCCGTGCACCTTTCGGCCCGTGAACCGTTCGTGGACCAGCACCCGGCCGGACCCGGCGGCGGCGCCCAGGAACTTGACGCCACCAGCCTTGACCTGGTGGAGCAGGCGCGGCGGGCAATTCACGCTCGATGACTGTCAGGGCGGCGGGCAGGCCGCCGCCCTGGGACCAACTGAAAGGGCCCGACCATGGCTTCGATGGTGCCGACCGCGGCGCAGCTTCGCTGGCAGGAGTTGGGGCTGGGGGTGTTCGTTCATTTTGGTGTCAACACCTTTTCGGGGTTGGAGTGGAGTGACGGGACGCTGCCGGGGGCCAGCTTTGACCCGTCCGGCTTCGACGCCGACAACTGGGTGGCAGCCGCACAGGCTGCGGGAGCCCGGTACCTGGTTCTGACGGCGAAGCACCATGACGGTTTTTGCCTCTGGCCCACGGAAACCACGGGGTATTCCGTGGCTGCTTCCCCGTGGCGGGACGGGCGGGGTGACATGGTCCTTGAGGTTTCGCGCGCGTGTGCCCGTGCCGGGATGGGCTTTGGCCTCTACCTTTCCCCGTGGGACCGCAACGCGGCGTGCTACGGCGACCCGGAGGAATACGACGACTTTTACCTCCGCCAGCTGACGGAATTGTGCACCGGCTATGGCCCGCTCATGGAACTTTGGTTTGACGGGGCGGGCTCCGATGGCCGCAGCTACGACTGGGACCGGATTGCCGCCGTCGTCCGCCAGCACCAGCCGGAGGCCATGATCTTCAACATGGGGCACCCGACCATCCGCTGGGTGGGCAATGAGGACGGGCTGGCCGGCGACCCGGTCCAGTATGTTGTGGCACACACGGACAATGACCAGTACACGGACGCGGCCACCGGGCTGGGTTCGCCCGCCTACCTGCCGCCGGAGTGCGATGTTTCGATCCGCCGCGGCTGGTTCTGGAATGCCGGGGACGAGGCGAAGTCCGTGGAGCACCTGCTCGCCATCTTCTACCGCTCGGTGGGGATGGGGGCGAACCTGCTGCTGAACCTGGCTCCGGACCGGCGCGGGCTGATCCCTGAGGCAGACCGGCGCACCGTGGACGCCTGGCGGGCCGAGCTGGACCGGAGGCTCTCGGGGCGCGTCGAGGCAGTGGTGGAGCACGACGGCGGCGGGGCCACGTTGACGCTGCCCGAGCGGGTGGAATTCACGCACGTTGAATTGGTGGAGGAGCTGGCCGGCGGGCAGCACATCACCCGACATGCCGTGTCCGTGGACGGACGGGAGGTGGCGGCGGGCCGGACCGTGGGCATCCGCCGCATCCACCAGGTGGAGCCCACCTCCGGGGGCCGGCTGCGGGTTGACTTCAGCGGCGCTGGCGCCCGGCTGGCATCCGCCTGCGTGTACGTGGGCGACCCTGCGGCCGCCGTGCCCCGGCTCCCGGAAGGCTACACGGCACCCACGGCAACCCCGGAGGGCGGCGCCGAGCCAGAGGGCGGCATCGGATAAAATGGGTAGCTAATCGTCGTCATTTTCGGCGTCCGGCCATCCAGCTCACAAAGGAATCCATGTCCCGGCCCACCATGCGCCAGATCGCCCAGGTTACCGGACTGTCCGAAGCGGCTGTTTCCTTTGCCCTCAACGGCAAGGGCGGCGTCTCCCCGGCCACCGTCACACGCGTCCACGAGGCTGCGGAGAAGCTGGGCTGGCGCCGCAACGTGGCAGCCGCCGCCCTGTCCGGCGCACGGGCCGGGGCCGTGGGGCTCGTCTTGGCCCGCGGCAGGGACGGGCTGGGCAACGATTCCTTCTTCCTCCGGCTCATCGCCGGAATAGAATCCGTCATCAATGCCGAATCCCAGGCGCTGGTGCTGCAGATCGTGGAAACGCTGGAGCAGGAGCAGGAAACCTACCAGCGCTGGTGGTCCGAACGCCGCGTGGACGGGGTCTTTGTGGTTGACCCGCGCACCACCGACACCCGCCCCCAACAGCTGAAAGGGCTGGGGCTGCCCGCCGTGGCCATTGGCGGCACGCCGGGCTTTGGACTGCCCTTTGTGGGCGTGGACGATGCAGCCGCCATGACCGTGCTGGTGCAGCACCTGGCCGGACAGGGCCACACCGACATCGCCCACGTGGCGGGCATCAATGACCTCCTGCACACCCGCCGCCGCGTGGAAGCCTTCGCAGCGGCCGCAAAAAAGCTTGGCATCAGGGCCCACGGCAGCTACCTCACGGACTACTCCGAGCATTCCGGCCTGGAGGCCACGGAGGAGATCCTGGCCCTGCCCGAGCGGCCCACGGCCATCATCTACGACAACGAGGTCCTGGCGCTGGCAGGGCTGGCCACCTTCAATGCGCACCGCCTGGACGTGCCACAGGACATGGCCGTGGTGGCGTGGGAGGACAACATCATCTGGACCGCCATCCGCCCGCAGCTGACCGCGCTGCGCCGGGACCCCACGGTGATGGGGGCGGAGGCCGCCCGGAGCCTGCTGGAACTCATGGCCGGGACCACGCCGGAGGATGTGCAAATGCCAACGCCGCAACTGGTGGTGCGCGACTCCACCGTGGAAGGGGCCGGCCGTTGATCGGCCCCCAACGCCCCCTCTGACGCTCCATCACTTTTTGCGGTTTTTCCGGCAACGCTCCACCACCTTTTACCGCTTTTCGCCTGACGCTCCATCACTTTTTGCGGGCAATGTGGGGCTCCCGGATTTCCACCCTGTCATCAGGTCTGCGGTTTTTTCTGCGGAGAATGCGGGGGCGGGCGGTGATTGAGCTTGTCGAATTCTTTGGTCTGACGCGCTCGTAGAGCTCGCTGCTCGACCACCGGTCAGCTATGCCAATTCGATGGTGCACATAATGCGAGCTGCGGACCGGGAGGGAATCGAAAGTGCACATCTTGCGGGGTCCGGGCCGGCCAGGTCGCAGGAGATGCACCACCGAATCGGCCAGCTCGCAGGAACTGCACCGCCGATTTGAGCAGTACGGGCACGGCTGGAAATTCGCCAGAATCGCTGGACTGCAGGGGTCGGATCGAGGCCTTGCGCTCGCAGGGCTCACTGCTCGACCAACGGGTGCGGACCCCGGGTCTCGACGCGCTAGCAGGGCTCGCTGCTTGACTACCGGAGCTCGCTGCTCGACCAGCGG
>NZ_JAAKZI010000061.1 GCF_011045165.1 Arthrobacter silviterrae
AATCCTTGACATAAATTTGACAACTGTATAGTGTGATTCCACATTGCGAATCGCCACTACGATGGACTGAACCAGTCGGGGACGACGCGATGCCATAATGGGGTGTTAAGTAGCCGTTTTTGAAACCGCCAGTCCACGTAAGTGGAACCGCGCTTCCACGGACCGGGTACCGGCCACCAGCCCTCGCTGATGTCCGGCACCCGTCGCGGCCCGCCCTGTATCGTTGTGAACGGGGCCTGCCGGCTAGTTCCAGTGGTCCCCGGCTTGGCGTTTTCGCATGTTTTCTTCACGCCGCATATCAACCGTTCCAAGTTTGATGTGTCGTGAATTGTTCGCCAGCCGATTCACGATCGAGTCTGCCGCGACTCGGTCGTGAATCATTTGGACCCAATACTCCGGCCCGGTTTGAGACAGGACCATCGTCGGCAGGCGCCGGTCCCGGTCGGCGAGGACCGTGAACAGGTCGTTGGTCGCCCGGGCGTCGATCCCTATGGTTAAGAAGTCGTCCAGGATCAACAGGTCAACGTCCTTAAGCTGGTCAAGCAGGTTTCGGTGGGCGATATGGTCGTCATGGACGCTCACCAGCGCCAACCCCAGGTTGTCCATGCGCCAGTATTTGACGCTGTGCTCGTTGTGGCACGCAGCCACCGCGATTGCGCAGGCCAGGTGGGTCTTGCCCGTACCCGACATCCCGGTGATGACCACGTTCATCTGCTCCCGGCCCCAGTCGTTCTTGGCATACCGGCCCATCTGCACCGCGTTCAGCCCGCCGCGGTCCTGGCGGTAGTCCAGCTCCGCGATCGAGGCATCGGCGAACGGGAGGCCGGCCTGGGTCACCAGGCGCTCGATCCGCGCCGAACGCCGCGACTCGAGCGCGTCGTCGACCGCTTGGCGGAACAGGGTCTCCGGCAGCACCTGCTCGTTGGCTGCGTCGGCCAGGAGCAGCTCGAGGGCCGCGGCGACCTTGGTGATTTTCAGGGCCTTGAACTTCTCGTGGTCCTCGGGGGTGAAGATGGGCATCAGAACCCCTCCTGGTAGTAGTCGGAGCCGCGCACGAACACGTGCTCGGCCAGCTGCGGCATCTCGGAGCGCTCGGGCTTGACGGTGTTTCCCGCGGACCGGGGAACCGGCGGGGCCTGCTGGTCGCTGGTGATGGTGGCCAGCACCCGTTTCAGGGTGGTGTAGGTGGGGATCGCTGCGGTGTTCAGCACCTGCCGGCAGGCCGCCTCCAGGCGGGCCTTGCCCTTCTTGCCCAGCCCGTCGAGGATGTTTTGGCAGTCCAGGTAGCCTTGGGCCTCGATGGCATGCCGGTCCAGGACCTTGGTGATCACCTCGCTCGTGGCCGGCCCGTAGGCCTGGGCCCGGTCCAGGAACCAGGTCCGCGACCACAGGTTGGCGATGTTCTGGTGGGCCGGCGGCACGTGCTCGCCCAGGGTCGAGTACTGGCCCTTGCGCCCGTATTTGCGTGGGTGTTCGCAAACGATTTCCTCCCCGGAAAACAGCGTCACGCTGGTGTCCGTCAACCGGGCCCGGAGGGTCTGTCCGGCCAGCCGGTAGGGTGCCGAATAATTTTGGTAGTCGCAGGTCACATGGTAATTTCGCCCGACCTTGAGTTGTTTCCAGGTCACTTGCGTGAAGCGTTGCCCCGGCAGCCTCCCGAGGCGGGAGGCCTCCTCGGTGGTGAAGATTTCCCGCTTGCTGACCCCGTAGGGGTTCTTGAGGTCGTTGATCTCCTCCACCTGCACCTCGACGGCTTCGTTCAGCTCCTGGATCGTGTGCCACGCCTCATGGCTTAGTCGCCCGATGATCCGGTGGTTGGCGGTGCGCACCGCCCGCTCGATGGCGCCCTTGTCGCGGGGCGATTTCACCCTGGCCGGCACGATGGCGGTGCCGTAATGGGTGGCGAACTGGGAGTAGCGGTCGTTGAGCAGCCGCTGGGGATCCTTGCGCTGGGGCCGGTAGGTGGCGGTCTTGGCATTATCCGGGATCAGGATCTGCGGCACGCCGGAAAAATACTCCAGCGCCCTGACGTGCAGGTCGATCCATGCCGCAAGGTTCATGCTCAGCGAGGCCCTGGCGAACACCATCCCCGAGTACGGCAGCACCGCGGCGAACAGGTACGCCTTGGAGACCTGGCCGGTCAGCGCATCGGTGACCGGCAGCGTTTGCCCCGCCCAGTCGACCTGCATCGTCCTGCCGGGCTCGTGGTGGATCGTGGCCGACAGGTCGTTGGAGGCCACGTGCTGGGCGAACAGGGCGCAGAACTTCGAATACCCGTACTTGCGATGCTCTCCCGCCCGGATGACGTAGCCCTGCCAGGCCTGCTGCAGCGTGAAGTTCCGGTCATGTTTCATGGACCGGTGCACCGCCTCGAAGTCCGGCTGCTCGTACTGCTCGGACTTCCTTGACCGGCCGTCGGGGAACCAGTCGTGCAGTTGCCGGTCGGTGAGTTCCTCGACCTGGGCCGGGGTGGTGATGCCGCGGCCGGCCAGGACCTTGCTCACGGTTGAGATGCTGCGCCGCGAACAGTTCTCGCTCGCCACGATCTCGCTGTAACTGCGGCCCTGCACCAGTAGCCGCATGATGACACGATGATCCGTCATCGTTTCTCCTCGAAGGGTCAAAGCGCAACACCGGGTGTGTTGCAGCTATGCCCAGCGAAACACATCCAAAGACCCGGTTCCCGGTTTGTGGAGCTGCGGTACCACTTGCGTGGACTGGTGGTTTCAAATGCCGCTATTTAACAATGGGGGTGAAATTTGATGTTTTCACGAAGAAAAGGACTAATTAAAGCGGCCATCGCATTGGTCGTTGCAGGATTCATCGTAGTACCGGCCGGTGGCGCTTCAGGGGCCACCTCATCGATTGACCAATCAAACATGCCTGATTCGTCAAGCATCGTTGAAACGGCACGCGCCATCCAAGCCCGATATCTCAACGGAGCTCAAACCGCCAGCGATGCGAAGTGGGTTCAGGACAACCCTGACATCTCAAAATGGATCGTTGACCCATCAAAGTCGACAACCTATCTCATCTCGTCGAAGAAGGTGCCGCAGCCCAGGGGGACCGCCGCGAAGCCCTTGTTGCTTACCGACACTTGCGTAGACAATGCATATGGAAACGAAAATAGGAACTCCGTGGGCGTTCGTCTTTACTCGTACGTTTCCGAGATCCGGTACTGCTTCAACTCGACCAAGATAACGACATTCCCACTACACACCGCATATTTTTCCAACATGAGCGGCGGCGTGAATGTGATTTCAAATATGATAGTCAATCAAGCCCTTGTTAGTGGCAATAATGGGTATATTACCCACCAAGGTCCAGGCCTCCGGTCATGATGGTGGGGCGGTTTTGGGTGGTCGTTGATTTTTCGGGGTTTTTGTTGGGTAAAAGACTGTTAATTTTGCCCAATCTGCGATAAAATAGACTTACTGTTTTGTCGTCTCATGGAGGGTGGAATGATGGCTGTTATGACTGCCCAGCCGCCTCTTCCCCTGTCAATGGTTCCTGCGGCGGTGCCGGTGGGCCTGGCCGTGTCCCTGGTTGAAGGCGACCGGGGCGGGGAGGTCTATATTCGTGGTCAGCTCTGTGATGTTTGGGATGTCGGGGATGGTGCCGCCCGTCGTTGGGCGGCCGTGAAATTGGTGCGCCTGCATGCGGCCTCGGCCGCTGAAATCGCGAAGGCTTTCAAGGTTTCCACGGTGGCGCTGTGGAAGTGGGGCCAACTGGCCGATGCCGGCGGGGTGGCGGCCCTGGTGGCGGAGAAGAAGGGGCCCAAGCGTCCCTCGGTGCTGGTGGCTTCAACGATCGAACGGATCGTTGCCCTGCGCGGGCAGCACCGCTCCTTGCGTTCCATTGCCGCCGCGGTCGGCGTCTCGGAATTCAGTGTCCGGCGCGCCCTGAAAATCGTTGATGAACAGGGAATCCAGGAAACAGCATCAACATCCAGCCTCACCCGGCAGGAGGGAACGCGGCGTCCGGAACAGCTCCCGCTGCCGGTCTTGCCGGCACCTCTCGCCCGGGGCGGGGAACGGGCCGCGGCACGGGCCGGGCTCCTTGAGTGCGCGGAACCACGGTTTGCCCCGGCCGCCCGGGCGCGGCATGCCGGATTGTTCCTGGCGTTGCCGGCACTGGAAACTACCGGCCTGCTGGCCTGCGCGAAAGACACGTATGGGTCCTTGCCGGACGGGTTCTACGGACTGGAAACCGTCCTGATCGATGCCGTACTGCGAGCCCTGGCCGGGGAGGCCCGGGCCGAGGGCGCCACCCGCTTCGACCCCCAAGAGCTTGGCCGGGTGTTGGGCATGGACCGCGCCCCGGAGGTGAAAACGATCCGCCGCCGGATCTCCCAGCTCGCCGAGGCAGACAAGGCTCAGGACCTGATCGCGGCCCTGGCCAAACACCACCTCACCGCCACCGGTCCGGGCGGGGAAGACCTGGCCGCCATCCTCTACGTTGACGGGCACGTGCGCGCCTACCAGGGCACAAAAAAGATCGGGAAAATCTACTCGACACGGTTGAAGTTCCCCGTCCCGGCCACCGAGGAAACCTGGGTCACCGACGCCCACGGCTCACCCGTGTTCGTCGTCATGTCCGCACCCGGTGCATCCCTCGCCGCCGAGCTGCGCCGCCTCCTGCCGGAGCTGCGCACAGCCGTCGGTGACGGCCGGCGCGTGCTGGTCGGTTTTGACCGCGGCGGCTGGTCCCCGGATCTGTTCAAACACATGGCTGAAAAGGGATTTGATGTGCTCACCTGGCGCAAGGGCGCCAGCAAAGATGTCCAGAAAGATCTCTTCAAAGAGGTCTCCCATACCGACGGGCACGGGGAAGAGCGAAAGTGGTCGGTCGCTGACACAGTCGTTGACCTGTCCCTGGCCGCGACGAAGACGACCGGGGAAGTCTTCCCGATCCGGCAGGTCAGCCGGATCGTGGCGGCGACCGGTGGCGGCACCCGGCAAATCCACATCCTCACCACCGACCGCACCATGAGCGCCGGGGAGGTGGTGTACCGGATGGGGTCCCGGTGGCGGCAGGAAAACCAGTTCCGCTACGCCCGCATGCACTTCGACCTCGACTCCCACGACTCCTACACCAGCACCGGTGACAACGAGGACCGTTTGGTGCCGGAACCGGCCAAGAAGAAGGCCTACCAAAAAGTTGTTGCCGCCAGGAACGCGCATGCAGAGGCCGCCGCCGTGGCGGATGCGAACCTGCTGGCCCTGAAAACCCCGGCAGAAGGCGCCGGCGAGGTCACGGTGACCAGCGCCATGCACAACCAGGCCATGACACCGGTATGGGAAGCAGAAAAAGCCCTGGCCGCTGCCGAGAACGTGCATAAGAGCATTCCGGCCAAGGTCCGGCTCGGGGACCTGAACCCGGGACAACAGGTCCTGAACACCGAGGTCAAGCTGATCCACCACGGCATCCGCATGGCCGCCTACAACACCGCGATGACGATCGCGCGGGAGATCCGCACCAACACCGGCTACCGGCGCGCCAACCAGGAAGCCCACGCACTCATGCGCCAGGCATTCAACCAGCCCGGCGACATCGACACCAGCGAGCCAGGCCACCTGGTGATCCGGCTGGACCCGCTGCCGACCAAGGCGAAAACCGCGGCCATCAAAGAGCTCTGCGACCACCTCAACAGCACCGAGACCCGCTACCCCGGCACCAACCTCATCCTCAAATACACCATCAAATAATCACCACCGGGCTAATAGCATTAAATCGCTATGACCGGAGGCCTGAGGTCATGCCCAGGTTTGTTTGCCTGTATATGGTTGCATATTCAACTACTACCCGAAGATTGCTTGGACTCTTTATCCATGGTCACCGGCGACAGTTGTTTGGACGCCGTAGATAGGCCAGCCTTCTAGGGGTCCCGCGGGGGCTAAGACAGGAAGGCTTTGACGCACCCTCAGCGTGTCAAAGCCCTTCCTGTCTTAGCCCCCCGCTGTTGCACCTTTGTTCTTGATGGGTTGAGAGTGTCCGTCGCGTTCTTGAGGTAGCTTTACAGACTTGGCTTGGTCTGTGCGTCGTGGGAATGGTTCGCCCACGCGGAGTGTCTCACTTCCAAGGAAACGGGACGTTCCCCGGCGGGACTCACCCGGGCCCGAAGTATCCGGGAATCACGCGTAACCTTCCCGTCCCAAAGTTATGCCACAACCGGCCGCCGGCTCCCGCGTACGGAACCAAGATCCGGTACGGTGCAGGCATGGATATTGGATACGCGCGGGTCTCAACGGCAAAGCAGAACCTGGGGCGCTAGCTGGCCGCCCTGGCGGACGCCGGCATCACGGCCGAACACATCCATGTGGACAGGAAATCCGGGGCCACCACGGACCGCCCAGGACTCACCGCGGCCCTTGCCCAGGTCCGGACCGGGGACGTGCTGGTGGTACACACCCTGAACGGCCCAGTACTCCTGAACGTGTCGTGAGCCGCCAAGGTTCGTTTACTGGGCGAGATGGCGGATGTATTGGTAGACAGTTTCGCGGCTGATGCCATATTCGCGGGCCAGGGCTGCTTTCGGTTCCCCGGCAACGGCACGTCGGGCTAATTCTGCCGCCTGTTCGGCGGTGAGGGCTTTTTTGCGGCCGCGGTAGGCGCCCCGTTTTTTGGCCAGGGCGATGCCTTCGCGTTGGCGTTCACCGATGAGGGCGCGTTCGAATTCCGCGAACGCGCCCATGACGGAGAGCTTGAGGTTTGCCAGGGGCGAGTCTTCGCCGGTGAAGACCAGGTTTTCCTTCACGAACTCGATGCGCACACCCTTGCCGGTCAGTTTCTGAACCACGGAGCGCAGGTCATCGAGGTTGCGGGCCAACCGGTCCATACTGTGTACGAGAACGGTGTCCCCGTCGCGGGCAAACCTCAGCAGCTCCTCCAACTGAGGCCGCTTGGTGTCCTTGCCCGATGCCTTGTCCGTGAACATCCTGGCGACCTGGATGTTGTCCAGTTGCCGCTGCGTGTTCTGGTCCAGACTGCTGACCCGAATATATCCCAGACGCTGGCCGCTCACAGTACCTCCACTAGTGAAACTGTCAGGATGAAATCTACGACCTTCGCCCGCATGTGTCAATAAATAAAAAACATAACTTTACTCTGACAGGTGACATGTCATCATGCCTGACGTCCGGTTGGGGCATACCTCAAACTGACATCGAAGATCAAACACGCAATCCTGTTCCGTTGCCACTCAGACCCCAAGGCAGCTTCGCGTGTAGGCACTTGCGCATCCATCTCGATATAGGTAGATTACCGGCATGGACAGTTTGCCAAGAATTACGGGCGCAACGGTGGATGTTTTGGAGGCCCTGCTTGCCAGCAGGGACCAGTGGGGATTGCTGATCATTAAGGAAACGGGCCGTCCGCCCGGAACTGTCTACCCGATCCTGGACAGGCTCGAGTCGGCCGGATGGGTGACATCGGCATGGGAGTCCTCAAGCGAACGCCCCGGGCCACGGCGTCGTTTCTATGCGCTGACAGCAGACGGCCGGGCTGCTGCCGTTGACGCCTCGCGTAAATTCCGGGCGAAGGCATCACCCTCGGCAAGAACCGCGCCCAGGCCCGTGGGGCTGGGCACATGAGCCGCCCAGGCCACCTGATACTCAAGATTGCCGTCTTGCTGTCACCGGTGGAACTCCGCGAAAGGAAACGAGAAGAGTACCTGGCCGATTTCCGGGATGCCGCGCTCTGTGGCATCCCGGAACGCCAGGTCGCCTGTGGTGCATTGGGGGCATCACTGCGCGCGCGAACGAAAGCAGTCCAACGAGGTCTCGCAGCGACTGAGTCAACCGAAAGGAAGAAACACATGAAAGCAGCACTATCGTCACTCGGGGCGGCAGCACTTCTGGCCGCAGCCGGCCTTGGCGTTTCGCTTCCGGCAACGTCGGCATCGCCGAGCGTAACGCACCTAACGAACGATGAAATGCAAAAGAACGTCGGCTGGACCGACATCTCCACACTGAACATCAGCAATGAACCAGCAACGTCCATGCCAATAGGGCAGCCCTAGAATTTTCAACCAGCCGGATTCGCCGTCATCTTTATGCGATATAGATCGAGTAAGGTCTAATGGGTTCTAGCCTTGCATCAGCAGGCCGCAATCGTGGGCGGCCGGAGAAATTCGAACGGCTCCGGCTGCCCGCCAATTATTGGGAGGCAACAACTTGAAAACTATTACGCGCACGCTTCTGGGGATGGTGACGGCTGGATTGTTGTGCTTCGTACTGGCCGTTCCAGGGGCACAAGCCAATGATTCGGTCGTACCCGATGGTTCAGCGCTGCTCGAATCGGCCACGTCTCCGGTCGAGATGGGGTGGATCGATCCCGCTTCCCTGAACATCGTTGGATTTGAAGGACCCGCCACAAGTTCGGCGGCGTCTCCTGCCGAACTGGCCAAGTTTCAGACAGCCTTGCCCCAACTGCCAGCCACGCAGCGTAGTGGGATTCAGCCGCTGACCACACAGCCCAATTGCGCGGGCCGCATCGACTTCTACCGGTGGGTTCTTGAAAATGGAACCACCTATTGTTTCGCAAACGCTGGCGAACTCTATGCCAGCCCTGGAGTATGGGGCGTGCGGTACTTGTGTCCCGGCAACAACGTTGGTCGCACGTTGTATCAGGATGGAGTTGGGGTCAACATGTGGAGCTTGTGGCGCGGCCCGATGGCCAACTACAACACCTGTTACGACTTCGGTGGCCCCGTTGCGGGCAAGGGGTTGCAGATCCAATAGCGATTACGCGATTGTCCCGCCATCGCGAAATGCATCCGCATCCATCATCGCCTGCGCAGGGTAAGTGCCTTCACTTATGGCGGGCTGACAGTTTGCGATAGAGAACGACATCAATAAGGGTGCAGGGCATTGCCGAAACCGGCGATGCCCTGCACCCTTCCATGTGTGATGCAGTTGGGGCTGGGTTTTGTAGGTGAGGAGGTTTTCGAGGGGGCTGCTGCGCAGGTCGAAGCGTGGTGCCGGGCCTGTTCGTGCGGGGCGGGGGTTTTGGGTGAGTTGTTTTTTGAGCCATTTGGGGTAGGCGGGTGGTTGGGTGGTGCGGGGCTCGGGCGGGTGGTATTTGCCCGTGGGTGAGGTCCAGCCGACGCGCCCGTCGGGGGTGCGGTTCGGTGTCCAGCCCCGGAGTGTGATGGCGGCCCGGTCGGGGTCCAGGTCCTGGCGGTGGCGGCCGTGTTTGTCCTTGTCGTCGCGGAAG
>NZ_JAAKZI010000062.1 GCF_011045165.1 Arthrobacter silviterrae
TGCCACCAGGGCCGCCTTTACCGCCGCGAGCCCTGATTCCAGGACCCGCAGCTGCTCCAGGGCCGCGGCCGTGCCGGCCTGCACGGCCCGGGCGGTGGAGGCACGGGAGGCCGGTTCCGGGTCGGGGACCGGGTACGGGATGAATGCCGGCAGCCCGGCCAGGGAGGCGCTGCCGGGGCCAAACGGTTCAACGGCGGGCAGGGACACGGCGGCCAGGACCGCCGCCACATCCTGTGCGGCGGAGGATTCCCCGTTCCCGGGGCCAGGCACCAACCCGTCCATGAACCCACACTACCCGCACCGTAACCGAAACGCAATAGTTCCTAGGACAAATATTCTATATCCCCTGCCACCGAGCCCCGCCTTTCCGCGCCGCCGCCACCGCGCACAAACCAGGCCCGGCACCGGAAGCAAGCCCACCGGCGTCGAGCCTGGCAACTTGCGGCAGGGCTCCCAACAGGGCCCCGCCGCCAAAGGCTGCCAACTACTGGCAGCTGACCGTTTGGTTGTTGACGGTCATGACGCCGTTGGCGTTGAAGGTGAGTGTGAATGCGGCGTGCATGCTGAGCGTCTTCGACGGGTCCGTGGTGCTGGTTCCCTGGAAGTTCATGGTGGCATGCTGGACGGAGTTCTTGTTGTTGTCCTCAGCCCCGAACCATTCCTGAACGTGCCCGGTCCAGGCGGTGGGGCCGTCGGAGGTGGTGGTCCAGAGGGTCACCTGGCCCTCCTCGGTGAGGGTGAACCACGAGTCGCCGGCGTTGTTGACGGTCAGGTGCTGGACCCAGTTCCCGGTGCCCGCAAAGGCAGTCACGCCCGGTCCGGCGCAGGTGACGGGAATGAAGTCATTGATGACGGTTCCGTGGGTTGTCTGAATGGTGTTGGCCGAGGCCGCGCCGGCTGTTCCAGCAACGAGTGCCACGGCGGCGGCAATGGCGCCAAGTGTGCGCTTCATTATTCTCTCCAATGGATCTGTTGAAGAGGTAAACGTTTGTGTGGCGGCTTTCTGCTGGGAGCCCGCGCGGCGCCCCTACGCACCTGGACTTGCCTCTGCTGGAATGAGACCTGCGCCGGATATGGTCAGCCTCTTCGAATGATGACGGTGAATATAGTTGTGGGTGTGCCTGTCACCAGGTGCTTGCGTGCCTCGCAGCTTGGGTGCTTCGTGGCACCAGCAGCGGCCCCCGGTTGTGGATTTTTAACCGGTGAGCCTAGCGGACATTTTACGCGCTCACGCACACGCCGCATAGATTAATTTGTGGAATGCAGCCGCAGGCGCCACGAAAGAATCCCGCCACGCAAAAACGCCCAGCCCAAGCAGCAAGAAGCAAGCAGCAGCCCGCAATCCTAAGGAAGCGTTAGGAATGCCCGGATTCGCTTGGATGTGCCCTGAATCACGCCTAATTTGGCTTCAGCCCCTGAACCGCCAGGCGGCCGAATTCCAATCTTCGAGGAGCATCCGTGGACAAGGCAAAGGCTAGTGAGCGCGCAACGTCGCGACGCATCACGGGCAACATTTTCAAGGGTTCGGTGGGGAACCTGATCGAGTGGTACGACTGGTACGTTTACGCAGCCTTCGCCGTGTACTTCTCCGCGGAGTTCTTCCCTTCCGGGGACCCCACCTCCCGCCTGCTGAACACGGCGGCGATTTTCGCCGTCGGCTTCCTGATGCGGCCCATCGGCAGCCTGCTGCTGGGCCGCTACGCAGACCGGCACGGCCGCCGCGCCGCCCTGACCCTCTCCATCACGGTCATGGCCGCCGGCTCGCTGATCATCGCCTGCACGCCGGGCTTCGAGACCATCGGCGTGTGGGCACCCATCATCCTGGTCGCGGCCCGGCTAATCCAGGGCCTGTCCCTCGGCGGGGAGTACGGCACCTCCGCCACGTACCTTTCGGAAATGGCCAGCACCGGCCGCCGCGGCTTCTACTCCAGCTTCCAGTACGTCACCCTGATTGCCGGCCAGCTGGTGGCCCTGGGCGTGCAGATCGTCCTGCAACAAATCCTGAGCGACTCCGACATGAAGAGCTGGGGCTGGCGCATCCCCTTCGTGCTCGGCGCCATCTTCGCCCTGACCGTCCTGTGGCTGCGCCGTACCATGGATGAATCCGAGCAGTTCACCCAGCTGAGCCAGGAATCCAGCGCGCAGGCCGGCACCATCCGGATCCTGCTGCAGCATCCCAAGGCAGTCATGACCGTCGTCGGGCTTACCCTGGGCGGCACCGTCGCGTTCTACACCTACACCACCTACATGCAGAAGTTCATGGTGAACACCGTGGGCATTAACAAGGAGACGGTCAGCTGGATCAACTTCTTCGCACTCCTGGCCTTCGTGGTCCTGCAGCCCGTGGCCGGCGCGCTCTCTGACAGGATCGGCCGCCGCCCGCTTCTGCTGGGCTTCGGCATCCTGGGCACCCTTCTGACGGTCCCCCTGTTCATGCTCATGCAGGGGATGAAGAACCCCGTCGGCGCGTTCCTGCTCATGATGGTGGGCCTGGTCATCGTCAGCGGCTACACCTCCATCAACGCCATCGTGAAGGCCGAGCTCTTCCCCACGGAAATCCGGGCCCTCGGAGTTGGACTCCCCTACGCCCTGACGGTGGCCATCTTCGGCGGCACCGCGGAATTCATTGCCCTGGGCCTGAAGAGCATAGGCCTGGAGACCGTTTTCTACTACTACGTGGCCGCCTGCATCGCCGTAAGCCTTATTTCCTACTGGCGCATGGGCGAGTCCTCCAAGACCTCCCACATCGAGTCGGAACTGCGCAATTCCAAGCACGACGGCGGCGCCCCGGTTCTCGAGGACACCCCCGCCCGGTAGCCTGTAAGCTCACGCCCAAGGCGCCATTTCGCGGGAAGGACTGAAGCGTGGACCTGCTCATCGTTGAAGATGACGACGCCGTTGCTTCCGCCCTGCTTGCGGCCGTCAGTTCCGCCGGGCACAGGGCAGAGAGGGTTTCCCGGGGCAGCGATGCGCTGCTGCAGCACCGCAAGGCGGCCATGATCCTGTTGGACCTGGGCCTGCCGGACATGGACGGGCTGGAGGTGCTGCGGAAGCTGCGCCAGGTGACGCTGAACCCCGTGATCATCCTGACGGCTCGGGACGATGAACGGAGCGTGGTCCGCGGGCTCCGCCTGGGTGCGGACGACTACCTGATCAAGCCCGTCAAGCTCAATGAACTGCTGGCCCGGATTGAGGCAGTGGCCAGGCGCATGGGCCGGGCGGCGGCGCCCAGCAGCGAGCTCGCGGCGGGGGACGTCACTGTCAGCCTGGACCACCGCACGGCGGAGGTGGGCGGGCGGGCGCTGAGCCTGACGCCCACCGAGTTTGAGCTGCTGGCCCTGCTGGTCAAGCACGGCGGCTCCATTGCCACCCGCCAGCAAATCATGGACTCCCTGTGGGGAGACGCGTTCGCGGCAGCGTCGCGGTCCCTGGACGTCCACCTGACCGGGCTGCGGGCCAAGCTGGGCCGGCCCGGCTACATTGTCAACGTCCGCGGGGTGGGCTACCGCTTCGAGGCGAACCCGCCGTGAGGGTCCGCGTGCTGGGGGTGTTGGGCATTCTCTCCCTGCTGCTGGTGCTGGGCCTGGCGTACTCGCTGCTCAGCGCCGGCAGCCGCGAACTGACCCAGGAACTGCAGATCAACCGGGTGGCCTCTCTCAACCGACTGGCCCAGGTGGCTTCCGAGGCCGCCGCCTCCAATGACTGGACAGTGCTGCAAACGGAAATGGACTCCTATTCCAACCTTTACGGGGAGGGCATTTTGGTCCACACGCAGGACCGGGTGCTGGCCTCCGGGTCTCTGGACCCGAACCGGGCTGACGTCAAGGACGCCTTCTTCAATGCCAGCCTGAACCTCAGCCTCACGTCCGTGGAGCCGCTGTGGCCCCTTGGCCCGAGTTCGAGGCTGGTGTCGAGGTCCTTTGGCAGCGCCAACCAGGTGCTGGGCGAGGTGGTGCTGGAGGTCGACACGGCCCCGGCCCAGGCCAAGTTGCGCACCTTGTGGCTGCTGGTGATTGTTGCCGCCGTCGTCCTGGAAGCGGGGCTGCTGCTCCTGGCCGCGAGGGTGACCGGGTGGGTGCTGCGGCCCATCCACAGGCTCAATTCCGCCGTGCTGGAACTGGAGGCCATCGGGTCCATGCAGCAGCTTCCCCAGGACGGCCCCCCGGAACTGCGCGAGCTCAGCCGTTCCCTGACCACCATGGCCGCGGCCGTGCAGGAAAGCCTGGACCAGCAGCGCCAGCTGATTGCCGACACCTCGCACCAGCTGCGCAACCCCGTGGCCGCCCTGAGGCTGCGCGCCGACCTTCTGCAGCTCCAGCTCACGGACGGGCCGGGCAGGGAGGGGATCCAGCCGGTGCTGGCGGAGCTGGACCGGGTGGAAGGGCTGCTGGACGGCGTATTGACCCTGGCCACGGCCGAAAACCGCCTCTCCGAGGGGCAGGCCCGGCAGGCGGTTGGCCCCTCCTCCCCCGCCAGGGCGCGCGCGAACCCCGCCCTGATTGCTCAGGAGGAACTGGAGCGCGCCGGCGCCGCGGCGGCACTGAACGGGACCACCCTGGTGTGGGGACCGGAGCCGGCTGGGGACGTGGAGCTGGACTGCAACCCGCTTGAACTGGCCCAGATGGTGGGCGAGCTGCTGGGCAATGCCATCAAGTACGCGGCGGGCGGCACCGTGGAAGTCAGCGTGGGGTCCGGTCCCGGCGAGGTGCACCTTGACGTGTCCGACGACGGTCCCGGACTCCCAGCCGAACAGCTGGCTTCCGCTGTGGCCAGGTTTTGGCGGGCGCCGCAGCACCGCGGCATGGCCGGCACTGGCCTGGGGATGACGATTGTGGACAGGCTGGCGCGGGCCAACGGCGGCGAGCTGGTGCTCTCGGCTGTGCAGCCGCATGGCCTCCGGGCAAGGCTGGTGTTTCGCCGGTGATGGGAGCTGAGGTGGTCGAGCAGCGAGCCCCGGTGGTCGAGCAGCGTGCTCTGCGAGCGCGTCGAGACCCCGGCAACCCCGCCCCGGTGGTCGAGCAGCGAGCGTCGGTGGTCGAGCAGCGAGCTCCGGTGGTCGAGCAGCGAGCTCTGCGAGCGCGTCGAGACCCCAGTGGCCGAGACCCCAGTGGCCGAGACCCCAGTGGCCGAGACCCCGGCATCCAGCCGCCCACTCGCCGTCAACTCTTAAGCTGGGCCGCCGGCACCGCTCTGGCGGGCGTGGCACTCCCTGCCCTGGCGGCGTGCAGCGCCCCGGCACCGCTGGGGAAGATCGTGGTGGCCGGCGGGGAATCGGGCGGCTTCTACCTGGAATTCGCGGGGCTGCTGGCCGCGGCGCTGCAAAAGTATGGGGTGGCGAAGGCCGCCGTCGCGCTTTCTACGGGCGGCAGCGCGGACAATTTCCAGCGGCTGCTCGCAGGCGAGGCAACCATGGGCGCAGTGCTGGCGGACACGGCCGCGCAGCTCATGGGAGCCAATCCGGGGCGCGTGGTGGCGCTCGGCAAGGTGTACGAAAACTATCTGCACTGCATTGTGCGCAGGGACGGCGGCATCCGCACGCTGTCGGACCTGGCAGGGAGGCCGGTGGGGACGGGCGCGGTCGGCTCCGGGACCACGCTGACGGCCCGCAGGATTCTCTCGGCAGCCGGCCTGGGACCGTCGTCCGGGCACCCCATTGTGGAGCGCCAGCTGGGACTCAACGACGGGCTGGCTGCGCTGCAGGACGGTTCCATTGACGCGCTGCTGTGGTCGGGAGGACTACCGACGGCGGCCATCACGGCCGCGAACGGGAATTTTGGGCTGAGGTTCATCGAGCTGTCGCCGGTGCTGCCCACGCTGCGGAGCAATTACGGCGAATACTACGAACGTGTGCTGATCCCCGCCAACAGCTACGTGGGCACCCCGGCCGTGGGGACGGCCGGGGTGGCGAACCTGCTGCTGTGCCGGGCGGACCTTGACGCCGAGACGGCCAAGCGGACGGTGCGGCTGCTGGTCAACCACGCCAGGGACCTGATCCCCAAGTCCAGCCAGGGCATCCAGTTCCTGAGCCGGGAAACGCTCATCAGCACGGGAGGCCTGCCGCTGCACCCCGCGGCCGCGGAGGCGTACCGCGAGATGCACGGGTAAGCCCGCTGGTCGAGCAGCGAGCTCTGCGAGCGCGTCGAGACCCAGGGCACCCGCAATCAGCCCCGCAGCACGTCCTTCGTAGCGTGGTCATAGTGGAACGTGACCTCGCCGCCGGCATGCTCGAACTCGTGGTTTGCGCCATCTAGCAGGCCAAACGCACCGTAGTTTTCGTCCCAGGAACCGTTCACCACGGCCTTGTAGCTGTACTTGCCGGCTGGCAGGTCCGCGGTAAGCTTCCACGTGCCGCGCTTGGCGTCCAGCTTCATCTGCACACTGCTGTGGCTGGGATCCCAGTCATCCAGGGCACCCAGCACGGTGCCGAAGTCGCCGGCGAGGGCCACGGAGTCCGGCTGGTCTTGAGGTTCGACGGCGGACGCCTCTGCAGGCGCCTTGGCCGCGGTCTTCCGCGGGGCTGCTTTGGCGGGCGCCTTCTTCGTGGCCGCAGCCTTTGCTGGCGGCTTCCTGGCAGCGGCCTTCTTGGCGACAGGCTTGGAGGGCAGCGGGGTGTGTGCCGGGACTGGCGTCCCGTCGGCGAGGGCAGCCGTCAGCGCATCGACTGTCTTGAACGCGACAGTCGCCTTCAGTCCGTCCTCGGTGATTTCCCAGCCGCTGCGGCCCTTGGTCATCCAACCAGCCTTGACTAGCTCGGCTGTTGCCTTGGTGAGGTTCTTGTGCCCGCGTGGAATGCCGCCGCTGAGCAGTTCGGATTCATCCTTCGTGAACGGGATGCGGGCCACGGCTTCCGCCAGGACCTCTCCCCCGTTGGGCTTCTGGTCCTCCCATGACCCTGCGGCCATGATGTCCAGAACTTCCTTGAGTCGTCGGTTGGTGTTGTCGCGAACGGTCACAGCAGTCCTCCTGTAGAAGCGGGTACGCAAACACTGTGGCACGTTGGGCGGCTACTGGACAGTACGTGACGCACGGCCCAAGGCAGTTCCTGACTCAACTGCTGTCGGACGCCAAGCATTTGGAGGTGACCAGATTAA
>NZ_JAAKZI010000063.1 GCF_011045165.1 Arthrobacter silviterrae
GGACTAGGCCTTGGACAATGGAGACCTTCGTCTCGGGACGACAGCCTGCCCATACCTCCGAAATTCCTGCCATGCTGGCAGCATGGTCCGCCGTCGCCTTGGCATCCCCCGTGACCATGACAATGTGGGCCACGCCCAGGGCGGCAAGTGCGGCCAAAGTCGCCGCTGCGTTTGCGCGCAACGGATCCCGCATGATGAGCGCCCCGGCATATACGCCGTCAATGCTGACGTACACGGCCAGCTGGCCCGCGGCGATGGGTTCCTCCGAAACGGGACCGGACTGTGCCTCCACGAATGTGCGCTTTCCGACAGCAACCCGATGCCCGTTCACGGTGGCGCTGACGCCGTCCGTGGCGTGTTCCACAGCTTCTAAGGGACGTGACAAGTCCAGCTTGCAGGCCAGGGCCGAATCAACCACGGATGAGGCCAGGACGTGGGAGGAGTGAAGTTCTGCCGATGCCGCCAGGGCGAGCAGCTCCATGTCGGACGGCGGTGGGCCGCAGACCTTCGATGTTCTGATTTCCTCGAGTGTTGGACGACCATGGGTGAGTGTCCCTGTCTTGTCAAAGACGGCTGTTTTGATCCGGGCCAGCAGCTCAAGGGTTCCGCCGCCCTTCACCACGATTCCGTTCCTGGCCGCTCTGCTCATTCCTCCGAGGAATGCCACCGGTGCCGCGATCAGCAGGGGACACGGGGTGGCGACCACCAGAACCTCGGCAAATCGCAGCGACTTGCCGCTCAGGACCCAGGACAGGATTCCGAGGACCAGTGCCAGAAGGGTAAACGGTACTGCGTACCGGTCCGCAAGGCGGACAAACGGTGCGCGGCTGGCAGCTGCCTCGCGGACCAGGGCCACAATGCGGCTGTATTGTGAATCTTCCGCGGAAGCAGTGGCTGACAACCGCACCGCAGCAGCGCCGTTGACTGAGCCGCTAAGAACCTCTTGACCCTGTGTCAATTCGACCGGCAGGCTTTCGCCGGTGAGGGCAGACTCGTCGAAGGACCCTGCCGCAGAGAGCAGCCGTCCATCCACAGGGACCACCTCCGCTGGACGCAGTACTAGGACGTCCCCTGGCACAACGTCCGTTGCTGGCACATCGTTCAGGCGCCTGCCGGGAACCTCCCGGTGGACGGTTTGGGGGACACGGTCCAACAGGGCACCAAGTTCTGCTTTTGCCTTGCCGGCGGCATAGTCTTCCAGGGCCGCACCGCCGTAGAGCATCAAGACAACAATGAGGGCTGCGGCATATTCGCCGACGGCGACGGTGCTGACAATGGCTGTGACCGCAAGGATGTCCACGCCCCAGCGCCCATGAGCCATGTCGCGGATCATGCCAGCCCCCCGCTGAACGGCGGCTGCCGCCGCGAACGTGCTGGCCAACCACTGTGCGCTGGCACTTTGACCGAGGCCCAACAACAACAGGACGAGACATCCTACAAAAAGCGTGGCCGCGATCTGGTAGTTGCGCCGGATGAGTTGCATGGGTGGTTCCTTGGACCTGCCAGGCCGGTGGTTGATGAAGGCTGTCTAATCCGGTTCGTTGACAACAAGCACCGGACAGTGGGCGTGGGCCACGCACGCGGAGGAGACCGACCCGAGCCGCAGGCCGAGAAATCCGCCCCGTCCGCGACGGCCCACGACGAGCAGGCGGGCGCTGGCACTTTCGTCCACCAGGATCTTGCCGGGGTGGCCGTACCTGATGCTGACGTCCACCAGTCCAGGGGGCCGTTCCGGGCCAAAGGCCCGTTCGACGGCGTCCTCCACCAATCGGGTCGCTTCGACTTCAAGCACGTCTGCCTCCGGGAACCCTCCCACGGGAATTTCTGCAGCAAAATAGATGTCCGACCGGCTCCAGCAGCTGACGACATCGAGTCGCAGTGCCAGGGCCTTGGCCAAGGTGGCGGCGGTTTGCAGCGCGAGCGTGGAGTACTCCGAGCCGTCAATTCCAACGACAACCCGCTCCACCGGATCCATTGAGGGGTTCATGGTGTTCCTAAGGCAGGAGTTTGAGGGACGTGTCCCAGTTGAAGTTGTCCTGGTCCGGGCTGGCCTGCAGTCCCATGACAAGGAGCATCATGGCCTCCAATTCACGGGCCCTGCGCAGCGGTCCGACGTCGATGGGCCGCAGGCCCGAGGCTGCCACGACAGCGCTGACCTTGACCTTGGCCTGTTCGGATTCGCCGGCGATGAAGACATCGAGGGGCAGCCCGGCCACGGTTCCGGCTTCCAGGGGCTTGGCCAGACAGGTGTTGAAGGCTTTGACCACGTGGGCATCCGGGCTTGCGTGGCGTGCGATCTCTTCAACGGCGGAGGATCCGGCGGGGACCAACAGGCGGTCGAAGGTAGACAAGTCCACGGGATTGCTGATGTCCACGACGACTTTTCCTGCCAGGGCTTCGCCATAAACAAGGACTGTATTCTTGCCTTCCTCGTAAGGGACTGCCAGAAAGACAATTCCGCCTTCGATGGCCGCGCCTTCGCCCCCGCCTTGCGCACCGGCGCCGAGGAATTCCACGAGGTCCCGGGTTTTCTGTCCATTGCGTCCCAGGATTTGCACCGAGTGCCGTGCCGCCAGCATGCGGATGGCGATGGCCCGGGCCATGTTCCCGCTGCCGATGATGGTGACTTGTTCCATGACGATGCCTTTCAGGAGTGTGCGGGGTTGCGGGTGATGATGACCTTCAGGGCCTTCGTTTCTGCGGCACGGGCAAAGGTGTCGTAGGCCTCAAGCACCTGGTCAAATGAGAACGTGTGGGTGGCGAACTTGGCGGCCGGAATTTTGTGCTGGGCCACGAGTTTAAGCAGCATGGGGGTGGTGTTGGTGTTGACCAAGCCCATCGAGATGCTGATGTTCTGGATCCACAGCTCCTGCAGGGGAAGGTCAACGCTGGAGCCGTGGACGCCCACGTTGGCAACGCGGCCGCCGGGGCGGGCCAAGCTTAATGCCATGGCAAACGTTTCCGGCAACCCGACGGCTTCGATGGACACGTCCACGCCGGCGCCGTCCGTCAAGTCAATAACTTCTTGCCGCCAGTCAGGACGTTGGGAATCGACGGTGTCCGTCGCGCCAAACTCGAGGGCCTGCGCGAGCCTGTTTGCGTCCCGGTCAATCGCCACGATGGTTCCCGCTCCGCACAACCCTGCGGTCGCTATGGCAGCGAGGCCCACAGGCCCTGCACCTATGACGGCCACAACGTCGCCAGGCTTCACGCCGCCGGAAAGGACGCCGATCTCAAAGCCGGTCGGCAGGATGTCGGAGAGCATGACCGCCTCCACATCACTGACTCCGGGTGGCAGCCTGTACAGCGAGTTGTCAGCGTAGGGTACGCGGACAAACTCGGCCTGGGTGCCGTCGATGAGGTGCCCAAACACCCAGCCGATGCCCGACTGTCCCTCCTCGCCGAGGCAGTGGGAGTAGAGGCCCTGGCGGCAGTTGGGGCAGTGGCCGCAGGACTTGATGCAGGAGATCAGGACGCGGTCGCCCACCACCAGCTCCTGGACTCCCGTGCCTGTTTCCACCACGGTGCCCACGCCTTCGTGGCCGAGTATCCGCCCTGGCTGGACGGCCGGAACGTCGCCTTTGAGTATGTGCAAATCCGTGCCACAGATGGTGGTGGTGTCCACCCGGACGATCACGTCGCTGGGGTGGAGGAGCTGCGGTTGCGGAGCCTCTGCCCAGGACTTGTCGCCGGGGCCGTTGTAGATCAGCGCTTTCATGGTGCGTCCGTTCGTCGGGTGCCGGTCCGGCCTATTGCCGGTATCGGTGTCATTGACGCTACGCGTGACGCACAGGGTGGGTTAGGGTCTAAGTGCCCTCATCGCAGGTGTCTTTGGCGACACACCCTACTCGGGCGAGGCCTGCGGCATGTTGGCCTGTGCCGTCCACCACTCCGCAGGTGGTGTGACCCGGAACCTGCGCCCTGTGACCGATGTTGGCGAGATGCGCACGAAGTTGTCCTTGCGTCCGGCATGCCAAGGGAACAGCCGGAGGGAAAAACTGTCCAGCAGATCCCCGGTCGAGGAGAGGAGCGCGCCGGTGCCCTTCACCACCACGCTCCAGGCAATGCCGGTGTCCGGGTCCACCCCGTCGGCTTCGAGTGCAACCGGGTGTCCCTCGAGCACGGCGGTCAGCTTGGTGCCTTCTCCGGTGCGAAAGACCAGTGTGCCATGGTCAACTGTGTAGTTGATGGGGAAGATGTCGGGATGGTCGGCGTCCCAGATTGCGAGCCTGCCGACGGACACCCCTCGAAGGAGTGCCCAGCACTCGTGGACCGGCAGGTCTTCGGTTCTTGTGGCTGCTGGTTTGTGCGTCATGGGGTGAGCTTATGGCTATTGGGCCTTTCCCGCTAGGGCACAATGGCCTGGTTCGACCCACGAAGACACCTTGGCTGCGGCGTATCCTGAGTGCAAGGGGTGTGCAGTGAGCCACCTTTGGCGTCTTGGAAGTGGACTTGCACGGAGGCAAAGAATGGACCAGCCGGGCCCGCGTGACAATGGTGTTGTGCCTCCAGCCGTGGACATGCATGGGCAACCTTCAGATGAACGACTGCGAGGGTTGCTCTCAGCGGTTATCTCAATTGCCGAGGAGCTAACCCTGGAAGCAGTTCTCAGTCGAATCGTGCAGTCCGCGTGCCAGCTGCTGGACGCCAAATATGGCGCCTTGGGCGTTATCGGTGGCAGCGGAGGCCTGAGCCACTTCATTACGGAGGGTATCGATCCCCAGCTCGCAAAGCTCATTGGACCCCTGCCTACAGGGCATGGGGTCCTGGGGTTGCTGATAAAGGACCCGCGCCCCATCCGACTGCCGAATCTCCACGACCATCCGGCGTCGTATGGATTTCCCAAGCACCATCCGCCCATGCGCACCTTCCTGGGGGTGCCCATTCGGATCCGCGACAAAGTTTTTGGGAACTTGTACTTGACGGAGAAGAACGGCGGGAAATTTTTCACAGCGGAAGACCAAGACTTGGCCGTGGCCCTCGCCGGGGCTGCCGGATTTGCCATCGAAAACGCGAGACTGTTCGATGACGCGCAATTACGGACGCGATGGCTGGAAGCAGGCCGGAGTGTCGCAGTGCTCATGATGGGGGTTGGTGCGGCAGGGTCCGGTGTCGGACCCGGGTTTGTTGCACAGACCGCCCTTGATGCGTCCGATTCGGCACTGGCTCTCATTGCCAGTGCGCCCAACGAGGCGGGACAGGTCGAAGTCCTCGCAGGTGCCGGCAACGGCTCGCAGGAATGGATTGGGCGGTTGCTGGACCTGGACAGTGGGAGCGTACAAGGCGTGCTGTCGGCTGGCGAGCCAGCTAGTTTCGAAACGGTTTCGAAGTTGCTGGGGCCGGCCTCCGGGCGACTATCTGGTCCCTCGCTGCTGGCGCGTCTTGGGACTAAGGGCGCCGAGCACGGACTCCTTGTGCTGGTGCGTGAGAAGGGGGGCGCCCCGTATTCTTCCCTGACCTCCGAATTGGTTTCGGTTTACTGCGCGCAGTCTGCCTTGGCGCTGGAGTTGGCCAAGACCCACCAGATTCGGGAACAACTGGTCTTGTACACGGACCGGGATCGCATCGCCCAGGACCTGCACGACGTAGTCATCCAGCGGATATTTGCCGTCGGGCTCAATGTCCAAAGCCTTGGCCGCTTCATTCCTGATTCTGCCGGCCTTGCCCGCATTCGTGCCATTACCGACGAACTGGATGCGACCATCAAAGAGTTGCGGGACACCATTTATGCACTGCGCACCTCGACCGGCGACACGGACTTGGTCAGCAGCCGAATCTTGAATACTGTGCTGAAAGTATCAACGCCGCTGTCGTTCGCGCCGCGAATAGTGCTGTCAGGGCCCATCGATTCCCGCGTTCCGCCGGAGGTGGCGGAGCAACTGCTTGCCGTGGTGACGGAGGGAGTCAGCAATGCTGTCAGGCATGCCAAGGCCGGGGAAATCGACGTTGCCGTGACCGCTGGAGGCGGCTTCGTAAGCGTCACCGTCAGTGACGACGGTTGTGGAATCAGCACCCGTTCCGACAGGAGCGGGCTGGTCAACATGGAGAGGCGGGCACTGAAATTCAACGGTATTTTTCAGGTGGAAAGTGTTGCCCAGGGCGGTACGAAGTTCTTTTGGTCGGTTCCACTGAACAATAAACATGCTTCCCAGGGCGTGTGAACAATGTAGATGTGGCCAAAGGCCGGACAATCATTTCCGGGAAATATACACCGCTGCCTGGGTCCGGCGCTCAAAGCCAAGTTTTGCCAGCAGGGAGGAAACGTAGTTCTTGACGGTCTTTTCGGCGAGGAAGAGCTCCTGCCCGATTTGGCGGTTGGTCATGCCCTGGCCGATGAGGGCCAACACCCGGCGCTCCTGTGCAGTCAGGGAGGCCACACGTGGGTCCGGGGGAGCTGGCTCGCTTAGCCCTGAGATGATCTTGCGCTTGAGGGCTGAATCGAACAGCGACTCGCCCCGCGCAGCGACCTTGATGGCGGTGAGCAGGTCGGTGCCGCCGATTTCTTTCAGGACATAGCCGGCAGCACCGGCAAGCACAGCGCCTCGGAGGGCCTGCTCGTCATCGTAGCTCGTCAGGATGAGGCATTTGAGGGATGGATCAACCGAACGGACGTCACGGCACACTTCAATGCCCGTGCCGTCGGGCAGCCGTGCGTCGAGTATGGAAACGTCGGGATGGAGTGCCGGGATCAGGCGGGCCGCCTCGGCCGCGGAACCCGACGAGCCGACCACGGTAAAGCCATGGCCCTCCAAGAGTTCCTGAAGGCCCAGCCTAACCAGTTCATGGTCGTCCAAAATAAATACCCGGAGGGCGGCGGTCGTAACTATGGCATTGGCCTGCTCAGTGTTGTCCATCGCTTGTCCACATCCTTAGCTGAGTCAGGTGAAACCCCTGTGAAAGCCATCTTGATCATGAAAGCCCTGTCATGTCTACCGCGAAAGGCCATTCTCCCGCAACGCCCGACGCCGGACTAATGG
>NZ_JAAKZI010000064.1 GCF_011045165.1 Arthrobacter silviterrae
TGAACTTCTCTTGGCCTGGAGTCGGTCAATACGTTCATTCGCTAGAAAGGAGCATCGCATTGACTTGCGTTGGAGATCGCTTTTGATTTTTCTCCGTCGACGGGGAGAATCACGTCGTAACCGATGGCTACGAGAGCACGAAGTCACCCAAATTATCGCCTTCGAAATATTCCCCTAGGAAGGCAGCGGCCGTGCGATAGCTAGAAACCTATCGCGTACAGACTGCCGTGTGGTCGTCAAATCCAAGGGCTGGATGGCAAACGAGTGAAACTCTTTGTCGCTTCCTAAGCGGTCTGTACTAGCTGACGCTTGTTCGATAAGTTGCTTGTAGTCCCAGTATTCGTACTCGATCCTCACTTTGGAGATTTCTTCGTTTTCTGGGAGACCAGATGGTGCGCGCGAATGGGCAACAAAGATCACGCGGATGGTCCAAGCTGAGGGTTCGTCAAGAGCCGACCAGGACTCTCCCAGGCGTTGATCTACGATCCTGGCGAGCGAACGCTGATGATCCTTCACATAGGTGATCGACAAGTGCCCGCCATGAGCCTCAAGGGCGATGGCCGTGCGGTTGTCGACATTTGCAAATTCGACATCGCCTAGCTTGTGGCGCGAGAGGTTCGATGCATTCACACTGTCGCCGATTCCTCGAGGCCTCCACCCCTCGCCTGCGAAAGCTAGAAATGAGAGGCCATCGACGATCCGTTGTTCCAGAACACCCTGGGTGTTCGTTTCGTAATCAGCGACATAGTAAATTACTCGCTCAATTTCCTCTGCTGTTAGATCGGTCGGCAACGGAATCGGGGTTGAAGTTTCGAGTTCTATGACTCTGTATAACCAGGATCTGAGAACTTTTGCCAGGCTCCTCCGCGTGACATGAGGCAGGGATTCCAATGACTCCAAGAGGGCAACGAGCGCATGGGCGTCATCTCCTCCGCGATTTCGTGCCCAAGCCCTATCTAGCGTCTGAACAGCTTTTGCGTTATTCAGAACAGGGTTTCCAGTTGAGGCTGGATACCGGGCGAACAATTGCATGGCGATTTGACCACGTGGCGCAAATTCGTACAAGTAACTAGCGGGATGATCGAAGAATTCCAGGGGAACGCAACAGAAATGAAGGATCTGAAGATAGGGCCAGTTGATAGGACCCGTGGGGATTAGTACCTGGCTGAGCTGCCGCAACAGATGAGCGACGTCTGTTTCCGGAAGGTATTTTTCGGCTTCTTTTCCTGCAATATCACAAGCACCAAGGGTATCGCTATCTGGGAATAATGACAGGGCGAAGCTGGCATCCAAATTCCACAGTTCATCACCAGCTAGGTTGGAGCTAAGGCTGGGAAAATGCCCGAGCGCGCGCGCTATGACGCCCACTGCTTGGTATGGCACATCCAGGCTGGTTTCCAGTGCTTTGAGCAGCTTCGAGACCTGTGAGCATGACATATTTTCTGCTACCAGAAGATGGTTCAGCAGTGGAAGTCTTGAGATTAGGCGCCGTGCGGTTGTATGCGGGAGACCGTTCCAGTCTGTGGTTCCTGCCAAAAGTTTTCCGAAGATGACGAAGTAGTTGGCTGATAGCAGGCTACCGAGATCTCCTTCGAGACCTGCAGTGAGCGCGATTGGAACGATGTTCTTAAGGAGCGAGTTGGGCACGCCTGTTTGATTCCACTGATCCAGGGATTCGAGGATGAGCAAGGCGCCATCACTTGGTGAGATTGAGCACGCAGTGAGGTGCTGCTCTACGGCTGCAACGACCGAAGTTTCACTGGCTCGATCCACAGGGAACTGGAGCGACGATATGGCTTCAGGCAGGCTGGGCCCACTATATTCAGGCATCTGGCTCCGTCCACAAACTTGGAGGGCGTTCTCCGTGTTCGGCCCAAAGTGCCAGAAGTCGATCGCTCATTCCGCCAAGGTCAAGGCCGAGGGCTTCGAACCAAGAGAACGTTTCCGCGACAGTCAGTCGTCGTTGCCCTGACTCCACGCGAGATACCGCCGCCTGGTCAATACCTAATTCTGCTGAAAGTGCCCCCTGGGAAACGTGAGCTTCTATTCGAAGATCACAAAGCAGTTGCGCAAGGGCACGATGGAATTCGACTTCACGCGAGTAGGACGGAGGCACAACACCGACCCTACCGTTTGCGACCCTCCTCAGAACCCGATACTGTGGCGCTATGCGAAATGAACATAGCCCGATTGACGTTCCCGCTCCAACATTCGTATCTTTGTACTCCGGGTGTGGCGGTATGGACCTAGGGTTTGCGAAAGCGGGCTTGACACCCGTTTTCGCGAATGACATTGATCCTGATGCGGTCAGCACATACAACCGTTTGGACCAGGTAGTCGACCCTGAGTGGATAGACGCTGCGGCTCGATTCACTGGGCATAAATCAGTTTGTGGGGACGTTCGAGTAGCGGCCGACGCTCTCTACGAAGGTATGGCTGATTTGGTAATCGGCGGTCCGCCCTGCCAGGGGTTTTCAGTCGCGGGTCGGATGGACCCCAATGATCCTCGATCGCGCCACGTATTCGACTTTCTTGGCCTCGTCAAACGAATCAAACCCAAGGCGTTTGTGATGGAAAACGTCGCCGCCTTAGCCCGTAATAAGCGGTGGGGCGATATCATCAGTGCGTTGAAGGAAACTGCCACCAAAGACTATAAAGTCACTTTGGTTGTACTCAATGCTTCGCACTGGGGGGTTCCTCAAGCCCGTGAGCGGATGTTTCTAGTAGGAGTTCCACAAGAGGGACCCGACTTTGCCATGCCAGCCGCACCGACGGCATTGAACCCACCAAGCGTACGCGACGCCCTTCGAGTCCTCCCCCCTGCAGGTATGCCAGGGAACGACTCTCTATGTACCGCGATTATTACACTCGCGAAGCGCCCAGTCCTCCGGAAGTCACCATATGCAGGAATGCTCTTCAACGGCCAGGGTCGCGCAATGAACCTGGACGGACCAGCACCGACTCTGCCGGCCTCGATGGGTGGAAATAGGACTCCAATCGTCGATGACGGACATCTCGCAGGAATATCGGCGCCATGGATCGTTGACTATCACAGACGGCTTTTTCATGAGGGCCGAGAACCGCTCCCCAAACTTCCCCCGGCGGCCACTTTGCGAAGACTTACCGTGGAGGAGGCCGCAGTCTTGCAATCATTCCCCCGTGATACGCCATGGCAGGGTCGACAGTCAGCAAAATTTCGCCAGATCGGCAATGCGGTTCCCCCGCTTCTTGCATTTGCCGTTGCAAGCGCGGTCCGAGAGACCCTGGGGCTAGAAGCACCGTTGTCTGAAGCCGGGAGGCTCATTGGACAGAGAGTATGAATCTCAGGGGTGGCGATCCTTCTCTTCTTGCCTCGGGTCAAGCGATAGGGACATTTCACGCCGTCAGCACTAGAGATGCCGTCGGACTTGCGCGGGATAGGTGGCCATTTTTTGAAATCAGTTCAATGGGTACGAACCACCAGAACGAATCTCTCTTCGAGATTAGGTTCGGCGATGGGGAATGGATGCTGGCTGCATACGAAGACCTACAGGCTTCTGGAGGGCCAAATTAGGCAGAAACCTGGGCCGTAGGATTTCAGTCTCGCGAAAAGTCAACTATGCCTCCTACCCTTAGCGAGTCCGCGGTATACACAGGCTGGATTCCTGACTATCTGTGCGCGTAGTGGCTACCCGGACGAGAATTAGCCGCGGCAAGGCAAGCACGCCATGTGTCAGGCGAAGCCTGATACTCAGCCCGAATGGTCCGAAAAAAGCCGTGGGCCATCACCGAGTGATCTTTCGAACCATAGATGGACGACAGGGTCCGCATTACCGCCGGTAAGCATCCGCCTCATTCCTGGCACCTGAAGTGGTCGCCATGGAAGACCGTGGCCATGCACAGCCTTCCTTCCGGCCCTTCCCGAACACACTAGATATCGCTGCACCTTGATGGGTCATCAAGAACGCTCTGAACGCCTTACAGCCGATACGATGATGACCAGGGCAGAACAGGCACGAGCACAAGGGGACTAACGATGACTGGACTCGACTTTGGAAAGCTAACCAAGCAATCGGTCGTGGATTCTGCCACCGAACCAAGGCGAATCTTTGCCGCCTTACCAGCTAAAGCCTCGAAGTATGCCCGGCCGTGGGACGTTCAATCTCAGGTGTGGGATAGCTGGCACGAGCGACGCACCGATTCTGACCTACTTATCAAAATGAACACCGGTGGCGGCAAAACTTTAGTAGGGCTGATGATGCTTAAAAGTTGCCTCAACGATGTTGCTGGCCCAGCCGTCTACATCACACCCGACATATATCTCGCTGATCAGGTACGTGCTGAAGCCGCGGCCCTAGGCCTTGAAACTACGGATGATCCGCGATCCGGCCGGTTCCAAGCCGGTAAGGCAATACTTGTTACCTACATACACAAGGTAATCAACGGCATATCTGTTTTCGGCGTCGCAGGCGATACTCGGCAACGTATAGAAATTGGCTCGCTATTGGTCGACGACGCTCACGCATGCGTGTCCACGCTGGAACACCAATTCACTTTGACTATCCCTCGTGGACACGCTGCATACAACGAGATTTCCGACCTTTTCGACGACACGCTTCGTGACCAATCGCCGTCTACTATCCGGGATCTTGCTGAAGATGTACCTGGTGTTGCCCTGCGCGTTCCGTATTGGTCCTGGGCAGATCGACAGCAACAAGTACTGAACGCCCTACATCCACACCGACAAAGCACCAATAACTTCAAGTTTGTATGGCCACTGATTCGAGATGTCCTGCACCTTTGTGACGTGGCGATCACCTACAACGAGATCGAGATCAAACCACCCTGCCCGCCAATTGACCGAATCCCTAGCCTGGCTACTGCCAAGAGGCGGATCTACTTAACCGCGACGCTGGCCGATGACAGCGTTCTGGTGACTCACTTCGATGCTGCCCCGACGCCGATCTCGACGCCAATCACACCGCAGACTGCCGACGATCTGGGCGATCGTATGATCCTTACCCCGATGGAAACTCACCCTGGGACCACTGATGAGGAAGTGCGCACCTTTCTAGTTGAACAAGCGCTACATCGCAACGTCGTAGTTATTGTGCCTTCACGACGTCGAGCCGCGTTCTGGCGCGACTTTGCCGACGCAGAACACGACAGCAGCACCATCCACGATGGTGTCCGCTCTCTCCGAGAGGGGCACGTCGGTCTAGTGGTCTTGATCAACAAGTATGACGGCATCGACCTTCCCGGCGACGCCTGCCGAATCCTTGTCCTTGACGGACTCCCTGAGGCCTACAGCGCTCTTGAACGAATTGAAGCTCTTGCCCTGAGCGAAAGTGAGGCCATGATCACGCGACAAATCCAGCGCATCGAACAGGGTATGGGCCGAGGTGTGCGTTCCAACGACGACCATTGTGTCGTTCTACTGGTTGGGTCGAAACTCACCCAGCGGCTACACAAGGCAGGCGGATCGTCTAAATTCAGCCCAGCGACACGTGCCCAGCTCGCTCTATCCGACCAAGTCGCCGACATGCTTTATGGAATGCCTTTCAGCGCTATTGGCAGCGTAATTGGCCAGTGCCTGGATCGGGATCCTGGTTGGGTTGCAGCTAGTCGTGACGCACTTGATGGAGTCACCTACCCAACGACTAGCACAGTCTCTGAAGTTGCCGTGGCGGAACGGGAAGCCTTTCGGCTGGCTGAACTTGGACGCTATAGGGATGCTCATGCGAAAATGCGTCAGGCCATAATTGCCGCCAACGACGACCGCCGGCACGAGGGTTGGCTCAAGCAGCGCGCTGCTGGGTATCTGCATCTAGCAGATCCCGCCGCAGCCCAGCAGATGCAGAAATCTGCCCAGACAGATAACAAGGCGGTACTACGCCCGCGAGATGGCGTCGAATACCACCGGTTGAATAGCCTCGCAGACCAGGCCCGGCAAGCTGCGGCATTCTTATCTGAACGCTATGGAAACGGCAACGATCTGATAGTCGGTGTTGCTGCGATCCTGGACGACCTCGTACCAGACCCCAACCAAGCAAGCGTGCAAATGTTCGAACAGGCTATGTACGATCTCGGTTTGCACTTTGGCTTCGCTGCGCAACGGCCCGAACGTGACACAGGGGAAGGCCCGGACGTGCTGTGGTCTTTAGGTAAGTTGGCTTTTTTGGTCATCGAATGCAAGAGCGGCAGCACCACGGATGCGATTTGGCGGCACGATGCAGAACAGCTATCTCATTCCATGGACTGGTTCGCTGAGAAATACGACCATACATGCAGCGCAACACCGATCATGATTCACAACACCCAAGTGCTGCACAGGCAAGCCTCAGCGCGGCCCGGCGCCAAAGTAATCACCTTCGCTAAGCTCGCCAAGCTCCGCGATACTGCCGGTAAGTTCGCGGCAGCGCTTGCCGCCGACAACGCCTACAGGGAGGTTGGCAAAGTGAGCTCCCAATTGACGGATTGGGGCCTGAATGGCAAGGTGTTTGCCCAGTCATGGGGAGTCGCTGCGCGTAAGCTATAGCAAGGCAAGGATCGTTCATATCATCGCTGCTCGCGCGATGGCCTGAGCATCAGTAAGGATTCTTTGATGCAACGAATCTCATGGGTCTTACGGTCT
>NZ_JAAKZI010000065.1 GCF_011045165.1 Arthrobacter silviterrae
TGTTGTTTGAGAACTCAATAGTGTGCCAAGTTTTATTGATACCAATTTATTGTTTGATGGATTGGTTATTTGGTTGTGTGTTGCCGCCCCTGTGGTGATGCATGGCTGTTTAGCTGGTTTCGAATTTAGTGCACATGGCTGGCATCTTTTTCCGGTGTGGTTGTGTGTGTCTGTTTGTTTTATTAACGGAGAGTTTGATCCTGGCTCAGGATGAACGCTGGCGGCGTGCTTAACACATGCAAGTCGAACGATGAACCGGTGCTTGCACCGGGGATTAGTGGCGAACGGGTGAGTAACACGTGAGTAACCTGCCCAAGACTCTGGGATAAGCCTGGGAAACTGGGTCTAATACTGGATGCCGACTTTCCGCCGCATGGTGGGGGGTTGAAAGGCTTTTGTTGGTTTTGGATGGACTCGCGGCCTATCAGCTTGTTGGTGGGGTAATGGCCTACCAAGGCGACGACGGGTAGCCGGCCTGAGAGGGTGACCGGCCACACTGGGACTGAGACACGGCCCAGACTCCTACGGGAGGCAGCAGTGGGGAATATTGCACAATGGGCGAAAGCCTGATGCAGCGACGCCGCGTGAGGGATGACGGCCTTCGGGTTGTAAACCTCTTTCAGTAGGGAACAAGGCCAGCACTTGTGTTGGTTGAGGGTACTTGCAGAAGAAGCGCCGGCTAACTACGTGCCAGCAGCCGCGGTAATACGTAGGGCGCAAGCGTTATCCGGAATTATTGGGCGTAAAGAGCTCGTAGGCGGTTTGTCGCGTCTGCCGTGAAAGTCCGGGGCTCAACCCCGGATCTGCGGTGGGTACGGGCAGACTAGAGTGATGTAGGGGAGACTGGAATTCCTGGTGTAGCGGTGAAATGCGCAGATATCAGGAGGAACACCGATGGCGAAGGCAGGTCTCTGGGCATTAACTGACGCTGAGGAGCGAAAGCATGGGGAGCGAACAGGATTAGATACCCTGGTAGTCCATGCCGTAAACGTTGGGCACTAGGTGTGGGGGACATTCCACGTTTTCCGCGCCGTAGCTAACGCATTAAGTGCCCCGCCTGGGGAGTACGGCCGCAAGGCTAAAACTCAAAGGAATTGACGGGGGCCCGCACAAGCGGCGGAGCATGCGGATTAATTCGATGCAACGCGAAGAACCTTACCAAGGCTTGACATGAACTGGAAACGCCCGGAAACGGGTGCCCCGCTTGCGGCCGGTTTACAGGTGGTGCATGGTTGTCGTCAGCTCGTGTCGTGAGATGTTGGGTTAAGTCCCGCAACGAGCGCAACCCTCGTTCCATGTTGCCAGCGGGTTATGCCGGGGACTCATGGGAGACTGCCGGGGTCAACTCGGAGGAAGGTGGGGACGACGTCAAATCATCATGCCCCTTATGTCTTGGGCTTCACGCATGCTACAATGGCCGGTACAATGGGTTGCGATACTGTGAGGTGGAGCTAATCCCAAAAAGCCGGTCTCAGTTCGGATTGGGGTCTGCAACTCGACCCCATGAAGTCGGAGTCGCTAGTAATCGCAGATCAGCAACGCTGCGGTGAATACGTTCCCGGGCCTTGTACACACCGCCCGTCAAGTCACGAAAGTTGGTAACACCCGAAGCCCATGGCCCAACCCGCAAGGGAGGGAGTGGTCGAAGGTGGGACTGGCGATTGGGACTAAGTCGTAACAAGGTAGCCGTACCGGAAGGTGCGGCTGGATCACCTCCTTTCTAAGGAGCACCACACGGACACGGGGCGTTCCGCAGGGAACGCGCTGGTGGCGTGAGGAGAATAATCCATTGCGAGAACGATTGTTTCTCGGTGGATTGCTCAAGGGTGGAATATCAATGAAGCAGGTGCCTGCCGGCACGGGGCAATCCGAAATCAGTACAGCAGCCGCTTTGTGGGTGCGGGGAACGTTTCTTTATGGGTTGGCTTGTTCTGGCGGGTGGCGTTTGGCACACTGTTGGGTCCTGGGACAACGACACGTTAGCGTGTTGGTTTGTTTCCTGGTTTCCTGCGCATGGCCGCCTGCCAGGCGGTGTCCGGTGGTTCTTCCTTGTGGGAGGGGTTGTTGGGTGCTTTTGGCGGGTTGGTGTGTGGTGGGGTTGTTGTTTGAGAACTACATAGTGAACGCGAGCATCTTTTATAAGGAAGCAATTTCTTTGAGACATGAATGAACCTGGGAAGCTCTTTGAGTTTTCCGTGGTTCTCTCGATAAATGAAGTATGAAATCTTGCGGGTGCGGCGCTTTGTGTGTTGTTGCCTGTGAGTTGGCTGCTTGTGTGTGGTCAAGTTTTTAAGGGCGCACGGTGGATGCCTTGGCATTAGGAGCCGAAGAAGGACGTAGGAATCTGCGATAAGCCTCGGGGAGTTGATAACCGAACTTTGATCCGAGGGTGTCCGAATGGGGAAACCCCGCCACCCGTTGCAAGGCGAGGTGGTGACCCGCACCTGAATATATAGGGTGTGTGGGGGGAACGTGGGGAAGTGAAACATCTCAGTACCCACAGGAAGAGAAAACAAGAGTGATTCCGTTAGTAGTGGCGAGCGAACGCGGATGAGGCTAAACCGTGCCATGTGTGATAGCCGGCGGGCGTTGCATGGTCGGGGTTGTGGGACCTGCCGTTCCAGTTCTGCCGGACTGGTGGGGGGAATGGTGCATGCATAGGTGAAGGGTTTTGAATGGCCTGCCGTAGAGGGTGAGAGTCCCGTAACCGAAATGCAGTGCACTCCCTGGTGGGGATCCCAAGTAGCACGGGGCCCGAGAAATCCCGTGTGAATCTGTCAGGACCACCTGATAAGCCTAAATACTACCTAATGACCGATAGCGGACAAGTACCGTGAGGGAAAGGTGAAAAGTACCCCGGGAGGGGAGTGAAATAGTACCTGAAACCGTGTGCTTACAATCCGTCAGAGCGGGCGTGCCCTTTGGGGTAGTTGTTTCCGTGATGGCGTGCCTTTTGAAGAATGAGCCTGCGAGTTAGTGTTACGTCGCGAGGTTAACCCGTGTGGGGAAGCCGTAGCGAAAGCGAGTCTGAACAGGGCGTTGCAGTGGCGTGATCTAGACCCGAAGCGAAGTGATCTACCCATGGCCAGGTTGAAGCGTGTGTAAGAGCGCGTGGAGGACCGAACCCACTTCAGTTGAAAATGGAGGGGATGAGCTGTGGGTAGGGGTGAAAGGCCAATCAAACTTCGTGATAGCTGGTTCTCCCCGAAATGCATTTAGGTGCAGCGTTGCGTGTTTCTTGCTGGAGGTAGAGCTACTGGATGGCTAATGGGCCCTACAAGGTTACTGACGTCAGCCAAACTCCGAATGCCGGCAAGTGAGAGCGTGGCAGTGAGACTGTGGGGGATAAGCTTCATAGTCGAGAGGGAAACAGCCCAGACCACCAACTAAGGCCCCTAAGCGTGTGCTAAGTGGGAAAGGATGTGGGATTGCTTAGACAACCAGGAGGTTGGCTTAGAAGCAGCCATCCTTGAAAGAGTGCGTAATAGCTCACTGGTCAAGTGATTCCGCGCCGACAATGTAGCGGGGCTCAAGTACACCGCCGAAGTTGTGGATTTCAAACATGTCCCTAGCCGGGCTTGCCCGGTTCAGGGGTTTGGAGTGGTAGGGGAGCGTCGTGCAGGCGTTGAAGCCGCAGTGTGAACTAGCGGTGGAGGCTGCACGAGTGAGAATGCAGGCATGAGTAGCGAAAGACGGGTGAGAAACCCGTCCGCCGAATGATCAAGGGTTCCAGGGTCAAGCTAATCTGCCCTGGGTAAGTCGGGACCTAAGGCGAGGCCGACAGGCGTAGTCGATGGACAACGGGTTGATATTCCCGTACCGGTGAAGAACCGCCCATATTGAACCGGTGATACTAACCGCCCAAAGCATCAGTGCGTGTCCTTCGGGGCCAGGCTGGTGGTGCGCGCGGGACCCGATCCGGGGAGGTAAGCGTATTAACAGGTGTGACGCAGGAAGGTAGCCAAGCCGGGCGATGGTAGTCCCGGTCCAAGGATGTAGGAGACACCATAGGCAAATCCGTGGTGTGGTCTTTAGTGACGACTTTGAGATCTGACGGGACCCCTCTTTTGGGGAATTTGGTGATCCTATGCTGCCAAGAAAAGCATCGACGCGAGGTTCCAACTGCCCGTACCCCAAACCGACACAGGTGATCAGGTAGAGAATACCAAGGCGATCGAGAGAATTATGGTTAAGGAACTCGGCAAAATGCCCCCGTAACTTCGGGAGAAGGGGGGCCTGCCCCGTGAAGGAACCATGCGTTCCGTGAGCGGGTGTGGGCCGCAGAGACCAGGGGGAAGCGACTGTTTACTAAAAACACAGGTCCGTGCGAAGTCGCAAGACGATGTATACGGACTGACTCCTGCCCGGTGCTGGAAGGTTAAGAGGACCGGTTAGCCAACTTGTTGGCGAAGCTGAGAATTTAAGCCCCAGTAAACGGCGGTGGTAACTATAACCATCCTAAGGTAGCGAAATTCCTTGTCGGGTAAGTTCCGACCTGCACGAATGGAGTAACGACTTCCCCGCTGTCTCAACCATAAACTCGGCGAAATTGCAGTACGAGTAAAGATGCTCGTTACGCGCAGCAGGACGGAAAGACCCCGAGACCTTTACTATAGTTTGGTATTGGTGTTCGGAGTGGCTTGTGTAGGATAGGTGGGAGACTGTGAAACCGCAACGCCAGTTGTGGCGGAGTCATCGTTGAAATACCACTCTGGTCACTTTGGACATCTAACTTCGGCCCGTAATCCGGGTCAGGGACAGTGCCTGATGGGTAGTTTAACTGGGGCGGTTGCCTCCTAAAGAGTAACGGAGGCGCCCAAAGGTTCCCTCAGCCTGGTTGGCAATCAGGTATCGAGTGTAAGTGCACAAGGGAGCTTGACTGTGAGACCGACAGGTCGAGCAGGGACGAAAGTCGGGACTAGTGATCCGGCGGCACATTGTGGAATGGCCGTCGCTCAACGGATAAAAGGTACCTCGGGGATAACAGGCTGATCTTGCCCAAGAGTCCATATCGACGGCATGGTTTGGCACCTCGATGTCGGCTCGTCGCATCCTGGGGCTGGAGTAGGTCCCAAGGGTTGGGCTGTTCGCCCATTAAAGCGGTACGCGAGCTGGGTTTAGAACGTCGTGAGACAGTTCGGTCCCTATCCGCTGCGCGCGCAGGAAATTTGAGAAGGGCTGTCCTTAGTACGAGAGGACCGGGACGGACGAACCTCTGGTGTGTCAGTTGTACTGCCAAGTGCATCGCTGATTAGCTACGTTCGGATGGGATAACCGCTGAAAGCATCTAAGCGGGAAGCCCGCTTCAAGATGAGATTTCCATGCACATCACGTGCGGGAGGCCCCCAGCCAGACCACTGGGTTGATAGGCCGGATGTGGAAGCGAGGACTAAAGACTCGTGAAGCTGACCGGTACTAATAGGCCGACAACTTGAAACACACACAAACCCTTACACAAAAGCATGCACGCGTTCACTATGTGGTTCCCAAACAACAAACCCACCCGTTTGCCACAGGAAACCAAAACACACAGGACACCCAGGCCCTGGCCGCCCCGCACCACGGGCCCGACCACGGCACGGAACCCTGTACAATTGAATACTGTTGATCCACAACACCCAACAAGCCACCCAACCCAGCAATGGTTTGGGGAACGAGTTACGGTGGTCATAGCGTGGGGGAAACGCCCGGTCCCATCCCGAACCCGGAAGCTAAGACCCACAGCGCCGATGGTACTGCATTCGAGAGGATGTGGGAGAGTAGGACACCGCCGGACAACACCAACAGGTCGAGGCCCCACACCACACAGTGCGGGGCCTCCC
>NZ_JAAKZI010000066.1 GCF_011045165.1 Arthrobacter silviterrae
GATTATCCGGAGAATTCTGTTATCCCGAGTTTCACCCGTTCTGCCCTTTCCCTGGCGGGTTTTGTGGGGCCTTACTCGGGATAATTATTTGAGCCCGGCGAGGCGGAGGATCAGGTCATCGTCGCCTTTCCAGATCGGGGCGGGGTCGAGTGTGGTGCTGGCCGCTTTCTGGATGGCCTCGCGGACCATCTTGTTATCTGCCGAGGCGTAGATTTCGGTGGTGGAAATGTTCGAGTGGCCCAGGAACTCCTTGATGTGGGGCAGGGGCACACCAGCCCGGAGCATCTGCATGGCCCGTGCGTGCCGGAGCTGATGGGCATGGATGTGTTCGGGAATTTCCGGACAGTGCTTTCTTGCGTTGTCCGCGTGCTTGTTCAGCAGGTATGCGACGTTGTCCTGGCTCATGGGCTGGTGCTGGCCGGCCCGGACCGTGTAGAACAACAGGGCCCCGGGAACGATCGGGCCTGGGTGGAACAGGTCCAGGTACTGCTCCAGATGCCGGCCGGTCTTGTCCATGATGGGAACCGTGCGCGTCTTTTGCCGTTTCCCCGTGAGCGTGACTTGTCCGCTTCCGGCCGTGGTGGTCACGTCAGCAACGGTCAGGTCCAGAACTTCCTGGATGCGTGCCGCTGCATCGAAAAGCAGCAGGATCATCGTCGTATCGCGCAAGCCGCGGCGGCTTTGTTGTCCCGGAGCGCGAATCAACGCCTCAACGGCGGCCATGCTCAACGCATCCGGAGCATGCTCCGGGGTCCGTGCCGGGCGGACTCTTTTGACGTCCAGCCAGACCGCGACGAGCGAGGGGTCCTCCCCGGCGCAGTAGGAGAGGAATGACTTGATGGCGGCCAGGCGCTGGTTCGCTGTGGAAGCGGCCAGACGGCGGGAATCCATGAGCCACGTGAGGAACGCGTTCATGGTGCTGAAATTGATGGTGTCGAAGCTGGTCTGCTCCAGTTTCAAAGCCCGGGTTTCCGCAAGAAACACCAATAGAGTGTTCAAAGCGGTTTTGTAGGAACGGATCGTGTGAGGGCTGAGCCGGCGTGAGCGGGGCAGATAGCTGGTCAACCAGCTCCGAACCAGTGTGAAAAAGTCATCGGATATCATGGTGTGCCTCCGGGAACAGGGCCTCAATAGTTGCATTGGCGAGGCTGCGCAGTTCGGGGTGGAAGTCGGCGGCCAGATGGAAGTAGTACCAGGTATCTTCCGTGTTGCTGTGGCCCAGATGCAGGCTCAGATAGGCGACCAGGGCATCAGGGCTCTTGCCGGCACGCACTCCTCGGTTGATCACTTCGATCACATGCGCATGCCGCAGATCGTAGGGGCGCGGCGGAGACCCGGGGCTGGCCATGATCAGCGGACCAACGGTGCTCAAAAGCTCACGAAACCAGCGGTCCGGGGTGCCCTTGCTGTAGAAATCACCGCGGTGGTTGGGGAAGAACGGTATCCGGTCCGGGTGAAAGGTGCCGATCGCGGCGTCATAGTGGCGGCAATACGCGTGCAGGTCCGGTGACATGAACACGACTCGGTCTTTGTGGCCCTTGGACTCACGGATCAGCACCGAACCGTGAGCGAGGTCGACATCATTGCGGTGAAGCTTCCTTGCCTCGCCAGGGCGCAGGCCCAGGCAATAGATCATCCGGAATACCACCGGAATAATCAGCTGTCGCTGGCCACCATACGGCGTGGGGCGGATCGCGTCGGCGGCATCAAAGAGTGCACGGAGTTCTTGGTGGGAGTAAATGTGCGGATGGTAGTGAATCTGCCCGCCGGGGATACCGGCCGGGATGACGTAGGCATCTCCTCCCAATGATGCGATGTGTTTGGCAAGCTGCCTGATCGGGGTGATCCGTCGTATCTGGCCGTTGACGTGCTCACCGGAGCGTTTCACAACCCATTCCATGACCATCTCCCGCGAGAGAGTCCTCTGTCCTGGATAGTGTTTGGCGCACATGATATCGAAAGCCCACAAGTGACGTTCCGAGGCTTCATACGGCAGACCCATCGCATGCTTGACCTCCAGAAGGCCCTGAATCTGAGGCGCCAGGGCGCTGACAAAACGATTCATGGCATTGCCGTTCTCGGCTCGATCCCGGCAAAATCAAGACAGCATGCCCGCATGCGTTCCTCATCGGCGCTCAGATAGTGCTTGGCCGAGGAAATGCCTCGATGACCGAGCGCCCCGGAGATCACCGGCAGCGAGGTACCGCCTTCGAGCATTCTGGTCGCCAAAGATGAACGCAACACTCGAAAACCGCGTCCCTGACCAGGTTGAGAACCGATTCCTGCCCGGGCAAAGGCCCGGGCCGACACATCATAGGCGCTGCCCGAAGGTGAAAGGGCTACATACGGGGCATTTGCACGCAGGAACACATGATCATCGTCAACCCCGGCAGGCCTGTCATGCAGCAAGTAACCGGCGATGGCCTCGCCGACATCGGCCAACAGCGGCAGGGTCAACACCACATTGGTCTTATGCTGTGCCACGGTGATCTGTCCTTGCCGCCAGTCAACATCCCGCAGTCGCAGGGCAACAATGTCGACGGGACGCAACCCGGTACGCGCACCCAGCAACAGCATCGCCCGATCACGCCGCCCGAGGACCTTGCCCAGATCAGGAGTGTTCGTGAGCATCTCAACCTCCTCCGCGGGCAGCACAGAAACATGCCGCACACGCCGAGAAACGATCCGTGGAACGGCCCGGACCAGGCCCGAGCACCCCTGGGATTCTTCGAGAAATTGGCACAACACCCGCACGGCAGTCAGCACCGTCCTCATGCTGCCGGGCTGGTAACTTTCAGCCAACGAAACCAATGCCGAAGCCACATCCGCGCCAGTCAAAGCAGCAGGACCTGGGACATCCCGCCCTTGCCACGACGTCATGGTCCGGCGGCCAACTATGGCATATAGCTCTTGTGTCGCCTCGGCCAGACCCTTTTGGGTCAGCCAACGTTCGAAGTGTTCTTGAATAAGACGGAACACGGGATTGAGCGCATCATTCGGTCCGGCATGCTTTGAAAGCTTCCACCGATACATGCCAGTGTCGTTGACCTCTGACAGCACGAGGGCGGTCTTGCGCAGGAGCTTGTACTTCCACTCCTGGAACCGGCCCTCGGCACGTTCCGTGGTCAGGAACTGCAAATAGGCTGCCAAGGTTTCGTCAGTGAACTCGGTGATTCCTTGTTCGAAACAGAACACCGCAAAACGGTGCCATGCCCACCGATACTGCATCAGCGTTGACGCTGCGTGATTGAGCTTGAGGACCTCAGCATCAGCTTTTGAGATCAGCTCACCAATGGGGATCTTCACTTCTTCCTCACCTCCACGAGAAGACGAACAGGGGTGAGCCAGCGTAGTCCCAGTTTGTTATCCCGAGTAAGAGCCCACAGAAACCGGCAGTGCAAAGGGAAGACGGCCACAACTCGGGATAACAGAATTCTCCGGATAATC
>NZ_JAAKZI010000067.1 GCF_011045165.1 Arthrobacter silviterrae
GCGAGGATGCGATTCTGATGCTCGCGAGGGACTTCGCGTACGGCGATCGCGACAGAGACGGAACTGTCGAGGCTGAACCCATCAACGTCGTGGTCCTCGTCCCTAGCGATTACGCTGCGGACCGCTGGGCTGGAGTGGCCGACCAGACGCTCCACGTTAACGACATGCGGCCCGTGATCGAGCGCATGAAGAACGGCGAGCACATTGGCGTCGTCGTGCTTGTAAACAAGTACGACGGGGTCGATCTCCCCGGCGAGGCCTGTCGCCTGCTGATCATCGACGGCATTCCAACCCCTCTAACGCCTCATGAACAACGAGTATCCGCCGCTCTGACTGGGTCTATGACGTTCAAGGCCCGTGAAGTGCAGCGCCTTGAGCAAGGCATGTGACGGGGAATCAGGGACGTCAGCGATCACTGCGCAGTTCTCGTCCTGACCAGTGACTCCGCTCTCACTCTTCGTGATCCACAGTTGCGGCAGTTCTACTCACCCGCAACGCGGGTGCAGATCGAGCTCAGCCTGCAGATCGCGGAGCAGATCGAGGGCGAGGGGATCGGAGCTATCGCAGATCTGCTAAATCTCTTTCTTGAACGAAAAACCCAATGGGTTAGTAAGAGCCTGGAGGCGACTGCAGATGTCACCTATGAAAGCGCGGGAACGGTTACACAGCTCGCTGCTGGTCGTCGGAAGGCATTCAATCTAGCCGTAGCCGGCGACGAGGACGGAGCGGTCCAGGTCCTCCGAAGGGCGATCGACACAGTCACCGATTCATTGCTTAAAGGGTGGTGCCTGGAGGAACTGGCCACCTACGAGCACTTCGTTGATCCAATCGCTGCGCAGAAGACTCTTGCCGCTGCCCGCAAGCTCAACTCAGGAGTCCTCAAACCGCAGATAGCGCCGGCGCGGAAGAAACTGGCCGGTCCTACCGTTCAGGGCAAGGCTGCCGCCGAGTACCTGGGAGCCCTCTATAGCGACGCGCGCACTATGGAGCTCGCCGTGGCGTCGTTGTTTGACAACGTCACCTGGGGGTCGAATTTGCGGCAGACCGAGCCGAAGAGCAAGTCAGGCTCATTGGGCTGTACCTTGGGTTCGGCTCCAGCCGCCCGGAAAAGGAAGACCGGGACGGTGGACCGGACAATCTCTGGGCTTTGTCCTCGAGGCAGTATGCCGTCATAGAGTTGAAGACAAACATCACGAGGGTCAACCCGGCGATCATCAAGAGCGAGGCCGGACAACTGGTGCATTCCATGGAGTGGTTCGCCGACCGCCATCCGGCCGGTCAGGAGCCAATCCCTGTGATGATCCACCCCAGTGAGAAGCTCGAAACCGAGGCCCATGTCCCGCAGACAACGCGAGTGATCACCAAAGCTGACTTGTCGGCTCTTCGCACGGATGTAGAGGCCTTCATTAGAGTATTGGCAGCGAACAACTCCTGGGCTGACGCGGAATCGGTGGCGGCTGGTCTTGAGCAAAACCGGCTAACTGCTCAGCAGGTCATCGCTCGGCACAGCCGCAAGTTTCGCAGGGCTTAGCGTCAACGCCTTAAAATGCGCAATAAAGATTGAATTCAAGACCGCAAAGAGTACCTACAACGGGTGGCGCACGCAGTCAGCCATTACGCGGCGATGTCAGATTCAAGTGCGCTTGGTTCGCCGGTGCTTGGATCGATGAATTCGACGCGAATCCGCGGCGAGGCGTGTGTTTTACCGTCCATGGTCGCCGTCGTGAGCATGAAGCGAATGGTGTCGTTCTTCTGGAGGCAACGGGTCTCTGTCTCGAGCGGCATGATCCGATTCGGTGATAGCCCGGCTCCTTGATGACCACGTCGTTCGCAGGCAAGTCAGTGCATGCGATCGCCCAGGTGTCGCCTTGGACGTGAGTGATCTTAAATGAGATGGCATGCTTTGGGAGCTTGGCTTCTTCAATCTCGTTCGCACGCTCTTGAGCATCGGCCTGCCGCTTGAATGCTTCGTTTGCTTCGCCGGCCAATCGCATCGCCTCATCCCGAGCCGCACGGGACGCATCCCGTGCGGCCTCAGCGTCTTGCCGATCCGTGCGTGCCTGCGCGGCCTGGTAGATCGCAACGACAGCGCCGACAACAGCGGCAAGAGCTGCGATAGCGGCAACCACGAGACCGATTATGTCCATGCGTGCAAGCATACGTGCCTGCCGCAACTCAGATATTTCACGTCGTTGATTTGGTTAATTCAGCCCAGAGCACCCCACGCAAGGATCTTGTGCAGAATACATCGGGCACGCATCTCAGCATCTCGTAACCTTAGGGATGCAAGACAGCGGGCGAGACACTTTGGCGCCCTCGGATCTTCAACGTTTTTGATGTCTTGCTACTTTGTCTCGTATGCTGCCGTTAGGCTGGCAGTCATCAACCAGCATTGCGAGACATAGTAGGGGCGAGAATGATGAAGCGGATCGGCTATGCCCGGGTTTCCACCAGTGGCCAGGATACGGACCGGCAGGTTACGGACTTGTTGGCGGCCGGGGTGCGCCGTGATGACCTCTACACGGACCAGGGAGTCAGCGGCGCGCGGGCGAGCCGTCCCGCATTCGATAGGGCCCTTACGGCATTGGAGAAGGGCGACACCTTGGTGGTCACCACGTTGGACCGGCTGGGACGGTCCACGGCGAACATGCTTTCCCTGGCGGCGGAGTTGCGGGGGAGGGCCATCAACTTGAAAGTGTTGAACCTGGGCGGGGGTGCCGTGGACACCGCCACTCCCATGGGGTCGATGACTTTCACCGTGATGGCGGCCCTGGCTCAGATGGAGCTGGACATCAAGCGTGAACGCATCACCGATTCCGTGTCCAAGCGCCGCGCTGCTGGCAAGGACCTGGGCGGGCGCCGGGCACAGTTCACCGACAGCCAGGTCATGAACGCCCGCCGGCTGATCGACGGCGGGCAGCCAGGGACCCAGGTCGCCAGGGACCTGGGCATGTCCCGGGCCACCATGTATCGGCGCATGGCCCAGATCCAGGCCCGGGAATGGATCGGGTCGCAGACGGAGTAGTTTTTGCGACGGTATTCCCTGGCGGGTCCGGCCTGACGTTGCAATGACCCCATCGCTGCGTGTTCTGGATGAAGTCCAGGTCAAGGCCCGTGGCAACAACTGCCAATCAATGACACAACGGATTTCTTAATGGGCGGTGGCGAGGTGGCTTGCCTGGCTTCTGGTTGGGGCATCCCCACCAGGGGTCCGTGCAGTCTACTTGGGGGGTGGACTCGCCTGAGAGCACAAATGACATACGCCGGGGTGAGCGCCACCGGGCAAGGCTCGCAAAGACAGATCGGCACGCATTTCGGGGCAGTGGTGAAGCACTGTCATAGCGCGAGGGATGCTCCGAGGCCGCCTCTGGCATGAAGCAAGGCGCCGGGTTGTGCAGGCCTTTTATTGGGCGGGGAGTGCCAATACTTGCCTGTCCGTGC
>NZ_JAAKZI010000068.1 GCF_011045165.1 Arthrobacter silviterrae
TAATGCCGACATCGGCATTAAATGTCCTATGCCGACCTCCGGACTATGCCGATGATTCGGCAATGGCGCAGGTCATTGGTACTGCTGAGGTTCGAAAGGTCGGCATAGTCACGTAATCGGGGCCACCCTTGAGACACGGAGTGTCTGGAGGTGAGGTTCGTGACGAAGAGATCGCCGACGGCCCGGCCGCACGCGGATCGGATTCCGCGGGTTCCGGCGGGCCCCTTGGTGCCAATGGTTGAGGAGTGCTCGGGGTGGTTGGCCGCCCAAGGGTATTCACCGGGGTCAGCGGCTGGGATCGTGAACTTGCTGAAGCGGCTGAGCTTGTGGATGCGGGACGTGGACGCCGGGGGCGATGAGATCGACGGGGAATTGCTCGACCGGTTCGTCGCGGCGGAGCGTTCAAGAGATTTCGTGTGCTTCACGGTGAAGGACTCGATGGGCGCAATGCGCAGGTTCTTGACGGCCGGCGGATATCTGGGCGTGGCTAAGGCGGAAGCGTGTCCGGCCACGGCGGCCCAGGCGGCGGTGATCCAGTGGTGTTCGTGGATGAGAGATCAGCGCGGTCTGACCGAAAAGACGATCGATGCCCGCTGCCACTTCGCTGCCGGACTCCTGGATGAGGTCACAACGGTGGATGGGACCATGGGGTGGTGCCATCTCGATGCGGCGGTCGTTAACGAGTACGTCACTGTTCGTGGACGCCCCTACGGCGTTGTTACCCGCGCTCATATCGTCGATGCTGTCGGTTGCCTGCTGCGGTGGGCTTTGAGTGCTGGTTATCTCGACCGGGACCTGACCGCCGGGATCCTCAAGCCTCCTGGGACGCGAAGGTCTTTGCCTCGAGGTGTCAGCGCCGAGCAGATCGCGGCTTTGCTGGCCGCGGGTGACCCGGGCACCGTGATTGGGGCGAGGGACCGGGCGGTGGTGATGATCCTCGTGCGGCTGGGTTTGCGTGCTGGCGAGGCCGCGCGTCTGAGGCTCGACGATATCGACTGGGCCGGTGGAAGGGTCACGGTTGCAGGCAAGGGCCGCGAGCACACGCTGCCCTTGCCGGTCGATGTGGGTGAGGCGCTGACGGCGTGGCTGAGACTTCGACCGCCAGCTCTGGATCGGGCTGTGTTCGTGCGGATGAGGGCTCCGCGGCGAATGATGACGCCCTCGGCGATCTCAGGGATCATCGCCCGGTTGTCGAATGATGCGGGGATCGACCAGATCCATGCGCACCGGCTGCGGCACACCGCCGCGATGAACGTCATGGCCGGGGGTGGTTCCTTATCCGAGGCCAAGGAGCTACTGGGCCACGTCTATACCGCCACCACGATGGCCTACGCGAAGGTCGACCTCGCATCGCTGCGTGAGTTGGTCGTCCCGTTCGGGCAGGTGCCGCGATGACAACGTTGCGCGAACGCTTGGAGGAGTATCTGGTGATGCGCCGGGCGCTCGGGTTCCAGCTCAACGAGATCGAGCGGCAGGTAGGACTGTTCTGCACATGGCTCGAAGATCACGGACAGACGCAGACCTTCAGCATCGAGGACGCCGTGACATGGGCCCGTCTCAACCCCGATGCCCACCCCTCGTGGTGGGCGACCCGACTATCCTTGGTGCGTCGCTTTGCCGCCTACCTCAACGCGAATGGTGTTGATGTTCCGGTCATCCCCACTGGCTTGCTTCCGGCGAAGAAGCCCCGCGCGGTGCCGTTCATCTATAGCCAAGAGGACCTCGATGCATTGCTTGCCTCCTGCGACGCTGAGTTCACCGACGAACGGGTCGTTGCGACGGTACGCACCGTCATCGGCCTGCTGGCTGCCACGGGCCTGCGGATCAGTGAAGCACTGAACCTCCTGATTGATGACATTGATCAGGAAAACAATGTGCTGGTGATCAAGGCCGCGAAGTCTGATGAGCGCCTCGTTCCCGTGCACCCCTCGACAACGGCCGCTCTCAGGGAGTACATCGTCCTGCCCGCCAGGACGGCCACGCACCCCGATCCACACGGCCCGGTCTTCGTGACCTCCAAGGGGACCAGATACGTCTACGTGTCATTCCAGTCCCTGTTCAAACGAGTCCGAGATACTGCCGGACTCACCCCGCGCGGCAGAGCACGCCCTCGGCTCCACGACCTGCGGCACACCTTCGCCACCGCGCACATGACCGCGGCCTACGCCCACGGTGGTGACCCCGACCGGGTGCTGTCGTTACTCGCCACCTGGCTGGGGCATTCCGACCCCGCCCACACCTACTGGTACCTGACGGCGACAGGGGAACTCATGGCCCTGGCCGCCGGCATGCTCGAACCCATTCCCGAAGGAGAAACTTCATGAACGCCTTGGCCATCAGCCTGCAAACCTACTTCACTACCTTCGCCCACGCCCAGCGGGACCTCTCTACCAACACCATTGCTTCCTACCGCGACACGTGGCGGACGCTCCTGAAGTATCTGACAGCGACGCTCGGGGTTCCCGCCGACGCGCTCGACTTCGATGCCGTCACCGCGACCAACGTCACCGCGTTTCTCGACCATCTCGAGCAAGAGCGTGGCAACAGCGCCAAGACCCGAAACGTTCGCTTGACCGCGATCCGCGCCGTGCTCGGCAGAGCTCTGCCCGACCACCCCGAATACGCCGCGACGATCACACAAGTCCTCGCGATCCCTCCTAAACGCACGACAAGGCCAGTCGTTGAATTCCTCTCTCCAAGCGAGGTCAACGCCCTGCTCACCGCGCCCAACCAGCAGACCTGGACCGGACGACGTGACCACGCCATACTGACGATGACAGTGCAGACCGGCCTTCGGATCAGTGAGATCTGCTCATTGACCCACGACGACATCCATCTCGGCACCGGTCCCCACATCGCATGCACCGGCAAAGGGCGACACCAACGCATCACCCCGTTGACTCGAACCACCGTGAGCACGATGAAGAACTACCTCACCGAACGCAGCACCCTTCCAGGAACCGCACTATTCTGTGGCCCCCACGGGCAACCCCTGTCCCGCGACGCGCTCGAGCACCGCCTGGCCAAACACCTCACCACCGCAACGACCATGTGCCCCAGCCTCGCCGCCAAACACGTCACCATGCACACCCTGCGGCACACTACAGCGATGAATCTCCTTGCCGCCGGAGTCGACGTTTCCGTCATCGCGCTCTGGCTCGGACACGCCGACACCCACAGCACCGACGCCTACCTGCACGCCGACATGGCCATCAAGCAAGCCGCCATCGACCGGACCAGACCACCCAACGTCAAGCCCGGAACATACCAACCAGAACCCGACATCCTGGCCTGGCTGACATCCCTGTGACTATGCCGACCTTTCGAACCTCAGCAGTACCAATGACCTGCGCCGTCACCAGAGTCATCGGCATAGTCCGGAGGTCGGCATAGGA
>NZ_JAAKZI010000069.1 GCF_011045165.1 Arthrobacter silviterrae
CGTCGTCGCCGTGGGCAAGATCGCCTCCATGCTGGCCAAGGCCATCGAGAACATCCCGGCCCTGATGCCGGTCGCCGTCGCGGCCGGGACGGCGCGCTTCACCCGCGACCCGTCCGAATACGCCGCGGCCGGGCCCTCGGCGGCGGGACGTTCTGCCGGCACGGGGACCACCCTGGCCAGTGCCGGGACCGGCGGCGCTGCCAGTGCTGGGACCGGCGTGGCCAACGCTGGGACCGCTATTGCCACCACGCGGACCGGGCTGGCCAATGAGGGGACCGGTGCCGCCGCCAGTCCGGGGACCGGCGGGGAGATCGGGGTCGGCGCCGGCCCCCGGTACGGCCGCGGCGTGCAGCTGCACCTGGTCTTCTCCCACGCCGAAACGCCGGAACAAGCCAGGGAAACGCAGACAGCACAGGAGGATGCACGATGAACCAGCCCAGCACCGCGACCATCCCGGCGGGGCCGGTGGACCCGGTCAGCACGGACCTCTCACGGATCCTGCGGGCCCTGAAACTCTCCGGGCTCAAGGACACCCTGCCCGAACGCCTCGTGCTGGCCCGCCAGCAAAAGATGGGCCACGCGGCGTTCCTGGAACTCCTGCTCGCCGATGAACTCTCCCGCCGCGACTCCCGCTCCGCCACCCTGCGCGCCGCCCGGGCCGGACTGGACGCATCCATGCGCCTGGAAAGCTGGGACGACGCCGAGGACCTGAGCTACGACCGGATGCTCCTCTCGGACCTGTCGACCCTGGCCTTCGCCGAGGCCGGGCACTCCGTGCTCCTGCTGGGCCCGGTCGGGGTCGGCAAAACCCACCTCGCCACCGCCCTGGGCCACGCCGGGATCCGGCGGCGCATGAGCGTGCACTTCACCCGCGCCGACAAGCTCTTCACCCGCCTGCGGGCCGCCCGGCTCGACAACAGCCTCGAGGCCGAAATGCGGCGCATCGCCGCCGTGGACATGCTCATCGTGGACGACTTCGCCATCAAGGCCCTCGACGCCACCGAGACCAACGACTTCTACGAAATCGTCGTTGAACGCCACCGCCGCAAATCCACCATCATCAGCTCCAACCGCGAACCCGCCGAATGGATGGCCATGACCGCCGACACCCTGCTGGCCCAATCAGCCATCGACCGGCTCACCCAAGGCGCCCACACCCTCGTCATCGAAGGCCCCTCATGGCGCCAACGCAACACCGGAAACCAGCGCCCCACCCTTGATGAAAACAAGGAGACCCGCAATGCTAAATAACACTAACGAGTGGTCCCATACTCGTGGCAAAGCGGTGGTCCCATCCCGCTGGCAAGCGACACTCTCCTGTATCTTCAACCCTAAAGACCCGGATAGCTACCAAAAAACCACTAAAATCACACCTGGTTCCGGCGGGTTGATGCAAGGTTCGGTGGTGCAAGGATTAGCCGGGGGTGTCCGGATGCCCGTGAACGAGTTGACGGTGGGCGTTCCATTGGTCCCGTTCGGCCGCGGTGGCGGGCCGGGACCTGGCCGCGAGATGCTCCTGGGTGTGCTCCAGCGCCGTGGACCACGGGCGGCGGGCATCTTCCAGGGTGCCCAGTGGTTCGGTGTTCGTGGCCGCAACGACCTGGGAGATCCTGCCCGGGCTGCGCCCGGTCACCGCGGCCAACAATGTCTGCCTCACCCCATACCGGGCGGCCAGTGCAACAGCCTGGCGTTCATATTCCTCAACGTCGGCCAGCTGTTTGGCCAGTGCCGCCCGGTGCCGGGCCAGCTCCCACGCATAGTGGGCGAGTGACTCCTGGTCTTCCGTCAACTTCCTCACCATGATATAAATGTATCACGGTTAAAAAACTTTAGATAAGTAAAGTATATTTACTTGACATAATCTTCATTATCGGTACCGCCGAGGTGAGGGGGCCCGAAAGAGGCCCCTTCTCACTTTTCGCAGACTGTAAGTTAGATGGCTGCATACAAGGGCGAGGTAGCCTGGCAAACTCGAAGTTACGTGGCCAGCCTCCAGCCGCGTGGATAGCCATGGCATCGGATCACCCCACGTTTACCCCACGGAAACGATCGAAAATGACCACATATGAGCACCTGCGGCTGGTGTGAAAATGATGCAAAACCGGCGGAATATCAAGGATTTAGCAACCTACCGCGACTGCCCAAAACTGTCCTCCCCAGAGAGGAGGTCAGGAGTTCGAATCTCCTTAGCTCCACCCCGAAAGCCCCCTGAGCTGCGGTAAACGGCAGGTTGGGGGGCTTTTTTCATGTCTCAAACGTGGGCCGAAAACAGCGGATGTAAACGTTATTTATTGTAGCCGGACCTTAATATCGGGGTGGTTCTTCTCGACCCAGTCGGCCATCCGGTTGCCCCGCAGCGTTATGAACTTCAGCGAGGCTTCTCGAACCCTGATGTCCTCGTCCTTCGTGGTCGGGACGCCGGGACGCCGGGACGCCGGGACGCTTGAAGTTCTCGTCTTCCTCCAGGAAGAAGTCGGTCTTTCCCTCCGGCGTCGCGAGGTCCTGCGGCGGCTTCGACGCCCATGGTACGTGCAATTCTTGTTGCATTGGCCTTCCTGAAAGTCTTCAGGGTCACCCAGTTGTACCCAATCGAATCCGCCACCTTGCGCCAGAGTTTGCCGACGTTGTTCGCATCGCACACGGTTCCGGTGGTGGATGGGAAAATTAGGTTCAGCGAGTTTGGTGTTCTGGATTCGGTTTGGCGCTTACTTCGTTCACGCAACTGCTCAACCAAGAAGTCGGGAATGGTCAGGTGTCGGATGCCGTGTTGGGATTTGGGGTGGTTCTGGATGCGGACGCCACCTGCAGTGGTTCTAATGACGGTCGCATTGATGAAGACCGTGGGCGGTTCGGCATCCAAGTCAACGTCGTTCCAGCGGAGCGCGAAGAGTTCCCCGGGTCGGACCCCGGTCGCGATCAGGAAGTCTGATATCTCATGGAGTTCCTGTGTGCGCGGCCGGCCGAGGGCAGGAGCTGTTTCCCAATGGATGAGCTTCTGCCGCAAATCTTGATACTGCACAGCATCTAAGGCCTGTGGTTTCCCCGTCCGGTTTCGTGGGATTGAAACCCCTATGACCGGGTTGACCGTGACGGCACCGTGTCGAAGCGCTACCTTAAACATCCAGGACATGACGGCCCCGCAACTTCTCGCGGTTGAGGGTCCTACATCATCAACAAGGTTTCGAATACGGGCCGCATTCTTAACTGACGAGTGCGCGCCTTGACGAGGCCTCGGCGTACGATTTTCCGCATTCTGATTGCGTCTCCCTATGCGACGCATCAAAATATGAACAGGAAA
>NZ_JAAKZI010000007.1 GCF_011045165.1 Arthrobacter silviterrae
CGACGGTGGGCCGGCCACTTCGGCGCGGGCAGGGTCAGCCGGCGCGGGCCGGGGTCACCCGGCGAGGGCTGCTTCGAGCCGGTCCAGGGCGGTTTCGGCGGAGACGGCCTCTTCAGCGGGGTTGGATTCGCCACCCGTGCGCAGGGTCCAGTTTCCGGATTCGACGGCGGCCAGCTGGGCGGTGACGGGCTCGGCGCCCACTCGAATGCGCCGGACCGTGGCCATGGCGGGCAGTCCCTCGGCGGCCCCCACCAGGTATTCACTGCACAGATGCAGGCCCAGGGCCAGCATTGCGGGGCCGGACTCAATGGGTTGGATCTCATGCACGCCGAAGGGGCTCAGCCCCAGCAGCACGGCGCCAACGTTGGAGCCGGCCATGAACAGCACGTGCTCCGCGGACGGCGTGGACAGCGAAATTTCCAGCCATTCCTGGGCTTGAGAAAGCACTGTCCCGACCACGGCGCAGCGTTCAACGGGGATGATCCGCCCACCCTGTTCCTCGGCCAGTCCGCGAACCAGCAGCGTGGTGAGGCCGGCGTTGTGGAGCAGTTCGTTGCCGGCGTGTTGGTCCAGCCGGAAAAGGCCCAGCGTGGTGGCCGCAGATTCCGTCGGCGTCATGGACAACAGCGCGAGCAGTTCGTGGTCGGTCATGCGCAATTCGGTGTCAGTCATGGGCTCCAGCATAGGTGAACCTCTACGCGTTCGCCGTTGCCGGGGCTCCACCTTGCCCTGCAGTTCGGCGTATTCCGCCGCGGCCGGGCTGGATGCCTCCCGCGGCACCGAAGGGGAAAGCAGCTTCAATCGGGGTGTCCTGTCCTTCGTCACAGCGGTCCAAAGTCCCGGGAAATGCCCGGCCACTGGGTTGCCTGCACCGAAGCCTGCAACGGCGCGTCAACCGACGCCAACGGCGTCCGGCCCTTCCGCGGAATGCGGCGCCTAGCGGCCCGTCCTGCTGAATCCATTGCGGAAGTTCCTTCCCAAAGCTGTGCATGTGGTCCAGGGGCCTGCCTCATCTCACGGTCCGGCGCAGGCGATGGGGACAGCTCTCCGTGGCTTCCGCCAGCCCGCAGCTTCCCGGCTACAATCAACGCATGCTCCCCGCCTATGCTCCCCGGACAGCCCATTCCCACTGGGACTCGGGGCTGTGGACCCGCGTATTCGCGGCGTCCGGCACCATCAATCCAATGACGGGCGCCCCATTTACGGAAGCCATGCTGGCTGGCTTGGGCGGCGGGATCGGCTTCATGCTGTTCACCTTTGAGTACACCGAGGTGACCACGGCTTCGGTTGTCATGCGCTTCCATCCCGGGCCGTTCGTGGAAAACATGCTCTCCCGCAGCGGAGCCGCCGTGTCCATCCAGCAGACAGGCAGCGCCAGGCTAGCCCAGGCGCGACTGGACGCAGCACTGGAAACGGGGGCACCCGCCGTCGTGCGCGTGGTCCGCGGCCAGCTTCCCTGGGCGGAGGCGGAACCCTGGGCCGACATGGACTCCATGGACATCGCAGTGGTGGCCCGCGACGGGGACGCCTATCTGGTGGACGACGGCGGCGGGCGGCTCGAGCGGATCAGTGCGGCCGCGCTGGGCGGGGCTCGGGGGAAGCGCAAGGCGGACAAGCACTGGCAGGCCCATGTGTTGGTGGATGCGGGCAGGGATGGGGGCGCCGCGCTGACGCCCCAGGTGCTGCGGGGGGCCGTGGCCCAGACCATGGAGGCGCTGCTGTCTGAAAGCGCGCCGCCCGGCATTCCGGCGGGGTACGCAAAGAACTTTGGCTTGGCCGGCATGCGTTCCTGGGCAGCCTGGCTGAGGGACACGTCGGGCAAGCGGGGCTGGGCCCGGATCTTCGCCGACCCGGACCGGCGGGCCGGGGCCATGTCCATGCTGCACCGCCAATTGACCGGAAAGCGGTACAGCGGGCCGGGGGCGCTGCGCCCGTTGTATGCCCAATTCCTGCGGGAGGCGGCTCCCCTCGCGGACGCGGGCGACGGCGTCATTCTGTCCAGGTGGCTGGAAGCGGCGGGGGAGTACCCGAAACTTGGTGCACACTGGACGTGGCTGGCGGCACTGATTGAACTTGACGCAGGCGGCGATTTTGCCGCCATGTCCGAAACCGTGGCCGCCTTGGCGGACGCCGAGGAGCGGACGGCACGGCTGGCAATGGGCACCTTGATGACGGGCAGCTAGCGCTCGCCGGCCCCTGCCTTTGATGGGCGCGGCCCCGGCTGGGATAGGCTAGGGGGCGTGACTTATGAGATTGAGATTGGCCGTGGCAAGCGTGGACGCCGTGCGTATTCACTGGATGACATCGCGATCGTGCCCTCCCGAAGGACCCGCGACCCCAAGGATGTGTCCGTCAAGTGGCAGATCGACGCCTACCAGTTTGAGACGCCCGTCATTGGCGCGCCCATGGACTCGGTCATGTCGCCGGAGACCGCCATTGCGCTGGGCCGGCTGGGGGGCCTCGGCGTGCTGGACCTGGAAGGCCTGTGGACCCGCTATGAGGACCCGCAGCCGGTGCTGGATGAAATCGCCCAGCTTGAAGGATCCGTGGTGGACCCGGAATCCACGCTCCGCATGCAGCAGCTGTACAGCGCCCCGATCCAGCCCGAGCTGATCACGCAGCGGTTGGCGGACATCCGGGCATCCGGGGTCACCGTGGCCGGTTCGCTGACGCCGGGGCGCACGCAGGAGTTCTACAAGACCGTGGTCGCCGCCGGCGTGGACATTTTCGTGATCCGCGGCACCACCGTTTCCGCCGAGCACGTGTCCAAGACAACTGAGCCGCTCAACCTGAAGCAGTTCATCTACGAGCTTGACGTGCCTGTCATTGTCGGCGGGGCCGCCGGCTACACACCGGCGCTGCACCTGATGCGCACCGGTGCCGCGGGCGTGCTGGTCGGCTTTGGCGGCGGCGCATCCACCACCACCCGCCGCGCCCTGGGGATCCGTTCGCCCATGGCCAGTGCCATCTCCGATGTTGCGGGCGCCCGGCGCGATTACATGGACGAGTCCGGCGGGCGCTATGTTCACGTGATTGCCGACGGCGGCATGGGCTCCAGCGGCGACATTGTCAAGGCGATTGCCATGGGAGCTGACGCCGTCATGCTCGGCGCCGCGCTGTCGCGTGCGGCCGAGGCTCCGGGCCAGGGCTGGCACTGGGGCGCGGAGGCCCACCACCAGGAACTGCCGCGCGGCCACCGCGTGAAGATGGGCACGGTCGGCACGCTGGCCGAGGTGCTGCACGGGCCGGCTCACACGGCCGACGGCGCTTCGAACTTGATCGGTGCGTTGCGCCGTTCGATGGCCACCACCGGCTACTCGGACCTGAAGGAGTTCCAGCGCGTTGAGGTGCTGGTTTCCCCGTAGTCCTGCTTTAACTCTCCAGTGGCCAGCCAAACGATGATTGGCTGCGGCCAGGCGCCCCGGTTCCGTGCGGACCGGGGCGTTTTTGGTCTCTCTCCGCATAATTTCTGCGCCCTCCCTGAATACCGACGCTTCATCACTTTTCGCTGGTTTTCGGCCGACGCGGCATCACCTTTCGCGGGCTGCCGCCCGCCGCCCGCCGGTAAGGCCTGTCAATGACTTCGTTGAGGTTGGAGATCACCACGTCCTGCCGTCGTTGAGGTTGGAGATCACCACGTGGTTGTCCCGGTTGTTGGTGCGTGCGTGGTTTAGCAGCCGGTGCCGGTGGGGTTTTGGTTGCAGTTGTCGGCGTAGTTGCGGGTGATGGCGCGCCAGACGGTGAGGTGCAGGGGTGGGGAGGGGATGTTTACCTGGCCGGGGATGGGGAGGGTGGGGCCGTTGTTGACGGTGTAGGTGCCGGTGTAGTGGGTGGTGAGGGTGATGGTGTATTTGCCGGTGGTGGTGTAGGCGTGGCTGGTTTTGGTTTGTTCGCCGATGCGGTCATCGGGTAGTGGGGCGCCGTGGCTGGGGGTGGGTCCGAGGGTGGTGCCGTCGCCGTAGTTCCAGGTGTAGGTGGTGGTGGTGGCGGTGATGTGGACTTTTTGGCCCAGGAGGGTGATGTTGAAGGTTTGTTCGGTGGCGTTGGCGTAGAAGTTGGTGTTGTTTCCGCGCAGGGTGTGGGGTCCGGGTTGGGAGCCGATGGTGGCGGGGGCGACGGGGAGTTGCTTGAACTCGTGCTCGATCCTCGCGGCGATTTCCTTGAGCACGTCGATGGGCTTTTCGTCGTAGATGCAGGTGGGGCCGGAGTCAAAGGCCCAAACCGGGGTCTTCTTTCCTCGGAGTGAGTGGTACCACCACACAGCAACGCCACCTTTCGCGGCCGTGCAGGCAGGCAGATTGACGGCACATTTGGCGAAGATGGCTTGGTCCGCCGTTGTGCAGGCCAGCCTGTATTCGTAGATGTAGGGATCTACGGGTCCGGCCGAGGGCAGTTGCCCCCAGTGGGAGGGATCATTGGGCAACTGATTCCAGGACCCGGACTTAATGTGCGTATCGTCCCAATCCAACTCATAGTCTCCGTCAGCCCATACGGGCTGGCCAACGGTGGAGAACAGTACGACAAGGGCGAAGACGCTGAACAAGAAATGTAAGTTGGGTGTCCGGCGGGGTGAATTACTCACCGCTACTGCCCTTCAGATGTTCGACAGTTTGGGCTATCCATTGCCCTTTGACGTAGTTCGTGACGACAATGTCCGCGACCGAAGATTTCGCTCCCAAGTCCTTCGACAGCGACTTATCGGCGCGGTAGTACTTGACTTGTGACTGGCGGACCATGGTGATCGTTTGGTAGGAACCACCAGGGGCCGGATCAAATGAAGCCTCCGTGGTTAGCACCTCCATTTGTCCTCCCACGATCCACCGCCCGTTTTCGTGTCCACCGATGGCGGAACTTTTCATGGCATTGCACGGCTTGCAGCCTGGGTCGCTGATGGCGAGCATGGGGCCGGCGTCTCCGGTTTCGAAGGCGTAGCCGAGGGTGGCGTACCAGTAGGTGGCGAAGGCTTCCAAGCCTTCCTTGGAGAATTCCTTGGCCTTGGCCGGTAGTACGGGGACGGGCACGTTTTGTGCCGGACCGGCCGCCGTGGCCGGCTTGTACGCCGGCGCCGGCGCTGGGACAGTAGTCGGCGGATTCGTCGGCGCGGCATTGGCGGCCGTTGAGGGGGCCCACTTTCCGGGCGACCCGCTGCCGGCCACCGGCGGGGCGGCGGATGAGCACCCGGGCAGCAACAGCGACGCCGCCACCACGGCGGCCACCACCACTGCCGCGGGCCGTGAAGGCCGTGGAGGCCGTGAAGGCCGTGAAGGCCGTGGAGGCCGCGACGGCCGCGAAAGCCGGAACCGGGCTGTGCCGGCGGGCCGGACCAACAGCCACCCGGCCCGCCCCGACAGGAAGGGCACTGTGTGTGCCGTGGTCCGCATGTTCGTCGTCATAAAAGCCCCCGCCCAAGTCCCCCCAGGGCCGCCTCGTGGCGGTCCCCGGCTCAGCTATGTACCAAGTTAGCCGACTTGACGCAGACCCGCCAGAAGTTATCCACAGCCATTGCGGGGCGCGCCGCGCACAGGGGTGCCCCGCAAATGGCTAGCATTGGCACCATCGGAATGGAATTTCTGAGGAGGTCCAATGCCATCTCGACGGGGACTACGCCAATTTTTCCCAGCGAATCATGCCCCAACCACCGCAATCCGGGTCGCCACAGCCGCCCTCGCCGTCGCGCTTTCCGTCACGGGTTGCGGTGTGTCGATCGGCGTTCCAAGCCAGGCGCCCCAAGCGGGCGGGGCCACGCAATCCGCACCAGCGCCGTCGGCCTCGGCAGGAGGCGCTTCGGCAGGAGGCGCCTCGACGCCGACTGCCGCCAACAGCGCCGGGCCGGGAAGCAGTGCAACCCCGTCAGCGGCGGGCCCCACCATGGAGCCCACGGCCGCGGTATGGAAAATCTACACGGACCCGGGCAAAAACATCAGCTTTGAACTGCCCCAGGACTGGACCACGCAGCTGGTGCCGGGCACCAACCCCGCAGCCCTGCACGTGGAAGTCCGGGACCAGGACGGCACGCTTACGGCCACCCTGCAAACCCACATCACCGGGCTCGGCGGCGCGTGCCAGCCCGGAGCCATGCGGCCCTACACGGTGCTGTCGAGCATTCCACTGGCCATCCCATCCACCAGTACGGGAACCACCACGGTGGACCCCCGTTTTGTGTACCGGCTGATTCAGGGCGCCACACACTTTTACGCCTCCTACGGCATCACCGACAGAGCCGGCGGCCAGGACGGCCGCGCCTGCCTGGTCTACAACACCGTAACCTCGGACAAGCTGGGCATCTACATGTTCGGGGACGTCCTCCAGTTCACCAGTGCACCCGACGGCTCGCCCGGGCTGCAGGCCTTCACCACCATCACGGAGGCCCAGGCACACATGCGCTCCACCAGCTATCGCAATGTGGAGCGGATGGTCACTTCCCTGAAGGTGTTGGGGTAGCTGCCCGCACGGCAACGGTGGCACGCAACTTTCCCGTCAGCTCCAGCAGCACCTGCATCTCGGCGTCGGTGAGCCCTTCCTCCATGACGTGCATGATATTTTGCACATGCGCCCGCCCCACCTTCTTTTGCAACGCCGCGCCCGCCTCGGTGAGGCCGATCAGCACGCCCCGGCGGTCGTCGTCGGGCGTCTTGCGCCTGACCAGCCCGCGCTCCTCCAGCCTGTCCACCAGGCGGGAGATGCTGGGCTGGGTCAGCAGGACGTTGTCATTGAGCTCGTTCAGCCGCAGCCAGCCGGTGGGGCAGCGGGAGAGGTTGAACAGCACGTCGTACTCCCGGCTGCCCACCTCCTTGAAAATGGGTTCCTTGTGGAGTTCGCGCATCACGGCCACCTGCGCGCGCAACAGCGATTCCCAGGATTCCGCGGCCAGGCGCCGGTGCGCTGCAGCTGACATCATGCCCCGGCCCCGCCTACAGCTGCGCCGGAATGCTCGACGCCGGCCGCCTCCTTCGCTGCCTTGGCCGCCTTGCGTGCCGCAAAGGTGGGCGCGTCCGGGACTGTGGCCGGGCGGTTTGCCGCAAACTCGGCGCGGAGTGTGGGCAGCACGTCCGAGCCGAACAGGTCCAGCTGTTCCAGCACTGTCTTCAGCGGCAGGCCGGCATGGTCCACCAGGAACAGCTGGCGCTGGTAATCGCCAAAGTAGTCCCGGAAAGTGAGTGTCTTCTCAATGAGTTCCTGCGGGCTGCCCACCGTCAGCGGGGTCTGCGAGGTGAAGTCCTCCATGGACGGGCCGTGGCCGTAGACGGGGGCGTTGTTGAAATACGGGCGGAACTCGTTCACGGCGTCCTGTGATTTGGGCCGGATGAAGAACTGCCCGCCCAGGCCCACAATGGCCTGCTCCGGCGTGCCGTGGCCATAGTGCGCGTAGCGTTCGCGGTACAGGTTGATCAGCTGCTGGTAGTGCTCCTTGGGCCAGAAGATGTTGTTGGCAAAGAAGCCGTCGCCGTAGTAGGCGGCAATCTCTGCCACCTGGGGGGTGCGGATGCTGCCGTGCCATACAAACGGGGCAACGCCGTCGAGCGGGCGGGGCGTGGCCGTGAAGCCGCGCAGCGGCGTGCGGAACTTGCCCTCCCAGTTCACCACTTCTTCATCCCACAGGCGCCGCAGCAGGGCGTAGTTTTCCACCGTCAGCTCCACGGAATCCTGGTTGTTCTTGCCAAACCAGGGGTACACGGGGGCCGTGTTGCCGCGGCCCAGCACCAGGTCCACGCGACCTTCGGCAAGGTGCTGCAGCGTGGCGAAATCCTCCGCGATCTTCACCGGATCGTTGGTGGTGATCAGCGTGGTGGTGGTGGAAAGGATGATTCTCTCAGTTTGCGCCGCGATGTAGCCGAGAATGGTGGTGGGGGAGCTGGGATAGAACGGCGGGTTGTGGTGCTCGCCCGTGGCAAACACGTCCATGCCGACGTCCTCGGCGTGCTTGGCGATGGTGGTGATGGCCTTCAGACGTTCGTGTTCGGTGGGCGTGCGGCCCGTGGTGGGGTCCATGGTGACGTCCCCGACGCTGAATATTCCGAACTGCATGGTGCGCTCCTTGCTCCGGGCCGGTGGCCAAGATATATGCGTTTGCATCTAATATACCCGGCAACCGTGCAGGACGTGAAAATGTTCCCGGGCGAAACCTGTTGCCGCCCCGCCTGCGTCCAGTTCCCCGGCGGGCGCTAGGATTCTGCCAACCGGTAGTAACGGATCTCACACATTGCGGGGGCAGTTCATGGATTCACCCAAGCTCAGCCAGGCCAGGGCGCAGGCGGGCCCGGCGGCCATGGCCGTGGTGGGATTTTTGGTCCTCGTGGAGTTCACCAGCGGCATCCTGCAGGGCTACTACACGCCGCTGCTGACCGACATTGCCCGCTTCCTCCACATTCGCGACGCCGACGTCAACTGGTTTGAAGCCGCCCAGCTCATGGTCAGCGCCCTGGTGGTGCCCGTGCTGGCGAAGCTGGGCGACATGATTGGCCACCGCCGCGTACTGCTGATCTCCACGGCGCTGACGGCCGCCGCTTCGTGGGGTGTGGCCTTCGCCCCAAACTTCTGGCTTTTCCTAGGTGCGTGGGCGCTGCAGGGCTTTTATGTGGTGTGGCTACCGCTGGAAATCGCCCTCGTCTACAGCCGCTCCCACCGCCAGCCCGACGGCGCCGCACTGACCCGCAAAGCAGCCGGCATCCTCGTGGCCGGCCTGGAATTCGGCGTCATTGTTGGGGCCCTGGCGGGCGGCTTCATTGGCGGCGCCCTGCCCGGACGGTTGTGGCTGACACTCCTCATCCCCGCCATCGCCGTCACCCTGTGCTTCTTTGTGATCCTCCTTTGGGTGCCTGAATCGGCCAGCCGGACGGGCGGGCGGATCGACACCACCGGGCTGGTGCTGCTGTCGACCGGGTTGCTGTTGATTACCGCGGGGCTGACGTTCATGCGCATCAACGGCCCGGGCACCTGGTGGGCGTGGGGCGCGGTGGTGCTTGGCGTTCTGGCGCTGGTGCCGTTCACCCGGTACGAGCTGGGCCACCGGGACCCGCTCGTGGACATTCGGCTGCTGCGCCAGCCCAGCATGTGGCCGGTGCAGCTGACGGCCTTCCTGTTTGGGGTTTCCGTCCTCGGGGCGCAGGCGCCCTTGTCCACATTTGCCCGCACCAACCCGCACGACGTCGGCTATGGGCTGGGTGCCAGTTCGTCCCTGGTGTCCGTGCTGATCGGAGTTTACGTCCTGGGCCTGCTGGTGGGTGCGCTGTTGTTCCCGGCCGTGGCCAAATGGACCACGCCGCGGGTCACCTTGATCGGCGCTGCCCTCCTGGTGGCGTTGGGGTACCTGATGTTCCTGCCGCTGCACGGTTCCATGGTGCAGGTGCTGGTAAACATGGGAATCGCCGGTATTGGCAGCGGCGCCCTGGTGGCGGCCCTGCCCTCTGCCGCCGCGGCGGCGGCGCCGCTGACAAAGACGGGCATGGCCACCGGCCTGACCAATGCCACCAAGACCGTGGGCGGCGCCTTCGCCTCGTGCGTGTTTGGCATTGCCCTGGCCGGATCGGCGCTGGGGTCCCTGACGGCTGGCGCGGGCAGCACGGCGGCCCCTTTGGCAGGCTACATGCTGGTGTGGACGGTGTGCGGAGTCACTGCGCTGGTTGCGGCCACGGCGCTCTATTTTGTGCCGAAACTGGCCTTCGGAGCCACCCTTCCGGCCTGAAAGGGTACTTAGTCCTTCAATTGGAGAATTACCTCACAGACACGCCGGAAGACGGTCTGCGCGGGGGAGGTGCTCGGTTAATCTTTCAAGTGGCGCACATGACCACCGGTCCCCAAGCACGTGGGGAACTTGTCAGTTTCTTGGATTCCCTGGCTGCGCAAACCCTCTGAAAGGCACCTTTGTGAGCAATTTCAACGGGGCACACCGACCCCTTGCAACGATCCCGTTCCCGGTGCGCCCGCACCCCAGCCGGGGCCGTCCAACCGCAAGACCCTCTTCAGCGTCCCGGGCCCCGTTGCAGCCGTGATGGTGCTTGCCCTGGTCGCCGTGTCTGTTTGGGCTATCCCCGCATTCACCCAGTTTGTGGCCAATGGCAAGCCCGGGCCCACGGCGGTCGCGGCATAATCGGAGCAGGGTGCGCCGCCGGCGTTGGGCATGCCGCCGGCAGAATCAAGTCCGGAAGCAACTTCGGCCGGCCAGGAGACAGGGGCCGCTGCGGGCATTCCGGCCGGCGCGGTGGCGCTTCCCGCGGGCTGGATTGCGCTGAACGGGCCCAGCAACGTCCCGGCGGACGGGGATCCGAAGTTCGGGAAGTTTGTGACGGGGGAGTCGTCCTTCCAGCACCTTTCGTCATGGAGCAATGACAACATGTTCGGCATCACCACCGATCCGGAAACGGGGAAGACGATGCAGCAGGTGGCCCAGGGCACTGAAGAGAAGGACGCCGACGGAATTTCCATGGCCTTTGCGTTTTTTGCCGAAACCGACGAGGGCAAGTACGGCAGCGACCCGGCCAAGGTAAAGGCGGCCATTGCGGCCACGCAGGAGAAACTTGCAGCCACCCCCGCAGCCGAACTCCCGAAGTACTTGGTGGGCCACAAATGTGTCTCCGACTTCCAGTCAAGCACCCCGGAAACCCGCGAGTTCCGCCGCGGGATGGCCTGGTGGTGCAATTCAGCTGCAAGACGGCCGCCGGGGATGAGATCCAAGCCGTCAACCCTTTTTTTCCGTCACCCCGTGGGGAACCCCGCAACGAATGGGGATCAGCGGCCACAAGAGCTACTGGGATGCGAATCCCGGCACGCTTGAACTGCTCGCCAACTCCTACCGCATCAACAAGTGGAAGCAGCAAGGGCAGCCCCGTCCGGTCCCGGTCAGTCGGCTGCCGCGCGACGGCCGCGGACCTTGGGGATGGCGCCCGTGGTCCAGTCCTGAAACTCCGGAACCCCCGCCGGGCCGGCGGCCGGGACCCCCGCCGGAACCCCGGCCGGGACCCCGCCTGGCAAAGCGGCCGGCTTGTGCACCACCTTGAGTGCCTTCAGCAGCTCGCGGCGTTCCTTGCGCCCCTCCACGAGGCGGTACAGCACCGGGACCAGGACCAGCGTCAGCAGGGTTGAGGAAACCAGGCCGCCCACCACCACCACGGCCAGCGGCTGGGAGATGAACCCGCCGCCGCCCGTCACGCCCAGCGCCATGGGCGTCAGCGCAAATATGGTTGCCAGGGCGGTCATCAGGATGGGGCGCAGGCGCTGGCGGGCGCCGTGCTCAATGGCGTCTGCCACGTTCATGGCGGGCCTGTCGCCGGAAGGGCGCCGGTACTGGTTGATCAGGTCGATCAGCACAATGGCGTTGGTGACCACAATGCCCACCAGCATCAGCATGCCGATCAGCGACGGCAGGCCCAGCGGGATCCGGGTGATGAGCAGCAGCGCAATGGCGCCCGTGGCGGCAAACGGGATGGACACGAGAAGGATCAGCGGCTGCACCAGCGACTTGAACGTCGCCACCATGATGACGTAGACAATGGCGATGGCGGCCAGCATGGCCAGGCCAAGCTGCTTGAATGAATCGGCCTGCTGTGTGGCCGCACCGCCCACGGAGGCAATGGTGCCGGCGGGAAGCTTGGTAGCGTCGAGCCGCTTTTGGACCTGGGCACTGAGCGAGCCCAGCGAGTTGGCTTCCGGCACCACGGACACGGTGGCCGTGCGCTGGCCGTTGGAGGAGGTGATGGTCAGCGGCGTGTCCACCTGCTTTACGGTGGCCACCGCTGAAAGCGGCACCAGGCCCGCGGGGGTGGGAATCTTCGCATCGGCCAGTGCGGCAACGGAGTCAAAGGTGGTGCCCGTGCCCACCTGGACCTTGTAGTCGGTGGTGTCAATGCGCACGGTGCCGGCCGGGATGGGGCTGACAGTGGCGGCCAAAAGTCCCGTGATCTGCGATTCGTCCAGGCCGGCAGCCACTGCCTTTGCGCGGTCCACGCTCACCTGGACCACGGGCTGCGCCGCGGACAGGTTGCTGGAGACGGACTGGGCCCCGGGAACGCCGGTCATGGCCTTGACCAGGGCGTCGGAGGCCTGTTGAAGTTCGACGCCGGTGCTTGCCTTCACCGTGATGTCCACCGAGCTTGAGGTGCCAAAGCCGCCTCCGCTGGCACCGAGGGAAATGCTGCCAGCATCCTTGATGGTGGCGATGGCGGCCCGGACGGTGTCCTGGAGCTTGACCTGGTCTGCGGCAGGGTCCGTGATGATCTGGAAGGAGGCGCTGGACGCCCCGGAGGACAGCAGGGCCGAGAAGCCGCCGGAGCTGTTGCCGATGGTGACCTGGACGTCCTGGATGCCGGTGATGCCCTTGAGCTTCGCCTCAACCTTCTTCGCGGCCGCATCGGTCACGGCCAGGCTGGTGCCCGGCGGCATGGCCTGCTTGACGGACATGCTGTTCTGGCCGGTGTCGCCGAGCAGATTGGTGGGCAGCAGCGGCGTCATGGCGAGGGTGGCCCCGAGGATGATGACGCCGGCAATGAGCGTGTAGACGGGGTGCTTCTGGGTCTTGGCGAGGACGGGCAGGTAGCCGCGCTGCAGCCACGAGGACCGCTCCTTGGCCTCCACCACGCGAAGCAGGGCCTGGCCGCCCAAGGGGGCGCCGGCTTCGTCCGTGTGGGAGGTGCCCTTCAGGAACCAGTAGGCGAGCACAGGCACAATGGTCAGCGACACCAGCAGGGAAGCCAGCAGCGCAAAGGTGACGGTGAGCGCGAACGGGCGGAACAGCTCCCCGGCCAGGCTGCCCACGAAGGCAATGGGGAGGAAAACGGCCACCGTGGTCAGGGTGGAGGCTGTAACGGCACCCGCCACCTCGCGGATGGCGGACAGGATGGCTGCCCTCTTGTCCTCCCCGTAGCTCATGTGCCGCTTGATGTTTTCAATGACCACAATGGAGTCGTCCACCACCCGGCCAATGGCGATGGTCAGCGCGCCGAGGGTCAGGATGTTCAGCGAATACCCCGTGGCCCAGAGCCCAATGAAGGTCACCAGCAGGGACAGCGGGATGGAGATGGCGGTGACAAGCGTGGAGCGCGCCGAGAGCAGGAAGATCAAGATCACGACGACGGCGAAGCCCAGTCCCAGCAACCCCTCCTGGGTGAGGTCGCTTATGGACTTTTCAATGAACGGGGCCTGGTCCAGGACGGTGGTGAACTTTGTCTGGTGGCCCAGTGATGCCTCGATTTGCGGCAGCTGGGCGTTGATCTGCTTGGACAGCCCCACAGTGTCCGCGTCCGGCTTTTTCGTGATGGACAGTGCCAGCGTGGCCACGCCGTTGGTGCGGGTGATCGAGGTGGTGGTGTCGTCCGCCAGGGCAACGCTGGCCACCTGGCCGATGGTGGGCGCGGCGGCGGCCTTGCTGCCGGCCAGCGGGAGGGCCTTGATGGTGTCCAGCGAATCAACGGGGCTGCCTGCCTGGACGGGGAGTGTCAGCCCGTCATTGCTCAGGGATCCGACGGGAATTAGTGGGCCGTTGTTCTTCAGCGCCGCAGTGATGGAGCCGGGATTGACGCCCGCGGCGGCCATCTTGGCGGGATCGGGCAGGATGGCGATGTGCTGGGAGTTGGCGCCCGTGACGTCGGCGCTTCGCACGCCGTCGATTTTCATCAGGGCCGGCACGGCCAGCCGCTGCAGGTTGGTGTTGAGGGCGGCGAGGTCCTGGTTTGAGGAGACTGCCAGGAAAACTATGGGGAAGTCAGCGATGGAGCCGGCAATCGGCTGCGGGGTGACGCCGGAGGGCAGCGTGGTGCTGACGGTGGAAATGGCACGGTCAATCTGGTTCCGGGCACGGTCCAGGTTGGTGCCGTAGGTGAAGGCCAAGTTGATCGTGGAGACGCCGCTGCGCGAGGTGGACGTGCTTGATTCCAGGCCCTCGACGGCGTTCAGCGCGGCTTCCAGCGGTGCGCTTACCTGCTTGTCAACCACCTCGGGCGAAGCGCCCGGCATTGCCGAGACCACCGTAATTTGCGGAAATTCGATGGACGGGATGAGCTCCTGCTTGAGGGAGCCGAGGGTGATCACCCCGAAAACCACCGCGAAGATGGTGATGAGTGCAATGAGTGCCCGGTTTCCCAGGGACAGCCGTGCCAAACGAAACATCAATAAACTCCCATTGCGTTATGCCGGTTCCGTCTGGCCCTGCCTGTGTTGCCTTTGGTGCGTGTGGCGGCGTCCGCCCGCCCTACCCCGCCACCGTCTCCAGCTGCAGGGATGCTGCAGTCGAGGCAAGTGTCTTTTCAAAGAGCTCGGCATTCTCGTTGAGCTTGGTGCCGTAGGTTGGCATCATTCCGCGCAGGGAGTCCTGCCATTCGCGCTTGAACTTGCGCGGGAAGCACCGCTGGAGCAGCTGCAGCATGATCGGCACCGCCGTGGAGGCCCCGGGGGAGGCGCCGAGCAGGGCGGAAATGGAACCGTCGGCCGAGGTAATGACTTCGGTGCCGAACTGCAGGATCCCGCCCTTCTTGGCATCCTTTTTGATGATCTGCACGCGCTGGCCGGCCGTGATGAGTTCCCAGTCCTTGCCGTCCGCCTCGGGGAAGTATTCGTGCAGGGCCTCCACCTTGCCGGCGTGCGACTTGGTGACTTCGCTGACCAGGTACTTCACCAGGTCCAGGTTGTCCTTGCCCACGGCCAGCATGGGGATGATGTTCCCGGGCCGGATGGACCCCGGCAGGTCAAGGTAGCTGCCGGTCTTGAGGTACTTGGTGGAAAAGCCGCCGTACGGGCCGAACAGCAGCGAGCGCTTGCCGCCGACGAAGCGGGTGTCCAGGTGGGGAACTGACATGGGCGGGGCGCCAACTGACGCCTGGCCGTAGACCTTGGCGCTGTGCTGGGACGCCAGTTCTTCATCCGTGCACCGGAAGAACTGGCCGGAGACGGGAAAGCCGCCAAAGCCCTTGCCCTCGGGGATGCCCGATTTCTGCAGCAGGTGCAGCGCCCCGCCGCCGCCTCCGATGAAGACAAACTTGGCCTTGATCTGCCCGTGTTCGCCGGAGGCCGGGTGCTTGGTGGAAATGTCCCACTGGCCGCCGCTGGTGCGCTGGACATCCGTGACGGAGGTGTTGTAGTTGACCTCCACGCCGCTTTCGCCCATGTAAGCGATGAGCTCGCGGGTGAGCGCACCAAAGTCGACGTCGGTGCCCTCGGCCGCACGGGTTGCCGTCGCCACGTCACGGGGGTCGCGGCCCTTCATGACCAGCGGCGCCCACTCGGCAATCTGTGCGGGGTCCTCGGAGTATTCCATGGAGGCAAACAGCGGGTTGTTGCTCAGCGCGGCGTGCCGGGCCTTGAGGAACTTCCTGTGCGCCTCGCCCAGCACGAAGCTCATGTGCGGGACGGTGTTGATGAAGCCTTTGGGGGAGCCGACCATGTTGTTGTCGACCATGTGCGCCCAGAATTGGCGCGAGAGCTGGAACTGTTCGTTGATGTTCAGCGCCTTTGCCGGGTCAACGGTGCCGTCTTTTGCCATCGGCGAATAGTTGAGCTCGCAGAGCGCGGAGTGGCCGGTGCCGGCGTTGTTCCACGGGCTGGAGGACTCAAGGCCCGGTTTGTCGAGCTGTTCAAACAGCACGATGTTCCAGGTGGGTTCGAGTTGCTTGAGCATTGCACCCAAAGTGGCGCTCATGATGCCGCCTCCGATGAGGACAACGTCAGCGTCTTTGGTGGTGGAAATGAAAGTCACAGTCAACTCCGGGTAGAGGCTCTTCCTAGCGGTAGAAGCCTATCGCGGCGGGGGCGCGATGCTTAAATCACGTCTGGTGGGTCACATCACGCCCTAGCCGCCCGCGCCAGGCGTCAGCGTGACGTGGTTGAAGACCTCGTTGAGGACGGGGCTGAGAGGATAGCTGGCCACCTTGTCGGAGAGGGCGATGGCGGAGATGGGCAGGGCAATGGGGATGGCGGGCAGTGTGGCGGCAATCTGCTTGTTGATGGCGTCATAGGCGGCAACCCGGTCCGGCCCGTTGGGCATGCTGCGGGCGCGGGTGATTTTCGAAACCAGCTGCGGGTCCTCGAGCCCCAGCCCGGCGTTGGCCGAGCCGAACAGCGGGCCCACAAAGTTGTCCGGGTCCGCGTAGCTGCCGTTCCAGCCCATCAGGCTCAGCGCCTGCCCGTCCTGTTTGGTCACGGCCTGGACGTAGCCGTCATTCCAGGCAATGGGCACTGGCTTGATGTTCAGCCCGATGGCCGTCAGCTCACGCGCAATTTCGGCGTACACCTTTTCGGGCGTGGGGAGGTAGGGGCGCGACGCATTGGTGGGGTAGAAGAATTTCAGCTCCTGCCCCTTGTAGCTGGAGGAGGCCAGCAGCGCCTTGGCCTTGACTGGATCGTACGGGATGCCCTGGACCGAGTTGTTGAAACCGCTGAGCTTGGGCGGGATGAACTGCGCCGTGGCGGTGGTGCCGGCAATGAAGAACTTGTCCACCAGGGTTGACTTGTCAATGCCCGCCGCAATGGCCTCACGGACCTTGAGGTCCGCCAGGACGGGAATGGACTGGTTGAGGGCCACGTACATGACGGAGAACGGGTCGCGCTGCAGCACCTGCTTGCCGCTCTTGATGAGCTTGTCAAAGTTGCCGGGCGTGACCGGGTCGAAGCCGTCCAGGGTGCCGTCGGCGAGGGCGGCCAGGCGCGCTTCGGGCTGGTCGTAGGTAATGAACTTCAGCGTGGTGATTTGGCCCTTGGTGCCCCAATAGCCGGGGTAGGCCGTCATTGTCACGACGCCGTTGGCTGAGGAGGTGAATTCGAACGGGCCCGTGCCCACGGGGTGGAGGGCGTACTTGGAGACCTTGTTGCCGCCCATGGTCTCGTTGAGGGTGTTGGCGGTGCCCTGCTGAAGTGCCTTGGGGGAGGAGATGGCGAAGGCGGGAACGGTCAGGGCCTGCAGGAAGCCGGTCAGGCGCATTTTGAGCCCAACCGTGACTTCCAGGGTACTGTCCACCGTGCAGCGGTCGTACAGGGAGTTTGCGGCGTTGTCGGAAAATTCACGGAACACCTGCTTGAAGGTGGCCGAGGACCCGTCCCCGCGCGTTGCGGCCGGCATGGTGTACCAGCGGTTGAAGTTGGCGCACACGGCTGCCGCGTCAAACGGCGTACCGTCCTGGAACGTGACACCCTTGCGCAGCTTGAATGTGTAGCCGAGCCCGCTGCCGAGTTCGGTCCACGACGTCGCCAGGCTGGGGGCGGGCGCGCCCGTCACCGGGTCAATGGTGACCAGGCCCTCGAGCACCTGCCGTGTCACCCGGTACGACTCCGTGTCGGAGACCAGTGCCGGGTCAAAGCCGGAAGGGTCCGCCCCCGTGCCGAAGCTGAAGGTGACTGGCGCTGGGGCCGTGGTGGCCGGCGTCGTGCTGGAGGGGTCGGGGCCCGGCGCCCCAGTGCACCCCGTGGCGGCCAGAAGCACGACGGCGGCAATCACGGCAGCGCGGCGGCTTGCCTTGCGTCGGGGACCGGCTGGGGTGGGCACGTTGTGGTTCTCCTTGCGGGGATGAATTCCATCAGCCCCTCATCTTAGTGGCACTTTCCCCGCAACGCCCGGGAGGCGCGGTGGGTGCGCTGGCAGCGGGCGGTCACAAGCTGCATCGCGGCCGGGTAGTATGGTGCAGGTCTTTCAAGGTGTTCATTCCTTGGCGGACGCACCGCGCGCGAGTGGTGGAATTGGTAGACACGCAGGTTTTAGGTACCTGTGCCTTCGGGCGTAGGGGTTCAAGTCCCCTCTTGCGCACTCTTTGGACCGGGCTTCGGGGCTGCGGCCTCCGCCGTCCTAGGCCTTGTTCTAGGCCTTGTCGATGCCCAGGTCCCGTCGCAACTTCGCCACATGGCCGGTGGCGCGGACGTTGTATTGCGCCACAGCAACCTTGCCCGCGCCGTCCACCACAATCGTGGAACGGATCAGCCCCTGGTAGGTCCTGCCGTAGTTCTTTTTCTCCCCCCATGCCGCATAGGCTTCGGCCACGGCGTGGTCCTCGTCGGCCAGCAGCGGGAACGGGAGATCCTGTGCCGCCGCGAACGTGGCCAGCTTGGCAACGGGGTCGGGGGAGATCCCCACCACCTGGTACCCGGCCGATTTCAGCGAGGCCAGGTTGTCGCGGAAATCGCAGGCCTGCTGGGTGCAGGCGGGCGTGGAGGCGGCCGGGTAAAAGTAGACCACCACCAAGCTGTCGGCGAAGTCCTTCAGAGAGGTGCTCCCGCCTGCGGCGTTGGGGAGGGTGAAGTTGGGGGCGGCATCGCCGGGGACAAGACGGTCACTCACGTCGGAACTCCTTGCGGGCGCCGCCGTGCGGCGCCAAATGGTGGTGTTTGTTCCAGCCTAGGCCAGAATCCACGGGGGCGTGGTCACGGAATAAAGTGGCAGCTAATAGCCAGTTGGGCCGATTCGAGGCTATAAAAAAAACCGCTCCAACACCGGCTGTTGCCAGTGTTGGAGCGGCTTTTCTCTGTGCACCCCTCGGGACTTGAACCCGAAACCCATTGATTAAGAGTCAATTGCTCTGCCAATTGAGCTAGAGGTGCATCTTGGCGCTGCAGTGAACCACCCCGGTTTGTGTCCGTTGTGTTCCCCGCAACGACATGAAACATTACATGGTTTTTGCATGAGTGTGAAATCCAAAGTGGCGTTTGCGGTGCAGATCACACCCGCTGCCGCGAAAAGCCCCGGAATCACGTGGGTTTTGGCGGCAAAATTGGTCCGCGGGGCGGCTGGGCGGCGGCGGGCGCGCGGATTCTGTGGCCTGCGTCGCATTCCGGTCATAGACTGGCGAACATGAGCGTCGAGACCAATTCACCAGACAGGGCGTCAGTGGACAAGGCATCAGCACTTGTCCGCAACGCCGACGGCAGCCCGGACATCAAGCCACGCAGCCGCGTGGTGACCGACGGCATCCACGCCTCGCCTGCACGGGGCATGTTCCGTGCCCTGGGCATGGGCGACGACGACTTTTCCAAGCCGCAGATTGGCGTGGCCAGTTCCTGGAACGAAATAACCCCCTGCAACCTGTCCCTGAACCGGCTGGCACAGGGCTCCAAGGAAGGCGTGTTCGCAGCGGGCGGCTACCCCATGCAGTTCGGCACCATCTCCGTCTCCGACGGCATTTCCATGGGCCACGAGGGCATGCACTTTTCCCTGGTTTCGCGTGAAGTCATCGCCGACTCCGTTGAAACGGTCATGATGGCCGAACGCCTGGACGGCTCCGTGCTGCTGGCGGGCTGTGACAAGTCGCTGCCCGGCATGCTCATGGCTGCCGCCCGGCTGAACCTGGCCAGCGTCTTCCTTTATGCAGGCTCCATCATGCCCGGATTTGCCAAGCTCGAGGACGGCACGGAGAAGGAAGTCACGCTCATCGACGCCTTCGAAGCCGTTGGTGCGTGCGCAGCCGGCAAGATGAGCATGAAGGACCTCGATTCCATTGAGCGGGCCATCTGCCCCGGCGAAGGTGCCTGCGGCGGCATGTACACCGCCAACACCATGGCCTGCATCGGGGAGGCGCTGGGCATGTCGCTTCCCGGTTCGGCCGCCCCGCCAAGCGCCGACCGCCGCCGGGACATGTTTGCCCGCCAGTCCGGGGAGGCGGTGGTCAATCTGTTGCGCCTGGGCATCCGCGCCCGGGACATCATGACGAAGAAGGCCTTTGAGAACGCCATCGCCGTCACCATGGCCTTCGGCGGCTCCACCAACGCGGTGCTGCACCTGCTCGCCATTGCCCGCGAGGCCAACGTTGACCTGACATTGCACGACTTCAACCGCATCGGAGACAAAATCCCGCACCTGGGCGACCTCAAGCCGTTTGGCCGGTATGTCATGTTCGACGTCGACAAGATCGGCGGGGTGCCCGTCATCATGAAGGCATTGCTCGACGCCGGCCTTCTCCACGGCGACTGCCTCACCGTCACGGGCAGGACGGTTGCCGAAAACCTGGCGGACATCAATCCGCCGGATCCCGACGGGAAGGTGTTGCGCGCCCTGGACAACCCGATCCACAAGACAGGCGGCATCACCATCCTGCACGGCTCCATGGCCCCCGAAGGCGCCGTCGTGAAGAGTGCGGGCTTCGATCTGGATGTCTTTGAAGGCACCGCCCGGGTGTTTGAGCGTGAGCAGGGTGCCCTGGACGCCCTCGACAACGGCGAAATCCACGCCGGCGACGTCGTCGTCATCCGTTATGAGGGTCCCAAGGGCGGGCCTGGCATGCGCGAGATGCTTGCCATCACCGGCGCCATCAAGGGGGCCGGCCTCGGCAAGGACGTGCTGCTGCTCACCGACGGGCGCTTCTCCGGCGGCACCACGGGGCTGTGCATCGGCCACGTCGCCCCGGAGGCCGTGGACGGCGGCCCCATTGCATTCGTGCGGGACGGGGACGTGATCCGCGTGGACATCGCCGCACGCACCTTTGACCTGCTGGTGGATGACGCTGAACTGGCCGGGCGCCGGGAGGGCTGGGCACCGCTTCCGCCCAAGTTCACCTCCGGCGTGCTGGCCAAGTATGCGAAGCTGGTCAACAGCGCTTCGACGGGAGCTTATTGCGGCTAATCCAGATTGTTACAGGCGCCCCGGCCCTGCTTGGATATGCTCGCAGGGAAACCATTGCACCTGGGGGCAACTATGCGCAGTACACCGACACGGCTCGAGCGGCATCTGAAATGGGCGGTGCCGCTTGCCGCAGCACCTCTGATCTATCTGGGGGCAATGTTCGCCGCGTGGTTGCTGGTGCAGGGTGCGGGCAGTGGGAACCCGGGGATCTGGCGGCCTTTGGCGGAGTTGGCACTTTATTTGGTGGCCATTGCCGGCCCTCTTGCCGCACTGGTGCGTGCAGCCATCAACGGTCACCGCGCCTTCCGCCACTGGCGCCGGGAAAACGGCCATTTCACCAAGTCGGAAGCCGTGGTGGCGCAACGGCATGACAGTTCCGCCCGGTCCTGGGCGCAAGCGCGTCATCTGCGCTCATGTCTCCTGCGGGGGGAAGCGCCACAGGCCGTCCAGGTGTGGGATGTCGTGGCGAACCCCGGCGAAGTCTTTTTCATGGATGTTCCTGCCGACTATGCACGTCACTACGGCATGGACGTCACTTTCACCCAAACCTCAGGGATTTATTTCGGCAGGCCGGCCTTTGTCCTGGCCGGACTGGGCCTCACTGCCATGTCGAACGCAGCCAAGCGGAACGCCGCCAACAGGCAGGCGGCCGTCCAGTGGCGCGAACGGCAGCCTTGCAGGCTGGTTGTGGGCAACCAGCGCCTTCTGTGCCAGGTGGGCGGGCAGTGGCTGAGTTTTTATTTCTCCGCCGTGACGGCCGTATATCCGGAAATAGATAACTGGTCCCTGATCACCCAGTACGGTTCCACCTCGCCCCTGATGCTAAGCGGAGAGCATGTGCCCTCGGCGGCCTTGTTCACAGTTCTTGCCACGCACGGCGTGGAGGCAGTGTCTGCCCATCCCAGCCTGCAAAGACTGGGTGCCGGCAACCCGGGCAAACCCGGCTCGACGGAAGGAGGGAACGGCATTGACCACAGAGTGGACCATGCGTCCACATTGTGAGATGACGGCGCGGGCTGTTTGACACCCCGGAGCGGAAAACGGGAGACTACAGGTATGCAACTGAACCTCGTAGTCGTCATTAGCTAGCGCGTGACGCAAAGTGGCCGCACCAGGCCATGACCCTCTAACTAACAAGTGAAGAGAACGTCGCAGCACGTGCAAACCCCTCGATGAGAGCCTTCCGGCTGAGGGGTTTTTTTGTTTCCACCACCAGCGGCAACTCGCAAGAGCGCGTCAACAACCCTTAAACGCCACCCCGGAGAAGTACCCAAGAGCATGAGTTTCCCAAAGGATGAACCGATGAGTAAAGGATCGCCCGCCAGCCCCGCGTTGCTGGCAACCAAGTCCCACGGACACGGCGGCCACGCAGGCGGGAGCTCCGGCGCCGTCAGCCCGGCCGCCCAAACCGCCGTCGTAGGCCCCAACAACGTAGTTGCGCCGGTGCAGATGACCGGTTCCGAGGCGCTGGTCCGTTCACTTGAGGAACTTGGCGTCAAGGACGTCTTCGGGCTTCCCGGCGGGGCCATCCTCCCCACCTACGACCCGCTCATGGCCTCATCCCTGAACCATGTGCTGGTCCGCCACGAACAGGGCGCCGGCCACGCTGCCCAGGGCTACGCGATGGTCACCGGCGAGGTGGGCGTTTGCATTGTGACGTCCGGCCCGGGCGCCACCAACCTGGTCACGCCCATCATGGACGCCCATATGGATTCCGTTCCCATGGTGGCCATCACCGGCCAGGTGTCCAGCAGCGTCATCGGCACCGATGCGTTCCAGGAAGCCGACATTGTGGGCATCACCATGCCCGTCACCAAGCACTCCTACCTGGTCACCAACGCCCAGGACGTCCCGCGGGTGCTGGCCGAGGCCTTCCACCTCGCCTCCACCGGCCGGCCCGGACCCGTGCTGGTGGACGTGTCCAAGGACGCCCAGCAGGGACTCATGACGTTCTCCTGGCCCCCCACCATCGACCTGCCCGGCTACCGTCCGGTGTTCCGCGGCCACTCCAAGCAGCTGCGCGAGGCCGCCCGCCTCATCAGGGAAGCCAAGAAGCCCGTCTTGTACGTTGGCGGCGGCGTCATCAAGGCGAACGCCTCCCAGGAACTCCTGGAACTGGCCGAGTTCACGGGCATTCCCGTGGCCACCACCCTCATGGCCCGGGGAGCCTTCCCCGATTCCCACACCCTGCACGTGGGCATGCCCGGCATGCACGGCTCGGTGTCCGCCGTGACCGCACTGCAGCAGTCGGATTTGCTCATCACCCTCGGCGCCCGCTTTGACGACCGCGTCACCGGCGTGCTCAAGAGCTTCGCACCGCATGCCAAAGTCATCCACGCCGACATCGACCCCGCGGAAATCTCCAAGAACCGCACGGCCGACGTTCCGATCGTGGGCTCGCTGAAGGAGATCATCCCCGACCTCACTGCAGCCGTGAAGGTAGAGTTTGACGCCGGTGGCGCGCCGGACATCAGCGACTGGTGGGCGTTCCTGGGCAACCTGCGCGACACCTACCCGCTGGGCTGGACGGAACCCGAGGACGGACTCATGTCCCCCCAGCGCGTCATCTCCCGGATCGGCGCCCTGACCGGTCCGGAGGGCGTGTATGTGGCCGGCGTGGGCCAGCACCAGATGTGGGCTGCGCAGTTCGTCAAATATGAGCGCCCGCGTTCCTGGCTCAACTCCGGAGGGGCCGGCACCATGGGCTACTCCGTCCCCGCCGCCATGGGGGCCAAGGTGGGCAACCCGGACCGCGTGGTGTGGGCCATCGACGGCGACGGCTGCTTCCAGATGACAAACCAGGAGCTGGCCACCTGCCGGATCAACAACATTCCGATCAAGGTGGCCGTCATCAACAACTCTTCCCTGGGCATGGTCCGCCAGTGGCAGACACTTTTCTACGACAGCCGCTATTCCAACACCGACCTCAACACCGGCCATGACAGCATGCGCGTCCCGGACTTCGTCAAGCTCGCCGATGCCTACGACTGCGTGGGACTGCGCTGCGAACGTGTCGAGGACATCGACGCCACCATTGAGGCCGCCCTGGCCATCAACGACCGCCCCGTGGTCATTGACTTTGTGGTCAGCCCCGACTCCATGGTGTGGCCGATGGTGCCTTCGGGCGTCAGCAACGACCAAATCCAAGTGGCACGCAACATGACACCCGTCTGGCAAGAGGAGGACTAGAGATGACACGGCACACCCTTTCCGTCCTGGTGGAAGACAAGCCCGGCGTCCTGACGCGCGTGGCCAGCATGTTTGCCCGCCGCGCCTTCAACATCAACTCCCTGGCAGTGGGCCCCACGGAGGTCACCGGCGTCTCCCGGATGACCGTGGTGGTTGACGCCGACGGCGAGCTGATTGAACAAGTCACCAAACAGCTGAATAAACTGGTCAACGTCATCAAGATCGTTGAACTTGTTTCAGATAATTCCGTGCAACGGGACCACATCCTGGTCAAGGTACGTGCGGATGCCGCCACGAGGCTGCAGGTCACCCAAGCCGCAGACCTTTTCCGTGCTTCGGTGGTTGACGTGTCCACAGACTCGTTGACCATTGAGGCCACCGGCCACCCGGACAAGCTCACGGCACTGCTCAACGTGCTGGAGCCCTTCGGCATCCGAGAAATCGTGCAATCCGGCACCCTGGCCATTGGGCGGGGATCCCGTTCCATGAGCGACCGGGCACTTCGCGCTTCCTAAGTGCGACCGCGGCCGCAACAGCCGCACCTGTTTAGAAGACCAGCAGTACACACCCATTATTCAAGGAGTTTCACAGTGACCGACATGTTCTACGACGACGATGCAGACCTGTCCATCATCCAAGGTCGCAAGGTCGCCGTCATCGGCTACGGCAGCCAGGGGCACGCACACGCATTGAGCCTGCGCGATTCCGGCGTTGACGTTCGCGTCGGCTTGAAGGAAGGCTCCAAGTCCCGCGCCAAGGCGGAAGCCGAAGGCCTGCGCGTGCTCAGCGTTGCCGACGCCGTCAAGGAAGCCGACCTGATCATGGTCCTGACCCCGGACCAGGTCCAGCGCTTCGTGTACGCCGAGGAAATCGCCCCCAACCTTAACGCCGGCGACGCCCTCTTCTTCGGCCATGGCTTCAACATCCGCTACGGCTACATCCAGCCGCCGGCCGACGTCGACGTCGCCCTCGTGGCACCCAAGGGCCCGGGCCACATTGTCCGCCGCGAATTCGAGGCAGGCCGCGGCGTGCCGGACCTGATCGCCGTCGAGCAGAACCCCTCCGGCAAGGCCAGGGAGCTGGCCCTGTCCTACGCCAAGGGCATCGGCGGCACCCGCGCCGGCGTCATCGAAACCACCTTCACCGAAGAGACCGAAACGGACCTGTTCGGCGAGCAGGCCGTTCTTTGCGGCGGTGCCTCGCAGCTGGTGCAGTACGGCTTCGAGACCCTGACCGAGGCCGGCTACAAGCCTGAGGTTGCCTACTTCGAGGTGCTGCACGAGCTCAAGCTCATCGTTGACCTCATGGTCGAGGGCGGCATCGCCAAGCAGCGCTGGAGCGTTTCCGACACGGCCGAATACGGCGACTACGTCTCCGGCCCCCGCGTCATCACCCCCGACGTGAAGGAAAACATGAAGGCCGTCCTGGCCGACATCCAGAACGGTGCCTTCGCCAAGCGCTTCATTGACGACCAGGACGCCGGCGCCCCGGAATTCAAGGCCCTGCGCAAGAAGGGTGAGGACCACCCCATTGAGGCCACCGGGCGCGAACTGCGCAAGCTGTTCTCCTGGATCAAGTCCGACGACGACTACACCGAAGGTTCCGTCGCCCGCTAGGCCCCGGCCGTGTGACGCGCGTCGCTTGCGTCGCCGTCCCGGCTGATTGTTACGGCAAGGAAGCCGGGCTCCCATAAACTGGAGTCCGGCTTTTTTGTTGCAACGCCTACGAATAAGCCATTCACCAAAATCCCCACCAGAACATCAACGAGAGCTAAAGAGGTCATAGGTGAGCGCCACCAAGCCAGTTGTACTCCTCGCAGAGGAACTTTCACCCGCAACAGTTGAGGCGCTGGGCCCCGACTTTGAAATCCGCCAGACGGACGGCTCCGACCGCTCCCAGCTGCTCTCTGCCATCGTCGATGCCGACGCGATCCTGATCCGCTCGGCCACCCAGGTCGACGCCGAGGCCATCGCGGCTGCGAAGAACCTGAAGGTCATTGCACGTGCCGGCGTGGGGCTGGACAACGTGGACATCAAGGCAGCAACGCAGGCCGGCGTCATGGTGGTCAACGCGCCGACGTCGAACATTGTCTCCGCAGCTGAACTGACCATCGGGCACATCCTCTCCCTGGCCCGCCACATTCCGGCAGCCAGCACCGCCCTGAAGAACGGCGAGTGGAAGCGCTCCAAGTACACCGGCACCGAACTGCTGGAAAAGAAGCTGGGCATCATCGGCCTGGGCCGCATCGGCGCCCTGATCACCGAACGTGCCAAGGCCTTCGGCATGGAAATAGTCGCCTACGACCCCTACGTCACCTCCGCCCGCGCCGCCAGCCTGGGCGTGCAGCTGCTCTCGCTGGATGAGCTGCTGGAACAGTCCGACTTCATCACCATCCACATGCCGCGCACGCCGGAAACCGTCGGGATGATCAGCACCTCAGCGTTCGCGAAGATGAAAAAGAGTGCCTACGTCATCAACGTGGCCCGCGGCGGCCTCATCGATGAAACGGCCCTGAACATTGCCCTGCGCGACGGCGAAATTGCCGGCGCCGGGATTGACGTGTTCGTCAAGGAGCCGGCCACCGACGTCGACTTCCTGTCCCTGGACAACGTCATTGCCACCCCGCACCTGGGCGCCTCCACTGGCGAGGCCCAGGAAAAGGCCGGCGTCTCCGTGGCCAAGTCCGTCCGCCTGGCGCTGGCCGGCGAGCTGGTCCCCGACGCCGTCAACGTGGCTGGCGGCGTGATCGCCTCCGATGTCCGCCCGGGCATCCCACTGATCGAGAAGCTGGGCCGCATCTTCACCGCCCTGACCCACGCCTCGGTGACGCAGATCGACGTCGAGGTGGCCGGCGAGATTGCCGCCCTGGACGTCAAGGCGCTGGAACTCTCCGCGCTGAAGGGCGTCTTCAAGGACGTGGTCTCGGAGCAGGTTTCCTACGTCAACGCGCCCATCCTTGCTGAACAGCGCGGCATCAAGACGAACCTGATCACCACGCTGGAATCCGCCGACTACCGCAACGTGCTGACCATCCGCGGCGCGCTGTCCGACGACTCGCAGATCTCCGTCGCCGGGACGCTGACAGGTCCGAAGCAGATCCAGAAGATCGTCGGCGTCAACGGCTATGAGCTGGAAATCCCCATGAGCGACCACCTGCTGGTCATCTCCTACGCGGACCGCCCCGGCGTGGTGGGCACGCTGGGCCGCCTGCTGGGCGAAAACAATGTCAACATTGCCGGCATGCAGGTGGCCCGCCACAGCGAGGGCGGCCAGGCCCTGGCCCTCATCACCGTGGACAGCTCCGTGCCGCAGGGCCTGCTGGAGTCCATCAAGGCCGAGATCGGCGCCACCGTGGCCCGCGAGGTGGACCTGGAGGACTGACCTTCTGCAACATCCGACGGCGGCGTTCCCACTGAGGCGGGGACGCCGCCGTCGTTTTTGTTAGGAAGCGGCGAATCACCACTGTTCACGGTAAATTCGTAGGGTGACATCATCTGAACCGGCCAAGACGCCTTACTACCTGACCACCGCCATTACGTACCCGAACGGTGTTCCGCACATCGGGCATGCCTACGAGTACATCGCCACGGACGCCATGGCACGCTTCAAGCGCCTGGACGGGTATGACGTCATGTTCCTGACCGGCACGGATGAGCACGGCATGAAGATTGCCCAGGCAGCCGAAAAGGAAGGCATCACGCCCAAGGAACTGGTGGACCGCAACGCCGCCGTGTACAAGGAGGCGCACGCGGCACTTGGCATCAGCTACGACAGGTTCATCCGCACCACCGATGCCGACCACCTGGCAGCGTCGCAGGCCATCTGGAAGAAGATGGAGGACGCCGGTGACATCTACCTGGGCAAGTACGAGGGCTGGTATTCCGTCCGCGATGAGGCCTACTACGGCGACGACGAGACCGAACTCCGCGAGGACGGCAAGCGCTACTCCAAGGTCACCGACACGGAACTGACCTGGACGGAAGAGGAAAGCTACTTTTTCCGCCTGTCCAACTACCAGGAAAAACTGTTGGCCCTCTACGAGGAACAGCCCGAATTCGGCGCGCCGCGCACCCGCTTCAACGAGGTCATCAGCTTCGTCAAGGGCGGCCTGGATGACCTCTCCGTCAGCCGCACCACCTTCGACTGGGGCGTCCCGGTCCCCGGCAACGACAAACACGTCATGTATGTGTGGGTTGACGCCCTCACCAACTACCTCACGGGCGTGGGCTACCCCGACGTCGACTCGGCAGCCTTCCAGAAGTTCTGGCCCGCGGACGTGCACATCATCGGCAAGGACATCTCCCGCTTCCACGCCGTGTACTGGCCGGCATTTTTGATGTCCGCCGGGATCGAGCTGCCCAAGCGGGTCATGATCCACGGTTTCCTCCACAACAACGGCGTGAAGATGTCCAAGTCCCTCGGCAACGTGGTGGCCCCGGCCGACTGGGTGGCCCAGTACGGCCTGGACCAGGTGCGCTTCTTCCTGCTGCGCGAGGTCCCCTTCGGTGCGGACGGCTCCTACAACCACGACGCCGTCGTGGGCCGGATGAACTCCGACCTGGCCAACAACCTGGGCAACCTGGCCCAGCGTTCGCTGTCCATGGTGGCGAAGAACTGCGCGGGTGTTGTGCCCGTACCCGGGGAGCTGACAGCCGCGGACGAGTCGATTCTGGCCGCGGCCGGGGCACTCCTGGACCACGCCCGGCAGGCCTACCAGGCGCAGGATTTCCACGGTTCGCTGGAGAAAATTTGGCACGTCCTGGGCGACACCAACGCCTACTTCGCCGAGCAGGCCCCGTGGGTGCTGCGCAAGACGGACGTGCCCCGCATGGAGACCGTGCTGTATGTGACCCTTGAGGTGCTGCGCATTGTGTCCATCCTGGTCCAGCCGGTCATGCCTGACTCCGCCGCGAAGCTCCTGGACGTGTTGGGGCAGGGCACGTCGCCGGACGACGCCTTCCGCCAGTTCGCCGCCGTCGGGACACCCCTGGCCCCCGGCACCGTCCTTCCCGCCCCGACGCCGATCTTCCCCAAGTACGAGGAACCCGCCGAGGCGTAGGCACCAGCCGGAAATTGGCGCCGGTGATCGAGCTTGTCGCGATCCCGCCAATTTCGTGTTCGGAGCATCACTTTTGCGGGAGCCCCGCCTCGCGCAGGAGGGCGGGGAACCGTTCCCGGTCCAACATTTCAGCCCACGTCCAGCGGACAAATCCCACGCCTTGGGCGCGGATTTGGTCCTCCCGCGCCTTCTCCGCCAGCACCCGGTCCTGAATCGAGGCTCCGCCTCCCCAATCGGCGCGGAGATACTTTCCCTTCCCGTCGAATTCACCCACGAGCGCATGTTCCTCGAACCAAAAGTCCACTTTTGCCTCCCGGCCGTCGCGGAGGGCAAACGGCTTTTGGAGGATTGGTGCCGGGAATCCCAGCTGGAACATTTTTGCGCGGCTGATCGATTCGCCCGCCGAGCCGGACAGGGCCGACGCGAAGTTGACCACGGCAAGAGTCCGATCGCGGGCGGCCCTGCTCTTGAAACTTCCCGCGGCAGACTTCAGCTCCTCCACGGCGAGCGCCGGACCCTGCGGGCCGTCGGTGAACCACCGCGGTTCACCCGGGGGCGGCGGGGAGCCGGCGGCCGCAAATTGGTTGACAGCATGGCGGGCCTCCGGAATCCTCAGCGCGGAGTCGCAGACCGCCACGGCGTAGGGGAAGGACAGCTCCTTGATCAATGCCAGCGTGGTCGTCAGCTTGTCGGTGAGCAGAAACGGGCCGCACTGCACCATGCTGCCCGTCAGCGATCCGAAGTGGCGAATCACCCCGTTGTTGCTGCGGCCGCTGGTGGCGGTTTCCGTCACCACATGCAGCTTTGACGGCACTCCGACGATCCACAAGCCCCACAGTCGGGCCGCCGTCGCATGGCAAAATACCGGCTGCCGCGGTGCCAGGGCCTGGAATGCGGCAGCCTGCAGTCCGTACCGCTGGGCCGGGCTTGAACCGTTCCAGTCCGCGGATTTCGCATAGACGCCGCGGCGGATACGCACCAGCTCACCCCTGTTCGTGCGCTGGGCGAGCTTCCGGGAATCTTGTCCCACGAGCCGCAAATCCGCCGGCAGGATCAGGCGTGACGTGTTCATGCCTCCCAGCGTGCCATCACGTGAACTGCCAGGTAAGGGGCAAATTTGCTTCTGTGGATAACCTGCCAGCGTCCAGAAACCGGCGGCCATGGTGTCCTGATCCGGTGACAAACGTGAAATGCCGCCGTTCCCGCATTTTGCCGCAGGTAGACAGGCGGCAAAATGCGGGAACGGCGGCAAATTCCGTCCCGGCGGACCGGATCAGTCCATGGCGAGGCCCTCAACGGGGGACAGCGTTGCCGCGCGGCGGGCGGGCACCACGGAGGCGAGCAGTCCGGCCGCGGCGGCCACGGCCACTACAAGCAGCACCTGGGCCCACGGCACCACGGCCACCACTGTGGTGAAACCGCCCAGGGCGGACTGGGCGCCGAGCCAGCCATACAGCACGCCCAGTGCGGAGCCGATGACGGCTGCCACCCCTGCAATGAGGACAGCCTCCAGCGCAAGCATCCCGCGCAACTGGCCGCGGGTCAGGCCCAGTGCCCGCAGCAGCGAGTTCTCCCGCGTCCGCTCCAGCACCGAAAGCGACAGGGTGTTCGCCACGCCGATCAACGCAATGACGATCGCCACGGCCAGCAGGCCCGTCACCACCAGCAGCAGGGTGTTGATGACCTGGTTGAACATGACCTTCTGCAGCACCGCACCGTCAACCTGGTTTTCATCAACATGCAGCGCCGACGCCAGCTCGGTGCGCAGCGTCGACAAGGCGTTTGCGCCCAGGGCTGGATTGACCTTGATCCACAGCTGTTCCGCGGTCCGGGACAGAACGGGGCTGCCGGCCGTTGCCGCCGGGAAGGAATCCAGTGTCACCAGCGGGGGAAATTCCCGCGTGGTGGCGACCCGCACGGAAAGCTGCGTGGCCTTGCCGGCATCAACCAGCGACGCCGTCCCGGCCTTCGCTGCTTGACTTCCCTTGGGCAGCACCACAGTGCCGGGAGCCGGGCGGTTCCCCGAGTTGCCGAGCAGGCGCGCCGCATCGGAGGAGGCAATGCCGTAGGCTGCCAGCTCCTGGCCGCCTGCCGTCACCGTCCCCACGGGCACCAGGCGGGCAACGGCCGAAACTCCCGGCAGTGCTGCAGCCTTGGCCAGTTCAGCATCCGTAAACGCAGGGGCCCCGGGCACCGCCATGGCTGTCAGGTCCACGGGGAAGTGGCTGGACAGCTGTGATTCAAATGCCTGCCGCGCTGTGGCCGCGCCTGTCATCATCATGGTCACCAGGGTGACACCGATCAGCAGCGCCGAGGCCGTGGCGGTGGTCCGGCGCGGATTCCGCACGGCGTTTGCCTTGGCCATGGTGCCCGGGACCCCGGCGGGGCGGGCAAGGTGCCCCGTCAGGGCCACCAGCCGCGGGACAAAAAGCGATGCCGCCAGGATGATCCCCACGAACGATGCAGCCCCGGACGGCACCGCCAGCAGCAGCGAGGCCTTGAGCCCGCCGGCAACCAGTCCCACGCCGCCCGCCAGGATGAGCGCGATGCCCAGCCCCAGCCGTATGCGGCCCGCGGCATTGTGCATTGAGGCGTCGTCGGCCGGGCGCAGGGCTGCGAGCGGTGCCACGCGGGTGGCTGAACGTGCCGGAACAAGGGCGGCCACCACGGTCAGCAATGTGCCAACCACCAGCCCTGCAATGATGGACGACGCCGGCACCCCCAGGGTGGCGAACGCATAGTCGGGATTTTGGCGCAGCAGGCCAACGACGGCGGCCATGGTCCCCACTGCGGCGAGCACGCCCAGCACCGAGGCCACCAGCCCGACGACGGCGGCCTCGAGAATGACCGACCAGCGCACCTGCTTCCTGCTGGCGCCAACACAACGCAGCAGTGCCAGCTCACGGGTTCGCTGGGCCACCAGCACAGAGAAGGTGTTGGAGACGACCAGCCCGGAGACAAGCAGTGCGACGGCGGCGAAGGCGAGGAGAACGATCGTGAGGTGGTCCGAGCCGCCCGTGAAGGACTTGACGGTGTTGGTGGTCAGCTGCTGCGGGGTGGCCACCTGGCCGGCCGGCAGCTTGAGCGCTGATTCGAGTGCCGTGGCGGCCGCGGCAACGTTGGTGCCCGGTGCCAGCTTGACGGCAATCGTTGCATAGCCGGCCACCGGGCCGGACACGGCGTCAACGGTGGAAGCCGTGGCGGCAAGCTGGGCCAGGCCTGAGAGTTGGGGGTCGGCGGATGCCGCCATGATCCCCGTGACGGTGGCCTTGACTGATGGCGGCACGGCGCTTGGCGGCGCGGCGATCGGCGCGGCGCCCTGGGTGCCTGAACCGCCTTCGGCCTTTGCGCCGCCCCCTTGCGGGGATGCTGCGGAATTTCCCAGCAGCGAGACGGTGCTGCCGACAGCCAGGTGCCGGGCAGCCGCCGTCTTGGCGTCGACGGCCACCTGGCCGGCCGCCGTCGGCCATGAACCGCTCACCAGCGCCAGGGGCTCCAGCGCTGCCGAGGACGGGGTGTTGCGCAGGGTGGCGGCCACGGTGGCGTTGTCGGCCGTAACGGCCACCATTTCCTGCCGGAGGGGGTAGCTGGCTGCGATGCCCGGGGTCCGGGCGGCCGCGGCGGCTGACTCCGCGGTCAACGCGACGGAGTTGGTGGGGGAGGCCACGAGGTCGGCCTTGGCATAGGACTGGCCCAGGCTGGCAGTCAGCGAGGCCTGGGCGGAGGCGTTGACCATGAGGGTGGCGGAGAGGAAGGCGACGGCGAGCAGCACGGCCAGGGTGATGGCAATGAAGCGGCGCGAGTGGTTCCTGAGCTGGCTGAGGGCAACGTGCAGCATGTGCTCAGGCCCCCAGGGAGGCGAGCGAAGCAAGCACTGACTCGGCGGTGGGGCTGTCCAGCTCGCCCACCAGTTCGCCGTCGTTCATTAACACCACGCGGTCGGCGTAGGAGGCGGCCACCGGGTCGTGCGTGACCATGATGATGCTCTGTCCCATCTCGCGGGAAGAGCGGCGGAGCATGCCCAGCACCTCGGCGCCGGAGCGGGAATCGAGGTTGCCGGTGGGCTCGTCGCCGAAGATGACGTCGGGACGGGTCAGGAGTGCGCGGGCCACGGCGACGCGCTGCTGCTGGCCGCCGGAGAGCTCGTGCGGCTTGTGCTTCAGCCTGTCGACCAGGCCCAGCGTGGTGGTGACAAAGGCGAACCATTCCGCGTCCACCTTGCCCCCGGCCAGTGCCACGGGCAGGGTGATGTTGGCTTCCGCGGTGAGTGTGGGGACCAGGTTGAAGGCCTGGAACACGAAGCCGATCCGGTCCCGCCGCAGTTGGGTCAGCGCCTTGTCGTTGAGGGCGGTCAGCTCCGTGTCGCCCAGGTGGATGGTGCCTCCCGTGACGGAATCGAGCCCGGCCAGGCAGTGCATCAGGGTGGACTTGCCCGAACCGGAGGGGCCCATAATGGCGGTGAACTGGCCGGCGGGGAAGTCCAGGTCCACGCCCTTCAGCGCAGCCACCTCCGTGTCGCCTCTGCCATACGTCTTGCGCAGTCCGCGGGCCTGGACAGCAAGGGTACGCTGGTTTTTCTCAGTGATGATGGTCATGGCCCCAGCCTATTTGCGGCCGGGGCCGCCGCGGATCGGAGCACGGGAGGATATGCGCCGGGTTTTCGACGCCGGGGCCTCCTACCACGGGATGACCCGCCACGCCCCTCGAACCGGCACTTAACGTGGATGTTCCGCGCAAACATCCACGTTAAATGCCCGTTCGGCGAGAGGGCAGCCGTCAGCCGGGGGAGACGATCCCTGTCTCATACGCCAGGACAACCACCTGAACGCGGTCGCGGGCGTTCAACTTGGCCAGGATGTGGCCCACATGCGTCTTGACGGTGGCCTCGGAAACGAACAGCTGTGCCGCAATTTCCGGGTTGGAGAGGCCATTGGCGATCAGCACAAAAACCTCGTGCTCGCGCGCCGTCAGTGACGCCACGGCCGCCGCATTGGCGTCGCTGGCCGGGCTCGGGGCGGAGAGCATGGGCGCCACGTGGTCCAGCAGCCGGCGCGTGGTGGACGGGGCAATGACCGCGTCCCCGGCAAACACTGTGCGGATGGCGCCAAGCAGTTCCTCGGGCGGGGCATCCTTGAGGAGGAACCCGCTGGCCCCGGCCTGGATCGCCGACAGGGCATATTCGTCGAGGTCAAAGGTGGTCAGCACCACGATCTTCAGCTCCGACAGCCACGATCCCGCCGGCGCGCCCTTGATCCGTTCCATGAGCCGGCGGGTGGTCTCAATCCCGTCCATGCCCGGCATGCGCACGTCCATGAGCACCACGTCGGCAGCCACGGCAGCCAGCCCGGCCAGGGCCTCGATCCCATTGCCGGCCTCCACCACCACGGCCAGATCGGGCTGCGAGTTGATCAACATGCCGAAGCCGGAGCGGACCAACTGCTGGTCGTCCACCAAGGCCACACGGATGGGAACGGATGTCATTCAGGCCTCCGAATAGGGGATGAGTGCGGCGATGCCGAAGCCGCCGCCGGCGAGCGGTTTGGCGGTCAGGGTTCCATCGTAGAGCTTGACGCGTTCGGCCATGCCGCGCAGGCCGTTCCCGCCAGACGCCCCAACCGCAGCAGGGCCGGGAGGCGGGCCGGCTGCCGCCGGGGACGGCTGGGAGCCGCGGCCGGGCGCGGGGGAGGGTGCGCCGTCGTGCCTGGAAACGGTGTCAGCGAACGACGCCGTTGCCCCCCTTCCGTTGTCCCGCACCGACACTTCCAGGCCCCGTGCGGTCCAGTTCAGCAATACGTCGGCCCGGGCGTTGGGCCCGGCGTGCTTGATGACATTGGTCAGGCCCTCCTGCACCATGCGATAGGCCGTGAGTTCCGCCCCCGGGGGGAGGGCGCGCCGGGCGGTGCCGGTGACGGTGTAGGAGACGGGCAGGCCCGTGGCGCGGATGCCGAGGAGGAGCTCGTCCAGGTCCGGCAGGCCCGGCAGGGGGCGCATGGGGGCGTCGGTGCCGCCGCGCAGCACGCCCAGCAGGCGGCGCATTTCCTGCAGCGAGGTGCGGCCCGTTTCGGCGATGGTGGCCAGCGTGGCCGGGGCCACCTCGGGATTCGCGGCCGCCGCGTACCGTGCGCCGTCGGCCTGGGCAATGATGACCGAGAGGGAGTGTGCCACGATGTCGTGCATTTCGCGGGCGATGTGGGCGCGTTCGTCGCTGGCCGCCAGCTCGCGTTCCTGCTGGGCTTCGATTTCCAGCCGGTGCGCCCTGTCCTCCAGGGCCTGTTCGCGCAGCCGTTTGGTCCGGGTCAGGTCCCCGGCCGTCCAGCTGAACAGCACCAGCACCCACACCGTCAGCACCAGCACCATCCCGTAGGGGAGCGCGGCCACGGAGCTTGAGGTGAGGTTGACGAAGAAGCGGGTGACCATCATGACGGCGCCCAGCAGTGCCAGCACCAGCCCCCCGAGGGACGCCCAGCGGGGGCCAAACGCCGCCAAGGCGTACACGATGACCGGGACGGCCACGTCGGCCGGCATCGGGTGGACGGACAGGCCCCACTGCAGGATGGCGGCGGCCGCAATGATCGCACCGGCCATGGCGGTGCGCGTGCGGCGCCAGGCCAGGGGAAACACCAGCAGCACGGAGAACAGGGCGCCGCCGAGCCTGTCGGATCCCGTCGAGCCGGCCAGGACCCCAAACGGCGCCACCACCAGCAGGAGCACGCCCATGAGGACAAAGTCCACGGCAAAGCGGTGCTGCCGGAACCAGTCGTAGACGGAAGTCATGATCACTGGACCAACTCTAGGCCGGATCGGCGCGGGGGCGCGTCCTGCCACGGGTGGAGATTCCGCCCCGCGGAGTGTCTCAAACTGTGAGATCAGCTGCCCATCATGTGGATGATTTCGCTAGGGTTGGGGCATGAGCGCATCGATTGACATTGCAGTAATCGCCGGTGACGGCATCGGCCCCGAAGTAACGGCGGAGGCCGTCAAGGTCCTGAAAGAGGCCACGGCCTCCGACGGCGTTGAGCTGAAGATCACGGACTACGAGCTGGGCGCCGCGCACTGGCTAGCCACCGGGGAAACCCTCACCGATGCCACCATTGACGCCCTGCGCGGCCATGACGCCATCCTCTTTGGCGCGGTGGGGGCAGCCCCCGGCGACACCAGCATCCCCTCCGGGCTGATCGAGCGCGAACTGCTGCTCAAGCTGCGGTTCAGCCTGGACCATTACGTCAACCTCCGCCCGTCCCGCCTGTACCGCGGTGTGGCGTCACCGCTCGCGGACCCCGGCGCCATCGATTTCGTGGTGGTTCGCGAAGGGACCGAGGGCCCGTACGTGGGCAACGGCGGCGTGCTGCGCAAGGGCACCCCGCAGGAGATTGCCACGGAGGTGTCGGTCAACACCGCCTTCGGCGTGGAGCGCGTGGTGCGGGACGGTTTCCGCCGGGCCAATGAGCGCCCGCGCAAGAAGCTCACGTACGTGCACAAGCACAACGTCCTGGTGCACGCGGGGCACCTGTGGAAGCGCACCGTGGAGGCCGTTGCCGCGGAATTCCCCGACGTTGCCGTGGACTACCTGCATGTGGACGCCGCCACGATTTTCCTGGTCACCGACCCGGCACGCTTTGACGTCATTGTCACGGACAACCTCTTTGGCGACATTATTACCGACCTGGCCGCTGCCGTCACGGGCGGGATCGGCCTGGCCGCCTCCGGCAACATCAACATGGACCGCACCGCGCCGTCCATGTTTGAACCGGTCCACGGCTCCGCACCGGACATTGCCGGCCAGCAAAAAGCTGATCCGACGGCGGCCATCCTGTCCGCGGCACTCCTGCTCGAACACCTTGGCCACGGGGCCGCGGCCGCCCGCATTGAAGCAGCCGTCGCCGCCGACATTGCGGGCCGCAACCCGGCGTCAGCCCGCCCGACCAGCGCGATAGGCGACGCCATAGCGGCAGCCCTCTGACCGGCGTCGTGCCTGTCGGGGGAGCCGGGCTGTGCAGGAGTACGCTTAACCAATAGAGTGAGTGCACCGTAACTGAAATCCCCGGTGCATGAACACAATTCACGGCACGGATTTTCGGCACCAATCTCCGCCCAGGCTGGCACAAGCAATGAGGCGAAAACCATGTGGAGGAAGCATGACACAGACAGCAAATGGGCTGGCATTCACCCGGCAGCCCAACACGAATCCGAAGAGTGACGCCGAGCGGGCAGCCATTTTGGCCAACCCCGGCTTTGGCGACTACTTCACGGACCACACCGCTGTCGTGGACTTCACGATTGACGCGAACGGGCAGGGCGGCTGGGGCAATGCGCGCATTGAACCCTACGGTCCCATCGCCATGGACCCCGCCGCCGCGGTGCTGCACTACGGCCAGGAAATCTTTGAGGGCCTGAAGGCATACCGCCACGCCGACGGCTCCGTGTGGAGCTTCCGTCCCGAAGCCAACGCAGCCCGCTTCAACACCTCGGCACGCCGCCTGGCACTGCCCGAACTGCCCGAAGAGGTCTTCATCGAGTCGCTGCGCCAGCTGGTCGCCGCCGACCAGGCCTGGGTTCCGTCCGGCGACGGCGAGGCCCTGTACCTGCGCCCGTTCATGATCGCCACCGAGGCGTTCCTGGGCGTCCGCCCGGCCCGCGAGGTGTCCTACCGCGTCATCGCCTCGCCGGCGGGCAACTACTTTGGCGGCGAGCTCAAACCCGTCTCCATCTGGCTCTCCACCAGCTATGCGCGTGCGGGCGAGGGCGGCACGGGCGAGGCCAAGTGCGGCGGCAACTACGCAGCCTCGCTGGCCGCGCAGATGGAGGCCGAGGCCCAGGGCTGCAAGCAGGTGCTGTTCCTTGACCCGTTCAACGACAACGCCATCGAAGAGCTCGGCGGCATGAACATCTTCTTCGTGTTCAGGGACGGCCGGCTGGTCACGCCCGCGCTCAACGGCCACATCCTGCACGGCATCACGCGGTCCTCGGTCATGCAGCTGGCCGCCGACCGCGGTCTCAAGGTGGAGGAACGCAAGATCACGATCGACGAGTGGCGAACCGGTGTGGCCTCGGGGGAGATCACCGAGGCGTTCGCGTGCGGCACGGCCGCCGTCATCACCCCCATCGGCGAGCTGAAGACGGCCGAGGGCACCATCGCATCGCCCGGTTCCGGCGCCGGCGAGGTCACCATGGCCATCCGCGAGCAGCTCCTGGGCATCCAGACCGGTGCCGTGGAAGACCTGCACGGCTGGCTTACCCGCCTGGTGTAGTTCGCTTTCCTGCTTGCTTAAGAACGACGCCGGGTCCCTGCCTGGGTGGGTGGCCCGGCGCCGGCGCGGGCTGCGTGCCATCATGGCCTCGCGTATTCGAGGGCGGCCATAGCAGGAAATCCTTGTTTTACGCTGTGAAATTGCAGTAGATTTCTTTCAGTCGCTTCCTGCCACGACGTGGAGTCCAGTCACTGCGACGGGATTATTATTTGGGGGCCTCGTGGGCAATTATCGTGGATTGAAACTAAACCTTGTCGCGGGTATGTTCGCGGCGTTCGCGCTGGTGGTGGGCGGTTTGGCGCCGGCCGATGCAAGCCCGGCGCCTGCCAAGGCCCCGGCCGTTATCCCGGCAGTGGCCCCTTCGATGACCAGCCCAGCATCTGTGACATCCATCGGACCCGACGTGCAGCTGGGTTCTGCCTCCCAATGGTTGTGGAAAACGTTCCTGACTGTCACCCCGGACGGGAAAACCGCCTACGTAGCCTCAGGCAAGAACATCAATGTGTTCAGCATCCCCGGAAACAAGGCATTGGCTTCTGTGCCTGTCGCTGCCAGCGCCGGCTCAATAGTGGCGAGCCCTGACGGGGCCCGCATATACGCCACTCTTACGGCCAAGAACGGCATCACCGTCATTTCCACAGCGAGCAATTCGGTGGTCTCCACCATTGTCCCGGACGGGATTGGCGACAATCCGGACCTGACATTGACGGCAGACGGGAAAACGCTCCTGGCACTGGATAGCGGCGTCAGCAGGAACCTGCACTTTATCGACACGGCCTCATCCACTCCTACCGGGGCGGTGTCCCTGGCAGCCGAGGCTGAAGTGTTCGGAGTGTGGACCACCCCTGACAGCGCACAGGCTTACATTGCCACGGGCAGCGCCTACAACGCGCAAGGAGTCCGGACTTTTGACATTAAGGTAATGGACCTGGCGACGCGGACCGTGGTCGGCACAATACCGTCCTGTGAGTTTGTCCGCGCAATTGCCTTCAGCCCCGACAGCCGGAAAGCCTATGTTGGCTGTGAAACTGGTGACGTCTCCGTAGTGGACATGATTGCCGGAAAAGTGGTCAAGACGCTGTCGCCCGGATTCAAGGTGCACTACGCTCAGCTCGCGGGCGGCGGCACCAAGGTACTGGTGGCCGGGGATGTCGACAACCTGGTTGCGGAGATTGACATTGCCACGGACACCGTCACGGGAACTGTCTCGACGGACTCCCAGATCCTGGGCCTTGTCGTGCCGCAGGCGGGAACTACGGCGTATGTGGTGCGGCAGGACGGGCAATCGCAGATCATGCTCTCCGCGATGACCGTGACAAATGCACACCCATCAGTCTTAACTGACCGCCTGTCTGGCACCGACCGATATGCGACTGCTATAGCCGTCTCGACGGCGCATTTTGGGACGGCCGGAACTGTTTACATTGCCACGGGCGAGCAGTTTCCCGACGCGCTGTCTGCGGCGCCAGCCGCCAGCTGGGAATACGCCCCCCTGCTGCTGACCCACACACTCAGTCTGCCCGCCGGGGTCCAGGATGAGATCATCCGGCTCAAGCCAACCAAGATTGTGGTCGTGGGTGGAACTGGCGCGGTATCCGCTGCCGTCTTTGCCCAGCTGAAGGCAATGGTGCCCAACACCATAAGGAGGGCGGGCGCTGACCGCTACGCGACTGCCCGGGCCGTGGTTGCGGGGGCATTTCCAAGTGCCACATCGGTTGCAGTGGCAACTGGCGTGAATTACCCGGACGCGCTGTCCGCGGCAACTCTTGGCCCTGTCCTTCTCGTGCCATCGGGGTCCACCCATCTGGATGCCGCAACCATGGCTCTGCTCAAGCAACTGAAGGTCGCCTTCGTGGACATCGTGGGTGGAGTCGGTGCCATATCCGCCAGCGTCGACAAGAGTTTGGAGAACAACTACATCCAGGTGTTCCGCTACGGCGGCAGGAACCGCTTTGAAACAAACCAACTGGTGAACAACGCCTACTTCGCTACCACCGCGAGCCGCACCTATTATGTCTCAGGCTGGGACTTCCCGGACGCACTTGCCGTTTCCGCCGTTGGACCACGCCGTCAGGGCCAGGTTTACCTGGTCCAGCCCAACTGCATCCCGGCAGGAGTGGTAAAGGCGATCTCGGGGACTACCGCAGCCACCCGAATAACCCTCGTTGGCGGGCCTGCTGTGGTAGGCAATGACGTGGCCTTCGGCAAGGCCTGCTGACCTTCTCCGCCGTGCCCGGCGCACCGCTGTCGATGCAGGACGGCGGCGCCCGACGGGCATTGCAGGCCGGGCACCTCTGCATGTCGAGACTGTTACTTTCCAGTCTTCCCCATAACAATTCCGCGTCGAATCCGCCGCCGTTTGAGGGGCACCGACCCGGAACCGCGGGAATCCGCCGATCCACCCGCCGGGCCGAAGGTCACGGGCCGTGACCACCTCTCCAACAGTCTTCCGCCGAGGCCGTTTTTGCACTAGCTTTTGTGTCATCCTCTCCTGCCGCAACGCGGATTTCAGGGGTCTGGGATGGAACCGGAGGTAGAAATGAAAAGTATCCGAGTGTTCATGGCGAAGGCGCTTGCCGGCGCGGCCATGTTGGGGGCGCTCTCTTTGTCCGTCGTCGCTTCGGCGGCGGCCGAGCCCGCTGCGGGCGCGGCGCGAGGATTGCTGCCTGCACAAGCGCCGGAAATCTCCGTGGGGGCCGGCGTGTCCGCCATGGTCACGGTGCCTGACGGTTCCCGCGCCTACGTTGCCGATGCCAGCGCGCCAACCGTCACGGCCTACGACCTCGCCACGGGCAGCGTGGTGGCCGTCGTGCCGCTGCCGGGGCAGGCCGTTGGATTGGCGCGAAGCCGCGATGGGGCCCGCATCTACGTGAGCACCTCAAGCGTTACAGACGGCAACTATTTCGTGACTGTCACGACGTCGACAAACACCGTTGCATCCAAGGTCAAGCTGGACGACGTGGCGTACACCATGGCAGAAACAGCCGACGGCACGGCGATCCTTGCCTTGGGCCAAAGTTCAGCAAAGAACTTGTACGTGGTTGATGCGACCACCGGTGCGCTCGCCAAGACCATTTCCATCGCCCAGCTGGATGGCACGCTGGAGGCTTTGTCGGTTTCGACCAGTCCCGGTGATTCCTACGCGTACATCAGCCGTGCTGCAATGACCAGTGCCACGGCTTCGACCTCTGATGTCCTGGTTATTGACCCGGGAGCCCAAACGATCGTGAGGACCATCAAGCCATGTGAGGCGGTCGGCGCGATTGCCTTCTCCAGCGACGGGGCGACAGGCTACGTCGGCTGCGGTGACGGACATCTGGCCGTGTTCCAAAGCTCCACCGGAGCAGTCCTGAAGACCATCGATGTCGGCTTCCAGGTGAGCTATGCACAACTGACGGCGGGCGGCACACGCCTGATTGTCGCGGGGAACATGCACCGGGAGTTGGCGGAAATTGATACTGCCACGCTGCAGATTGTTTCGACTTATACCTCCACCGGTTCAGTCAGTTCACTTTCGGCACCAGAGGTGGGGGAGCGGGTTTGGTACCTGCGCGGTAACCAGGACCACACCATGGTCTTGGCGTCCCTGGACATTGGCGCGACAAGCGTCACGGACATGAGCGCTAGCCCAACGGCGACCATCACAGCAACGACAGCTGCGGGAGCGACAGTGGCAGGGGTTGGCCCAACCCCCGAACACTCCGGCAGTCCGGCTGCGGTTGTCGCCGCTGACGGCACCCCATTGGCGGCCACCGGGGCTGGCATGACATACCCGTTACTGGCGGCAGCCATTTTGTTGCTCGGATTCGGGGGGCTTCTGCTGCGTCGTCGCATGATGCCGTAGCCGTCAACGTTGGGCGGAGGCTGACCGATGGCAGATCCGCTTCAACGGCCGGGCGCGTGTGCCTGGTTCACGGCATCCTTTTCGAGGTCAGCGTCCAGAACTTCTAAGTTCGAAGGCGGTGATTTTCGCCGTTCCGGAACTTTCTCACAGTCCATTCGGAAGTGCCCACCCGCTTGGCCGCGGGTCCCTCGGCAGCGCTTTGGCAAATGATTCCCGAGGAGAAGCGAAAATACTGGGCTGGTTCTTTTGAGTGTCTTGATTGCAATGAGATTGTTTTGTCGAACGGGGTTTAAGATGGTTATTCATCACTCAATGCATGATTAAAAAAGGGGACTTAATGATTGGAAAAGGCAGGGCTGCTCCGTTTTTCAGCGCTTTGGCCATCGCGGCCATGTTGTCAGCCGGCGCTGTGGCGTTGTTACCGGCGGATCCAGCGAATGCGGCGGGCCTAAACGGAACCGGCCCCATAAGGATGTCCGGTGCGGATCGATATGGCACTTCTCAGGTGATTTCAAAGAACAATTTCCCTACACCAACCAAGGCTGTTTTTTTGGCCACCGGTACGACATTCCCCGATGCCCTTGCAGGGGGACCTGCGGCGGGGATGATGGCGTCTCCGGTCATTTTGACGGCACCAACAGCACTGTCCGCGGTCGCAGCCCAAGAGCTAAACCGGCTCCGCCCCGCGACGATCTACGTGTTGGGCGGTGTCGGTGCCGTGTCAAATTCGGTGCTGACATCCGCGCGGGCCTACAGTGCCAATGTGGTGAGGCTCTCGGGTATTGATCGATTCGCGACCGCGGCGGGCGTCAGTAAGCAATTTTGGTCGACAACCCCTACCGTTTACGTTGCCTCTGGTGCTGACTTTGCGGATGCGCTGTCTGGAGGCGCGTTGGCGGCAAAGATGCACTCTCCGATCCTGCTCACAGCTTCAGGTGGGTTGCCGGACGCGACAAGAAATGAACTGCGACGGTTGGCTCCCAGTCGGGTGGTGGTTCTTGGAGGTACTGGAGCTGTGTCTGCTACGGTTGCTTCGCAAATATCCGGGGCGGTTCCTGGTGCAGCGGTGTCTCGAATTCAGGGCCAAGACCGCATGGCTACGTCTGCGGCGGTGTCGAAAGCAGGGTGGGGGAGTTCCTCCAAGGCCATGTATGCAGTTGCCTCAAACTTTCCCGATGCATTGGCGGGAGTTGCTGCCGCGGCGGTAAATGGTTCGCCACTTTTGCTGACAAATGCAGGTTGCATGCCCGTTTCCGTTTGGAATGAAAGCATCCGTCTCGGGGTCACCACGAAAGGCATTTTGGGTGGGCCCGGCGTCTTGTCCATTACGGCAGCGTCGGCGAGTTGTAGCGAGGCAGCGCCATTCCCCGGAGCCAGCGCCACGGCTAGATCCTATAGCGGCTACGGAGACAGTGTAATTAGCATCAGCAAGCCTGATGGGGCTGCCAGCATTGGCATGGCAACCATGACACACCGGGGACGTTCCAATTTTATTGTTTCCGGTCTGAATTCGGCGATGAATTGGTCGTCCAGCTTGGCCAACGAGATCGGAAGCTACGCCGGAACAGTCGTCTTTGACGAAAGCGACTGGCGGGGGACAACCACCAAGCTTCAGATTACAGCTGATGGTCCGTGGACTATCTCAATCGCAAGCGTCAAATCGGCTCCAACGTTCGGCAGGCAGTACGTCAGCGGACGGGGCGATGCAGTATTCAACTACAACGGAGTGGCCAGCGTGGCAACCCTTTCACACGACGGAGTGAGCAACTTTATTGTAATTATGGACCGCACTGATGGCAGCGGGGATTTCAACGACCTGATCGTCAATGTGATCGGCCGTTACAGCGGGACTCGCATTTGGCCGCGGGGTCCGGCTGTGGTTTCAGTCATAGCCGATGGCAATTGGAGCGCCGCCATTCGGTAGCGGCATGAACGGCTGAACTGTTCATGCCAGACTTCCCCCATGGCTGTGTAGAGCCATGGGGGAAGTCTCATTTCAGGCTAGACTCATCCACATGCGCATAGCCCGTTTTGTAGTAGACAGTGACCCAATGTACGGCGTGGTGGAGGGGGACTCCGGCAGTGAAGTAGTCACTGTCATCAAGGGTGACCCGTTCTTCAACGGTGTGGAGCGGACCACCATCAAGTACCCGCTGGATGACGTCCGGCTGGTGTCTCCCATCATCCCGCGCAGCAAGGTCATTGGCGTGGGCCGGAACTTCGCCGACCATGCCCGGGAACTCGGCAACGAGGTGCCCGTCCACCCGCTGCTCTTCCTCAAGCCGAACACCTCTGTGGTGGGCCCCGGCGAGCCGATCGTGCTGCCGGAATTTTCCGAGGAAGTCTCCTACGAAGCCGAGCTCTGCGTCGTCATTGGGCGCATCTGCAAGGACGTGCCCGAGGAACGCGTGGATGAGGTCATCTTTGGCTACACGTGCGGCAATGACCTGACGGCACGCGATGTCCAGCAAACGGACGGCCAGTGGGCCCGCGCGAAGGGCTTTGACACCTCCGCACCGCTGGGTCCGTGGATCGAGACTGAACTGGATCCCGACGAGCTCCGCATCCGGGGCTGGCTCAATGGCGAACTCCGCCAGGACGGCAACACCAACCAGATGGTGCGCAGCGTGCGTGAACTGGTCGCCACCGTTTCGCGCGCCTTCACCCTGCTCCCCGGCGATGTCATCATGACGGGCACCCCCGCCGGCGTCGGGCTGGTTGCAGAGGGAGACCGCTATGACGTGGAGATCGAGGGCATCGGGCGCCTGTCCAACCCTGTGGTCCGCCACTAAGCACAGGCCCGGCCCGCCTGTGGCCCACGCCACGGAAATGTGTCCGCTGCCGTAGTAGCATTGACAGGTCTTCTGCGCCCCCACCCGCTTTTGGCGCGTGCCCAGGGGCTTTTTTTGCAGGACGTCAGCCGATCTTAAGGACCCCCGCGTGTCACAAAACGCCACCGATCTTGCCACCCCTGTGCCCGGATCCATCACGGGGGAGGGCTACCAGCGCACCCTCTCGCGGCGTCACGTCACCATGATCGCCATGGGCGGGGCCATCGGCGTCGGGCTGTTTATGGGGGCCGGCGGCAGGCTCGCCTCCACAGGCCCGGCGCTGATCTTTTCCTACGCCATAGCCGGCATCATCGCCTATCTGCTCATGCGGGCACTGGGCGAGCTGGTCATGTACCGGCAGACCTCCGGTTCCTTTGTCTCCTACGCCGGGGAGCTTTTCGGCAAGAAGGGCGCATACCTCTCCGGCTGGATGTACTTCATCAACTGGGCCATGACGGGGGTGGCGGAGCTGATCGCGATCGGCCTGTACTTCCAGTTCTTCTTCCCCGGCGTGCCAGTGGAGCTCAGCGCGCTGTGTGCCCTGGTGCTGCTGGTGGCGGTGAACCTGCTCAGCGTGAAGGCGTTCGGCGAGTTCGAGTTCTGGGCGTCCTGCCTGAAGGTGGCCGCCATCGTGATGTTCCTGGTGGTGGGCACCATCATGGTGGTCACGAACGCGAAGGTGGGCGGCCAGCACGCCACCGTCAGCAACCTTTTCCAGGCCGACGGCGGCATGTTCCCCAAGGGCGGGCTGGTCATGATCCTGGTCCTGAACGCCGTGATCTTTGCCTACAATGCCATTGAATTGGTGGGCATTACGGCCGGTGAAATGGAGAACCCGGAGCGCGAGGTGCCCCGGGCCATCCGTGCCGTGGTGGTGCGCATTGTCATCTTCTACGTAGGCTCGGTCACCCTGCTGGCCATGATCATGCCTTCTGACCATTACAAATCCGGTGAGAGCCCCTTCGTTACAGTGTTCGCCTCCATGGGGCTTGACTGGGTGGGCTCCGTGATGAACTTCGTCGTCATCACTGCCGCACTGTCCTCCTGCAACTCCGGCCTGTACTCGATCGGCCGGATCTTTCGCACCATGGCGAACAACGGCCACGCGCCGAAATGGCTGACCAAGATGTCATCCCGCCATGTTCCCTACGCGGCCATCCTTGCCATTGCCGCCGTGTACGTGGTGGGCGTGGGCGCCAACGTGTGGCTGGGCGGATCCCACGCCTTCGACCTTGCCTTGAACACCGCCTCCATCGGCGTGATCTTCACATGGGGCTCAATCTTCGCCAGCCAGATCATGCTCCGGCGCAAGAAGGGCAAGGTCTCTTCGCTGCCCATGCCCGGCTCTCCCTGGACCAGCTGGGTGGGCCTGGCCGCCCTGCTTGCAATCACCGTGCTCATCGGCTTCGACACCATGACAGGTCCGGACGGGTCGGTCTTCCACCTGGGCCTGTGGACCCTGTGCGCCATCCCCGTGTTCGCAGCCGTGCTGTGGATCGGCTGGCAGTTCGTGAAGGACAACGAGCCGGCGAATGAGCTGTTCAGCTGACATTTGCCGCCGCTCCCGCATTTTGCGGCCTGTATACCTGCGGCAAAATGCGGGAGCGGCGGCATTTTTGCCTTAAACGGGCGCCCCGGCCAGGATCGCGTCGATCTGACCCATCGCCTCGCCCATTCCCTCCTCCATGCCCATCTGGATCATCTTCTCCATCTGGTCGGCGTTTGCGAAGGTGGAGGTGACCGTCATGCGGGTGCCGGCGCCGGTGTCTTCCAACGCCGTGGACATTCGGGCGCTGCCCACTTCTTCAACCGGGTTGCCGTCGTCGTCGGCGAAACCGTCCTCAAGCTCCAGCCGGTCGGGGGCGCCGATGGCGGTGAAGCGCCACCAGCCGCGCGCCTTGGTGCCGTCCGGCCCGGTCATGTAGTAACTGGCCTTGCCGCCAGGCTGGAAATCGAAGGTCTCAAACGTGGCGGGCCACGTGGGCGGCCCCCACCAGCGCTCCAGCTGGCGCGGATCCTCCCAGAGCTGCCAGACGCGTTCGACGCCGGCACTGAACTCCGCGACGATGGTCAGGCTGAGTGCCTCGGGGCTTTGGGTGGAACTGATGACTGTCATGGTTTTTCCTCGTCTTCCAACAGGATCTCCGCAATCCGCCCGGCCCGCTGCCGCCAGATCGCCTCATATTCGTCGAGCAGTTGCCGGGCCCTGTCCAGGCCGTCGCGGTTTGCGTGCACCAGCTGCTCCCTTCCCCGCCGCTCCTTGCTGACAAGGCCGGCGCGTTCCAGTACGGCCACATGTTTCTGCACGGCCGCGAAACTCATGGCGTAGTGCCCCGCCAAGCCGGAGACCGACAAGCCGCCGTCGCTCACCCGGCGGACAATGTCCCGGCGCGTGGCATCGGCGAACGCCTGGAACAGGCGGTCCAACTCGGTCTCGCGAAGCTCATCTACAACCATTTGGTTGTACGTTATCCGATTGCCTGGTGGGTGTCAAGGGTCCGGAGGGTTTTGGGAGCGGCGGCTAATGTCATTCCGGTGGCTGCGCGGACCGGGCATCCGGTGCGTCTAAACTTGTTTCATCATGACTATTGCTGCCTCGATCCCCACTGTCACTGCCGAAACTCCTGTCCGGGTGAGGTTTTGCCCCTCGCCCACCGGAACGCCCCATGTGGGCTTGATCCGCACGGCCCTTTTCAACTGGGCCTACGCGCGCCACACCCAGGGCAAGCTCATTTTCCGCATCGAGGACACCGATGCCAAGCGGGACAGTGAGGAAAGTTACCTGCAGCTTCTTGACGGGCTCAATTGGCTCGGCATCACGTGGGACGAGGGCGTGGAAGTGGGCGGCCCGCATGCCCCGTATCGCCAGTCGCAGCGTGGGGACATCTACCAGGACGTCATCAAAAAGCTGGTGGCCGGAGGGCACGTTTACGAGTCGTATTCGACGCCGGAAGAGGTCGAGGCCCGTCACAAGGCGGCCGGCCGTGACGTTAAGCTGGGTTACGACAACTTTGACCGCGAACTCTCGGAAGAGCAGATTGCTGCGTTCAAGTCAGAAGGGCGCCGGCCGGCTTTGCGGTTGCGCATGCCGGAAACGGACATCACCTTCACGGACCTGGTCCGGGGCGAGATCACCTTCAAGGCAGGATCAGTCCCGGACTACGCCCTGGTCCGACCCAACGGCGCCCCCCTCTACACGCTGGTGAATCCGGTGGACGACGCCTTGATGGGAGTCACCCACGTGCTGCGCGGCGAGGACATCCTCTCCTCCACGCCCCGCCAGATAGCCCTGTACCAGGCACTGTTCGAAATCGGCGTCGCGGAGTACCTGCCCCTCTTTGGCCACCTGCCCTACGTCATGGGCGCCGGCAACAAGAAGCTCTCCAAGCGCGACCCTGAGGCGAGCCTGTTCCTGCACCGCGACCACGGCTTCATCCCGGAAGGCCTGCTGAACTACCTGTCCCTGCTGGGCTGGTCGTTCTCCGCCGACGAGGACATCTTCTCCGTGGACCAGCTGGTGGAGCACTTCGACATCCACGACGTGCTGGGCAACCCTGCCCGCTTCGACATCAAGAAGGCCGAGGCCATCAACGGCACCCACGTGCGCATGCTGGAGGCAGCGGACTTCCGCAACCGCCTGGTCCCGTACCTGCAGGCTGCCGGGGTGGTCGGCCCGCAGCTCACTGCGCGCGAGGAGGAAATCCTCACCGAAGCAGCGCCGCTGGTCCAGGAGCGCATTACGCTGCTGGGCGAGGCCCCCGAGATGCTCTCCTTCCTGTTCAAGAACGACGACGCCGTTGACGTCGCCGAGGATGCCCGCAAGGGCCTCCCAGAGAATGTCCACGAGGTCCTGGCAGCCGCCGTTGCGGCGCTGGAGCCCGTGCAGGACTGGACCGCGGAAAACATTCAGGCCGCGCTCAAGGCCGCCCTGGTGGAGGGCCTGGGCATCAAGCCGCGCTTCGCGTTTGGCCCTGTTCGCACGGCCGTGTCCGGGCGCCGCATTTCCCCGCCGCTGTTCGAGTCCATGGTGATCCTGGGCAGGGATTCCTCGCTGGCCCGCCTCAAGGCCTTCCAGGGCTGACGTGGCTGGCACCGCGGCACACTGCACCCCTGTTCCGGGCGCCCCTGCGGCCCCGGTCAGGGGTGTCTTGTTTGATATCGACGACACGCTGGTGGACCTGCACCAGGCCATGAAGGACGCCATGATCGCGGCGAGCCGGCCGCTGGTCCCGCACCTGGGCGCAGGGGAATGGGATGCCTTCGCGGCCATGTACATGGCGGACGTGGACCATTTCTATGACAGGTACGTGGCCGGGGAATTCACGTTTGCCGAACAGCGCGGCCTGCGGGCCCGGGCCGTCATGGCCCACTTCGGCGTGTCGGGATTTGACTTGGCTGCCGAGCAGTGGTGGATTGAGGCCTTTGAGAAGGCCCAGCCAGGCTACATCCGGGCCTACCCGGACGTGGTTCCCGTCCTTGACGCCCTGGACGCGGCAGGGTTCCCATATGGGGCGGTCAGCAACAACGTCCACGACTACCAGCGGGCCAAGCTGGACGTGGCGGGGCTGTCCCGCATCCGCGTGCTGGTGGGCATCGACACCGTGGGCGCGGCAAAGCCCGATCCGCGCGTCTTCGCCGAAGGCTGCCGCCTGCTGGGGACCGTCCCGGCCCAAACGCTCTACGTGGGTGACAACTACCTGATCGACGCCGAGGGCTCCGCCCAGGCGGGGTTGCAGGGTGTCTGGCTGGACCGCAAAGGCGGGGGCCCGCCGTCGTCCGCGGCCGTGGAAGGCGTCCGGATCATTGGGGGCCTGGCCGAGGTGCAGGGGCTGGCCGGGCTGATGCTGCCGCGGGCACGCGCCGGCGTCCAGCTGTGATGCACGCCTCAGGGGTGCCGGGCGGTTCCGTTTTGGCGTCTGGGAAACTCTCAGGTATAGTTTTATCCCGGCGCAAGGGCCGCTGAAGGGCCGGGGAAACCCGGTGGATTCGGCGGTGGAGCGCAGCCATTGGGATATGGTGTAATTGGCAACACATCGGTTTCTGGTACCGACATTCTAGGTTCGAGTCCTGGTATCCCAGCGCTTGCAAGAGCCGCCTTTCGATTGGCGTGTTCGGCGAGATTCCAGTAAAGTTTTTGGAGTTCACCGAGCAAAAATCGGTTGTATTAGGGCCCCATCGTATAGCGGCCTAGTACGCTGCCCTCTCACGGCGGTAACGCGGGTTCGAATCCCGCTGGGGTCACCAACAAGGCCGGGAAGTTGAAAAGCTTCCCGGCCTTTTGCATGCCCGGCGCCGTTCCGAGGTACTTCACCCCGCCGCTCCAAGCAACTTCACAGATTCCGCCCAGCAATCCCGCCCAGCACGGGCCGGAACTGGCATGATGAAGCTGTGAACCCAACCTTCAATGGCAATTTCAGGGACGACGCCGGTGCCGCCGGCGTGCAGGACGCTTCGGTTGCGCTGTTGGAGGGTGTGAGGGGGGAGCTGGCCTCGCTCCGGCTCGGGCTCGAACTGCCCGGCACTGCAGATGCACGCAGGACTGCCGGGAGCGCCGTGGGCCAGCTGGATGACTATATCCTCCCGCGGTACCGCAGCCTGGACGCGCCGCTGCTGGCCGTGGTGGGTGGCTCCACGGGGGCCGGGAAGTCCACCCTGGTGAACGCCTTAGCGGGCCATCCCGTCACCCGGGCCGGCGCCATCCGCCCCACCACCCGCCAGCCCATCCTGTTGCACCACCCGCAGGACGCACCATGGTTTGCCTCCCCGCGTGTGCTGCCCACGCTGTCCCGCGTCCGCGGGGAACTGGCCGGCGCGGGAACCCCTGCAACCAGCGCCGGCGCCGCGCCGGACCCCTCCGCCATGCAGTCGCTTGTGCTGCTTGCGGACCCCGCCGTCCCGGAAGGCGTGGCCCTGCTGGACGCGCCGGATGTGGACTCCATCTCCGATGACAATCGCGCCCTGGCCTCACAGCTGCTGGCCGCGGCGGACCTTTGGCTTTTCGTCACCACCGCCAACCGCTACGCCGACGCCGTGCCGTGGAAGCTGCTGGTGGACGCCGCCTCCCGGGACATTCTGGTGGCTGTGGTGTTGGACCGTGTGCCTGCAGGTGCCGCGGAGGAGGTCAGTGCCGACCTCCGCTCCATGCTGGCCCGCGAGGGGCTGGCCGGTGCCGAACTTTTCGTGGTCGCCGAGACAGCGCTGGATCCACTGGGCATGCTGCCCCCTGCCGCCACCGCGCCCATCCGCGACTGGCTGCAGGGCATTGCCGCGGATGCGGCCGGGCGCTCCGGGATTGCGCGGCGCACGCTCAACGGCACGGTGCGCGCCCTGTCCGGGAAAGTGGCCGGCCTTGCGGAGGCGGTCAAGGACCAGGACGACGCCGGACGGCAGCTGGCGGGCGACGTCACCGCCTCGTTCGCGGACGCCGCGGGGCGCATCTCCCAGGCCACCAGCGACGGCTCCCTGCTGCGCGGGGAAGTGCTGGCCCGCTGGCAGGACTTTGTGGGCACGGGCGACTTCTTCCGCGCACTGGAAAGCGGGATCGGACGCGTCCGCGACAGGATCGGCGCGTTCTTCAAGGGGCAGCCGCCGCCGGCCGTGAAGGTGGAGGCCGCCATAGAAACAGGGCTGCAGGCCGTGATTGTGGACCAAGCCTCGCGTGCGGCGGAGGATGCCGACCAGCGCTGGCGCTCCGATCCGGCAGGCCGGGCGCTGCTGGGAACGGACGACCTCTCCGGCACCACGGCCGAATTCCCCGCCGACGTCGCCGCCGAAATCCGCGCCTGGCAGGGTGACGTGCTCGCCATGATACGCACGGAAGGTGCCGCCAAGCGGTCACAGGCCCGGTGGGTTTCCTTCGGGGTGAACGGGATGGGCGTGGTCCTGATGATTTTCGTCTTCTCCCTGACCGGAGGCCTGACGGGGGCGGAGATCGGCATCGCAGGCGGCACCGCCGTCGTCGGCCAAAAACTGCTGGAAGCCGTGTTCGGCGAGGACGCAGTGCGGCGGCTGGCCAACCAGGCGCGCCATTCCCTGGATCAGCGGTGCGAAGGATTGCTGGACGGCCAAAGACAGCGCTTCCTGGAGCGACTGGGGACGCAGCAGGACGGTACACCCCAAGCTGACAGGCTTCGCGAGCTGGCCGTGGAACTGGCGAAACTGGGGGAGGGCGCATGAGCCGGCACCGCGACGCACGCACGGAATCGGCCCTGGCACGCCGGCTTGAGGCACTCAACGAAGCCCGCGAGCTTGGTGAGGGCCGCCTGGACGATTCCGCCCTGCAGCAGGCGTACGACGTCCTGGAACGGGCCACCTCGCGGCGGTCCCTGAGCGCGGATCACACCGTTGTGGGGTTCTTCGGCGCCACGGGAAGCGGAAAATCGTCTCTGTTCAACGCCGTGGCCGCCACGGATGCGGCGCGCGTGACCGTGCGGCGGCCCACCACCAGCGAAGCGCTGGCCATGGTGTGGCAGCCGGCCGGGAGCGCGCCGCTCCTGGATTGGCTGGAGGTTTCGGAGCGGCGCGAGGGCGGCCCGGTGCCCGGCCTCACCGACGACGCCGGGGGGCTGGTGCTGCTGGACCTGCCCGACTTTGACTCCGTCCAGCGCGCCAACCGCGAAACCGTGGAGCGCCTGGCCGGGCAGGTGGATGTGCTGGTGTGGGTGGTGGACCCGCAAAAATATGCGGACGCGGCCATCCACAACGAGTTCGTCAGGCCATTTGCCGCCCACGCCGCCGTGACGCTGGTGGTCCTGAACCAGGTGGACCGGCTGGCCACTGCCGAGGTCAAGCCAGTGCTTGAATCGCTGTCGTCGATTCTGGACCGCGACGGGCTGGGCAAGGTGTCGGTGCTGGGCGTTTCGGCCGTGACGGGGGAAGGGATTGACGTGCTGCGCCGGCGGGTCGCCGCCGTCGTGAAGGCCCGGCAGGCCCAGTCCGCCAGGCTGGCTGCGGACGTGGCCGTGGCCGCCCGCCACCTCGCCGACGCGGCCGGCGCGGGGGATGCCGCAGGGATCCACCAGCAGGACCGCAAGGCCCTCGCCGCCGGGCTTGCAGACGCCGTGCACATGGAAACGGTGGTCTCCGCCGTGCAGACGTCCTACCGGCTGGAGGCCACACGGCGGACCGGCTGGCCCGTGACGAGGTGGATGTCCCGCTTCCGGCAGGATCCGCTGCGCCGCCTGAGCCTGCGCAGGGAAGGCGGGCCGGACGTGAACCGGACCTCGCTGCCGCCGGCCGGCGTGGCTGAACAGGCGCGGCTGGATTCGGCGGTGCGCGACTTTGCGGACGCAGCGGGCAGCGGAGCCGCCGGTCCTTGGCGGGCCTCCATCCGGGCGGCAGCCCGCAGCAACCGCGAGGCCCTGCCGGATGCCCTGGATCAGGCGGTTGCCTCGGCTGACCTGAAGGCGAACAAGGGCGCCTGGTGGTGGCCGGTGTTCTCCGTCATCCAGTGGCTGGCGCTGCTGGTGGCCGTGGGCGGGCTGGCCTGGCTGGGCGTGCTTGCTGCGCTGGGCTATTTTCAGCTGCCCGTCCCGGAGGTGCCCCGCGAGCAGGGCTGGCCGCTGCCCACGCTGATGGTTTTGGCTGGCGTGGTGCTGGGGATTTTTCTGGCCGTGACCAGCAAGCTCATTGCGGCGGCTGGTGCCCGGGGGCGTGCCGCCATGGCGCGGCGCCGGCTCCGGGAGGGCATCGCCGGGGCGGCGGAGGCCTTGGTGGTTGCCCCCACGGAGGCCGAAGTCGACCGCTGCCGGGCGTTCCATGAAGCCCTCGCCGCTGCCCAGTAACCGGGCTACGGTGCCATCGCGTCGCGGCACTTGAGCAGCGTGCGCAGGTTGCGGGTCGTCGTCGTGCTCTTGTATTTGGCCTTGGCGGACAGCTTGCTGAAGGGGGAATCCAGGGTGCCGCCGGCAGGGGCCGGCCAGGCGAGCGCCTCGGGGGAGAGCCTTGCCAGTTCGACGCCGGCCAGCCCGCCTCCCAGCGTTTCGAGTTCGTCGAGGATGGCCGGGTCGGAGGAGAGCGTGACGTAGCTGTGCTGTTCCTTGCTGTCCGCGGGGTACGGGCAGGCCTCTATGACCGCATCAAGGCGCTCCTGGTCCAGGACCACCACCCAGGCGTCATAGCCGAAGTTTTCCCGCAGGCAGCCTTCTACCAGGGACTTTAGTTCCGCTGCCGGGACTTTCGCCGTGCACACAATGTTGCCGGACGCGAGGAGCGTCTTGGCGCCCGTGAGCGGGAGTTTTTGCAGGGCTGTGCGGAGATCGGCCATTTTGATGTTGATGCCGCCCACGTTGATGCCGCGCAGGAACACCGCATATTTTGTCATGGCAAAACCCTACCCGGCGGGCGGCCCTGCCCGGGAGCCCTAGCCGGTCCCTAGCCGGTCCCGAAGAACGGGGCGTGGCCCAAGAAGCGCAGGTGCTCGTCGAATTCGGCAAAGGTTGCCGCCGGCGGCGGCGAGTTCCAGGCGGACTGGGCGTGGACGCGCAGCCGGGGGAGCAGGGTGCGGGTCAGCAGCTGCTCGGGGGCCCAGCCGTGGGCGTCGTCCCAGATGGGGAACAGCTGGCCGTGGGAGCCGGACTCGGCGCCGGGGGTGAGGCGAGCCGGTTCCGACCAGCCGCGGGAGTATACGTAGGGGTTCAGATACGTTTCCCACTGGTACTCGGGCAGCGGCTGGTTGATGGTCATGTTTGGTACGTCGTCCGGGTTCAGAGGGGGCCACAGATCATGGTACAAATCCGAGGAGGAGCCGATGAGCTGGTGGCCGTCCGCGATGAGGTCCTCGGCGGACAGCGATTCATAAATCTGTGCCCAGTAGGCAATCAGGATGTCCTTGTCCAGGGCGACGGCCTTGTTTTTGCCGTTGATCATGTCGTTCCACATGATGGTGCCCCGACCGTCCGCCCGGATCGCGGCGGCCAGTTCGTTGAACAGCTGGAGATAGGCGTCCACGGGGGTGGCGGACGGGTCTCCGGTCGCGGCGCGGATCCAGGACAGGGCGCTGGGGTGGTCCTGGCCGAAGAACTCGTCGCCGCCCACATGAACGAACGGGCTGTCAAAGGTTTCGCCGGTCTCGCGGAGCACATCCGCCAGCAGCCGGCGAACCTGAGGGCGCGAATAGTCCCACCCGGCGGCTTCGCCCGCGCCGCCGGGAAACATGAATTCCGAGTAGACCAGCGTGTCCATTTCCGAGTGGCCGGGCACGTCAAACTCCGGAATGACGCTCACATGGTGGCGCCGGGCAAACTCCACCAGCTCCCGGACCTCCGCCTTGGTCCAGTGTCCGCCCCCGGGACTGTTGTCCACAATTCCGGGCAGCACATCACTTTCGATCCGGAGCCCCTCGCTGTCCTTGACGCGCAGGAACAGCGTGTTCAGCTTGGTGTAGGCCAGGTCCCGGATGTGGTCCCTGAGCCACGCGAGTGAGTAATAACGCCGACCGGAATCCACCTGCAGCCCCCGCCATGGCTGGTCCGTCCAGTCCGTCACGGTGCCCTGCGGCAGTGCGCCGGCACCCTTGAGCGCCTGAACCAGCGTGGCCCCGGCGTACAGTGCACCCGCCGGTCCGCCGGCAACCACGTGAACGCCGTCCCCGGCCACCCGCAGCGAATAGGCCTCATGTGCCTGGACGCGGGCCGCACCGGCGGTGTCCACGGCACCCAGGGTGAGGTGGACGCCGTCGGGCACGGCCGTGCCAAATCGGACGACGGCGCCCCTGGCCAACCCTGCTTCGGCCAGTTGGGCGGCCACCAGCCCGGCAACGTCGCCCAGCTGCCGCCGGCAGCTGGGGTCGACGGTGACCTGCGTGACGCCGTCGGCCGGGGCCCAGCTGCCGCCGGCAGCTTCAAAGCGGCGGACGGCGGGGATGGTGACAGGGAATCCGTTGGGGGCGGGCGGAGGAGCGGACCACGTCTCGGGGGCGCGGGCGGGGTGTGCGGCCGGGCCGATCCGGGTCACGTCCATGCGGCGGCAGTATCCCGGGCCGGTGTTTTCGGCCATGATGCAGAAGGCGTTCAGTTCTGTGGTGCGCGGGCCGGTGGTGATTGTGGCCGTCACGGCCTCCCACTCGGTGCCGTTGCCGGGCGTCTGCTGGCCCTTGTAGCGCTCGGCCCGGGGACCCCCGGCGGCAAGCCCGCGGTAGTGGAGCCGGTGCTCGGCGTCGAAGATGCCCCATATGAGCCCGGTGCCCCGGATCTGGAGTTCCACGCGGTATTCAGTGTTGGGCTCGACGCCGGTCACGAGCTTGTTGACCATCCCGCGGCTTACGGCAGTGCCTCTCGTGGGCAGGTTGTGGCCCGCCGCGCGCCGGGAATCCCCGTCAAAGGAAAAGCCGAGCTGGATGGCCGGGCCGTCGAGGTCCACGAACTGGGCATGGACCCCCTGCGTGCCTTCCCACGACCGCCGGGAAAAGTCGGGGTCGGAGTGCTGCGGACCGGACAGTTGCCGGGAGTCAAGCGGGGACTTCATGCGGGAGGTGCTCCATCGGTGGTGGCTTGGCAGAGGCTGCCGGGCGTGCGGGATCGACGCTACACTGGCCGCCGGTGCGGGCCAACACTGACGGCCGTGGTTACTTCGACGCGTCATCATTGCCGAGATCGCGCGCCCCCGCTTAAAAACTGTGTGTCAGAAGCTACACGAAAACACGTCAAAATAGGGTGATTTCGTGCAGTTTCTGACACACAGTTGGCGGGGGAGAGGGTCAGTCGTTGGTCTTGCGCAGGGCCTCGGTCAGGATGCGGGAGGCGTTGCAGACAATTTCCGCGTGCAGGCGGCCGGGCTGGCGGGTCAGGCGCTCAATGGGGCCGGAAATCGAGACGGCGGCAATGACGCGCCCGGACGGGCCGCGCACCGGGGCGGACACCGAGGCGACCCCGGGCTCACGTTCGCCGAGCGACTGCCCCCAGCCCCGACGTCGAACGCCGGCCAAAACGGTGGGGGTGAAGCGGGCGTTGTGGAGGCCCTCAAGCAGGCGCTCGTGGTCCTCCCAGGCGAGCAGGACCTGTGCGGCGGAACCGGCCTTCATGGTCAGCTGTGTGCCAACCGGAATGGTGTCGCGCAGGCCGATGGGGCGCTCGGCGGACGCCACGCACACGCGGGAATCACCCTGGCGGCGGAAGATCTGGGCGCTTTCACCCGTGGAGTCGCGCAGTTGCAGGAGCACCGGGCCGGCGGCGGCGATGAGCCGGTCCTCGCCGGCCGCCGAGGCCAGCTCAACCAGCCGGCTGCCCAGCACAAACCGTCCCTGCATGTCCCGGCTGACCAGCCGGTGATGTACCAAGGCCAGTGCCAACCTGTGCACGGTGGGCCGGGCCAGGCCGGTTGCCGCAACGAGCTGAGCCAGGGTGGTGGGGCCGGCTTCCAGTGCATCAAGCACCAATGCCGCTTTATCGATGACGCCAACGCCACTAGAATTGTCCATGTAATGATATTGACGTCTCAACATGTGAGATGCAAATCCGCGGGCTGGCATCCGCGGGCCCGAGGCTGGGACAGTGGAGCCATAACAACCAAAGATCCGGGCGGCCGTGCCAATCCCATGGCACCATGACGCCGGGATCAATTCATGAAGGGAGCTGGCCGTGACCGAGGCAACCACACCTGACGCACAGGGCTCAGCACAGGTGCCGGCAGTTTCCACGGCGGCGCCCCGCAGGGCAGCGAAGACGCTGGCGGAAAAAGTTTGGCGCGACCACGTGGTCAAGCAGGGCGAGGGCGACGGCGACGCAGCCCAGCCCGACCTGCTCTACATAGACCTCCACCTCGTCCACGAAGTCACCTCACCGCAAGCCTTCGAAGGGCTGCGCCTGGCCGGCCGTCCGCTGCGCCGCCCCGACCTGACGATCGCCACGGAGGACCACAACACCCCCACGATCGCCATCGACAAGCCCATCGCCGACCTCACCAGCCGCACGCAGATCCAGACGCTGCGCAACAACTGCAAGGAATTCGGGGTCCGCCTCCACTCCCTGGGCGACGCCGAACAAGGCATCGTCCACGTGGTGGGCCCGCAGCTGGGCCTGACCCAGCCCGGCATGACGGTGGTGTGCGGCGACTCGCACACCTCCACCCACGGCGCCGTCGGCGCGCTCGCGTTCGGCATTGGCACGTCCGAGGTGGAGCACGTCATGGCCACCCAGACCCTGCCGCTGAAGCCGTTCAAGACCATGGCCATCAACGTTGAAGGCACCCTGCGCCCGGGCGTCAGCTCCAAGGACATCATCCTGGCCATCATTGCCAAGATCGGCACCGGCGGCGGGCAGGGCTACGTCCTGGAATACCGCGGCTCCGCGATCCGCGCCCTGTCCATGGACGCCCGCATGACCATCTGCAACATGTCCATCGAGGCGGGCGCCCGCGCCGGCATGATCGCCCCGGATGAGACCACCTTCGAATTCCTCAAGGGCCGCCCCCACGCCCCGGTTGGTGCCGAGTGGGATGCCGCCGTCGAGTACTGGAAGTCCCTGGCCACCGAGGACGACGCCGCGTTCGACGCCGAAGTATTCCTGGACGCGAACACCCTGGAACCGTTTGTCACCTGGGGCACCAACCCGGGCCAGGGCGTTTCCCTGAACGACGCCGTTCCCTCACCTGAGTCCTTCGGCGACGAAAACGCCAAGGCGGCCGCCCAGCGCGCGCTGGCCTACATGGACCTGGAAGCCGGCACGCCCATGAAGGACATCCGCGTGGACACGGTGTTCCTGGGTTCCTGCACCAACTCCCGGATCGAGGACCTGCGCGCCGCGGCGGACATCGTCCGCGGCCGCGAAAAGGACCCCAATGTCCGCATGATGGTTGTCCCGGGCTCGGCCCGTGTACGGCTCGAGGCAGAGGCCGAGGGACTGGACAAGGTCTTCCTGGCCTTCGGTGCGGAGTGGCGCTTCGCCGGCTGCTCCATGTGCCTAGGCATGAACCCGGACCAGCTGGCGCCGGGCGAGCGCTGCGCCTCCACGTCAAACCGCAACTTTGAGGGCCGTCAGGGCAAGGGCGGGCGCACCCACCTGGTCTCGCCCGTGGTCGCAGCCGCAACGGCCGTGCGCGGAACCCTCAGTTCGCCGTCGGACCTTGAACCTATTGGCGTCGCAGCCAGCACCGTAGCGTAAGGAGCTCACCCCATGGAAAAGTTCTCCACCCACACCGGCATTGGTGTTCCGCTGCGCCAGAGCAACGTCGATACCGACCAGATCATCCCCGCCGTCTACTTGAAGCGCATCACGCGCACCGGCTTTGAGGATGCATTGTTCGCGAGCTGGCGCAAAAACCCTGAATTCATCCTCAACCAAGAGCCGTTCAACGCCGGCTCCGTGCTAGTTGCCGGGGCGGACTTCGGCACCGGTTCCTCCCGCGAACACGCCGTATGGGCGCTCAAGGACTACGGCTTCAAGGCCGTGCTGTCCTCCCGCTTTGCCGACATTTTCCGCGGAAACTCCGGCAAGCAGGGCCTGGTGGCAGCCGAGGTGGCCCAGGACGACATCGAGCTGATCTGGAAGGTCCTGGAGAACGCGCCGGGCACCGAGGTTACGGTGGACCTGGAGGCCAAGATGGTCACCGCCGGTTCGGTGGTGGCGCCGTTCCAGATTGACGACTACACCCGCTGGCGTCTGCTCGAAGGCCTCGACGACATTGGCCTGACCCTGCGGGACGAACCGGCCATCACCGCGTTTGAGGCCACCCGCCCGTCCTTCAAGCCCACCACCCTGCCCGCCAAGAGCTAACTTTCGCTCCGGATGGCGATACGGACTTTCGCCCCTGGTATACCGGGGGCGAATGTCCGTCCCGGCCCCAGGATGTCGAAACGGCTAATTGAGCCCGATAGTTCAGGCTCAAATGTCCGGATCGGCATCCGCAGCGATCAAACACGTTTCCGGCTCCCGGAACCGGACGGCAGTCCAGCCTTGTGCAGCTTGGCCACCAGCAGCCGTGGATCCCTGAGGTCGTCCCAGACCCAGCGGACCACCGTGTAGCCGAGCGCCCGCAGCCGGTCCTCCCGTTTCTTCTCTTCCACAACCACCTGCGACGGCGTTTTGCCTTTGAGGTAGCGCTGGGCAGAATACTTTTCGAAGCCGTCAAATTCACCGATGACCTTGAATTCCTCCCAGTCAAAGTCCGGATAGCCCACCAGCCCCCAGTCGTCAAAGAAGGGCTTTTGCAGCACGGGCCGGGGGAATCCATTGAGGATCATGATGGCACGGCTTCTGGATTCCCCGGCTGACTGTGCGCCGGCGTCGGCAACGTCAAGCACCCGCCTGACCCGGTTCTGCTTGGCCATGGAGCCCAGTCTGGCAAGGGATTCACGCATGTGCTCCTCCCCGAACGTCAGATTGGTACCGTGGGGCGAGCCGGGGAGAATCTTGCCCTGCAGGAGTTTGTCCATGGCTGGCAGGGCACGCTCGAGGGGCAGGTGGACGGCCAGGTCGCGGGCCGTCTCCACTGGCCGGGTCACCCTGAGCCCGAACATGGCCCACGGTTCCGGATCCCCTTCGACCGCCATGATCCGCCGCACGCCGTTGCGGCTCTGCCCGCCCGGAGTTCCGGGCGGGATGACCGTCTGGACCAGGAGGGGCACGCCGAATACGGGAAGCCCCATCACCTCGGCGGCGGATTCCCTGGCAAAAACGGGCGGATTGACGGCCAGTTCTTGCACGGCCTGGACCCGAACCCGGTGCTGCTCCCACGGTTTCAGCGCAGCCCACACCTCCGTGGGCAGGTAAAGGCCCTGCCGCACGCGGACCAATTCCCCTGACGCCGCGCGCCTGGACAGCTGCCGGCTGCCGTGCTCGGAGACGAACTTGCTCGGGGCACTGATGAAGGGCGGCAATTCAAGCGTGGTCATGCGTCAATGGTTCCGTGTCCCGGCGGCTTGGAACCGGCCATCGCCCCGAATGTGGGCAACCCCGTCCCCGGCTCCCCTTGTGGAGGACGGATCGGGGGCTGCCCGAAAGGGGCGGATTGGTCCAGGATGTCGAGGTGGACTATTGATCCCGGGATATGAGGATCAAAAGTCCGAATCGGCATCCTGCATGGAATCACGACGCCGGAGCCCCCATCCGCTGTTCCGTTTCGGCATCTTCGGTGAAGAAACTATGCTTGACTGAGGCTTCCTGCATGCCAGGGGAACCGAGCCGCAACAAAGGATGTGTATTTATGGGCAGGATTCTTACGGTCCGCGGAGGAGTTCCGCTCAAGGGACGGGTGCAGGTGCGGGGGGCCAAGAACCTGGTGCCAAAAGCCATGGTCTCGGCCCTGTTGGGAAACTCACCGTCCATCCTGCGCAATGTGCCGGAGCTCAAGGACGTTGAAGTTGTCACCTCACTCCTGCAGATCCACGGCATCACGGTGGTCAAGGACCCCGTCACCGGCGACCTCACGATGGATCCGGCCAACGTCAAGACGGCGTCCAGTTCGGAAATCAACACCCATGCCGGCGACTCCCGCATCCCCATCCTGCTGTGCGGACCGCTGATCCACTCCATCGGCCACGCGTTCATCCCGGACCTGGGCGGCTGCAAGATCGGCGACCGGCCCATCGACTACCACCTGGAAGTGCTGCGCAAATTCGGCGCCGTGGTGGACAAGACGGGCGGCGGCATCCTGATCACCGCACCGAACGGACTCAAGGGCACCAAGATTTCGCTGCCCTACCCCAGCGTCGGCGCCACGGAACAGGTGCTCCTTTCGGCAACCCGGGCCGAAGGCATCACCGAGCTCAGCGGGGCGGCAACGGAACCGGAAATCATTGACCTGATTGCCATCTTGCAAAAGATGGGCGCCATCATCTCGGTGCAGACTGACAGGACCATCCGCATTGAGGGCGTGAAGGAACTGACCGGCTACGTCCACACGGCGCTCCCGGACCGCAACGAGGCGGCGTCGTGGGCCTCGGCCGCACTGGTGACGGGCGGCGACATTTACGTTGAGGGCGCCAGCCAGCGGGACATGATGACCTTCGTGAACACCTTCCGCAAGATCGGAGGCGGCATGGACATCCACGACGACGGCATCCGTTTCTACCACCCCGGCGGCGACCTCAAGCCCCTGGTCCTGGAAACCGACGTCCACCCCGGCTTCATGACCGACTGGCAGCAGCCGCTGGTGGTGGCGCTGACGCAGGCCCAGGGTGTGTCGATTGTCCACGAAACGGTTTACGAAAACCGCTTCGGCTTTACCGAGGCCCTGGCCCGCATGGGCGCCAACATCCAGTTGCACCGCGAATGTCTGGGCAGTGTCCCCTGCCGGTTTGGCCAGCGCAACTTCATCCACTCGGCCGTCATTTCAGGCTCCACCCCGCTCACCGGCACCAGCATTGACATCCCGGACCTGCGCGGCGGATTCAGCCACATGATCGCCGCCCTCGCCGCCAAGGGCACCTCCACCGTGACCGGAATTGACATCATCAGCCGCGGCTATGAGCGCTTCACCGGCAAGCTGGACGCACTCGGCGCCGACTTCGACGTCCACGACTCCAAACAGGCGCTGGTGTAGGAATGGCTGATCGCAAGCGGCCCTTCAAACCTGCCGGAATGTCCCTGCGCACCCGCGTTTTCTTCGCCATCCTGGCCGGCGTGGCCCGCCCGGCCATGAACCTGCTCACGGGCAAGGAGTGGCACGGGCTGGAAAAGCTGCCCGTGGGCGAGGGCTTCATTGTGGTGCCCAACCACTGCACCGAAATTGACCCCATAGTGGTGGGCCACATGCTCTACAACCAAAACCTCATGCCCCACTTCCTGGCCAAGGACGGACTGTTCCGCACGCCCGTCCTGGGCGCCGTGTTGCGGGGTGCCCACCAAATCCCCGTTGAGCGCAGCGGCGTCGGGGCGGGGAAGTCGCTCGAAGGCGCCGAAAGGGTGCTGGGTGAGGGCGGCGCCGTCGTTATTTATCCTGAGGGGACCTTGACCCGGGATCCGGGCCTGTGGCCCATGAAGGGCCGCACCGGCGCCGCGCGGTTGGCGCTCAGCACGGGTGCCAAGGTGGTTCCGGTGGCCCATTGGGGCGCCCAGGAGGTGTTCCCCCGCTATGCCAAGGGCTTCAAGATTTTCCCCCGCAAGAAGACGCATGTGGTGGTGGGGGACCCCGTCAACCTGGATGAATTCATGGGCAGGACGGGCGACAAGGCCACGCTGGAAGCCATGACGGAGGTCATCATGGCGGACATCACGGCCCTGCTGGAACCGCTGCGCGGCGAGAGCGCGCCGGCCCAGCGCTGGGACCCCACGGCCCACCACCAGTCAACCCACGGCCGCTTCGTGGAGCGGGGCGCCAAGGCCCACGGTACACCCGGCAAGGACGACGCCGGCACACCGGAAACAGGGGACCCCAAGTGAGCTTTGTGGACGGCCTGGCACCGGCCAAGGTTGCCGTACTGGGCGCGGGAAGCTGGGGCACCACCTTTGCCAAGGTGCTCGGCGATGCCGCGGAAGGCACCGGCCGCAGCATTGTGCTCTGGGGTCGCCGGCAGGAAGTTGTCGACCAGATCAACAACCACCACAGGAATCCGCGCTACCTCTCCACCACGGCGCTGCCGGTCAACATCACCGCCTCCACCGACGTCCGGGAAGTCCTGGCCAGGGCCGAGCTGGTGGTGCTGGCAGTCCCGGCGCAAACCCTGCGCGAGCAGCTTCGCGGGTGGGCCGGCCTCCTGGCGCCGGACGCCGTCGTCGTGAGCTTGATGAAGGGGCTGGAGCTGGGCACGGACCAGCGCATGTCCCAGGTCATTGAACAGGAACTGAACCTCACCCCGGACCGCGTGGTGGTGGTCTCCGGGCCCAACCTGGCCATGGAGATTGCGCGCCAGGAACCCACGGCATCCGTGGTGGCCTGCGCGGCGGAAAGCACGGCGAAGTGGGTGGCCGAGGTGTGCACGCCCGCATACTTCCGCCCCTACACCAATGACGATGTGGTGGGCGTGGAAATCGGCGGGATCGTGAAAAACGTGATTGCGCTGTGCGTGGGCATCTGCGAGGGCCAAAAGGTGGGCGACAACACCAAGGCCTCCGTCATCACGCGCGGGCTGGCGGAAACCACGCGGCTGGCGCTGGCCTTGGGCGGCAAGGCCGAGACCCTGTCGGGGCTGGCGGGGCTGGGCGACCTCGTGGCCACGTGCTCGTCCTCGCTCAGCCGCAACCACACCGCCGGTCGGATGTTGGGCGAGGGGCTGACGCTGGAGGAAGTCAACAACCGCATGACGCAGACTGCCGAAGGCATCAAGTCCGGGCGTGCCGTGAAGGACCTGGCCGCCAAAATGGGAGTTGAGATGCCCATTACCAACGCCGTGGTCGGTGTCCTCGAAGGTAAGCTGACTGTCGACGACCTCGGGCCGCTGCTGCTGGCCCGCCAACTGAAATCCGAAGGCGATTAACGCGTGAGTACTCAAGCACCAGTTCCCGGCACGGCCACGCCCGGACGCATCCGGGTGGCCATTCTGTTTGGCGGGCGCTCCAGCGAGCATGCCGTCAGCTGCGTCACGGCGGCAGGGGTCATGGGTGCCATTGACAGGACCAAGTACGACGTCGTCCCCATCGGCATTGCGAAAAACGGCCAGTGGGTACTGGCTGGCAATGAGGTTGCCGGGTGGTCCCTGAGCGCCGGCACCCTGCCTGAGGTGGTGGCCGGGGACAAGTCCGTTTCGCTGTCCCACCTGGGCGGGGACCACCAGCTGGTGGTGTCCGAATCCAGCGCCGTTCCCGAGGAGCTCGGTTCCGTGGACGTCGTGTTCCCGCTGCTGCACGGGCCGTGGGGCGAGGACGGCACCATCCAGGGACTGCTGGAGCTGAGCGACACCCGCTACGTGGGAGCCGGGGTCCTGGCGTCCGCGATCGGCATGGACAAGCATTTCATGAAGGTGGTGTTTGAGGCCGCCGGCCTGGCGGTGGGCCCGTATGTTGCCGTGACGGACCGCGAGTGGACCGTTTCGCCCGGGCTGGTCCGGGAGCGCGTGGCCGCCTTGGGCTTCCCGGTGTTTGTGAAGCCCGCCCGCGCAGGGTCCTCCATGGGCATCTCCAAGGTGGATTCCCCGGCCGGGCTGGATGCCGCCATCGCGGAGGCACGCGAACACGACCTCAAGCTGGTCATTGAGGCCGGCATTGTGGGCCGTGAAATTGAAATCGCCGTCCTGGAGGGCCGGGGGAGCGCCGCGCCGCGCGTTTCATTGCCGGGCGAGATCGCCATGGTGGACGGCGCGCACCACCAGTTCTACGATTTTGAGGCCAAATACGTCCAGGGCGACGCCGTGAACCTCAGCTGCCCGGCCGACATGCCGGACGCTGACATTGCACGCGTCCGGGAGCAGGCGGCACGGGCTTTCGACGCCGTCGGTGCTGAGGGGCTCTCCCGGGTGGACTTCTTCTACACGGCTGCCGGGGAGCTCATCATCAATGAGATCAACACCATGCCCGGGTTCACGCCAAGCTCCATGTACCCGCAGATGTGGGCTGCCTCAGGCCTGTCATATCCCGAGTTGATTGACGAACTCCTCCAGCTGGCCCTGACCAGGAAGACCGGCCTGCGCTGAGCGCCGGCCAGCATGGCGCTCAGGACGGCGCCGCAGCAGTCACCTGGACGCAGGACGGCGTGGAGCGCACAGCCCTGTGGCGCCCGGCCTCGGGTGTGGCGGCGCCGAAGTCCGTGGAGACCGTGGATGATTCCCTCACGGCAGACCAGGCATACCGCTTGGCCGTGCAGGGCCGGGCCATGCTGTGGACAGGGGACTACCACAACGCCCGCCAGCTGCTGTCGGCCCTGGCCCGGCGGCTGCTGGACGGCACCACCGGGCGGAAGAAGCACGACGGCGGCGGCGTCGCGGAAGAGTTCTACCGGCACCGGCAGGCCCGCTCCCAGCGTGCGCGGATTCTCGGGCTCCTGCTGGTCCCGCTCGAGGCCGGCCCCGCCGTGGCGCTGCGCCGCGCACCGGATGTTGCGGCCGCCTGGCTCGCGGCGTCCGGACCCGTGGAGGCGGCCGCCGTCGCGCCGCTGCAGGACGTGCTCGGAGCCATTGGGGCTCAGGAATGGCGCCGGAAGGGGCTCCGCGTTGAGGCACTGGACGCCGTCATCCACCCGCACTATGGCACTTTTGCCCCCATCCGGAGCGAGTACCTGGACCTCGTGGCACAGGCGGAGCTGCCTTCCACTGAACTGGCCTTTGACATCGGAACGGGGACCGGCGTGCTGGCGGCCATCCTGGCCCGGCGCGGCGTAAGGCGCGTCGTTGCCACGGACAGCGAGCCCCGTGCCATTGCCTGTGCCGAGGAAAATCTGGCGCTGCTTGGCCTCTCAGCCGTGGTTGAACCGGTGCTCGGCGACATGTTTCCGGCCGGCCGGGCGCCCCTGGCGGTCTGCAACCCGCCCTGGCTTCCCGGCACGGCCCATACGCTGCTGGACAATGCCGTCTACGATCCCAAAAGCCGCATGCTCCGGGCCTTCCTCAACGGCCTGGCCGCGCACCTGGAACCGGGCGGGGAGGGCTGGCTCATCATCTCCGACCTGGCCGAGCACCTGGGCCTGCGCACCAGGGAGCAGCTCCTCGGCTGGATCGCAGGGGGCGGACTGGAGGTGCTTGGCAGGCTGGACACGCCGGCGCAGCACCCCCGCTCCATGGACCGCGCCGATCCCTTCTTTGAGGCCCGTTCGCGGGAAGTGACGTCGCTGTGGAAACTCGGCGTGAAGTAGCGCCTATCCCTTCGCGGGGGCGGTGCTTGTTGGTGCGGTGCCTGTCGGCGCGGTGCTTGCCGCTGAGGGCGTCGTACTCGGGACCACGTCGCCGGGTCCCACGCAGCTGCGGACCTGTGGCAGCTTGGACACGGCACTGGACAATTGGGCCAGCACGGTGCGGTCCGGAGTCTTTTTAGGGTCCAGCAGCACCTGGACGGCCGGATCACGGCCGTAGCTGGTCAGCGTCCAGACGGGGTCGCCCTGCTGGAGCACCCAGTCCACGCCGTTGACCGTGGCACACGGATCGGTGGTCGGCCCGAGGGGTGGCACGCCGCACCGCAGGATGATCTGGGAGGGATTGCCCCAGGCGGCCGTGGCCTGGCTGGAGGTGGTGCGGCGCGCGGCGTCCGCCAGGGAATCGGGCAGGGCCACCATCATGGGTGCGCAGGCAGGATTGTTGGAGTCCTTGGCCGCGGACACCTCCACGGACGGGGCGCAGCCGGTCAGCGCGACCAGGGCGCCGACGGCAAGAGGCACAGCAATCCGCCAGGACAGGGAATTCAAAGGCATGGACCAAGCCTAGTCCGTGAAACTGGGAACACCGCCACCCAAGATCACCGCTTGAATACCGCGCAACTGCCCAGCACGGAGGAAGCGGAGGGAAAGCCATTCAACCGTTCTAACCGGGGTAACTCAGTGTCCTGTCCGCAAGGGCCCGGACGCCCATTGGTCAATCAGGCCGTTGTGCTGGCCCAGCGTGGGGGCGGGGGAGGGTGCCACCGAACCGGTCAGGCGCAGCGGCGAGGCCAGGGTCCGGAAGCCGTCCGACTCCGTGGCCACCGTGCCTCGGTACTCCGAATGCTCGCTGTCCAGCGCCTCGTTCACGCTGTACACCTTGGACGCGGGCACCTGGTGGGCGGACATGAGCTCGAGGGCCTCGTCGTCGGTGAATTGGCTGAGGGCCTCCTCCAGTGCGGCCCGGAACTCCACCGGGAACTCGTTGCGGCGGGTTTGCTCGCTGAAGCGCTGGTCCTCCAGCCACTCGGGCCGGTTCAGCGCCTCGGTCAGGCGGGGGAACAGGCGGTCTCCGGCGATGGCAATCGCGATCGAGCCGCGCCCGGTCTGGTACGTGCTGAACGGCGTGGACATGGCGTGGTCGTTGCCGCACGCTACCGGCTCCTCGCCGTGCAGGGCGCGCATGCCCACGGATTCCAGCACGGAGATCAGGCTATCCAGCATGGCAACGTCAATGTGCTGGCCCCGGCCCGTGGTGTGCCTCTCGTTGATGGCGGCCAGCGCGGCGATGGCCCCGTACAGGCCCGGAATGACGTCTCCGATGCTGATGCCGATGCGCGTCGGGTCGCCGCCGCGCAGGCCGGTGATCGACATCAGCCCGCTCATGGCCTGGGCGATGAGGTCGTACGCGGGCGCCTTCTGCAACGGCCCGTCCTGGCCAAAACCGGAAATGCTGACGATGATCAGGCGCGGGTTCTCCTCCAGGAGTCGTGCTGGGGACAGGCCCAGGCGTTCCATGACGCCCGGACGGAAGTTCTCGATCACCACGTCGGAGCGCCGGGCGAGATCCAGCAGGCGGCCGCGTTCGGCTTGGTCCTTAAGGTCCATGGTGACGCCGAACTTGCTGCGGTTGAAGAGCCGGTAGTAGGCGGACTCGCCGTTATACCAGGGGCCGAAGTGGCGGGAGTCGTCGCCGTCGGGACTCTCCACCTTGATGACCTCGGCTCCCAGGTCGGCCAGGATCATGGCACAGAACGGGCCTGCCAGGACGCGGGAGAGATCCAGGACGCGTAGGCCCTCAAGCGAGCCAGGGCGCCCCAGTCCCAGGGCGGGGGAGTGGGGGTCTGTCGCGGAGGGGGAGGGCATGGTAGCGGTCCTTTAAGTAAGTGGCGGCCCGGCCGTCCGGGAGGGCTTACCCACTATCCGACCACCGAAACATGGGTCGCGGCACTTTACGTCCCGGCGAAGTATCTGTGATCACAGACAAACGGCGCTGTAGCATGGTGTGATGAACTCGCCCCAGCTGCCGGCGCAGGTCCCGGCCGCCAAGAACGTCCTGTCCGTGCTGCGCTACGTGGCAGCCCAGGCCGGCCCGGTGGGTGCAGCCGCCATTGCGCGCGACGTGGACCTGCCCCGTTCCACCACCTACCACCTGTTGGCGGCGCTGGTGGAAGACGGCTTCGTGGTTCACCTGCCGGAGGAGCGCAAGTACGCGCTGGGCGTGACCGCCCACGAGCTGGGCACGGGCTACTCGCGGCAGGCACCGCTGCAGCGCATCGCCCGCTTCCCGATTGCGCAGCTGGTGGCCCGCACCAGGCGCACTGCGCATCTGGCCGTCATGCACGGACGCGAGGTTATCTATGTGATCGAGGAGCGTGCCAAGCGCCAAAGCGAACTGGTGACCGATGCTGGAGTGCGCCTCCCTGCGCACCTCACCGCCAGCGGACGGGCAATGCTGGCGTCCATGCCGGCGGCACAGCTGGCGGCGCTCTACCCGGGGCCGGAGGCGTTCCCCACGCGGTACGAGAACGGGGTCCATTCGGTGGAGGCGCTGAACGAGCTGCTGGCCCGCATCCGCGAGCGTGGATTTTCGTGGGAACAGGACGAGGTGACGGACGGCTTTTCGAGCCTGGCCGTGCCCGTGCTGGACCGCAGCGGCTACGCGTTAGCCAGCGTGACGCTGACGGTGGCCAACCGGCCGACGCTGTCCACGGCGGCCGCCGCTCGCCATGCCGCGGAAGGCACGGTGCCGGAGCGCACCGTGCAGCTGGAAGACCTCGCCAGTCAGTGGCTGCCCGAGGTCAAGCGCTGTGCTGCGGAGATTTCCCGGAGGCTGCGGCCGAGCGGATAGAGTTTTTGGTGCACATGGTTTGTGTATGTCATCGGCAGATTCCGCGGCAGATGCGTGACATGCCGTCATTGGCCCGCGGCCGCTAGGTAGTGTGGCGATTACACCACCCGCAGCGGCAGCCCGGCCGCGACCCTGGCCACGGAGGATTCCCTCCATGACGGTTGCCAGCATCCAGGCCACTGCCCTTGAAGAACTGGGGGCCGCGCCAGGCGCCAAGGTCAGCACGGACTCCGAAGTTCTCGCGTCCCGCGGCCACGACAGGTCCCACCTGCCTGGGAGCCGCCCCTGGCAGTGGTGCGGTGCTCCGGCACCGCAGACGTGTCCGCAGCCCTGCGGATCTGCCACCGCCACAGCATACCCGTGGTGCCGATCGCAGCAGACACCGGCCTGGAGGGCGGCGCCAACGGCTCCGCGGGGACTGTCTGCCTGGACCTCTCCGGCATGGACAGGATCCTGCGGATCGGGGCGAAGGACTTCGACGCCACGGTGCAGTGCGGCGCCATGAAAAGCGCCCTCAATGCCGAGCTTGCCGCGCACGCGCTGGCCTTCCCCGTGGGGTCCGGCGTGGATGCCGGGGTGGGCGGCATGGCCTCCACGGGGCCAATGTCAGCACGGCGGTGCGCTACGGCACCATGAAGGAAAACGTGCTGGACCTGACGGCGGTCCCGGGCGCCGGAACCTTAATCACCGCAGTAGGCCCCTCGCGCAAGTCGGCGGCAGGCTACGACGTCACTCACCTCTTTGTCAGTGCCGTTGGAATGCTGGATATACTGACGGAGGTGACCCTGCGTGTCTACGAGATTCCGGAGGCAACGGCCGTGCCAATCTGTTCCTTCCCCGCGCTGGGGGACTGCACGGCTGTGGTCCAGGCCACCCTGGAACGCGGCGTCCCCATATCCCGGGTTGAGCTGCTGGACAGCGTCACGGTGGATTTAGGGAACCGCTATACCGGCTTGGGTTTGCCCGTCATGCCGACGCTCATGTTTGAATTTGAAGGCTCCCCGTCCAGCCTTGCCTAGCACGGCGCCGCCGTCCGCAGTCTCGCTGAAGTGCACGACGGCGTGGCTGGGACTATGCCGACACCCCCGAACGCATCGGCCGGATCTGGCGCGCCCGGCACGACGTCCTTCCCCCCTACGCCGCACAGGTTCCCGGACCCAGCACCTGGTCAACCGCTGTGTGTGCCCACCTCGCAGCTGACCAAGTGCATTGCCCTGACCCAGGAAGACACCGAAGTCCACGGCGTAATGGCTCCCATTGTGGGCCACGTGGGCGACGGCAACTTCCACCTGGCGTTCGTGCTGCCGCCGGGCGACACTGCGGGGGCCGCCGTCGACGCGAGGTTGGTAGAGCGGGCCCTTGCCATGGGCGGGACCTCCGCCGGCGAAAACGGGATGGGGCTGGGCAAGGTGGCCTCTCTTGCCAAGGAACACGCCTCGGCGCTGCCCGTCATGGCAGCGATCAAGAACGCGCTGGATCCCCGGGGAATTCTCAACCCCGGCAACGTGCTGGCCCTGCCCTAATCGCGGGTGCTCAAAAAGCCGGGGCCGGCCCAGTGTGGACTGTGCCGGCCCCGGCTTTTGTGTTCTTCAGGCTCGAGCGGTTAGCGACCTTGGCCGGCGGCCAGCCATGCGTCCACGCCGCGAAGGACGGCCGCCTCTGCCTCCCGCGAGCCGACCGTGACGCGCACGCCCTCGCCCGCAAAGCAACGCACGCTCACGCCCTCGGCGAGACAGGCAGCCTCCAGGGAACCGGAGCCGCTGCCCACCGGCAGCCACAGGAAATTGGCTCCGCTGTGCGGCACATCCAGCCCGCGCAATGCGAGTTCCGCGGAAAGCGCCGTGCGGACCAGGATGGGGTAGGCCTCATAGTTGCGCCAGGCAAACACCACTTCCGTTGCCGGACCCGTGAACGCCGCCAGCAGCTGCTGGAGCACGGCGAGCGAGCCGGCCCCCGCAACGGGCTGCGCCGGGTCCACGGCCAGACTGCTGGCCAGGGCGGCAATCAGGGGATCCCCCTGCAGCGTGGGGTATTGCTGGCACTGCCGGGCCGCCCGGTCCACGGCCGCAAGGACCGCGGCCGACGGCGGAAGGAAGGACTCGTTGGACGACGCCCGCCACCGGGGCTGCTCCGTCCCGCCCGCCTTGGAATAGACGGGGGGACGGCCACGACCGCACGGGGTTCCGGCGTTTAGCGGTCCTCGGTCTCGACAGGCTCGACCACCGGACGTGCCGCCGTTTGCGAGATCATGCCGACGGGGAATTGACGGGTTCGGCTGCCGCGGTCTCCTCGATCGGGTAGACCATCTCCGCGGGAGGGCGCTGGAATTTCCGGGCAACCGGGTAGTAGACCACGGCCGTGACCACCAGGCCCACCAGCCACGAGATGTCCGCGCCGCCCAGCAACGGGGTGATGGGCCCGGTGTACATGGACTGTGCGAGGAATGGGACCTGGACGACCACGCCGAGCAGGTAGGTCAGCAGGGCCGGCACATTCCAGGCACCGTAGCGGCCCTTGGGGTCGTAGAGCGCTGGGACGTCGACCTTCTCCTTCGACACCAGCCAGAAGTCGACCAGGTTGATGGAGCTCCACGGGATGAAGACCATCAGGAGCAGCAGCACAAAGTTCTTGAAGTTGGAGATGAAGTCCGCCGAGGCGGCAATGGCGATGATGACGGAAACGGCAATGAAGCCGATCACGTAGGCGAAGCGCACCCACGGGGCGAACCGCAACTGGCGGGTGAACGCGCTGACAGAAGTCAGGATGGTCATGTAGCCACCGTATGCGTTAAGCGTGTTGACGGTAAGCTTGCCCACTACAACGACCAGGTACAGCAGGATGGCAATGGCGCCGCCGCCTGACAGCTCGCCCACAAAGGCCACCTGCCCGTCCAGGAACTCGTGGCCCTTGGGCATGGCGATCGCGGCAAACAGTGCGCCGAGCGTCATGGACCACTGCGCGCCCAGCACGGAGCCGGAGAAGCAGGAAAGGAAGGTCCGGCCCGCCGGGGTGTTCGCCGGAAGGTAACGGGAGTAGTCCGCCACGTAAGGCCCGTACGTTAGCTGCCAGCCGGCGCTGAGGGAGATCGCCAGGAGGAACGTGGGGAAGGCGAAGCCGCCCACCCCCAGGACGGCAACGACGTCGTGCTTAAGGAACAGCTGGACGGCCAGGTAGCTGAAGCCGAGGATGCCCACGATCGTGGAGATGCGGCCAAGGGCGTGGATGTACTTGTAGCCCAGCGTGGCCACGAGCACCGTCAGGGCGCCGAAGATGATGACGCCCACGGCCGGGTGGCCCGTGGGGATGATCTGCCCCACGGCCTGCCCGGCCAGAACGGCGCCGGTGGCCGCGAAGCCCAGGTACATGATGATGACCAGGACGAGCGGGATGACGGCGCCGAACACGCCGAACTGGGCCCGGCTGGAGATCATCTGCGGCATGCCGAGCTTGGGTCCCTGCGCGGCGTGCAGGGCCATGACCGTGCCGCCGAGGATGTTGCCGATGAACAGCCCGATGATGCCCCAGAAAGCGTCCGAACCAAAGATCACGGCCAGGGCGCCGGTAACGATCGCCGTGATTTGCATGTTGGCGCCGAACCACAGCGTGAACTGGCCAAACGGCTTGCCGTGGCGCTCACCGTGCGGCACGAAATCAATGGAGCGGCGTTCTATTACCGGCCCTGACTTCTTTACTGTTTCAATCCTTGACATGCGGTTCCTCCGATGGAATTTGTGGCGCAAAAGCTAATCCATCAATCTGAGCACGGCGGGCCGAGTCGCGGTGATCCAGGCCACTAATCTAGTCTGTGATCACAGACAAAGCGGCAAATGGTGCCGCCCGGTCCATTTTGCCGGCGCGCGGCGGCTATGTTCGATGGACACCCCTTCCTCTCCCTTTTCTGTTCCGAAGGAGCACTCCCATGAGCGAAACCCGTGCGCTGCCCTATGTTGACGGCGACTTCTTCTTCTTTGAAAGCCTGCTGCCCGCTGGCGAGCTGGCCCGCCTGAACGAGATCCGGGACTGGATGGAGGCCAATGTGCGCCCCATCTCCCGCGACTACTGGAACCGCAGCGAATTCCCCAAGCACCTGATCCCGGAGGTTGCCAAGCTGGACATGATCAGCCCGGTTCGCCGTCAGGGACACTCGCACCTGTTGGCCGGCATGGTCACCGCCGCCATCCACCGCGTTGACGCCTCCTTCGGCACCTTCTTCAGCGGCCACGACGGCCTGTTCACCGGTTCCATCGAGCTGCTGGGCTCCGAGGAGCAGAAGGCTGCGTGGCTCCCCGACATCTACGCGCTGCGCAAGACCGGCGTGTTTGCCATCACCGAGCCGCTGGCCGGCTCCGACGTGGCGGGCGGAACACAGACCACCGCCGAGCGGCGCGGTTATTCGTGGGTCCTCAACGGCCAGAAGCGGTGGATCGGCAATTCCACATTCTCCGACTACGTGATTGTCTGGGCCAAGGACGTGGCGGATGGCCAGGTCAAGGGCTTCCTGGTGGAAACCACCACGCCCGGCTTCAAGGCGACCCTGATTGAGAACCGGATCGCACTGCGCGCGGTCCAGAACGCCGACATAGTCCTGAAGGACGTCGCGGTGCCCCACTTCAACAAGCTGGCCGGGGCCAACAGCTTCCGTGACACCAACAAGGTGCTCAAGACCACCCGTGCCACGGTGGGCTGGCAGGCCGTGGGCATGCAGCTGGCAGCCTTCGACGTGGCCCGCAAGTACGCGGTGGAGCGCCACCAGTTCGGCAAGCCGATCGCCAGCTTCCAGCTGATCCAGGAGCAGCTCGTCACGATGCTCTCCAACGCCCAGGCGTCGATGGGCATGATGGTGCGGCTGGCGCAGATGGAGGACGCCGGGACCACGCGCAACGAGCACTCCGCGCTGGCCAAGGCATTCGTGACCAAGAGCATGCGCGAGACCGTGGCGCTGGGACGCTCCATCCTGGGCGGCAACGGCGTGTCGGTGGACTACGAGATGGCGAAAATCTTCTGCGACGCCGAGGCCATCTACACCTACGAGGGCACCTACGAGATCAACACCCTCGTGGCCGGGCGCGCCATCACGGGGATCGCTGCGTTCGTGTAACGGTGCCTCCGTGAAACAGCACGGCCGCAGTGACTGAGAAGCCCGTGGCACGGGACATCGCCACCCCGGCGAGGTTGAACAGTGCCGCTCCGCCTTCGACTGACGGCCGCCCAAGGAGGGATCCCGGCATCGTGCATCAACGGAGGGGCCATTGTCTTGAATCACAGACACCATGGTTGCCGCGGACCTAGGAATGCGGCGTCTGTGGGGGTTGGATGGAACTAAAGGAAACCCCACCGAACCCTATCGCTGACTAAAGGAACACATCATGGCAACGATGCATGACCCCTCCCGCACCATCCGCGCGGCCCGCGGCACCGAACTCACGGCCAAGTCGTGGCAGACCGAGGCGCCGATGCGCATGCTCATGAACAACCTGGACCCCGAAGTGGCCGAACGGCCCGAGGACCTGGTTGTCTACGGCGGAACGGGCCGCGCAGCCCGTTCCTGGGAAGCATATGACGCCATTGTGGCCACGCTGAAGACGCTTGACGACGACGAAACCCTCCTGGTGCAGTCCGGCAAGCCCGTGGGCGTGTTCCGCACCAACGTCTGGGCACCGCGCGTGCTGCTGGCCAACTCCAACCTGGTGGGGGACTGGGCCACCTGGCCGGAATTCCGCAAGCTGGAGGCCGAGGGGCTGATGATGTACGGCCAGATGACGGCCGGCTCCTGGATCTACATTGGCACCCAGGGCATCCTGCAGGGCACGTTCGAGACCTTTGCCGCGATCGCTGAGAAGCGCTTCGGCGGCACGCTGGCCGGCACCCTGACCTTGACCGGCGGCTGCGGCGGCATGGGCGGCGCCCAGCCGCTGGCCGTCACGCTCAACGGCGGCGCCTGCCTCATTGTGGACGTCTCGGAGGAGCGCCTCAACCGCCGCGTGGGCAAGCGCTACCTGGACGAGCTGGCCCCCGACCTGGACACCGCCCTGGCCCGGGTCCTCGAGGCCAAGGCCAACAAGACCCCGCTGTCCGTGGGTGTCGTGGGCAACGCCGCCGACGTGTTCCCGGCCATCCTGAAGCGCCACCAGGCGGGCGAGTTCACGGTGGACATCGTCACCGACCAGACCAGCGCCCACGATCCCCTCTCCTACCTGCCCACCGAATATTCCGTGGAGGAATGGGCAGCCGAGGCCGAGAGCGATCCCGAGGGCTTCACCAAGAAGTCGCAGAACGCGATGGCCCGCCACGTCCAGGCCATGGTGGAATTCCAGGATGCCGGCGCCGAGGTGTTTGACTACGGCAACTCCATCCGCGACGAGGCCCGCAAGGGCGGCTACAACCGTGCCTTCGAGTTCCCGGGCTTTGTTCCGGCCTACATCCGCCCCCTGTTCTGTGAGGGCCTGGGCCCGTTCCGCTGGGTGGCACTTTCCGGCGATCCCGAAGACATCCGCGTCACCGACGAAGCGCTGAAGGAACTGTTCCCCGACAACGCCCACCTGCACCGCTGGCTCGACGCCGCGGCGGAGCACGTCGAGTTCGAAGGCCTGCCGGCGCGCATCTGCTGGCTGGGCTACGGCGAACGCGCCAAGGCCGGCGTGCTGTTCAACCAGCTCGTTGCTGACGGCAAGGTGAAGGCGCCCATCGTCATTGGCCGCGACCACCTCGACTCCGGTTCCGTTGCCTCCCCGTACCGCGAAACCGAGGCCATGAAGGACGGCTCCGACGCCATCGCCGACTGGCCCTTGCTCAACGCCATGCTCAACACCGCCTCCGGCGCCACCTGGGTGTCGATCCACCACGGCGGCGGCGTGGGAATCGGCCGTTCCATCCACGCCGGCCAGGTCTCCGTGGCCGACGGCTCCGCGCTGGCGGCCGAGAAGCTCCAGCGCCTGCTCACGAACGACCCCGGCATGGGCGTGATCCGCCACGCCGACGCCGGCTACGAGCGCGCCATTGACGTAGCCGCCGAACGCGGCGTTCGGATCCCCATGCAGGAGCAGTAACCCCCCTGCACCGACGGCGTGCCAAGCTGGCGGCGGCGTGTGAAACTTCACACGCCCCGGACAGCCTGGCACGCCGTCGGCGTTTCACGGCTCGGCACCGGCAGCCGCCCGGAGTCAGGGCCTTCGCGTCAGCGGGTCCATTCATACGGCGTGGTGGTGGACACCTTGACCAGCCCGGAGCGTTCCAGGATGGGGCGGGAGAATTCCGTCGAGTCGCTGTGGACCAACGTTTTGCCCATGGCCAGCGCCGACCGGGCCCGGGCCGCCGTCAGCGCGCGGTAGATGCCGCGGCCGCGGAACTCCGCCAGCGTTGAGCCGCCCCAGACACCGGCGAAATCCGTCCCGGGCACCGGTTCCAGCCGGCCGGCGCTGACCATCCGGCCGCCGAGCTCGGCCACCCACAATTCCATGCCGTCGTTGCGGGCCAGGCGGGCCAGGAGGGAATCCGCCCTCCGGGTGCTGGCGGGCTCGCCAAATGCCTCGTCGGCCATGGCGCTCATGGCCCGGACATCCACCTCCGCGGAAACCTTGCGCAGCGTCACCCCGGCCGGCACGGGGGCGTCCGCGCACAGCCCCGCAAGCGGCCCAACCATGATGGATTCCGGCTCGCCGGGCGTGAATCCGTTGGCAAGCAGTGCTTCGTGCAGGCCCGGCGCCTTGTCGTGGCCGCGCGTTTTCCACTCGACTTCCGTGATGAACGGGTCCGCAACAAAGTGCGCCAGCGCGTCCACCACCAGGGCCGCGATTTCCATGCGGCCGGCGCCGGCGAAGTTCCGGTACGTAATAAATCCCTGGCCGCCGGCGAAAGTCACCAGCCGCAGCGGCCCCAGCTCCGTGACGTTCAGGGCGCTGGGTGTTTCCGCGTCCGTCCGGAGCTGGCTGTCATAGGCCTGAAGGTACCGCTGCGCATCAGTCATCCCCCACATCCTCACAGCCCGGCGCACGTGGCGCAAGCAGGCGGCGCCCGTCCGGCAAATCCATCCTGAGGATGACAATCCTTGTCACACCCAGCCGCTAGGGTTAAACCATGACCCTCACCGTGGACCAACTCTCCGAATCCGAGCTGCTGGCGCGCATTTTCCCGCGCCTTCCGGCCGGCACGTCCACGCTGCTTGGACCCGGCGACGACGCCGCCATCATCTCCGCCCCGGACGGCCGCACGGTGATCTCCATCGACACCCAGGTCCAGGACAAGGACTTCCGGCTCGCCTGGCCCAACGGCTATGCCACCACCGGCTTCGACGTCGGCTGGAAGGCGGCGGCCCAGAATCTCAGCGACATCAACGCCATGGGCGCCGTGGCCACCGCCATGGTGGTCAGCCTCACCCTCCCAGGCACGACGCCGGTGGGCTGGGTTGAGGGGCTGGCCGACGGCCTGGGTGCCGCGATCGCCGCGCTGGGTGCGGAATCATGTTCGGTGGCCGGCGGGGACCTTTCCGGCGGCTCCGAAATAGTCGTGACGGTGGCAGTCACAGGATCCCTGGAAGGACGGGAGCCTTTGCTGCGCAGCGGTGCACAGCCTGGCGACATCATCGCGGTGTGTGGAAACCTGGGTTTTTCGGCCGCAGGCTGGGCGCTGCAGGAAAGCAGCATCGGGGCCGGCAGCCAAACGACTGCGCTGCAAAAGGCCGCGCGGCTTTTCAACCGCCCGGAGCCGCCGCTGGAGGCCGGACCCGCAGCGGCCGCGGCCGGTGCCACGGCCATGATGGACATTTCCGACGGACTGCTGCGCGACGCCGCGCGCCTTGCCGCGGCCAGCGGCACCCGGCTGGACCTTAACGGCGTCGTTCTTGGAAGGGAAGCGGAAAAGTTGTCCGAATGCGGCCGGTTGCTTGGCCTTGACCCCCTTCAATGGGTCCTCACGGGCGGGGAGGACCACGGCTTGTTATCCACATTCCCAGCAAATGCCGTGCTGCCTTGCGGGTTCATTGGGATAGGCTCGGTACTGTCCGCAGGCGGCGGCCGCCCGGCCGTGTCCATCGATGGACGGAACTTCAAAAGCGTCGTGGACGGCGCCGTGGGATGGGATCATTTTGCAGTCTAAGATTGCCGCAACCGCCCCCGTCATACTGCGCTGGCTCGTGATGGCGGAACGGACACTGGCCAACCACAGCGACCGGCTCAACGCGATCAACATTTACCCGGTGGCCGACGCCGACACCGGAACCAACCTCTACCTCACGGTGCGTTCCGCCGCGCAGGCACTGGCCGCCGCGGAGCCGGGGGACGTGGGCGCCTCCATGGCCCTGGCCGGGCGTGCCGCCATGGAACAGGCCCGGGGGAATTCCGGGACCTTGTTTTCGGTGTTCCTCAGCGCCATGGCCGAACCCCTGGCCGGGGCCCAGCGCCTGAACGGCCCGCTGCTGGCCGCCGCCCTGCACCGCGCCCAACTGCGGTCCTGGAGCGCGTTGAGCGAACCCATGCCGGGCACCATCCTTTCGGTGCTGGAGGCGGCGGCACGCGGCGCCTCCGACGTGGAATCCACCCTCAACGGCGACGACTCCAACGTGGCCCTGGTCCGCACCCTTGACGGCGCCGTCTGTGCCGCACGGCAGGCAGTGGCGCTCACGGAATCCCAATTGGACATCCTCACCAACGCCCATGTGGTGGACGCCGGCGGGGTTGGCCTGCTGCTGATCCTCGACTGCCTGCGCTCCGTGGTGGTCGGCGAACCGCTGCAGGAGGACCTCCTCGACGGCCTCTCCGGCTACAAGGTGCAGGACCCCAACATTGCCCTGACCATGCCGGAACAGTCCGGCGTGGAGGTCATGTGCACGGTCAGCCTGACACCGCTGGCCGCGGCGGGCCTGCGCATGCAGCTGGACGAGCTGGGGGACTCGGTCATCATGAGCGCAGTGTCCGAAGAAGCCGACGACGCCGGCGCCTACCCGTGGCGCGTCCACGTCCATGTGCCGTCACCCGCCACCGCGCTCGACGCCATCCAGGCCGTGGGTGATCCAAACAACGTGAGCATCTCCCAGCTGAGCCCAAACGCCACCGAAGACGCCCATGACCTCCTCTGACCCCACTGCCGACCTCGGCCTGCAACTGTCCCGCCTGGTGGGGGCGGCCACGGCCAAGGCCGTGGAAAAGCACTTGGAGATCACCACCGTGGGGCAGATGCTCCACCAGTTTCCGCGGCGCTATCTGGCCCGCGGCGAACTGACCGACCTAGGCCAGCTGCAGCTGGACGAGGACGTCACCATCCTGGCCAGGGTGGTGGCGCTGAACACCCGGTTCATGCAAACACGCAAGGGCACCATCAGCGACGTCGTCATCACCGACAACTCCGGCCGGCCGTCGTCGCTGGTGATCAGCTTCTTCAACGGCTTCAAGGCCAAGAAGGAACTTCAGCCGGGGGTGCTCGCCATGTTTTCCGGCAAGGTCTCCGCCTACGGCGGGCACAAGACGCTGACCAACCCGGGCTACGTGCTGGTGGCCGACGACGAACTTGCCGAGCACGAGGCCGAAGTGCAGTCGGCGCGGCCCGTTCCGATCTACCCGGCCACCGCCAGTTTCCCGAGCTGGAAAACCGGCAAGATCATTGAAACCCTGCTCCCGGCCCTGGACCTGCACCGCATTCCGGACCCCGTTCCGGCCACGATTGCCGCCCGGGAACGGCTCATGCCGCTGGCCGACGCCTACGAGCAGATCCATTGTCCGGACACCATGGACGACTTCCCGCGTGCCAGGCAGCGCTTCCGCTACCAGGAGGCCCTGGCCCTCCAAACGGCCCTGGCCCAAAAGCGGTTTGAGGCGGTGCAGCAGGATGCCACCGCCCGGCCACCCGTGCCTGGTGCACTGCTGGACGCCTTTGACGCCCGCATCCCCTACACCCTCACCGCCGGACAGCAGGAGGTTGGCGATCTGGTGGCGGCTGAGATTGCGGGCGGGCACCCCATGCAGCGGCTGTTGCAGGGCGAGGTCGGTTCCGGCAAGACGGTGGTTGCCCTGCGCGCCATGCTCCAGGTGGTCGACGCCGGGGGGCAGGCTGCATTCCTGGCCCCCACCGAGGTTCTCGCCGCCCAGCACCTCCACTCGGTCATGCTGCTGCTGGGCCCGCTGGGGCAGGGGCCCCTGCTGGGCGGCCCGCACGCCACCTCCGTGGTGCTGCTGACAGGATCAATGCCCGCGGCGGCCCGCAAGAAGGCCTTGCTTGCGGCAGCCTCCGGCGAGGCTGGAATTGTGATTGGCACCCACGCGCTGTTTTCGGACAATGTGCAGTTTGCCGACCTGGGGCTCATCGTGGTGGATGAACAGCACAGGTTCGGGGTGGAGCAGCGGGACACCCTGCGCTCCAAGGCCGCCAAGCCCCCGCACCTTTTGGTCATGACCGCCACCCCCATACCCCGCACCGTCGCCATGACGGTCTTTGGCGACCTGGAGGTTTCCGAGCTGACCGAACTGCCCCGCGGCAGGGCCCCCATCGCCACCCACGTGGCCCCGCTGGCCGAGCACCCGTCGTGGGAATCGCGGGTCTGGGCACGGGCCCGCGAGGAGATCGACGCCGGACACCAGGTGTATGTGGTGTGCCCCAAGATCGGCGACGGGGACGCCCCCGGTGGCGGGGCAGCGAGCTCTGCGGGTGGTCCCGGTGGTCGAGCAGCGAGCTCTGACGCCGCCGGTGGTCGAGCAGCGAGCTCTGCGAGCGCGTCGAGACCAGGGGCCCCCGACGACGACCGTCCCATGGCTGGTGTGCTCGACGTGGTGCAGTACCTGAGGGGCGTTCCCGCGCTGTCGGGCAAGCGCATCGAGGCACTCCACGGCAGGCTCGATTCCGCCGACAAGCAGGGCACCATGGCCACCTTTGCCGAAGGCGGGATTGACGTGCTGGTGGCCACCACCGTCATTGAGGTGGGCATGGACGTGCACAATGCCACGCTGATGGTGGTCCTGGACGCCGACAGGTTTGGCATGTCCCAGCTGCACCAGCTGCGCGGCCGGGTGGGCCGTGGCGGTCACCCGGGCACATGCCTGCTGGTGACGGGGCTGGAACACGGGCACCCCAGCCGGAAGCGGCTTGACGCCGTCGCGGCCACCACCGATGGATTCGTGCTGGCCCGGGAAGACCTGGAACTGCGGCGTGAGGGTGACATCCTGGGCGCCAGGCAGTCCGGAGGGCGCAGCGGCCTGCGCATGCTCAGCGTGCTCCGCGATGAGGACCTCATCGGGCGGGCGCGTGCTGACGCCGCGGCCATTGTGGCCGCTGACCCGGAATTGGACTACCACCCGGCACTAAAACTTGAAATCGAAACTTACGTCAATGAACAGAATGAGGCCTTCCTTGAACGCGGCTAGCAACACCCCCCTGACTGCGGAACGCCCATGAGCCGGATCGTTGCCGGGGCAGCCGGCGGCACGGTGCTGGTGTCCGTCCCGGGCGATGCGACACGGCCCACCACCGACCGGGTGAAGGAGGCGCTTTTTTCGCGCCTGGAAGCTATGAACATGCTCTCGGACTCCCGCGTGCTTGACCTGTACGCCGGCTCGGGCTCGCTAGGCGTTGAGAGCGCCAGCAGGGGGGCCAAGTCAGTGGAACTGGTTGAGTTCAACGAGAAGGCGGCCGGCGTGTGCCAGCGCAACGCCGAACTGGTCAACAAGGTGGTCGGATCCAAGGTGGTGAAGGTCCAGCGCTCGCGGGTGGAGACCTTCCTGGCCCGCGTGGCGGAGGCTGGCGTGGACCAGTGGGACCTGGTGTTCATGGACCCTCCCTACCCCCTGACGGAACCGGAACTCTCACTCGTGCTGGATTTGCTGGGCCCGCGGCTGAGCCCCTACGCCGTGGTGGTGGTGGAGCGGTCCTCCAGGACTCCCGAACCTGACTGGCCGGCGTCCATCGAACTGTTCGCGGAAAAGAAATACGGCGAAACCCGCCTGTGGTTTGCCGAACCTGCCGGGCAGTAGGAAAACCACGCTCCAGGCCTACACATTCGGGTGCCTGCACCGGGTCAATTCCAAGCATCGGCGCGTAGCGTTGATCGGATCAGGGCGGCCCGTTTCGGTGGAGGCGGACACCGTTAGACGTGCAGGACCTGGAAAGGAACGCGGTCATGCAAATATTGTTGGCATTCCTTCCCCTCATCGTCATCATTGCGGCGGTGGTGGTGCTCCTGGTGGTGGTCCGGGTGGCCGTCAAAATGATGTGGCAGGTGGCCGAGCCCAACGAGGCCCTGATCATTTCCGGCTTTTCCCGCGGCCGGCCGGCCACCTCCGACGGCATGGACTTTCGCATTGTGACCGGCAAGGGCGCGTTTGTAGTTCCCGGGCTGCAAACCGTCAGGCCCCTGTCCCTGACCTTGAACGAGACCGAACTGCAGGTCAACTGCGTCACCTCCCAGGGCATTCAGGTGGTGGTCCAGGGCGTGGTGATCTTCAAAATTGGGGACTCGACACCGTTCATCGCCAACGCGGCACGGCGTTTCCTCGGGCAGCAGGCCAAGATGGAAAGCCAGGTGTACAACGTCTTTGAGGGGCATCTGCGCTCGATCATTGGCAGCATGACGGTGGAGGAGATTATTCGGGAGCGGGACAAGCTGGCATCCCAGGTCCGCAGCGCCAGCGGAACGGAAATGGAGAAGCTGGGGCTGGTGGTCGATTCGCTCCAGATCAAGGACCTTGAAGATCCCACGGGGTACATCCAGAACCTGGCAAAGCCGCACATCGCCCAGGTGAAGATGGAGGCCCGAATCGCCGAAGCCACACGGAACCGGGAGGCTGCCGAGAAGGAGGCCGAAGCGGCGTCGCTCATTGCAGACGCGCAAAGCGTTTCCGCCATCAAGCAGTCCGCCGCCGCCGCGAACGCCGAACGCGCCCGGGCGAACGCTGCACAGGCGGGCCCGCTGGCGGACGCCACGGCGCGCCAGCAGGTGGTGGTGCAGGAGACCCAGGTGGCCAAGCTGGAGGCGGACCGCGAGGAGCAAAAGCTGCAAACCACCGTCCGCAAGCCGGCCGACGCCCGGGCCTACGCACAGCGGACCGAGGCCGAAGCCCAGAAGGCGGCGGACATCAGCGCGGCCGAGGCCCGCGCCCGGAAGACCGAAGTTGAGGCGCAGGCCAATGCGACGGCGGCGGCGGCCATGGCAGGCGCCACGCGCGTCACCGGCGAGGCCGAGGCGGCGGCGACGAAGGCACGCGGGGAGGCAGCGGCGTCGGCCATCAAGGCGAAAGCCCTGGCCGAGGCGGACGGCATCAAGGCCCGGGCGGAGGCGCTCGGCACCAACCAGGAGGCCGTCATTTCCCAGCAGCTGGCGGAAAACATGCCGGCCATCGTGGCCGCGGCTGCCGAGCCCTTCGGCCACGTGGGCCAGCTGACGGTCCTCAACGGCGGCGACGGGGTCAACGAGATGGTGGGCGGCATCCTGGCCCAGGTGGGCAGCTACCTGCCGGCCCTGACCGACTCCCTGAAGAAGGGCAGGGGCGATGGCCGGCAGCCGCCCCAGCCGTAGGGACATGGACCGGAGCCTGACCGGACGGATTGGCCGGGTGTCCGGCCACGTTGGCCCGGGGACTGTGGGGGAGGTGATGGTCCCGTTCCAGGGCGGCACCAGGGCGTTTTTTGCCCATCCCTATGACGGGTCCAGTGACTACCCCGTGGGGGAGCGGGTGCTCGTCATGTATTTTGAACCCCCGCAGACCGTCTACGTGGAGCAGCTCCCGGACTTCCTCCGCGAGGACGCCTGAAAGCCTAGCCGGCGAGCCCGTCGAGCTCCAGGCCGCTGAGCACTGTGGCCGGGTGCGGGCCCGCCGCGACGAGTGCCTGGGACCATTCTTCCGGCCAGGCACCGTCGCGGCCCATCAGGATGATGTTGCCGGGAAAGCGGCGGCTAAACAGGCTGGTGGTGCCGTACGCCGCGACGCCGGCCATGGCCGAACGCAGTGCCCGCACTTGGCTGGAAACCAGCGTAAACCCGGGCTCGTCGCCCACATTGACCAGCAGCACCCCGCCCGGCGCGAGCACGCCCGCGGCCTCCCGGTAAAACTCCGTGCAGGCCAGGTGCGCGGGCGCGTCCGGTCCGCTGAAGATGTCAAGAATGACGACGTCGAACTCAAGTCCCGCGGGCAGCTCGCCGAGCGCTTCGCGGGCGTCGCCCACATGGCCGGTGAGCAACGTCCCGGCCGGCAGGGGGAGCTGTTCAAGGACAAAGTCAAGCAGTTCGCGTTCCAGCTCCACGGCATGCTGGACCGATCCGGGGCGCGTGGCCTGGATGTAGCGGGCCAGGGTCAGGGCACCGGCCCCCAGGTGCAGCGCGGCAACAGGCTCACCGGCGGGCTTGACCAGGTCCACGGCGTTGGCAATGCGGCGCAGGTATTCGTAAAACACATCCCCAGGGTGCGCCAGGTTGACATGTGACTGCTCGGCGTTGTCGATGCTCAACACAAACGCATTCGCATGCCACGGATCGGGATCGATCGTGGCGTGGACGCCGCTGGCGCCCAGGAACCTGCTGGCCAGGACCACTACAGCCTGTCCTTGAGGGTGGCGAGGCGTTCGGCGGCCTGTTCCAGCAGCGCTTCCTTCTTGCAAAACGCGAACCTCAGCAGCGAGCGCGTGCGCCGGGCGCCTTCGGGGTGGCAGAACACGGGGACCGGGATCGCCGCCACGCCCACCAGCTCCGGCAGGCGGCGGGCCAGCGCCGTGGCGTCGGTGATGCCCAGCGCGGATGTGTCGGCGTTGATGAAGTAGGTCCCCTGGGGCAGGTACACGTCCAGGCCTGCGGCGCGCAGTCCCTCGGCCAGGATGTCCCGCTTGCGGGCCAAGGTGGCTGCGGCGCCGGTGAAGAACTGCTCATCCATGCGCAGGCCGGCGGCGATGGCACTTTGGAACGGCGTGCCGGAGGAGTACGTCAGGAACTGCTTGACGGTGCGGGCGGCGGCAACCAGTTCCGCAGGCCCCGACAGCCAGCCCACCTTCCAGCCTGTATAGGAAAACGTCTTGCCGGCGGAGGAAATGGTCAGCGTGCGGTCCGCGGCACCGGGCAGGGTGGCCACGGGTATGTGCCGGGGACCAAACGTCAGGTGCTCGTAGACCTCATCGGTGAGGATGACGGCGTCGTATTTGATGGCAAGGCGCACCACCTCCGTGAGCACGGCCTCGGGGAACACGGCGCCGGTGGGATTGTGCGGGTTGTTGATGATGACCATCTTGGTGCGCGGGCTGAAGCTGTCTTCCAGGGTTGCCAGGTCCGGCATGAAGTCCGGGGCCAGGAGTGCGGCGGTGGTGTGGCGGGCGCCGCTGAGGCCGATCATGGCGCCGTAGGAATCATAGAACGGCTCAAAGGTGAGGACCTCGTCGCCGGGGCCCGTCAGTGACAGGACGGCACTGGCAATGGCCTCGGTGGCGCCGGTGCTGATGATGATTTCAGTTTCAGGATCCGGCGTGAGGCCGTAGAACCGCTCCTGGTGTTCGGCCACCGCGGTGCGCAGCGACAGGAGGCCCTTTCCGGGTGCGTATTGGTTGTGTCCCGCAGCGATGGCGTCCTGGGCCATGCGGCCCAGCTCGGCCGGGCCGTCCTCGTCCGGGAACCCCTGGCCCAGGTTGATGGCGCCGTGGCGGGCGGCCAGCGTGGTGATCTCCTCAAAGATCGTCACCCCCAGGGAGCCGTCGGGGCCCAGAAGGTTGGCGCCCTGCGCGGTGCGCTGCCATGGCGTGCTCATTGCTGCTCCTTGCTGGCCGTGAGGCGGCGCGGCCGGTGAAAAGTCGCCTTCACCTGACAACGTTACCTGCAGCGCGCTGCGGGCCGGCGGCTACCGGCCCGTATGGTGGACATTGGCGGCCAATGCCGGGACATGGCTGGGGCCTGGTCGTCTTGGCGGGGTTCATCGGATAGATTCATGGCATGCGACGCGCCGTCTGCCCAGGGTCGTTTGATCCGATCCACAAGGGGCACATTGAAGTCATTGCCCGTGCCACCGGCCTCTTTGACGAGGTGATCGTGGCCGTTTCCACCAACTATGCCAAGACGTACAGGTTTTCCCTGGTGGAGCGACTTGAAATGGCGCGGACCACTTTCTCCGCACTGTCCGGGATTGTGGTTGAACCGATGGGCGCGGGGCTGCTCTCCGACTTTTGCCACTCGCACGGTGTATCAGCGATCGTGAAGGGCCTGCGGTCCTCGTCCGACTTTGACTATGAGCTGCCCATGGCCACCATGAACCGCCAGCTTTCCGGCGTGGAGACCGTGTTCCTGCCGGGGGACAGCCGCTACCTGCACCTGTCCTCCACCCTCATCAAGGAAGTCCACTCGCTGGGAGGGGATGTTGCCGACTATGTGCCGCGGGCCGTACTGCGCCGCTTGCAGGGCGACGTGGGTCCGGACACCCGGCCGGTGCCACTGGTTCCACCGAGCCTGTAGCCTGGTCTCCCCGGGACCAACTGCCGGTCGCAGCGCAGGCCGGCCCTCCGGCGTCGTGCATGGTGAGAGTTACATCACCCGGGACGCGGCACCGTCATGTCGACGCCCGGCCGCGCCCTGCAGTAGACTGGACAAGGCCGAATTGGCCCGGTGACGCACGTTTTGAAGCCTATGGTTATTCGCGATAGGATGGTGCGTCGGTCCTATGTTCACTCAGGAGTTCTCATTAGCGCAACCACGTTGGGCAACAAGTCCAACCATGGCACGCCCCTCACCATTGGTGTCAGGGAGCTTGGGCGAAGCCCGGGCAGCATGTGGACCCTGAAGGAACAAGTACCTGTGCCGGAGGATTTCGGCACCCCGCTCATTGGCGCGACGCCCGGATCCGAATTGGATCTGGAACTCCGTTTTGAGGCCGTTCATGAAGGAATTCTCGTCTCGGGAAGCGTGTTGGTCGATCTGACCGGCGAATGCTCCCGTTGCCTTGAGGCCTTCGAGGAAGACCTTGAAGTCAATGTGCAAGAACTTTTCTTCTACGAGGAACCCGAACAGGGCCTTGACGAAGAGGAAGATCAGCAACGTTGGGTCGAGCACGATTCTATCGATCTTGAACCGGTGTTGCGGGACGCAGTGGTAACCGCCCTGCCGTTCCAGCCGGTGTGCCGGGAAGACTGTGAGGGCCTGTGTTCCGAATGCGGAATACGCCTTGCGGATGAGCCGGGGCACCACCACGAGATCCTGGATCCCAGGTGGGCTGCCCTACAGGGCTTAACCGGCGAAGAAAACTAGCAAATCAAGTTTTTTCGTGTTGGCACGTGCCGCACGTTATCGAGAGAAAAGAGTTTGCCGTGGCTGTTCCCAAGCGGAAGATGTCCCGTGCCAATACGCGCGCACGCCGTTCCCAGTGGAAGGCCACTGCGCCGAACCTGGTCAAGACCATCGAAAACGGCCAAGTTGTCTACAGCCTGCCGCACCAGGCGCGGGTTGTCACCGACTCCGCCGGCACCGCCCTGTTCCTGGAGTACAAGGGCCGTAAGGTTGCCGACGTCTAAGACGTCCGTGCGGCCGGCCGGCCGCCCGTTCACTGGTTAACAATTTTTGCAGGAGTTGCTTGTGTCCTCAGACCCGGAATCCCCGAAGCTTGAGGACGGCCATCAACTGCTTTTGAAGCGTCTCGGTGTCACTATTGATGCCGGGACGCTTCGTCTTGCCCTGACGCACCGTTCCTACGCCTACGAAAATGGTGGCATCCCCACCAATGAGCGCCTGGAATTTTTGGGTGACTCCATTCTGGGCTTCTCCGTCACCGACGCACTGTACCGTGACAACCCCACACTTCCCGAGGGCGAGCTGGCCAAGCGCCGCTCCGCCGTCGTCTCCACCCGCGCCCTCGCCTCGATCGCCCGCTCGCTGGGCGTAGGCGAATTCATCTATCTGGGCCAGGGCGAACGCCTCACCAAGGGCCGCAACAAGTCCTCGATCCTGGCCGACACCATGGAATCACTGATCGGCGCCACCTACCTCACCCACGGCATTGAGACCGCGCGCGAGCTGGTCATGCGCCTGGTGGGACCCCTGCTGGCGGACTCGGCCGTCCTGGGCGCCGGTACCGACTGGAAAACCAACATCCAGGAAATTGCCGCAGCACGCCACCTCGGCACCATTGAGTACGAGATCACCGGCACCGGCCCGGACCACAACCGCTCCTTTTCCGCACGCCTGCTGATCGGCGGCCAGCATTTCGGCACGGGCGCAGGCCCTTCCAAGAAGGAGGCCGAGCGCTCCGCAGCCGCCGCGGGCTGGAACGTCCTGCAGGAGCGTTTTGCCGGCAAGGGTGGTGCCGCCGGTTCGGCGTCCGGAACAGCTGCCGGCTAAATGCCCGAGCTGCCCGAAGTTGAGGTGGTGCGGCGCGGACTGGCACGCTGGATTGCCGGGCGCACCGTCACGGCCGTTTCCGTCCCGGACCCGCGCTCCATCCGCCGCCACGCACTCGGCACCGAGGACTTCCGCGGAAACCTGCTGGGTGCCACTGTCCTGGACGTGGTCCGGCGCGGCAAGTTCCTCTGGATGCCCCTGGCCGATTCGGCGCCCGGTTCCCAGCCGTACGGAGGTTCACTGCCCCACACCGCCCTGGTGGCCCACCTGGGCATGAGCGGCCAGCTCCTGGTGGAGTCTCCCGGGCAGCCGCATGAAAAACACCTCAAGGTCCGGATTACCTTCTCCCCGCGCGAGGATGCGCCCGAGGAGCTCCGCTTCATCGATCAGCGAATTTTCGGCGGCCTTTTCGTGACCTCGCTGGTGCCCACGGCGGACGGGCTGCCCGGCGGCGGCATTGGAACCCGCGGTGCCGCCGAAATAGGGCCCGACGTGAACGGACATGCTTCAGGCACCGGGTGGGCCCTGGTTCCCGCCGAGGCGGCCCACATCGGCCGCGACCCGCTGGACCCGCACTTTGACATCGAGGCCTTCCACCAGAAGCTGCGCGCCAGGAAGACGGGGCTGAAACGCGCGCTGCTGGACCAGGGGCTGGTCTCCGGCATTGGCAACATTTATGCCGATGAGGCCTTGTGGGCTGCGAAGATGCACTACGCGCGGCCCACCGACACCATGCGGCGCCCGGACACCGAACGCATCATCCACGCAGCCCGCGACGTCATGGTCCGTGCCTTGGACGCCGGCGGCACCAGCTTTGATTCCCTGTACGTCAACGTCAACGGCGCCTCAGGATATTTTGCCCGGTCACTAAACGCCTACGGCCGCGAGGGGAAACCGTGTCTTCGCTGTGCCGAACTCGGCCTGTCCACGCTGATCCGCCGCGACACCTTCATGAACCGGTCGTCCTACAGCTGCCCCGCGTGCCAGCCACGACCGCGCAACGCCAGGCTGTAACCTTCCCGGCACACCCTAGGCGGAGGTTCGTGAGCGCTGGTGTTCGCTGCAGAATATGCTGATGTAGCCACCTGTTTCGCCACGGACTTCAGCAGTCAGGGTCCGGTTCGGCCTGAGGGACGGCACGTTATCCACAGCGGACCCATCCGGTCTTGAACGTCCCACCCCTTTCTTACAGACTCAGTGACATGAATGAGTCCAGAATTCGGATGCACCTTGGGCAGCTGTGGCCAGCCGAGAGGTACGTTGCCACAGCGGCTCAGCTTGCGGATGCCGGCATGGATGCCCGGTTCGTGGCGGACGCTGTCCGTTGCGAGGCGCTATTTCGCTTGCGCCGCGGAGGCTACATGCCCATGCATAAATGGCGGGCCCAAAAGCCGTGGGTACAGGCCAAGAGCCGGCTCGCCGGCCATATCGCCGGGTCCCAAGGAAGACTTGCCTATACGCACTTCAGTGCCGCACGCCTGCATGGACAACATGCGTGGAATACCCCGGACCAGATACACGTCAACGTCCCCTATGGCGCCTCCCTCGGCAAAGGGGCTGCTGATGTAGTCGTTCACCACATGGCCCTCGGCCCCGATGATCTGGTGCAAAAATACGTTCCGGGGGTCGGCACAGTGACTATTACCAGCCTGGCCCGCACTGTTCTCGATTGTGCCCGTGTCGCCCCATTGGACTTGGCCGCTGTTATTGGCGACTCTGCGCTGCACAGGGGATTGAAGCTGGCGGAGTTGGAAAACCTCGCGGCCAGAATGGCCGGCTACCGGGGCATCAAGCGTGCCGTCAAGGCCGTTGGAATGCTCAATGCCTTGGCCGAATCCGCCGGGGAAACGCGCACCCGGCTCATAGTCGCCCAACTGCCCCTTGAGCCGCCGGAACTGCAGGTCACACTCTACGTTGACGGCAAGGAATACCGTCCGGACCTGGCCTGGCGCGGGGTGAATCTGATTGTGGAGTTCGACGGCAACACCAAATACTTCGACTATGCAACACCGACGGACGAAGCGTTGGTGGCAGAACGCGAACGGGAAAGTGCCCTCATGGAGGAGGGCTGGCGGTTCATCCGCATCAAGTGGCGCCATCTCCAGCGGCCGGACGAGGTCAAGGCCCGCGTTCTGGCTGCCTACCTGTCAGCCTCGGAGCGTGCGGCCTGAACCCACTCAGTGAATGCTGGACTTGCTTGCGAGAACGGTGGTTCCGCAGGGCAATCTTGCACACAACTCCAGCGTTCGGGCCTGAAATGCAGGCAACTCCAGTGCTCGCCGTCAGTTGCCGTAATGCCGAGCCAGCAGGGCCAGGCCTTCATCCAGGGAGATCGCGGGGGCCCAGTCGAGCACCTCGCGCGTGTGTCGCTGGTCGAACCAGTGAGCAGTTGAGAGCTGTTCGGCCAGAAAGCGCGTCATGGGCGGCTCATCGCGGACCCATCCGCGCGTTCCCGCAGCCAGCCAGGCCTTCTCAATGACCGAGCCGGCGCCGCGGGCCAACCAGCCCGGCACGGAAAAGGCGGGTTCGGGCACGCCGGCGGCCCGGCAGATCCCGGCAATGAGCTCGCCCACCGGACGCGGCTCGCCGTTGGTCACCACCAGGGCCTGGCCGTGGGCGTGGTCCATGCGCTCCAGCCCGCGCACAATCGCCTCCGCGGCATTGTCCACATAGGTGGTGTCGATCAGCGCGCGGCCGCCGTCGAGCAGGGGCAGGCGGCCGGCGCGGGCGCGCTCCACCACGCGCTCCACCAGCTGTGTGTCGCCGGGCCCCCAGACGATGTGGGGGCGGATGGCCGCCACCCGAAACTCCGGGGAGTCCTCGGCCAGTGCCAGGTCCTCGGCGGCAGCTTTCGACCGGGCGTAAAAGCCGCGGGCGCGTTCAGGATCGGCGCTTCCCGCGCCCGCACCCACGATCGAGGAGCCAAAGTGCGCCACGGACGGGGAGGACACAAACACGAAGTCCCGCACTCCCGCATGCCGGGACGCCGCCAGCAGCTGGCGGGTCCCCACAATATTGGTGGAGACAAAGTCCGCCCATTCGCCGGTGAAAGACACCTTCGCAGCCAGGTGGATGACGGCGTCAACGCCTGCCGCGGCCCGCGCTGCAACGTCAGGATCGGCCACGGAACCCTGCACGGATTCCCACGGGTCGTGGACGGCGCGGCGCTGCAGCGAGCGGACGGACCAGCCCCGGGCGTGCAGGAGCCGGGCCACGGCGCGGCCCAGCAGCCCGCTGGTGCCTGTCACCAGGACGCGGCGGGACGGGCCCGGGGTGCCGGCTGCCGCCGTCGGGCCCGGCATCAGGGCCGCCCCGGCCTGGCTCCGGCCAGCATGCGCGACGCCCAGGCCGCCAGGGCTGCCCGGTCAATCTTCGAGTTGTGGCGCACGTCCGTGGGCATGGCGTCGATGACCAGAACGGCGGCCGGCACCAGCCCGGTCAGGGCCACGGCGGCGCGGACGTCTCGGGACAGCCCGGTGTCCGCCAAGCCGGAGCGCCGGGCGGCCGGCGCCGTCTCAACGATCGCCACAGCCACCTGGGCCCCGGCCGGGCCAACACCGACGACGGCGGCGCGCGCCACCGCGGGCACCGATTCGGCGGCCAGCTCACCGGCCACCGGCGTCCGGACGCCGTTGGCCGTGGTCAGGACATGGGCCATGCGCCCCTCGACCCACAGGCGGCCTTCGGCGTCGAGGTGGCCCACATCGCCGCTGCGGTGCCAGCCGGGGATGGCGGCTGCGTGCTCCTGCGTGATCCAGAGGCGGTCGTAGCGTTCCAACACGTGCGGGGCGCTGACCAGGATCTCACCGGTCACGTGCGGTTCCGTGGTGGGGGCCAGGCTGCCGGTGCCATCCGCGCGCACTGGCGCAATTGCCACCGAGGCGCCGCTGACGGGCAGTCCCACGCACACGCCTTCGCCGGTCCCCGCCGCCCTGATGCCGGCCAGGTCAATGTCCGTCACCGGCAGTGCCTCGGTCATGCCATACGGGGTGTGCAGGGAGGCATGGGGTGCCAGTTCCTGGACCTGCGCCAGCAGGGGTTCGCCCAGGGGCGCCCCCGCGGAAAGGAAAAGTTCGACGCCGGCCAGCGCGGTTTTGCGGGCGGGCGGGAGTTCCGCCGCGGTCGCCACGACGTTGACCAGCGCGGCGGGGGAGGCGAAGACCACAGTGGCGTTGATGGCGGCTGCAGCGTCCGCCAGCGCCTTGGCCGTCAGGGTGCGCGGGGCCGTGACGTCCATGTCGGGTGTGACGGACGTGGCCCCGAGGGCCGGGCCCAGCAGGGCAAACGGGGCGAAGCCGGCCACGAGCGACGTGCCGGCCCGGAGCTTGTACGTGGCCTGCAGCGTGTCCCGCATGGCGGCCAGCCGCCGGTGCGTGTAGACCACGCCCTTGGCCGGCCCGGTGGAGCCGGAGGTGAACAGCACCGCGGCGTCGGCGTCGGGGTCCGGGACGGCGGGTGCGGCGGCCGTGCAGGCCAGGCGGAGCACGCGGCCCTTGTCCATGAGCTGCGGAACGGTGGCTGCCACTCCCAGCAGCCTGCGCCCGGCCCTGTCCGCGGCCGGGGTGGAGTCGCCGGCGCTGATTTTCACGCCGGGCCAGTTGTAGATCCGGGCACCAGCCAGCGCCCGGCCGACACCCACCAGATAGGCGGGACCGGCGCCCTTGATGGCCCGCCCCAGTCCCTTCGTGCCCAGGCCCGCATCGGCCACCACGATCACGGCACCCAATCTCAGGCAGGCGTAGATGAGCGTGGTGAGGGTGATCCCCGGCGGCACCAGCAGGCTGACACGGTCACCCGGCTTGACGCCGAGATCCGCCAGCCCGGCGGTCAGGTCGTCAATGTCTCGGGCAAGTTCCGCCCAGGTGAGGCTGCGAGCGGCCCCGCCCGCCAGCATGTCCACAATGGCGGTGGAGGAATCTTCACGCCGTGCGTCGACTTCGGCCAGCATGGGACGGAAGGCAGGCGCGGATTCTGGCTTCGGCTGGGCGGCACTGCCACCCTGCGCAGCACTGCCACCCTGGGCGCGGTGACTGGCGTCGACCTGTTTGGCCAGCCAGGCAAAGGTGGGTCCGGCGATGTCCCGGTCCTCCTGGACCAGGTGGCCGGCACCCTCAAAGCGGTGCACATCGGCCTGCGGCAGTCGTGTCAGGAGGTCCCGCAGGTAGCGGTCGGAGAACACGGGATCCTTCGGCCCCCACATCATGAACGCCGGCACGCCAAGGGTGCGAATGCCGGAGGACACCTCTTCGAGCGCGGCCCACGAAGGGTGGGCGGGGGTTGCCGGAATGTCGGCCACGAAGTTGCCCACCCCGGCGCGCCGCACCGCAGTGCGGTACGGGGCCATGAACGCGTCCCGCACGGAGGGCGCCAGTGCCGGCTGCGCCAGGGCGTGGGTCACCTTCAGGAACGCCGCGGTGGCCTTGGTGCCCCAGGGGTGCACGGCCGGGTGCAGGGCCAGCTTCAGGGCAGGGGGCAGGGTGAATCCCGCAGGGTGCACGGCCGTGTTGGTGAGGACCACGGCGGCCAGCTGTTCGCGGTGCCGCACGGCCCAGCCGAGGGAGATGATGCCGCCCCAGTCGTGCCCAACGGTGACCACCGGGCCGTCCAGTTTCAGGGCTGCGGTCAGGTCGGAGAGGTCGTTGATGCGGTCCGCGAGGCGGCGGAAGGTGCCGGTGCGCTCGGAGAAGCCCATGTCCAGCTGGTCCACGGCAATGACACGCCACGGTCCGCCGTCGGCCAGGGTTTCCTGGGAAGTGGCCGCGGCCAGCAGGCTGCGCCACAGGTATGACCACGTTGGGTTGCCATGCACGCACAGCAGGGTCCCGGCGGGCGCCAGGCCGGTGGCGTCGACGTCGTCCCGGTTGTCCAGAAAGTGCCACTCGCGGCGTGTTCCGGGGGCGTCCGCCGCCGACGTTGACGGCACGGACAGCGTCCGGCGCCAGGAGGCGCACACGCCGGGCCAGGGATCGGGGTGGCGGGAAGGGTCCTGCGGGGGCAAAGCGGCAGTTACCACGCAATTTCCATCATGGTCGTGTTGAGTCCGGAACCCACGCCCATGCAGAGCACGCGGTCGCCGGCGGAGAGCGTCTGCGCCTCCTGCGCCAGCGTCATGGGCAGCGAAGCCGGGCCCACATTGCCCCATTTCGGGAAGGTCACGGGCACCTTGCTGCGGACCAGGTCCACGGCCTTGATGATGGCGTTGGTGTAGGAATTGGACACCTGGTGGGTGACATAGCGGTCCATCTTGCGCCAGTCCCAACCATCCGTGTGGGCCTCGTCCCAGGCGTTCGTGACCAGCTCCAGCCCGTTGTCCAGCAGGCCCTTGGTGTCGGTGAACATGCCGTCGGGGCCCCCCACGCACAGCTCATGGTGGGAGGTGCCGGCGCGGGAAACCCCGCCCAGGATGCGGTGCGCGCCGGGGTGGTCGCTGGCCGGGCCGATGACGGCGGCGGCCGCGCCGGAGCCCAGCGTCAGGGTGGCGAACTCCCGCAGGTAGTCCTCCCGGGTGGACGTTTCCGCGTTCAGCCGGCGGAAGGTGGTTTCCTGGGTGGCCTGGGCGTCCTCGCCGGCCACAATGAGTGCGTACTTGATTTGGCCGGAATCAATCATGTTCGCGGCCAGGGTCATGCCGTTGACAAACCCGAGGCAGGCGTTGGCCAGGTCAAAGTTCATGGCGGAGGAGGGCAGTCCCAGCCCGTTGTGGATCTTGACGGCAACGGAGGGCTCCAGGTTGCGCCGTGTCACCGAGGTGTTGATGAGCAGGCCGATCTGCCCTGCCTCAATTCCGGCCTCGGCCAGGGCCTTCGCGCCGGCCTCAATGGCGGCGTCGTCAAACGCGGTTCCGGGCGCCCACCAGCGGCGTTCCTTCACTCCTGCAACACGTTCCAGCAACCGCTTGGACAGCCGCAACCGCTTCAGGCTCGGGGCCAGGCGCTCATCAAAGTCGGAGGAACTGACCACCACGGGCGCCTCCACGCTGGTGACGGCAAGTAAGGCAGTGTTGTGGTGACGAAAAGTCGCGTTGCCGATCAAATTCCAGCCTTTGTCTTGTGTATTTTGTGGTGCCCGGCCGAAACCAACCGGTTAATATTCGCCGGGACAAAAGTGACAAAGGTGCGCTGTCCCTGTCCCGACATTAAGCCTCAGCCTTAACTATGCACCTTCCAGGGAGGTTATCGCACATGCGCCCCGGCGCATACATGCGGGCGGCTACCCTGCCAAACATGGAATTCGCGGTAGATTAACAACGGAAATAACGCCCCTGCGCAGGAGTATAAAACAGTTTGCATCTAAAAAGTCTGTCCGTGCGAGGCTTCAAGTCGTTCGCATCGGCCACCACCTTTGACTTTGAACCGGGAGTGACGGCCGTGGTTGGCCCCAACGGCTCCGGCAAGTCGAACGTGGTTGATGCGCTGGCCTGGGTCATGGGGGAGCAGGGCGCCAAGACCCTGCGCGGGGGAAAAATGGAAGACGTCATTTTTGCCGGCACGTCCGGGCGTCCCCCGCTGGGCCGGGCGCACGTGGCGCTGACCATTGACAACACCGACGGCGCCCTGCCCATCGACTACACCGAAGTCACCATTTCCCGGACACTGTTTCGCACAGGCGGCTCGGAATACGCCATCAACGGCACGGGCTGCCGGTTGCTGGACATCCAGGAACTGCTCTCCGACTCCGGCCTGGGCAAGGAAATGCACGTCATTGTTGGCCAGGGCCAGCTGGACAAGGTGCTCCATGCCACGCCCGAGGACCGTAGGGGCTTCATTGAGGAGGCTGCCGGCATCCTCAAGCACCGCCGCCGCAAGGAAAAAACCCTGCGCAAGCTCGACGCCATGTCAGCCAACCTGGCCAGGCTCAGCGACCTGACGGGTGAAATCCGCCGCCAGCTCACGCCCCTGGGCAAGCAGGCGGCCGTGGCGCGCCGGGCCCAGGCCGTGCAGTTTGACGTCCGCGATGCCAAGGCCCGCCTGCTGGCCGACAGCCTGGTCACGCTGCGCACCGCCGTCGAAAAGGACGTGGCGGACGAACTGGCCCTCAAGTCCCGCCGTGCCTTGGCGGAGCAGGGACTTCAGGAGGGCCGCAGCCGGCAGGCCGAGCTGGAACAGCTGTCCGCCGCCGCGGCCCCCGTCCTCACCGCGGCACGGGACACCTGGTACCAGCTTTCGGCAACGCAGGAAAAGTTCAAGTCCCTGGGCCTGCTGGCCGCCGAGCGCCAGCGCCACCTGGGAGCAGCCGAAGCCCCCGCGGATCCCAGCAGGGACCCGGACAGGCTGGCGGAGCAGGCCGCCCGCTTGCGCGGGGAAGAGGCGGAGCTGGACCTCGAATTGGAGGAACGGCGGATCGCACTGGAGGCGGCCATGGAAATCAAGGACGACGTGGAAGCCTCCGTCCGGGCCGAGGAGCAGAGGGTCCGCGACGTGCTCCGGGCCACGGCCGACCGCCGGGAAGGGCTGGCGCGGCTGGCAGGCAAGGTTGCCTCGGCCAGGTCGCGGGTGGAGGCCGCGGAGGCCGAGATCGGGCGGCTGCACCAGGGCCGCGACGCCGGCGAGCAGCGGCATGCGGCCGCAGCCCGCGAGTTCGCGGCGCTGGAATCCCAGGTGGCCGGCGTCGAGGAGGGCGAGGAGCGCCTCGACGCCGACTATGAGGAAGCCGCCCGGGCCCTGGCGGACATCGACACCCTCATGGAGGGCTTGACGGCGGCCCAGCTGGCAGCCGACAGGGAACGTGACTCCCTTGCCGCCCGCCGCGAGGCCCTGGCGGTGGGGCTGCTGCGCAAGGATGCGTCCTCGCACGTGCTGTCGGCTGGCCTGCCCGGCGTTCTGGGTGCCGTGGCGGAACTGCTCACGGTGGCGCCCGGGCATGAAACGGCCATTGCCGCCGCCCTGGGCGCGGCCGCAGGGGGAGTGGCTGTGGCCGATTCGGCCGCCGCAGTGGCCGCGCTGGAGCGCATCAAGGCGGACGACGGCGGCCGCGTCACACTGGTCGTTGCGTCGGCCGCGCCGGCCGGGTCTGAGAATGGACCACCCTCTGCGCGGGCAACCCTCGTCGAGAGTGCGGTGGCGGCGGTGGATGGCGTCGCGGCAGGGCGTGCACAGGTCACGGGGCCGGCGGAAATCGGTGCCGTGCTGGACGCCCTGCTGGACGGGGTGGTGCTGGTGCCCGACCTGTCCGTTGCGGTGCAGCTCCTGGACGGCTACCCGCACTTGACGGCCGTTACCGCCGGCGGGGATGTCCTGAACGCGTTCTCCGTGCGGGGCGGTTCGGCCACGGCGCCGTCGCTGCTGGAACTGCAGGCAGCCGTGGATGAAACGGATGCGAAGCTGCGGGCTGCGGTGGCTGACGGGGAGCGGGCCCGCTTTGCCCTGGCCGCAGCCGCTGCGCGCCGCCAGGCCGCCGCAGACGCAGAGGAGGCCAGCCTGGCGGCGCTGCACGATTCCGACGCCAGGATCGCGGCGGTGGCGGAACGGCTGGGAACACTTGGCGCCACCCTGCGATCCGCAACGGGGGAGTCGGAACGGCATGCCCAGGCGTTGGGGCTGGCCACGGCCAACCTGGCGAAGGAACAGCAGGCCCTGGAGGAAGTGGCAGCCCGGCTGGCCCGCGCCCAGGAAGAGCCAACCGGCGCGGACCCGTCCATGGAGGAACGGGACGCTCTGGCTGCGCAGGCCACGGCCGCGCGTGCCGTCGAGATGGAGTCGCGGCTGGCGCTGCGCAGCACCGAAGAGCAGATGAACGCGGTGCGGAACCGGGCCGCGGCGCTGGAACGGGCTGCCGCCACCGAACGCACGGCCCGCGAACAGGCCGCCAGGCGGGCGTTGCAGCGCCGCCGCCAGGCGGGGAAGGCGGAGGCGGTGGCGGCCGCCGTGGGGCAGGTCCTGCAGCATGTTGCGGCGTCGATCGAGCAAGGCGAGCAGGAGCGGGACGCGGCGGAGGAACTGCGCGCGCAGCGCGAGGTGGAGCTCATGGCAGTGCGCTCGGCAACGATGGAACTGGAAGTGGAGCTGGCCCGGCTGACGGACTCCGTCCACCGGGACGAATTGGCGCGCGAGGCGCAGCGGCTCCGCATTGAACAGCTGGAAAACAAGTCCATCGAGGAGCTGGGGCTCAGCGTTGACCACCTCATCAACGAATACGGCCCGGAGACGCTGGTCCCGCCCAGCCCCGGGGCGGGCGCCGACAAGTGGGCTGCGCTGCGGGTTGAAGTGGACGAAACAGGGGCGGAAGTCCCTGAGGGCACCCCGTTTGTGCGCGAGGAGCAGGAGAAAAGGCTCAAGAGGGCCGAACGCGACCTGGCAGCCCTGGGCAAAGTCAACCCGCTGGCCCTGGAGGAATTTGCAGCCCTGGAGGAACGCCACCAGTTCCTCTCAACCCAGCTGGAGGACCTGAAATCCAGCCGCAAGGACCTCATGGACATCATCAAGGAAGTGGACCAGCGGGTCGAGGAGGTCTTCACCTCCGCCTACGCGGACACGGCCGTGCAGTTTGAGCGCGTGTTCGGCCGGTTGTTCCCGGGAGGGGAGGGGCGCCTGGTCCTCACCGACCCCGACGACATGCTGACCACGGGCATCGAGGTGGAGGCCCGCCCGGCGGGCAAGAAGATCAAGCGCCTCTCGCTGCTGTCCGGCGGGGAGCGCTCGCTGACGGCCGTGGCGCTGCTTGTGGCCATCTTCAAGGCCCGGCCCTCGCCCTTCTACGTCATGGATGAGGTGGAGGCGGCGCTGGACGACACGAACCTGGGCCGACTCATCACCATCTTTGAGGAACTGCGCGAATCCAGCCAGCTGATCATCATCACGCACCAAAAGCGCACCATGGAGGTGGCCGACGCCCTATATGGCGTGTCCATGAGGGGCGACGGCGTTTCCACCGTCATCAGCCAGCGGATCGACCGCGCAACCGCCCCCACCTGATCCCGGCAGTCCGCCCCGCCCCGACGCTCCATCACTTTTCGCGGGCTTTTCCCGGACCCTCTATCACCTTCTGCGGGTTTTTCCCCGACGCTCCATCACTTTTTTGACGGCGCGGTCAGGGCTGGAACTTGGTGTCCCGGGCGGAGAGCCAGAACACCGCGGCGAGCAGCGCCACGGCGGTGGCCATGGAAAACGCCAGGCCGAAGGAAAACAGGTCAACGAGGTACCCGGCCGCAATGGGGCCGATGATGGCGCCCAGGTCCGAACTCATTTGAAACGTGGCGAGCACCTTGCCGCCGGATCGTTCGTTGCCAATGACGTCCGCCACGATGGCCTGCTGCGCCGGTCCCATGAGGCCGCTGCCCAGCCCGGCAATGGCTGAGACCACAAAGAACCAAAACTCGTTGCCCGTGAACCCGAGGACGCCCATCCCGATGCCGTTGACGGCCAGGCCCAGCAGGACCATCGGCTTGCGGCCCCAGGTGTCGGCAAGCCTGCCGGAAAACAGCAGGGCCACGCCAGTGCCGATGGCAAACACGGCCAGGGAAATGCCCGCCACCTCGGGGCCGGCACCCAGGGCTGCGGTGGCAAACAGCGGCACCAGCGCCATGCGAATGCCAAAAGCCGACCACCCGTTGGCGAAGCTCGAGACCAGTACGGCGCGGTATGCGGGAATGCGCAGCGCCGCACGCAGGGGGAGCGGCTCCCGCGACGCCGCCGTCGTGCCTTTCCCCGAAGCGCCGGGCGCGTCCGACGCCGGTCCCCCGCCTCCCGCGGGACCGCCGGCTTGCACCGCGGCCGGGACCGCGACGGCGGCGCTTTTCACGGCGGGCAGCATGGTGGCGACCAGCAGGGCCACCAGGACCAGCGCACCCGCGTACACCAGGAACGGCAGCTGCAGGCCGAAGCCAGCCAGGAGCCCGCCAATGGCGGGTCCGGCGATGTTGCCCAGCAGGAACGAGCCCGAATACAGGCTGGAAACACGGCCTCGCGCGGACGGTGGGGCCAGCCGGATCAGCAATCCCATGGCTGAGACGGTGAACATGGTGGAGCCGATGCCGCCCAGCCCGCGGTATATCAGCAATTGCCAATAATTCTGGGCGAAGGCGCACGCCGCGGAGGACGCCGCGACAATCAGGATGCCCAGGATGTAGGTCCGCCGTTCGCCCAGCCGCTCCACAAGGACACCGCTGAGCGGGGCGAAGACGAGGCGGGTGAAGGCAAAGGCGCTGACCACAATGGCCGCGGCGCCCACGCTCACGTGGAAGCTTTGGGCAAATTGCGGCAGCACGGGCGCCACAATGCCAAAGCCGATGGCGATCAGGAAGGCGGCGGCCACCAGGACCTTGATTTCGCGCGGCAGCGTGACAGTGCGGGCGGCTGTTGGTGGTGGGACTGGGGCGGCGGCATTGGTGGACATCAGATTGAGTGTTTCACAACCGGGACCGGGCCGTGGCCGCCCGCGCCCCCGTGAGAGACTTGGACGGTGAACCAGACTCTTGCCATCATCCTGTACATCGTCATTGGGCTGGCCGTCGTCGGCGGCCTCATCCCTGTCTTCTTGAAGGCCCGGAAGAACACCCAAAACTACACGGGGCCGCGCGACGCCAACGACCCCGCCCCCGTCGATTCGGCCGGAACCGGCACCCTGCTGGAGGACCGCCCGGGCGCCCAGGCGCCGCCGTCGGGCATGGAAACGTCCGGCCTGGAAGCGCAGGGCGTGGACACGGCCGAACCGGCCGCCCCGGCCGCCCCGGCCCTGGAAAAGCCGCTGCCCGTGGAGGGCCGGCTGGTGCGGCTGCGCGCGCGCCTGTCGAAGTCGAACAACGCCCTGGGCAAGGGGCTGCTGGCGCTGCTGTCCCGCGACACGATTGATGAAAGCGTGTGGGAAGAGGTCGAGGAAACGCTGCTGCTGGCGGACATAGGCACCGACTCCACCATGGACCTGGTGGACACCCTGCGCGAGCGCGTGAAGGTTTTGGGCGTGCGCAGCCCGGAGCACGTCCAGGCGATGCTCCGCGAGGAACTCATCAAGCTCGTGGACCCCACCATGGACCGCAGCCTGAACATTGGCCGCCATGACGGTCGCCCCGCGGTGCTCATGGTGGTTGGCGTCAACGGCGTCGGCAAGACCACCACGGTGGGCAAGCTGGCCCGCGTACTGGTGGCCGAGGACAAGGACGTGCTGCTGGGCGCGGCGGACACTTTCCGCGCCGCGGCCGCCGAGCAGCTGGCCACCTGGGGTGCCCGTGTGGGCGTGCCCACGGTGAAGTCCGACGTCGATGGTGCGGACCCTGCCTCCATCGCCTTTGAAGCGGTGAAGGCCGGGATTGAGCAGGAGGTGGACGTGGTCATGGTGGACACCGCCGGGCGCCTTCAAAACAAGGTGGGCCTGATGGACGAGCTCGGCAAGGTCAAGCGCGTCATTGAAAAGCAGGCCACCGTGGATGAGGTGTTGCTGGTGCTTGATGCCACCACGGGGCAGAACGGGCTGAGCCAGGCGAAAGTGTTTTCCGACGTCGTGAACATCACCGGCATCGTCCTGACCAAGCTGGACGGCACGGCGAAGGGTGGCATTGTCGTGGCCATCCAGAAAACGCTGGGCGTGCCGGTCAAGCTCATCGGCCTCGGCGAGGGTGCCGACGACCTGGCGCCCTTTGACGCGGAAAACTTCGTGGACGCGCTGCTGTCCTAGCGGTGTGCGGCCCGGCCCGTAACATGCCGGAAACAAAGGCGGCGACAGGATTTAACCTGTTGCCGCCTTTTGTAACTTAAACGAAATTATTGCCGCCCCATGCCGAAACACTCCGGCGGCACAGTTGTAAGTGTCCTCCTTGCACCAGCCCCGACGACGCGGCACCGCAAAAACCTCACTTGCAACGAAAGGCCGGCAGAGCCATGAATACTGGCGACACAGCGTGGGTCCTGGTTTCGGCAGCACTAGTGCTGCTGATGACACCGGGCCTGGCATTCTTTTACGGCGGCATGACCCGGGCCAAGGGCGTGCTGAACATGATGATGATGAGTTTCGGGGCCATTGCCGTCGTCGGCGTCCTCTGGGTGCTGTTTGGCTACTCGGCAGCCTTCGGCAAGGACGTTGGCGGCGGGCTGCTCGGCAACCCGCTGGCCAAGCTGGGCCTGCAAGGGGTCCTGGACACCGGCAAGACCATGCCGCTGGTGGGCACCATCCCGGAAATTGCCTTCGTGGGATTCCAGGCCGTTTTCGCCATCATCACCGTCGCCCTCATCAGCGGCGCCATCGCGGACCGGGCCAAGTTCGGCGCGTGGATGGTGTTCGCGGCCATCTGGGTCACCGTGGTCTACTTCCCGGTGGCGCACTGGGTCTTTGACTTCAACAAGGACGCCAACGGCAACAACACCGGCGGCTGGCTGGGCCAGGGCCTGGGCGTCATCGACTTTGCCGGCGGCACGGCCGTCCACATCAACGCCGGCGCGGCGGCCCTGGCACTGTGCCTGATCCTGGGCAAGCGCAAGGGCTTCGGCAAGGACCCGAGCCACCGCCCCCACAACATGCCGTTCGTGATGCTCGGCGCCGGCCTGCTCTGGTTCGGCTGGTTCGGCTTCAACGCCGGCTCCGCCCTGGGCGCCAACGGCGTGGCCGGGTATGCCTGGATCAACACGCTCGCCGCACCGTGTGCCGCCACCCTCGGCTGGCTCCTGGTGGAACGGCTCCGCGACGGCCACGCCACCTCGCTCGGTGCCGCCTCAGGCGCCGTCGCCGGGCTTGTCGCCATCACCCCCGCGTGCTCCGCCATCACCCCCATGTGGGCCATGGCCCTGGGACTGCTGGCCGGCGTGGTGTGCGCCATGGCTGTGGGCCTGAAGTTCCGCCTCGGCTTCGACGACTCGCTCGACGTGGTGGGCGTCCACCTGGTGGGCGGCATCATCGGCACCCTCTTCATCGGCCTGGCCGCGGACCCCAACTCCCCGGCTGCCGGCCAGGGGCTGTTCTACGGGGGCGGCCTGGAACTGCTCGGCAAGCAGGCCGTCGGTGCCTTCGCCGTGATGCTGTACTCCTTCATCGTGGCCTACGTCATCGGCTGGATCATCAACAAGACCATGGGCTTCCGTATTTCCTCTGCCCACGAGTCCGCAGGCATCGACATTTCCGTCCACGCCGAATCCGCCTACGACTTCGGCGGCCGCGTCTCCGGCAGCTTCCACCCGCTGGAGGAAAACCCCGCCTGGCAGCACGAAACCCCCGCCCGCACCGAATCCAAGGTTGACGCATGAAACTCATCACCGCCATCATCCGCCCCGAACAGCTCGACGACGTCCGCGGCGGCCTGGAAGGCTACGGCGTGCAGGGCCTGACCGTCAGCAGCGCCCACGGCTACGGGCGCCAGCGCGGCCACACGGAAATCTACCGGGGTGCCGAGTACACCGTGGACCTCCACGCCAAGGTCCGCATCGAGGTCCTCACCTCCGACGAACGCGCCTGGGACCTCATGGACATCATCGTGGCCACCTCCAACACAGGCAACGCCGGCGACGGCAAGGTGTGGATGGTGGAAGTGTACGAGGCAGTCCGCGTCCGCACCGGCGAACGCGGCGTCGCCGCGATCTAAATCGTTTCCCCGGACCGCTTTTCCAAGAACGACGCCGGCACCCGGGTGGGTAGTGAATCCCACCCGGGTGCCGGCGTCGTCGTGACTGGGTGCCGGCCCCGTCGAGGTTTGAGATAACCACGTCGGTTGTCTCACCCCTCGCAGGTGTCAGTCGTTGCTCGTGGCCCAGCCGGACGGGCCGTTGGAGCCGGCCGCGTATTCCTCCATGGGCACGGATCCGGCCTTCCAGGCGGCAAACGCCGGCTCCACAATCCGCCAGCAGTCCTCGGCCGTGTCGCCGCGGACAGACAGCAGCGGGTCCCCGCTGAGCACACCCTCGAGCACTTCGCCGTAAGGCAGGAGCGGGTCGCTGGCCAACGCGGTTTCCAGTTGCACGCGGTCAAGGGTGAAGAGGTCGCCCGGCCCGTTGACGTCCAGGTCAAGGGTAAGAGTCTCGGGGCCGAAGCCGATGTGCAGGCGCGTGGGGGAGTCAACACCGGTGAAGCCGGCAGGCAGGTGCGGCACCGGCTTGTACGTCACCACGGCCTCCTTGCGGCCACGGCCCAGTGCCTTGCCGGAACGCAGGATGAACGGCACTCCCGCCCAGCGCCAGTTGTTGACGTAGACCTCCACCTCGGCCAGGGTCTCGGTGTCGTTGGCCGGGTCCACACCTTCCTCGTCAACATAGTTGGGCACCTGGCGCTCGCCGATGGTCCCGGCCGTGTACCGGGCCCGTCGGGTGGCGTCCGCCAAGTCCGGCTTGTAGGAGTTTCCGATGGTGCTGCACCGCAGCACGGCGGCAATGCTGGAACGCACGTCCTCCTGCCCCAGCGTGGCGGGGGGCTCCATGGCCATGATGGCCATGATCTGCAGCAGGTGGCTCTGGATCATGTCCTTGCCGGCGCCGGCGTGGTCATAGTACCGGGCCCGGTTTTCCAGGGTCAGGTCCTCGTCAAAGACAATTTCCACCTTCTCAATGTGCTCACCGTTCCACAACGGTTCCAGCAGCCGGTTGGCGAACCGCAGCCCCATGATGTTCAGCACCGTGGACTTGCCCAGGAAGTGGTCCACGCGGTGGATGTGGTCTTCGGCCACCAGTTTGCCCAGCGTGGCGTTCAAGGCGTGGGCGGAGGCGGCGCTGGAGCCGAAAGGCTTCTCCATGACCAGCCGGGTGCCGGCCGGGAGCTCCTTCTTTTTCAGCACCTCGCACGCCTTTTGGCTGATGGCCGGGGGGAGTGCAAAGTACAGGGCCACAGGACCCTCCACGGTTGCCAGGAAGGCGCCCAACTCGCCCTTGGCCGTGACATTGAGCTGGTGGTAGCTGCTGTTGGACTGCACCGCCTCAAGGGCCTTGATGCCCTCGGGGGTGGAATCCCCTCCCGGCGCAAGGGCGTCGGCGAAGCTGCCGGCCAGGCGCTCCTGCCACTGTTCGGCCGTCCAGTTGTCACTGCCGGCACCCACCAGCGTGATGCCCGGGGCGCGCCCCGAAGCGATGAGGCGCCCGACGCCGGGCAGCAGCAGCCGGCCCGTCAGGTCGCCGGAGGCTCCCAGGATGACCAGGGTCTTGATCCGCTCCGAAGCGGATGGCGAGCCGGGCGCGTGAGCCGGGGACCCGGCGTCGTGCGGGGCGCTGCCGGTGGCGGCAGAGGGCTTGGCGGGGGCAACTTTGGGGATCTGCGTGGTTTTCGTCACGAACCCAAGCATGTCACTTCCGGGTCAAAATATCAGGGCGGGCGCGGCCGCGGCGGGCAAATTTCCGGAAGGGGTGCAGCTGGCCGCCCGTCCGCCGGGAAGGGAAAAACCGTGTCCCCCACGGGCCCCGCCTCTTGATACCCTTGATAGTTGAGTCCTACAGGAAAGGGAGCGGGCCGGCCGTCACCGGCTGCCCGCCGTTCTCATCCTGCAATTCGAACGCCGCATCCGCAGCAAGCGGTTTGGCCGCCCTTGGCCAAACCGCGCGGGTGATGGCATTTCCTCAGACGAAAGAAGTACACGGCGCGTGTTCAACTCCCTATCTGACCGGTTGACAGCAACCTTCAAGAACCTGCGCGGCAAGGGCCGGCTCAGCGAGGCCGACGTCGACGCCACGGTGCGGGAGATCCGCCGCGCCCTGCTGGACGCCGACGTTGCCGTTCCGGTGGTGCGCGAATTCACCGCCAAGGTCCGTGAACGCGCCCTGGGGGCCGAGGTCAACGAGGCGCTGAACCCCGCGCAGCAGATCGTCAAGATCGTCAACGAGGAGCTGGTGGCGATCCTGGGCGGGGAGACCCGGCGCATCAACCTGGCGAAGAACCCGCCCACCGTCATCATGCTGGCTGGCCTCCAGGGTGCGGGCAAGACCACGTTGGCCGGAAAGCTGTCCAAGTGGCTCAAGGCCCAGGGCCACAGCCCCCTGCTGGTCGCCGCCGACCTTCAGCGCCCCAACGCCGTCAAGCAGCTGCAGGTCAACGGCGAGCGTGCCGGCGTGCCCGTGTTCGCCCCGCACCCCGGCGTCAGCAGCGAATTTGAATCCGCCACCGGCGATCCCGTGGCAGTGGCCCGGGCCGGCGTGGCCGAGGCCAAGTCCAAGCTGCACGACGTGGTCATTGTTGACACCGCCGGGCGCCTCGGCATCGACGCCGAGCTGATGAAGCAAGCCGCGGACATCCGCGCCGCCATCAACCCGGACGAAGTGCTGTTCGTCATTGACGCCATGATCGGCCAGGACGCCGTCACCACGGCCCAGGCCTTCAACGAGGGCGTGAACTTCACCGGCGTGGTGCTTTCCAAGCTCGACGGCGACGCCCGTGGCGGCGCGGCACTCTCGGTTGCCTCCATAACGGGCAAGCCCGTCATGTTCGCCTCAACGGGTGAGTCGCTGGACGACTTTGAGCTGTTCCACCCGGACCGCATGGCCAGCCGCATCCTGGACATGGGGGACGTGCTCACGCTCATTGAGCAGGCGGAAAAGAACTGGGACAAGGGCGAAGCCGAGCGCATGGCGCGCAAGTTCGCCGACCAGGAAGACTTCACCCTGGACGACTTCCTCTCCCAGATGCAGCAGATCCGCAAAATGGGATCCATGAAGAAGATGCTGATGATGATGCCCGGCGCGGCAAACATCCGCCAGCAGCTGGAAAACTTTGACGAGCGCGAGATCGACCGCGTTGAGGCCATTGTCCGGTCCATGACCCCGCACGAGCGCGTGGCGCCAAAGATCATCAACGGCTCCCGCCGTGCCCGCATTGCCAAGGGCTCCGGTGTGCACGTCTCTGAAGTCAACGGCCTGCTGGAGCGTTTTGGCCAGGCACAGAAAATGATGAAGAAGATGGCCCAGGGCGGCGGCATCCCCGGCATGCCGGGCATGGCCGGCCCCGGCGGCTTCAAGGGGTCCCGCAAGGGCAAGCAGGCACCCAAGAAGAAGGCCCGATCCGGAAATCCCGCCAAGGCAGCCGCTGAACTCCGCGCCGCCGAGGAAAGGGCCAATGCGCCCAAATCCCTTCCCACGGGCGCTGCGTTCGGGGCGGCCAACGAGGACTTCGACCCGGCCAGCTTGAACCTGCCCAAGGGCTTTGAGAAGTTCCTGGGGAAATAGCAGGGCTGCCGGAATTTTTGAAGGTACCCAGACTTTCCCGGGAATGTGGGTCTAGAATCCAGCCTAGGAGCTGCGTGAGGACCAAACAGATCTGCCGCCGCGGCTCCAGCCAGGAGGCGCATCATGAAAAAATTGCGGACTCATGGGGGGATTCGGAAGAAGACCTTCCGGATTTTTGGAAGCATTGCAGTGGTTTTGCTGGCATTGACCGGTTGCTCTTCGGGAAATGGTTCCCCGACGGCGACTACGGCCTCAGGAAATGCCCCAGGGAAATCTGCTGACACGGCAACCTTTGCCGATCCACCAAACACGGTGCCGAATTGGATTTGGCCTTTTTCGCCACTTGCCAATTTTTCGGTTTCCAATTCATCTGACCTGCAGTACCTGTTGTTCCGGCCAATGTACTGGTTTGGCAACAACGGCAAGGCGGAGGTCAGCGACTCGCTCAGCCTGGCCGCCGAGCCCGTCTACAGCAACGGCGGGAAGACGGTCACGATCAAGCTGAAGGACTACAAATGGTCCGACGGCACCAGCCTCACGGCCCAAAACGTGATGTTCTGGTACAACATGCTGAAGGCGGAAAAGAAGAATTACGCCGCCTACACGCCCGGCCAGTTCCCGGACAACATCGTCTCCGTGTCCACGCCGGATCCGAAGACGGTGGTGTTCACCACTGACAAGGCCTACAGCCAGCAGTGGTTCCTCTACAACCAGCTGAGCACCATCACGCCCATGCCGGATGCCTGGGACATGACGGCCGCCGGCACCAAGGGCGACTGTGCCACGAACGAATCCGGCTGCGCCGCCGTCTATGCGTACCTGGTGGCCCAGTCCAAGGACCTGCCCACCTACGCCACCAACCCGCTGTGGCAGGTGGTGGACGGGCCGTGGAAGCTGTCCAAGTTCAATGCCGACGGCAACATCACGTTTGTTCCGAACCCCACCTATTCCGGGCCGGTGAAGGCCAGCCTCAAGCAATTCATTGAGGTCCCCTTCACCACGGACGACGCCGAATTCCAGGTTTTGCGCGGAGGCAACACCATCGATGTTGGTTACCTTCCGACCCAGGACCTGGCGGCCGCCAAGTCTGCCACCACGGGACCGGCGGAAGCGGGGCCAAACCCGTTGAGCGCAAACTACCAGCTGGCACCGTGGTTTCTCTACGGCGTCAACTACTTCCCGATCAATTTCAACAACCCGACAGTGGGGCCGATCTTCAAGCAGCTCTACTTCCGGCAGGCACTGCAGTCAGTGGTTGACCAGCCCGGGGTGCTCAGTTCCGCAGCCAAGAACTATGGCGTGCAAACCACGGGCCCGGTGCCGCTCTACCCGGACAGCCCGTTGATCTCACAAACCGAGAAGAACAATCCCTATCCGTTCAGCATTGCCGCGGCAAAGAAGTACCTCACGGACAACGGCTGGACCGTCAATGCCGGAGGCACCAGCGTTTGTGCCAAGCCGGGAACGGCGGCCGGTGACTGCGGTCCCGGAATTGCGGCAGGGGCAAAGCTGGACTTCAACCTGCAGTATGCAAGCGGCCAGCAGACCATCACTACGGCCATGCAGTCGCTAAAGTCGAATGCAGCCCAGGTTGGCATCACCTTGAACATCACCCCGGCCCCGTTCAACACGGTGACCGGAACAGCGATCCCCTGCTCGGGCAAGACTTGCACGTGGCAGATGGGCAACTGGGGTGGCGGCTGGGTGTACGCACCTGACTACTACCCGACAGGCGAAGTCCTCTGGGAGACGGGTGCCGGCTCCAACAGCGGCAGCTACACCAACCCGGCCATCGACAAGCTCATCATCGACACCACCACGCAAAGTGGCACGGCCGTGATGCGAGCCTACGAGGATGCCCTGGCGAAGGACCTGCCGGTCATTTGGCAGCCAAACTACACCTACAGCCTCACCGAGGTGGCCAACGGGCTCCAGGGCGCAACGGTGCAAAACCCGTACAGCGCCATCAACCCCGAGGAATGGCACTACTGAACAGCTGGTGCAAGGCATCATGATTGGCTACATACTGCGCCGCCTGGCCCAGTCCATCCTGGTGGTCCTGGTGGTGACGGTCATTGTCTTCATCTTGCTGCACCAGCTGCCCGGCGGGGCGGCACGGGCCATCCTGGGGCCGCGGGCGACCGCGCTCCAGGTGGCCCAGTTCAACACTGCGAACGGCTACGACCAACCCCTGCTGATCCAGTACTTCAGGCAGCTGGGCGAGTGGTTTACGGGCAATTTCGGCTTTTCCATCAAGCTCAACCAGTCCGTCAGTTCGCTGCTTGCGCAGCGGCTGCCCAAAACCATCGTCCTGAGCCTGCTGTCCCTGGTCCTGACGGTGGTCGTGGCCGTCCCCCTGGGCATTTACCAGGCCGTCAGGCGCAACCGCACCTTTGATTACGTCGCCACCGGCCTTTCCTTCATTTTCTATGCGGCGCCCACATTCTTCATCGGCATCATCATGATCGAGGTCTTTTCCCAGAACCTGGGCTGGTTCCCGCCGGAAGCGCCGCAATCAAACGGGGTGGGACCCATCTTCGAGCAGTTCGATGCCATGGTCCTGCCCGTTGTCACGCTGGCGCTGCTGAGCATAGCCGGGTTCTCCCGCTACATGCGTTCCTCGGTGCTGGACAACATTGACCAGGACTATGTGCGAACGGCCCAGGCCAAGGGGGCTTCGCCGCAGCGCGTGCTGTACCACCATGTTCTTCGCAATGCGCTGATCCCCATCATCACCTTGCTGGGGCTGTCGCTCCCGGCGCTCTTTGCCGGGGCACTGGTGACGGAATCGATTTTTAACTTCCCCGGCATGGGCCTGCTGTTTTGGCAGGCGGCCCAATCATCTGACTACCCGGTGGAGCTGGGTGTGGTCATCATCACCGCCTTCGCCACGGTGGCCGGCAACCTGCTGGCTGACGTGTCCTTGGCGATCATCGATCCGAGGGTCAAGCTATGAGCGATCCAGGCAGGGCGCAGGTGGATTCCCTCGGCGAAATGCCACCACCCGAACCGGCAGCGGCCGCCCCCACCGGGCTGCCCGTCGGCCAGGCCAAAAGCATGTTCCAGCTCGGCTTTGAGGTCTTCATCCAAAACAAGCTCGCCATCGTCGGCATGGTGGTCCTGGTCCTGGCGGTGGTGTTCTGCTTCGTGGGACCGCTTTTCTACCACACGGACCAGGTGACCGTGAACCTGTTGACCACCAACCTCCCGCCGGGGCCCGGCCATCCGCTGGGCACGGATGAAACCGGCTATGACCAGCTGGGCCGGCTCATGGTGGGCGGGCAGGCTTCCTTGACCATTGGCTTTGCAGCCGCCATCATCGCCACCATTGTCGGAACGGTGTGGGGCGCCATCGCAGGCTTCTTCGGCGGCCTGGTCGACGCCGTCATGATGCGCGTGGTGGACGCGATCCTCTCCATCCCCATCCTGTTTCTGCTGCTGTTCATCGTCACCATCGTCAGGCCCAGCATCCCGGTCATGATCTTTGTGCTGGGGCTCACGGCGTGGCTGGTCCCCGCCCGCCTGGTGCGCGGGGAGTCCCTGACGCTTCGTGTTCGCGAGTACGTCCAGGCCGTGCGTGTCATGGGCGGCTCCTCGTGGCACTCGGTGCTCCGGCACATCATGCCCAATGTGATAGGCACGGTCATTGTCAACGCCACGTTCCAGGTGGCGGACGCCATTTTGCTCATCGCCTACCTTGGGTACCTGGGCCTGGGCATTTCACCGCCCGCCACCGACTGGGGCGGCATGCTCAGCAACGGCACGGCCTTCATCTTCACCAACTACTGGTGGCTCATTTACCCTCCGGGGATCCTGATCATCGTGGTGGTGGTGGCCGTCAACCTGGTGGGCGACGGCCTGCGCGACTCCGTGGAGGTGAGGCTGCAGCGGCGCTGAGAAAAAACCCCAGGGAACATGCCGGCGGCGCCCGGCCCGCCGGCGTCGTGCCTGGCAAGGAACCCGGCACGGAATTGGGCCCGGAAAATGTGGAAGGGAAGGCATTATGGCACTGCTGGAGATCAGGGACCTGAGTACGGACATCGCACTGAGCAAGTCCGTGGTGCATGCCCTCGACCACGTCAGCCTGCATGTGGACGCCGGGGAAACGCTGGGGCTGGTGGGGGAGTCCGGCAGCGGCAAGACCATGACGGCCATGTCCATTGAGCGCCTGCTCCCGCCAGGCGGCCACATCACCGGCGGGGAAATCCTCTTCGACGGCGAGGACCTGGTCCAGCTGGAGGAACCGCGGCTGCGCGAAATCCGCGGCGGGGACATCGGCATGATCTTCCAGGACCCCATGACCTCGCTGAACCCCGTCATTCCCGTGGGAGACCAGGTGGCGGAACCGCTCATGCTCCACCGCGGACTGTCCAAGGCGGAGGCCATGAAACGGGTGGTGGAAATGTTCGGCCTGGTTGGCATCCCCAGCCCGCTACAGCGCACCCGTGACTTCCCGCACCAGCTTTCCGGCGGCCAGCGCCAGCGCGTCATGATCGCCATGGCGCTGATCTGCCAGCCGAAGCTGCTCATCGCCGACGAGCCCACCACGGCCCTGGACGTGACGGTGCAAAAGCAGATCCTGGAGCTGGTGGACAGGCTGCGCCAGGAGTTCCACATGGCCATGATCCTGGTGACGCACGACCTGGGCGTCATCGCTGGCAGCGCCGACCGTGTGGTGGTCATGTACGCCGGCAAGGTGGCCGAGATGGCGGACGTCCACACCTTGTTTGCCGCCCCCAAGCACCGCTACACCGATGCCCTGTTCGAGGCCCTGCCGGAGCGCGCGGCCGGCACGGGAGAGCGGCTGTACTCGATCCCGGGCCTGCCGCCGGACCTCGTGGAGCCGCCGCCCGCCTGCCGGTTTGCTCCGCGCTGCCGCTTTGCAGTGGACGCCTGCCGGGCCCAGGTGCCGCCCATGACCCGGATCAATACGCCCTACGGCCCGCAGGAATTTGCCTGCTTTGTCCCGCGCACCACGCCCTTGCATGAACCCGAGCCCATGGACCTGCGCACCGTGGTGCCGGAGGTTGCCCGGGTGGAGCCCGCGGAGGTTGGCGGGCGGGGCTGGGTGGCGCCCACCACGTTCATCCCGGCCGACGGCGTGCCGATCCTTCAGGTGCAGGCCCTGGTCAAGGACTTCCCGGTGACGGCCGGGGCCATCCTGCGCCGGCACGTGGGCGACATCAGCGCCGTCGCCGACATCACCGTCTCCATCCCCCGCGGGCGGACGCTGGGTCTGGTGGGGGAGTCGGGCTGCGGAAAGACCACGCTGGGACGGCTGGTGGTGGGCCTCGACGTGCCGACGGGCGGGAAGATCCTGTTCCGCGGCCGGCGCATTTCACAGCTCCGCGGCCGGGAGGCCAAGGAGGGGCGGCGGAACGTGCAGTTCATGTTCCAGGATTCCTACGCCTCGCTGGACCCGCGCATGCGCGTGCGCTCCATCCTGCGCGAGCCGCTGGACATCCAGCACGTGGGGACCCCCCGTGACCGCAATGAGCGGGTAGATGAGCTGCTGGCCGCCGTCGGGCTTCCCGCCCGCGCAGCCGAGAGATACCCGCACGAATTTTCCGGCGGGCAGCGCCAGCGCATCGGCCTGGCGCGCGCCCTGGCCCTCCAGCCCGGGCTGATCGTGGCTGACGAGCCCGTTTCCGCGCTGGACGTGTCCATCCAGGCCCAGGTGCTGAACTTGATGAAGGAGCTCCAACGCGACCGCGAGCTGACATATCTGTTCATCAGCCACGACCTGTCAGTGGTGCGCTACCTTTCCGACGTCATTGCCGTCATGTACCTGGGGCGGATGGTGGAGGTGGGGCCGGCTGCGGAGGTGTACTCGCACCCGCAACACCATTACACGCGCGGGCTGATCGACACCATTCCCATTCCGGACCCGGTGGTTGAGCGCCAAAAGGCCAAGCTGGGCGTGCGCGGTGAACTGCCCTCCGCCATGAACCCGCCCAGCGGCTGCCGATTCCGCACCCGCTGCCCCATGGCGCAGGACATTTGCGCGAGGGTGGTCCCGCCTCTGCAGCCCGGCGGCGGATCGGAGCCCATGGCTGCCGCCGAGGTTGAGGCTGCCGTGGCTTCCGCCGCAGCCCGCGGAACCGTTCCGCACATGACCGCCTGCCACTTTCCCATCAACGGGCACTCCGCCGCCGACACATTGGTTGAGGGAGCAGTCTCCCCGGTGGCGTAGTGGGGGGTGCCCGTTCAATGCCCTGTCAGGCCCATCCGGTACCCTGCTTGAATGACAAAACCCCGGATCGTGTTCGTGCACGGGATCGACGGCTTCGGAGCGGCAGCCTGGCCGGTCCAACACCGCCTGGCCGGGCGCTACGATGCCCTCTTCCTCAAGCGCACCGGCTTCGACGCGGCGGCGCCTCCCGTGCCCACCGAATATGCCGCGGATGTACGAATGGTGCTTGACGCGCTCGACGGCGGCGCCCACCTGGTGGCCCACGCCCAGGGTGCCATTGCCGCTGTGATGGCTGCCGTGGAGCAGCCCGGACTGGTCAAGTCCCTGGTGCTGGTGGAACCGGCACTGCTCTCGCTCACCACTGAACTGCCCGCCACCAGCGCCTATCGCGAGCACCTGGAACCGCTGTTTTCCCGGAGCGCCACGATGACTGACGCTGCCTTCTCCGCCGAATTCCGCAGGCTGACGGCGTCCATGGCAGGCTCGGGCGGTGCCGGACCCGGCATTTCCGGTGGCGGAGCGGGGCTGCCGGGCCGGCTCCCCGGTCCCGGACCGGTTGAATCCTCGGCGCGGATCGCCGCCCGCATTCACCTGCAGGCACCACTGTGGGAGGCCCCCGTGCACATTGTCCCCGGGGTGCCCACCCTGGTGCTGACCGGCGGGTGGGAGCCGCTCTATGAGGAGATTGCGGACTACCTCGCCGCCACCGGTGCCCGCCACGAAGTCACCGGCGGCGGGCACCGGCCGCAGGATTCCGAGACGGGGGCGGCCCTGATTGAGGAATTCATCGCCGGCCTCGAATCCGGCCTCGAGGCCGGCTCCGGGGACGGCAGCTAAGCGGGGGCCTCCGACTTGGTGTGGGATCTGGCTGATTTCCGTTTTTGATGATGTGGTGGTTTTGGGCAGTGGTGGGGCCGGCCTTTCTGCCGGTGGTGATCCATGTTGGGTTCCTTGGCGGCTTTCGGGTTCAGTTCGGGGATGCGTCGCACGACCAGCCGCCCGGGGATCCGTTCGGCCTTCGTCCTCGGGAGAACGGGGTGAACGGGATCTTGGCGACCTCGCGGCGCCCTTGCGCAGGCGCTGGGCGATGATCACCGGTGCGGCGTCTTCCCCGAATGGTGTCCCGAACAAGGGCGCCGTCCGGCCCAGGCGCATCACCGGGACCAGGCCCGAAACCCACCGATGGATCACGGCCAAGCGGGGCCGAAAACCCAGTGCACAGGTGCGCTGGCCACTGTTTGGGAAACAAGTTCTTCATCCAAGCCCAGCAGTCCCGGCATCAGGGCCCGCATCAGCAGCGGTCCCGTCAAAAGGTCGCAGGCACATTCAACGTCGGGGTTTGGAGGGATTTCGCCGCGCCCCGCCACGCGGAGGATGATCAAGCCGGCGCCGAACCGGCGTGGTGACAGGAACTCGTCCACAAAAAATGCGTCGCAGGTCCAGGTCGGTCTGCAATGAATGCAGGAAGCCGGCCATGCATCGCTTGACCAGTGGATTTGAAAACAGGTCGAGCTTGACGCGCTGAATCGCTTCGAGGTCCTCTGGCAGGTTTCCCGAATTGAGGCTCCGGTCAAGGTCTATGGCGAAGCGGTCCGGCAGCAGGTTCAGGACCAGATGGGGAAATCCTTCAAAGCGGCGGTAATAGGCCGGCCGTGTCGTCTTGGCACATGAGGCAACACCTTCGACGGAAACGGCGGTGAAACCCCGCTCAAGAAGGAGCTCTGCGCCTTAAACAGGGCGGTGTCAAGGTTGGTGTTTCGCGGGCGTGCGACAGTTGCGACCGCAACGGTACACGGTGTAATGCTTCGCAATGTACGACTACTTGCAGCAACGCGGAGAGGCGGCCGAAATTATATTGGTCTATGGTGCCGGTTCCATGGGAGCACGCATGCGGCCCTGGCCTGCGAATCGGGAATGGACGTGACACTCGCCGGGCGGCCCTCGGCCCACCTGGCCAAACTGGGTCACAGCCTCGGGGTACCCTGCCGAACCGCAAGCCTGGACAACCCCCGCCAGCTGGACGCCATGCTCGTCGGCGTGCCGAATGTCGTCAACACGGTCGGCCCGTTCACCTGCGCTGCCCCTGTACTGATGCGCGCCTGTCTCAGGAACGGCTGCAACTACCTGGACCCCTCCAACGAGGCTGCCACCTTCCTCGACGCGTGGTCACTGAAACAGGAGGCAGCGCAGGCCGGCGTGGCCGTTGTCACTGGAGCAGGCTTCGGCACGGCAGCCGCGGAATGTCTTGCCACACACGTCAGTGAAAGAATCCATGACCCATCCACACTGAATATCGTCCGCACCTCCAGCCACGAGGCACACACCCCGGGGGTGAAAGTGACCATGCTCGAACTGCTCATCACACCGGGGCAGGCGTCCGGGACGGCCTATGGAGTGCGCGCGGATTCAAGACTGCCGCATTCGATCTGCCGGAAGGACGGCGCACCGCAATACCGATCGCCGTCCTTCCGGCAGATTCGCATTTCCAATCCAGCCACGGCCCTCACGGTCGGCAAAATCATCGGGCCCAAACAGATTCTGAACCTCCCGGGCATCACGATCACCGACCTCCAAGATCCGGACAAGGCGAAGAATGTCGAGCGGAAAAACACACTGACGCGAACGCCTTCCCGTGACTACTGCCGACAACACCCTCCGAACCCACGCTGATTCCCGTGCACCTCCTGGAACTGGCTCACCCGGCGATCCAGCATCGCTTCGCTGACGGGCGGCACACATTACGATCGTCCACAAGAAGGTGCCTCAGGGCACTGGCGCGCAGGAGTAAGCCGTGGCAGCGGTCGGGGGCGGGGGATCTGGCCTTAGCCGAGGACCAGCCTTGCGGCCTCGGCAAAGTTCGCGGCCGTCCGGTCATCATGAGCCTTGCAGTGCCTCCCCACCAGCGCGTCGACCGCTACCTGTACACGCCGAGTCTCTGCGGCGCGGCCGGGCCGGATGAAACCACAGCCATCCACAACAACGTAGCCCCATTCATGGAGGGTCTTGCAGCCAAGCGAGCAAGTGAGCATCGCGTTGGCTATGAAGTCCATCCGTTCCTGGTCGTCGGAATGGCTGCGAGGCTTGATGAGGGCGGCGCTCAGGAGCCGAGCGGACAGTTCCTCGCCGCAGATTGAGCATGGCGCACTTCGACGCTCGCCCAAGATGTTCCGGCGCAAAAACTCCTGCTCCAGACGGAGGTCGGAGAAGCCCTGTGTGTCGGGCTCCCCGGAGCCCCAAACATGGCCGGGGAGGCCGTGCAGGCTGCCCGCCTCGGCCTCCGGCACGCTGAGGCCCGCCGCCGCCAGCAGTGCGGCGCCCTCATCGTCGGCCAGGGGCGATAGGTAGCGCCGTTCCGGTCTTCCCGCCGCGGTGAACGGGCCTTGGGTGCCGGGCGACGTCAGCTTCGCCGCACGGTCCCTATGCACACGAAGCCCAGTCGCAATGGTATCGACGCGGACCAGCCAGCCGTCATTGCCCTGGCCCACCATTGCCTCGTAGCCATCTGGGCGAGGATAGTCGTGCCATTCCTTGGCCACGAGGCTGACGGCCCGGACGTACGGCCCGAAGTAGTGGAAAACCACGTCCCCTTGTCGCATGTCCTTCAACGCGGTCAGGCCCCTCGTGAGGACGCCGTCGGCTGATGGGCAGCCCCACAGGGTGCCCTCCTTGATTGCTGTCTCGTAGTTCCGGCCGTGACTGGCCCACCAGTAGCGCATATCCGGTTCTCCTAGCGTATAGCTGGTTCCCACCCTTGAACCCCCAGCGGATCCAAGACTCCCGCATCGGTGGCGCCACTTGTGGTGCCCCGAACACCAGTGTCAGGGGCACATGCTTAGAGATCTCTGAGAACCCCCAAAACAGGCAGCCGCTTTCCGATGGGACGCACAGTGCAGACGATTTTGGACCTACAGCGCAGTCGTCTTCGGAAAATGACAGCTTCACTGAAACTTCACTGCCTTGGCCTTGATCCACCGACCTGGTGTGGGGTCTGTCTGATTTCCGGTTTTTGATGGTGTGGTGGTTTTTGGGCAGTGGTGGGGCCGGCCTTGCCGCCGGTGGTGTTCCATGTTGGGTTCCTGGGCGGCTTTCGGGTTCAGCCCGGGGATGCGGCGCACGACCAGCCGCCCGGGGATCCGTTCGGCCTTCGTCCTCGGAGAGAACGGGGTGAACGGGATCTTGGCGACCTCGGCCGCTGACACCCACGCGTGGGCCTCTTCGCGTCGCGGGCGGGCAAGTTCGCGGCGCCCTTGCGCAGGCGCTGGGCGATGATCACCGGTGCGGCGTCTTCCCCGGACGGTGTCCCGAACAAGGGCGCCGTCCGGCCCAGGCGCATCACCGGGACCAGGCCCGGTCTGCGGCACCGGATTCTCCTGGTCAAAGGAAACTGACAGGGACGCACGGCTGTGGGACATGTGCATCCGCGCGATGCCCTCTTTTAGGTACGAAGATTTGACCGTGGTAGCCGTACCTCCCTCTAAATGACGGGCATTTCGTGTTTAAAACGCCGAGCAACCCCGCGGCCCACCGATGGATCACGGCCAAGGCGGGGGCCGCCCCCCGCCCGGGATGGTCCACCGTGGCGCCGGCCACCTTGTTGCCCTGTCGCCGTTCGCCGCATGGCCGCAGAATGGAAGGACGGCAGCAGTGCGGCACTATCGAGGAGCAAACAATGCGGAATGTCATCCTGTACATGTCAATGTCCGTTGACGGGTTTGTTGGCAGCGTCCGTGAGCATCCGGGGATGGCAGTCCCCGAAGGCTCTGCGTTGAAGCAGTGGAAGCTTGAGGGGATCAGCAAGGCCGGTGCACATCTCATGGGGCGTGTCACCTACCAGGAGATGTCGTCGTTCTGGCCCACCTCGGAGGACCCCTACGCATCGCCAATGAACGACATCCCCAAGGTCGTGTTCTCGGCCACGCTCCGCGACGACGAGGCCACGTGGCCGCAGACCAGGGTCGCGCGCGGCGACCTCGCCACCGAGATCGCCACCATCAAGGCAGACCCGGGCCCCGACGTGATCGTCTGGGGAGGTGCCGGGCTTGCCGGCGGGCTCGCCGCTGCGGACCTGATCGACGAGTACCGCCTCCTGGTCCAGCCGATGGTCCTGGGGCGCGGCCAGGCCCTGTTCGACCGGCTTTCGGAATCACGGCATCTTGAGCTGGTTGGGAGCACCCCCTTCCCCAGCGGCGTCGTCGTCCAGGTCTACCGGCCGCTGAGGGGCTGAAGCGGGTCACCCACGTGGCGCGTTCGGAAGGCCGAAGCGGTCATCCAGCCCGGTCGGCGGCGCTAAGGGCGGGGAACCACCAGCTCGGGGAGGTACACCGTGCCCCCGGCCGCCCGGAACTCGGCGCTCTTGGCCGCCATGCCGCCGGCAATCAGCTCCTGATCCGCCGTGTCGCCGTAGGCGTCCCGAATGTCCTGGCTGATCCGCATGGAGCAGAACTTGGGGCCGCACATCGAGCAAAAGTGCGCCGTCTTGGCCGGCTCGGCGGGCAGCGTCTCGTCGTGAAAGGCCTCCGCCGTCGCCGGGTCCAGGGACAGCGAAAACTGGTCCCGCCAGCGGAATTCAAAGCGGGCCTTGGACAAGGCGTCGTCACGGTCCCGCGCACCCGGGTGGCCCTTGGCCATGTCGGCCGCATGCGCCGCGATCTTGTAGGTGATGACGCCTGTCTTCACGTCGTCCTTGTTGGGCAGCCCCAGATGCTCCTTGGGCGTGACATAGCAGAGCATGGCCGTCCCGTACCGGGCGATCTCCGTGGCACCGATCGCCGAGGTGATGTGGTCGTAGCCCGGGGCAATGTCGGTGACCAGCGGGCCCAAGGTGTAGAACGGGGCGCCGTCGCACAGCTCCTGCTGGCGCTCCACATTCTCCCGGACCAGGTGGAAGGGAATGTGGCCGGGCCCCTCCACCATGACCTGCACGTCAAATTCCCAGGCCCGCCTGGTCAGCTCGGCCAGGGTGTCCAGCTCCGCAAACTGGGCGGCGTCGTTGGCGTCGGCCGTGGAGCCCGGGCGCAGGCCGTCGCCGAGGGAGAAGGCAACATCGTAGCGGGCAAAGATCTCGCACAGCTCGTCAAAATGGGTGTAAAGGAAATTCTCCCGGTGGTGCGCCAGGCACCAGCCGGCCATGATGGACCCCCCGCGGGACACGATCCCCGTGACCCGGTTGGCCGTGAGCGGGACGTAGCGCAGCAGTACACCGGCGTGGATGGTCATGTAGTCCACCCCTTGTTCGCACTGCTCGATCACGGTGTCGCGGAAAATCTCCCACGTGAGCTTGTCCGCCTCGCCGTTGACCTTTTCCAGGGCCTGGTAGATGGGCACGGTGCCGATCGGGACGGGGGAGTTGCGGATGATCCATTCCCGCGTGGTGTGGATGTCGTCACCCGTGGAGAGGTCCATGACCGTGTCGGCGCCCCACAGCGTGGCCCATTGGAGCTTGTCCACTTCTTCGGCGATGGAGCTGGTGACGGCCGAGTTGCCGATGTTTGCGTTGATCTTCACTAGGAATGCCCTGCCGATGATCATGGGCTCGGACTCGGGGTGGTTGATGTTGCTGGGAATGATGGCCCGGCCGGCCGCCAGCTCGCGGCGCACCAGTTCCACGTCGCAGTTTTCGCGGAGCGCCACAAAACGCATTTCCTGGGTTACGACGCCGGCCCTGGCGTAATGCATCTGGGTCACGGTGCGTCCCTCCCGCGACCGCAGCGGCGCCCTCCTCGTACCGCGCCATTCCGCGGAGGCGGCGCCGCGCCGCTGGGCCGAGCGACCGTCGTCGAGCAGTTCGCGCGCCCGGCCCTGATAGTTTTCGCAATCCCCGCGAGCCGCAATCCAGGGGTCGCGCAGCGGCGGCAGTCCGCGGACCGGGTCGCTGCCCGGGCCCGCTGTCCGGTACACCTGAAGGGGCGGATTTTCCCGGCCTGGCGCCGAATCCTCCAGTGCAATGGACGTCACAGGGACCCGCAGGCCGTGGTCGGGGTCAGTCAGCCAGGACAGCGTGTGGGCAGGGCTTTGTTCGGTGGAATTCACAGGGTGGTGCTCACTTCCTTCGCCGGCATTACCCGGACAGGTTCAACGGTCCCGGGCAGCTACAGCCCGTGTCTCAGCCCCTGCTTCGGGGCTCCCGTGTGGTCAAGATTGAAGGTACACGAGAAGAGGGTGTCGGTGTCAAGCCGTAGGATCGTTCCATGCTGGAAATTCGTCCCGCGGCGCTGAGTGAATTCTCGCTTTTGCCTGCCCTGGAAGCGGACGCGGACCGGGCATTTGCCACCCTGGACCCGCCGTTCCCTCCGGGGGCGCCGGCGGACTTTCCGCCGCCCGGCACTGCGGAATCCTATGCGGGCGCGTTCCACATCGTGGTTGCCGGGAGGCCCCCCGTGGGCTTTGCGCGGCTGGAAATTGTCGATGGCCAGGCGCACCTGGCCCAGCTTGCTGTCAGCCCCGAGCACGCCCGGCAGGGGATTGGGCGGGCGCTGGTCCTGGCGGCCAAGGCGTGGGCCCTTGAGGCAGGATTCCGCGCGATGACGCTGTGCACCTTTGCCGAGGTGCCCTTCAACGGCCCGTTCTACGCCAGCTGCGGCTTTGCCGAGCTGGCCGACAGGGCGCTGGCCCCTGAACTGCGCCAGCTGCGCCGCGAGGAAGCAGCGCTGGGGCTCGACGCCATGGGCCGGCGCGTGGCCATGTCCGCCGAACTTCGCTAGGAAATCCCCGCCCCAATTCCCCACGGCACAAATGGGTCATCTGCCCCATGCCACCGGGACGCCGCGGCCCTATGCTGGCCGGACCAGGGCAAAAAAGGGAGAGGGCCATGAAGACAACCACACCACGGGAATGGGCAGAGGCGGCGGAACAGGCTGCCATCCAGCCGCCCGACACCGCAGAACACTTTGCCGGCTACGCGGTGGTCGGGGTGCCCTTTGGTTCCGGCCATTACCTGGCATTCCGGCGCTTCCCCACAAGTTCGGTGGGCCCGGGGTACCGTGCCGTATGGCTGCGCACCCCCGCCGGACAGTGGACGATTTACGCAGATGCCCCGCCGGAGCTCAGCTGTGCCCGATACTTTGGCGCCGCCTTGGCGCGGGCCGCCACCGCTCCGGTCAACGCCGAGTGGACCGGGCCCGCGGCACTCACGGTCCGCGTGCCCGGCGTGGTGCAGTGGGAACTGGAATTCGGCGCAACGTGGGTCACGCGGGCTGCAACGGCAACGGCCCTGCGATTTCCTGCCGCACTGTGGCGCCGGGACAGTGTGGTCAACGCCATGGCCGCCATGATGGGGCCCGCGCTGGGCGCGGGACGGATGAAACTTGCCGGGATTGTCCCCAACGGCCAAAGTTTCCAGGCCAGGCCGCTGCGGATTTGGGCCGTCACGCGCAGCCGTGCCGCCATTGGGGGCAAGGACGCGGGTACCCTGCGGCCGCTCCCCGGCCAGGCACGCCTGGGTGATTTTTGGCTCCCCCAGCGGGGCCTGTTTGCGGCGGACCTGGGCATCAGGTACCCATCCACCGCGGCACCCCACCACATACCGGATCATGAAAGGGCGGCGCAGCACCATGAGCATCATTGAAACCATTCCCGAATCGGCTGCCGCGGGACTCGTGGCACAACTGTATGCCGACGACCTCAAGGCCATGGGCTACGTTCCCAGCCACACCCGCGCCATGGCCCTGAATCCCGAGGCGCTTGCTGCCTGGCGGGCGCTGCAGGCGGCCATCGCTGGCTCGCTGGGCGTGCGGCGCTACGAGCTGGTGACGCTGGCCGCCGCACGCGGCCTCGGCTCCGCCGCATGCCTGCTGGCACACGGCCTCAAGGCCCTGAAGTTCATGCCGGCGGAGCAGCTGGAGCGCGTGGCACGCGACTACCGCACCGCCGGCCTCCCCGCGGACGAGGTGGCCATGATGAACTTCGCCCTCAAGCTCAGCACCGCCTCCGCCACCATGGACGACGCCGATTCCCAGTCCCTGCGTGACGCCGGCTTCAGCGACAGGGAGATTGTGGACATCGCCCTGGCTGCCGCGGCCCGCAACTATTTCAGCAGGGCGCTGCACGCACTGGCAGTGGACGTTGACGTGCCTCCCGGACTGGCTCCCGGGCTGCAGGACGCCCTGCTCGCACCCGTGGGCGGGGCGGGGCGTCCGGCACTCCCGGCGGCCGCGGGACCGGCAGCGGCCGGCACTTGAAGCCGGTGCGGAACCTGCGCCCGCCGTAGAATGGGGGTGTGGCGGCACAGGATTTCGGCGGCTCCTTCCGGTCTCCCACGGCCCACGGGCCGGCGGGCGCAGTGCCGCGGCCCCCCGCCACGGCCAGGCGCGCCGAAGTGCTGGCGGCCCTGTCCCTGGCCATCGATCTGGGGCTTGGCCAGCCCATGGAGCACATGCTGCGCGCCATGCTGTTGGGGGTGCGGATGGCCGATCTGCTGGGGCTTGGGCCGGAGGCGCGGACCCGAACCTACTATGCCAACCTGCTGGCCTGGATTGGCTGCCATGCGGACTCCTTCGAACTGGCTGCCCGTTTTGGCGACGACATCGGCTTCCGCGCCGACTACTACCTCATTGACGCCCACGGGCTGCCCATGCTGTCGCTGATGCTGCACCATACCGGCACAGAGCTGCCGCCACTGCGGCGCGCCGCCCGGCAGTCGCACTTCGCGGCAACGGCGGGCACGGCGGTCAGGAAGCTGATCCGTTCGCACTGCCTCTCCGCCGGGCAACTCGCCGACAGGGTGGGACTGGACCCGGCCATGCCGGCGATCCTGCGCCATGCCTTTGAGCGCTGGGACGGCAAGGGACTCCCGGCGGGGAGGTCCGGCGTCGAAATTCCGCTGGAAATGCGCATCGCGCAGCTGGCGGACACAGCCGAGGTGTTCCTGCGGACAGGCGGCCTGCCGGCCGCGGTGGACATGGTCCGGCAGCGCCGCGGCACGCAGTTCGACCCAGAGTTGGCGGAGCTGTTTTGCGCACGGGCCGCCGGCCTGACGGCGGGGCTGCTGGAGGCGGACCCGTGGCCGGCAGCCCTCGCCGCGGCCCCGGGGGACGACGAGCTGACCGAGGCCGGCATGGATGCCGTCCTGGCCGCCATGGGGGACTTTGCCGACCTGAAGTCCCCCTGGACGGCAGGCCATTCCCGGGCCGTGGCCGCCCTCGCGGCCCGCGCCGCCGAAGCGTACGGCTTTCCCGCGGACGGGGTGGAGCTGCTGCGCCGTGCCGGTTGGGTCCACGACCTGGGCCGCATGGGTGTCTCCAATGCGGTCTGGGACAAGGCAGCCGGGCTGTCCTCCATGGACCGGGAACGGATGCAAATGTACCCGTTCCTCAGCGAGCGCATCCTTGGAAGGGTGCCCGGCCTGCGGCGGGTGGCAGCGCTGGCGGGGGCGCACCGTGAGCGGCTCGACGGCTCCGGCTATCCGCGGGGTCTCACGGGCGCCGGGCTCGATTCTGGCCAGCGCCTGCTCGCGGCGGTTGACGCGTACCAGTCGGCGGTGGAACCGCGTCCGCACCGGCCGGCAGCCGTGCCAGCGGATGCCGCCCGCAGGCTGCACGAAGACGCCGTCTCCGGGCGGCTGGACCAACGCGCCGTCGATGCGGTCCTGGCGGCGGCGGGTCCGGGGGCGGGTCATGGGACGGGTCGGGAGGCAGGCACGGGAGCCGCCCGTCGCCGCAGTCCAGCCGCCGGACTGACCGCGAGGGAACTCGAGGTGCTTTCGCTGCTGTGCCGGGGCATGAACAACAAGGACATAGCGGCCGCCCTGTTCATTGCCCCCAAAACGGCCCGGAACCATGTGGAGCACATCTATGAAAAGACCGGTTCGGCCAACCGGGTGTCGGCCACACTGTTTGCCCTGGACCACGGCCTGTGGGACAGGGAAGGCGGACTGCCGGCCCCAGGCAAGGAATAACTTGAAGCTTCAAGTAGTTTGCTAGACTATGACCACCACAAACCTTGGAGCAGCCATGACCACCCAGCACGACCTCCTCTCCGCCGACCTGCATATGGGCACCGTGATGCTCAAGGTGGGCGACATGCGCCTGATGGGCGACTACTACCAAAAGGCCCTCGGCCTGGACGTGGTTGCCGAAGCCGACGGCGGCCAGTACCTGGGCCGCGGCTCCGTGCCCCTGGTGCACCTGCAGCCGGCCGGCGGGCTGCACATTCCGGGCCGGGGCGAGGCCGGCTTGTTCCACACCGCCCTGCTTTTCCAGGACCAGGCCTCGCTGGCCGCCACCGTGGCCAGCGCCGCCCAGTATGACCCCCAACTGTTTGCCGGCAGCGCAGACCACCTGGTCTCCGAGGCGTTCTACTTCACCGACCCCGAAGGCAACGGAATTGAGCTTTACTGGGACCGTCCCCGCACTGAGTGGTCCTGGTCCAACGGTGCCGTGGAAATGGACTCCCTGGCCCTGCCCCCGCAGCGCTACCTCCAGCAGCACCTGACTGAAGCGTCGGTGAGCGGGCAGCGGGACGCGGGCGCCGGCGTCGGCCATGTCCACCTCCAGGTAGGTGACGTGGCCACGGCGGAAAAGTTCTACGTGGACACCCTCGGCTTTGAAAAGACGGCCGGCTGGCACGGGCAGGCACTGTTTGTCTCCGCGGGCGGGTACCACCACCACATGGCCATGAACGTCTGGAACAGCCGCGGCGCCGGCCCCCGCAAGGACACGCTGGGCCTGGGCGAGGTGCTGATCACGGTCCCGGGGCAGGACGACGTCGGGGCGCTGGCAGAGCGCCTGGCCCGCCGTGGCGTCGCCATGGCCGACACCGGCGCCGAAATTGTCTTTGACGATCCGTGGCGGAACCGGATTCGCGTTAGTGTTGAGGCAGAAGCTGCCGCAGCACACCGCTGAGCGGCTCCGGCCCGGGCCGGACCAACCCACCGAAAGGCACCAGCTTGGCAAGCTACTCAGAATTCTTCATCGCGGACCACCACCAGGCCGTTGCCCGCGCCAAGGCCCGGGAAGCCGGAAAGTCGCCCGCCATTGACGTTCCCGTCCTGCCGACGCCGGGGCTCAGCGACTTTGAGATCGAAGTCCTGGGCGGGCTGGCCGTGAAAAAGGTGCATGCCACGGGAGTTGCTGCCGAACTGAGCCTGGTGGACATTGAACTGGACACCCTCTATGCCGTGCCGGATGCCCTGCTGGAAGTGTTTGCCGAGCTTGACAGCCTGGAGGACCAGGAGGACGTGTCCGAACTGGCTGCGGAGTGGGCGGCGGCGGAGGAAATGGAATCCACCCCGGAGGTCACCGAGCCGCTGGTGCGCGCCCTGGCAGCCATGTCCGTTGCAGCCGCCAAGGCGGCCGACGACAACGCGAAGATGGGCCTGTTCTTCTTTTCCGCCGAATAACCACTTCACAGACCCCTTCATGGGCCCCTTAGCGCCGGGCGATGACGGACAACACGCCGGGGCGCGTCGCACGGGTGTCCAATTATCTGGCATAATGGACGGGTACTCGATCCGCGCGGCCCCTCTCTCCGGGCGATGATCCTGTCCTTAGAAATCCGCTGACCGGCCCGCCCCACGGGAGCGTGAAACGGAGTTCGCCCCTTTTTCGAACCAGGAGTAACCACAAACGTGGCCGTAAAGATTCGCCTTAAGCGCTTTGGCAAGATGCGCGCACCGTACTACCGCATCGTCGTCATGGACGCACGCGCCAAGCGTGATGGCCGTGCCATCGAAGAGATCGGCAAGTACCACCCCACCGAGCAGCCTTCCTTCATCGAAGTGAAGTCTGACCGTGCCCAGTACTGGCTCGGCGTCGGCGCACAGCCGACCGACCAGGTCGCCAAGATCCTGAAGATCACCGGTGACTGGCAGAAGTTCAAGGGCATCAAGGGCCAGGAAGGCACCTTGAAGACCAAGGAAGCCAAGGCTCCCTTTGTCGCCCCCGAGGCAACCAACCTGGTTGTCAAGGAAGCCATCACCAAGAAGGCTGCCAAGTCTGACGAAGCCGAGGCGCCCGAGAGCACCGAGGCCGAGTAAATTGTTGGCTGAAGCGCTGGAGCACCTTGTCCGCGGGATTGTTGACTCTCCCGACGACGTCAAGGTGGCTGTCAAGAACAACCGCCGCGGGGAATCCCTCGAGGTGCGCGTTCACCAGGACGACCTGGGCCGGGTAATCGGCCGCCAGGGCCGCACCGCCCGCGCGCTGCGCACGGTGGTTGCCGCACTGGCGCACGGCGAGCCTGTCCGCGTTGACGTTGTCGACACGGACCGCCGCCGCTAGCCTGCCGCACCAGGGAACCTTGCGCCCGCACAGGGTTGGGGGTTTTCAGCAACAAGCCAAGCCTTTTGGCCCCGGCACCATAATGGTGTCGGGGCCAAATTTTTTCCACCTACCAATTTCCCAGGAGTTCACATGCAGGTTCAAGTTGCCCGGATCGGCAAGCCACACGGCATCCGCGGCGAGGTGACGGTGCTGGTCCTCACGGACGCCCCCGATTCCCGCTTCGCCGCCGGCGCCCAATTCGCCGTCGAGCCGGCCAAGCTGGGCCCCCTGACAGTGGCCAGTTCCCGCTGGAACAAGGACATCCTGCTGCTCGGGTTTGAGGGCACCACGACCCGCAATGAGGCCGAACTGCTGCGCGGGGCCACCTTGTTCTTTGACTCAGATGACGATGGGGACGACGACGCCTGGTACGAACACGAATTGCTGGACCTTGAGGTCCGGGTTGGCACGGAGGTGGTGGGCAAGGTTGCCGGGCTGCGCACCCTCCCCGTGCAGGACCTGCTGATAGTTGAAGACAACGACGGCGACGAAGTCCTGGTTCCGTTCGTGGATGAAATTGTCCCCGAGGTCAACCTGGAGGACGGTTATGTGCGTCTGACCCCGCCGGACGGGCTGTTCAGCGTGAACAAGGACGTTGAGGGCAAGGCTTCCGAAAGCAAGGAAGCCGACGGCACGGGCACGGAAGGCGCCGGGCAATAATGCGTCTTGACGTTGTCAGCATCTTTCCGGAATACCTGGCGCCGCTGGAACTGAGCCTGATCGGCAAGGCCCGCACCGACGGCCTGCTGGACCTGCACGTCCACGGTCTGCGGGATTACACCTCGGACCGGCACCGCACGGTGGATGACACCCCTTATGGTGGCGGCGCCGGCATGGTCATGAAGGCCGAGCCCTGGGCCCTGGCACTGGGCGACATCGCGGCCCAGGTGCCCGCCCGGAGACCCACCCTCATAGTTCCCTCGCCCGCGGGGGAGGTGTTCAACCAAAAGCTGGCCTATGAGCTGGCGGAGGAGGAACACCTCGTGTTTGCCTGCGGCCGGTACGAAGGAATTGACGAGCGCGTCCTGGAGTGGGCTGCCGAGCAGTTCACGGTGCGCCCTGTCAGCCTGGGCGACTACGTGCTCAACGGCGGCGAAGTGGCCGTGCTGGCCATGGTTGAGGCCATTGGCCGGCTCATCCCCGGAGTGGTGGGCAACCCCGAATCCCTCATTGAGGAATCCCACTCCGACGGCCTGCTGGAATACCCCGTCTACACCAAGCCGTCCACCTGGCGCGGACGTGACATCCCGGAGGTGCTGCTCAGCGGCAACCACGGCAAGATCGCCAAGTTCCGGCGTGAGCACCAGCTGCGCCGGACGGCGGCCCGGCGCCCCGACCTCATCGCGGCCCTGGACGTCTCCCACTTCAGCAAGACGGAACGGAACGTCCTCTGGGAACTGGGCTACGCCGTCGTCGACGGCAAGGCCGTGCCCCGCGACGCCGATTAGCGGCGCAGGGGCGGCGTGTGGAATAATCAGGCAGTGTGCCTGCTGGGCGCGTTCCTGCCACAGGGGGAGCGTTCGTCAACAGTTGCGGCACAGCCTGTGACCCGCCAATGGGTCTGTGGGCTACGAAACTTTTTACTTTCCGTGACTGGCTGCGTGCCGTCCATGGAAAGTGTGACACAAAGCAAGTGACCTGTGGCGTTTGCCTGGAGTTGTGAAATGCATATTCTCGATTCTGTCGACGCAGCCAGCCTGCGCAGCGACATCCCCGCCTTCCGCGCCGGTGACACCCTCAACGTTCACGTGAACATCATTGAAGGCTCCCGCGCACGTGTCCAGGTGTTCAAGGGCTTTGTCCTTGGCCGCCAGGGCGACGGCGTCCGCGAGACCTTCACGGTCCGCAAGGTCTCCTTCGGTGTCGGCGTGGAGCGTACCTTCCCGGTGCACTCCCCGGTCATCGATAAGATCGAGGTCGTCTCCAAGGGCGACGTTCGCCGCGCCAAGCTGTACTACATGCGCAAGCTGCGCGGCAAGGCTGCCAAGATCAAGGAAAAGCGCGACAACATCCCCGGCAAGTAAGGGATTCGCACTTTGATCCACACGAAACGCCGGTCCAGGAAACTGGGCTGGCGTTTTGTTGTTCTGGCCGTGGTGGTGCTGTTCCTGTTGACTGCAGTGGTGCGCAATGTGTGGGTGGATGTCTACTACATTCCCTCCGCATCCATGGAGCCCCTGCTGCTCCCGGGCGACCGCGTGCTGGTTTCCCGGACCGACTATTCCACCACGCCCGTCAAGCGCGGCGACGTGGTGGTCTTTGACGGCACAGGCTCCTTCACCCCCTACGATTCCGGCAACGGGCCACTCCTGGACGCCGCCATTGGCGTGGGGCAGTGGCTGGGGTTTGTGCCCAACAACAACATCTACGTCAAGCGCGTCCTGGGCGTGGCCGGTGACACGGTCAAGTGCTGCTCGGCGGCGGGCGAGCTGGAAGTTAACGGCGTCCCCATTGCTGAGAATTACCTGTATCCCGGGGACAAGCCCAGCGAGTTTGCATTTGATGTCACGGTGCCTCAGGGTACATTGTGGCTTATGGGCGACCACCGCAACGTATCCTTGGATTCGCGGTCACTGCTGGGTTCGCCCGGTGGCGGGTTGATCTCCACCGACAAGGTGATCGGCCGCCCGTGGGCCACGGTGTGGCCGCTGGGGCGGATCCACGCACTGGTGCGCGACGCCGTTCCTGCGAAGTGACCGACGCCCTCCCGACCCCCCGGACTGAACTTTAAGGAAGCACCGCACATGCAGCAGAATGCGCCCGGCGATCCCGGCCCCGGCAACCCCGGCCAGGACGACGGCGGCAACCCCGACGGCGGCCAGCCCGAGGGTGGCCAGCCCGAGACTGCGTCGACGCCGGGCGCGCGGGTGCCCGAAGGTGAAACAACGGCCTTGGAACGCGTCAGCAACACCGTGTGGGCGTGGAGCAAGGAAATAGTCACCATCCTGGCCATTGCCATTGTGCTGTCCTTCCTGATCAAGACCTTCCTGTTTCGCGCGTTCTACATCCCGTCCGGGTCCATGGAGAACACGCTGGAAATCAATGACAGGATCTTTGTGAACCTGCTGGTGCCCCAGCCCTTTGCGCTCAAGCGCGGGGACGTGGTGGTGTTCAAGGACACCCAGGGCTGGCTGGCCAATGTGCCCAAGAGCACCGGCCCGTTTGCCTGGGTCGGGGACATTGCCACGTTCATCGGCCTGGCGCCCGACAGCTCGCAGCAGCACCTCGTCAAGCGCGTCATTGGACTGCCGGGGGACAGGGTCAAGTGCTGTGATGCCGATGGCAAAATGACCATCAACGGCAAGGCCATCACCGAGCCCTACCTCTTCCCGGGGGCCTCGCCGTCGGACACCACCTTTGATGTCACCGTCCCCGCCGGGCACCTCTGGGTCATGGGCGACCACCGCAACGACTCCGAGGACTCACGCGCCCACCAGGCTGCGAACGGCACCGGCTTTGTGCCCATTGCCGACGTCGAAGGGCGGGCAGTGGTCATTGCCTGGCCGCTGGACCGCCTGGGCATCCTGGGCAACTACCCCAACGTTTTCGCGGACGTCCCCGCGCCTGCCAGCGCCGCCAGCCAGGGATCGCCGTCGGCCATCCCCGCCGGACAGTAATGGCCTCCGCGGCCCCCACCCTTGAGTGGGAACGTGAGCTGGCCGGCCAGGGATGGACGCTGGTGGCCGGCTGCGACGAAGTGGGCCGCGGCGCCCTGGCCGGGCCCGTGAGCGTAGGCCTGGTGGTCATCGAGGCTGCCAAGGCCCAGGAACTGCCGGGGGTCAAGGACAGCAAACTGCTGCGCGAGCCTGTGCGCGAGGCGCTGGTGCCGGCCATCCGGGAATGGGCTCCGGCCAGTGCCGTGGGGCACGCAGCGGCGTCCGAAATTGACGGGCTTGGCCTCGTGGCGGCGCTGCGCCTGGCCGGCACGCGCGCGCTGGCCCAGGTGGCCGCCGAGCTGCTCCCGGACTTTGTCATCCTGGACGGCAACCAGGACTGGCTGTCCGTGCCGGTGCAGGCGGACTTGTTTTCCACGGGTGCGGCTACAGGTGCCGGCGCCCCGATGGCCGTGCGGACGCGCATCAAGGCCGACATGACGTGCCTGTCGGTTGCGGCAGCCAGCGTCCTGGCGAAGGTGGAGCGTGATTCGATGATGGTGGGGCTGGCCCGGGACTTCCCACAGTTTGGCTGGGACGCCAACAAGGGGTACGCCACCGCGGCCCACCGCTCCGCCATTGCGCTGCACGGCCCCACGGAGCTGCACCGGCGGACGTGGCGGCTGGTCTAGATTTTGGCAGCTGGCGCCCGCCGGGTTCGTGGGCACCGCCCATGTGATGGATGATGGAACCATGAGCGCTGAGGATTTGGAAAACTACGAGACCGACATGGAGCTCCAGCTCTACCGGGAGTACCGGGATGTCGTCAACCTTTTTAGCTATGTGGTGGAAACCGAGCGCCGGTTCTACCTGGCCAACCACGTGGACCTGCAGGCCCGCTCCGCCGACGGCGAGGTGTACTTCGACCTGACACTCCAGGACGCGTGGGTGTGGGATGTCTACCGCACGGCCCGCTTTGTCAAAAACGTCCGGGTCATCACCTTCAAGGACGTCAACGTTGAGGAACTGATCAAGACGGACGACCTCCAGATCCCCAAGGACGGCCAGCTGGGCCCCCTCGGTTAGCTCCAGGCACCCGGGGAGGACGACGGCGGAACGCAGCTTCCGCCGTCGTCCTCCTTTTTTGCGGGCATGCCCCCTCCACAGGCGGTCCCGGCATCTCGGCCATCCACAAATTGCACAGCGGCGCCCCATCGTGCGTGTTTGTTCGCCACGCTGGGAAGTGGAGGTAGCAATGAATGCAAAGGATGAACTGGGACGCGCGGGCGAACGGCTGGCAGCGGACTACCTGGAGGACACGGGGCTGCGCGTCATTGACAGCAACTGGCGCTGTCCGTCAGGGGAGATCGACCTGGTGGCCCTGGATGGCACCGAGCTTGTCATCGTGGAGGTCAAGACCCGGCGGTCATTGCGGTTCGGCGACCCGCTGGAGGCCCTGACGGCAGCCAAGGTGCGGCGGCTGCGCACCTTGGCCGTCAGCTGGGCACGCGAACACCGGCACGTGATCGGGTCCCTGCGCATCGACGCCGTCGGGATCGTCATGGACGGCCGCGGTACGCCACGCATCGACCACCTCAAGGATGTGGAGTAGGTGGGCATGGGGCGGGCCCTCGCCGTGGCCCTGGTCGGATTGAACGGTCATGTCGTGGAGGTCGAGGCGGACATTGGCCAAACGCTGCCAGCCTTTGTCCTGCTCGGCCTGCCCGACGCCTCACTCAACGAGGCCCGGGAAAGGATCCGTTCGGCGGCACAAAATACCGGCATTCCGCTCTCCCGGCGCAAAATTACGGTAAACCTGATCCCGGCGTCGCTGCCCAAAAAGGGTTCCGGCTTCGACTTGGCCATCGTCATGGCCGCCCTGGATGCGGCCGGGGACGTGCGCCGGACAGGCGGCACCGTGTTCCTGGCCGAACTGGGCCTGGACGGGAGGCTGCGGCCCGTCCGCGGCGTCCTGCCGGCCGTGCTCGCGGCCCACAGGGCCGGCTGCAGGGAATTTGTCGTGGCGGAGGCGAACCTTGCCGAGGCGCGCCTGGTGGCCGGCGCCAAAGTGCGCGGGTACGCCTCCCTGGCCCAGGTCGCAGCGGATTTCGACGCCGATCCCCAGCACCTGGTGTTTGTGCAGGAAAACGTGGCCCCCGCGCTCGACGGCGGGGAAGCCCAGGAGGGCGGCCCGGACCTGCGGGCCGCCGTGGACCTGTCCGAGGTGGCCGGCCAGTCCGAAGCCCGGATGGCCCTGGAAATCGCGGCCGCGGGCGGCCACCACCTGATGATGGTCGGCCCGCCGGGATCCGGAAAGACCATGCTGGCCGAACGCCTCCCCGGGCTGCTTCCCGAGCTCGACGACAGGGAAGCCATCGAAGTGACAGCCATCCACTCCCTCGACAGCGGCGGCTCGGGCATAGCTGCGCTGGTCAGGCGCCCGCCGTATGAGCGGCCGCACCATTCGGCCAGCATGGCGGCCATCATTGGCGGCGGCAGCGGCATTCCCCGGCCCGGCGCGGCGTCACGGGCCCACCAGGGCATCCTGTTCCTTGACGAAGCACCCGAATTCGACAAACGGGTCCTGGACGCGCTGAGGCAGCCGCTGGAGAGCGGGGAGCTGGTGCTGCACCGTTCCGCCGGCACGGCGGCCTACCCGGCACGCTTTCAGCTGGTCCTGGCCGCGAACCCCTGCCCGTGCGGGAAGGCGACGGGCAAGGGCATCGCCTGTGAGTGCACGGCCATGGCCCGCCGCCGCTACTTTGGCAGGCTTTCCGGCCCGCTGCTGGACCGGGTCGACATCCAGCTGCAGGTGCACCGAGTCCAGCTGTCCCAGCTGTCCGACGACGCGCCACGGGAGTCCACGGCCCAAGTGGCCGCCCGGGTGGCCGCCGCCCGGGAGGTGCAGCGGGAAAGGCTCCGTCCATTTGGACTCCTCCACAACGCCGAGCTCACCGGAAGGATCCTGCGCGGTCCTCTGCGCTTGGCATCCAAGGACACCCAGTTCCTGGACCGGGCCATGGGGGCGGGCACCCTGACCGCGCGCGGCTACGACCGTGTCCTGCGCCTGGCCTGGACTGTGGCGGATCTGTCCGGGCGCACACAACCAAACGCTGACGACGTCGGCCTGGCGCTGACCCTGAGACAACGAGGAGAAGGATTGTGAACCATGAAAAGGAGCCTGCAACCGCCGTGGCCGGCGGCGTGCGGCTGGCACGGGCGGCGCTGACGCGGCTCATGGAGCCATCCGATCTTGCCGGAATGGCGTTGATCGCCGCGGCCGGCCCGGAGGAGGCGCTTGCGTTCATCCGCGCCGGGGTGTCCTCCAGCCCCGTGCTGGAGGTGGAGATGACGTCACTGCTGTCGGAAGCGGGGACGGCACGCTGGCCGGGCCTGGCGGACGCCCTGGGCCGGTGGCGCCCCCGGCTGCCCAGCCTGGCCCCCGAACGGGACATGGGCGTGATGGAGCGGCTCGGCGGAGGCCTGCTGATCCCCGAGGATCCGCAATGGCCCCCGGCCTTGGACGACCTCCAGCTCAACGCACCCATTGCCTTGTGGATGCGCGGGCAGCTGCCCCGCATCCCGGAGCAACGCCGGTGCATTGCCCTCGTCGGCTCGCGGGACAGCACAAGTTACGGCGCCAATGTCACGGGCGAGCTAGCCTCCTCCCTGGTGCAGCGCGGCTTTACCGTTGTCAGCGGCGGTGCCTACGGGATTGACGCCAACGCCCACCGGGGTGCACTGGCCGCCGCAGCAGGGGGTGGCGCGTCGCCCTCCACCCTGGCGGTCATGGCGGGCGGCCTGGACAGGTTCTATCCACCGGGCAATGAGGGGCTGCTGCGGGCCATTGCTGAACAAGGTGCCCTGGTGGCCGAGGTTCCGCCGGGCACGAATCCCACCAGATACAGGTTCCTGCAGCGCAACAGGCTCATCGCCGCACTTTGCGAGGTGACAGTGGTGGTGGAGGCCCGCTGGCGGTCCGGAGCCCTCAACACTGCCCACCACGCCGAAGGGCTCAGCCGCAGCGTCGGTGCCGTCCCGGGATCGGTGTATTCGGCCAATTCGGCCGGCTGCCACCGGCTCCTGCGGGAAGGGGCTGCCGTCTGCGTGACGGATGCCGCCGAGATAGCCGAGCTGGCGGGATCGGCGGGGAACAACCTGGCACAAGAACCGGATGCCGCAACTGCCCTGCATGACGGCCTGGGGGTGGAGGACCTGCTTCTCCTGGATGCCCTGCCCTTGCGTTCGGCAACGTCCGCCGAGAAGCTCAGTGTCGTGGCCGGATTGGGGATGGCCACTGTGCTGGCCGGTCTCGGCCGGCTGGAACTCATGGGCCTTGCCCGGCGCGCCACCAACGGCTGGCAGCGCGGTGCCGTCTGAACAGCAGCCGGGAAGGGGTTGTTAGTGTATTGCGCATGGACATCAGCATTGTGCAGGCGGACATCACCACCCTGGACGTGGACGCAATCGTCAATGCGGCCAATTCCAGCCTGCTGGGCGGCGGCGGCGTGGACGGGGCCATCCACGCGGCGGCCGGTCCGCAGCTGCTGGCCGAATGCCGGGAACTGCGCAGGACCCGGTATCCGGACGGCCTGCCGGCGGGGGAGGCCGCCGCCACCGGGGCAGGGCGGCTGCGGGCCAAATGGGTCATCCACACTGTAGGGCCGAACAGGTTCGCCGGGGAGGTGGACCGTGACGTGCTGGCCCGGTGCTTTGCCAATTCTGCCTTGCTCGCCGGCCGGCTCGGCGCACGGACAGTGGCGTTTCCGGCCGTTGGCGGGGGCGTATATGGCTGGTCGCCCCAGGAAGTGGGCCAGGCAGCGCGGGACGGATTGGACGATGCCAGGCGGCAGGGCGTCCGGTACTCCCTGCAACTGCCCCCGGCCGTTATTCTGGTGGCGTTTTCGAGCCGGCTGGAGCAGGCGTTCCGGGAAGCATTTGACTGATCGACTGTTTTCTTGGGGGTGTTTCCTTGAAGTCGGCGGGGCAGCTTGCCCAGCCGGAACTATCAGCGGACAGTGGTGGTGTGGACCTAGAAGAACGCGCCCAGTTGCCGTCCGGGCTCTCCCATGCCGCGGACGGCTTTGCGCGGTACCTGTCCGCTGAAAGGGGCCGGTCGGAACACACTGTCCGGGCGTACCGGGGCGACATTGACGCCCTGATGCTTCACGCCGTCGCCGAGGGAGTCACGTCGCTGGACCAGCTGGACCTTGCCTTGTTGCGCCGGTGGCTCGGCGACCAGAGCGCCGCTGGATTGTCACGCTCCACGCTGGCCCGGCGGGCGGCCACTGTCCGCAGCTTCACGGCGTGGGCCGTCCGTGAGGAACTGCTTGAGCTGGATCCGGCCCTGCGCCTCAAGGCGCCCAAGCGTGACCATGCCCTGCCTGCCGTGCTGCAGCAGCAGCAAATAGGCCGGCTCATGGAGGGTCTGGAAACATCCGCCGCCGACGGGGAGCCCGCCGCCCTCCGCGACTTCGCCATGGTCGAACTGCTCTACGCCACGGGTGTCAGGGTGGGGGAGCTGGCGGGCGCAGACGTGGACGATCTGTCCGCCGAGCGCCGCATGCTGCGGGTGCTCGGCAAGGGCAGCAAGGAGCGGGTGGTGCCCTATGGCGTCCCTGCGGCCCGGGCCGTGGGTGCCTGGCTGGCTTCGGGCCGCCCGGCCCTGGCCACGGACGCCAGCGGCCCGGCCCTCTTCCTGGGCGCGCGCGGAGGCCGGATTGACCAGCGCACTGTGCGCCGCGTCGTCGAACAGGCGCTGGGCCGCCTGGGCGACACCTCCGCAAGCGGGCCGCACACTCTGCGGCACTCAGCCGCCACGCACCTGCTCGACGGCGGCGCCGACCTGCGCGCCGTCCAGGAAATTCTCGGCCACAGTTCCCTCGCCACCACCCAGCTGTACACCCATGTCTCCGTGGACAGGCTCCGCGACGGCTACAAACAGGCCCACCCGAGGGCCTGACTCCCTTCGGCCGCTGGCTGCGGCGCTGCGGTGGCGCAACCGGGCAGGCTGGGGCACAATGGGAGGGAGTCGACGCCCCGCGCGGGAAATCACGCGGTGCGGCGGTCGTTTGTTATACACTTCGTCACAGACAACAGGGGAGGGCTGCAGCAGCTCCGCGCAACACAGGGTTTCATCCGTTAGAAGGTCGTTGGGGAAGACGCACCTACTGCAATGGAGGATGGAATGACTGTCAATTTGACGCGCGGTGTCTTGTTCGTGCACTCGGCTCCGGCTGTCATGTGCCCGCACATTGAGTCGTCCATCGCCGGCGTGATGGACCAGCGCACGGGATTGCAGTGGACTGCTCAGCCCGCTGCGCCCAATGTGTTGCGCACGGAGTACGTGTGGCACGGCCCCGCCGGCACTGGCGCGCGCCTTGCGTCCGCCCTGCGCGGCTGGGCCAATGTCCGCTACGAGGTCACCGAGGAGCCCAGCGCGGGAGTGGACGGATCCCGCTGGTCGCACACCCCGGAACTGGGCATCTTCCATGCCGTCACCGACGTCCACGGCAACATCATGGTCTCCGAAGACCGCATCCGCTACGCCTACGAGGCCGGCAAGGGCGTGCCCTCCGCCGTCTACCAGGAACTATCGCTGGCCCTTGGTGAAGCCTGGGACGAGGAACTCGAGCCGTTCCGCCACGCGGCGGCAGGAGCCCCCGTGCGCTGGCTCCACCACGTCGGCTGACCCCACCTCCACGGGGACCCCGCCCCGCGACCCCCGCACCGCGGCCCCCGCCCCACCGGGGCGTGGTTATCTCCAATCTCAACGCAGAAGCGGCGCCCACCTCAAGAGGTGGGCGCCGCCGTCGTGCTTGTCCGGAACAGGTCGGCTAGGCCATCTCGACCTTCGCGCCGGTGCTGCGAATGGCCACCACGGCGTTGTGGCCGCCGAAGCCGAAGGAGTTGTTCAGGGCCATGACCTGGGCCTCCGGCAGCTCGCGCGGGGTGCCCGTGACAATGTCCAGCGGGATCTCAGGGTCCTGGTTTTCCAGGTTGATCGTGACTGGGGCAAGGCGGTGGTAGACGGCCAGGACCGTCAGCACCGATTCAACGGCGCCCGAGGCACCCAGCAGGTGTCCCGTCTGTGACTTGGTGGCTGAGACGCATACATTGTCCACATGGTCGCCCAGGGCGGCACGCAGGGCCGTGTACTCCGGGCGGTCGCCCACAGGGGTGGAGGTGGCGTGCGCGTTGACGTGCACCACGTCCTCCGCCTGGGCGCGGGCGTCAAACAGGGCTGCCTTCAGGGCGCGGGTGGCGCCGAGGCCCTCGGGGTCGGGGGCCGTGATGTGGTAGGCGTCAGCCGTCACCGAGGTTCCGGCCAGCTCGCCATAAATGCGGGCGCCGCGGGCCAGGGCGTGCTCCTCGGCCTCGAGCACCAGGGCGCCGGCACCTTCACCCATGACAAAGCCGTCACGGTCAATGTCGTAGGGGCGCGAGGCGTGCTCGGGGTCGTCGTTGCGCTTGGACAGGGCCTGCATGGCGGCAAAGGCGGCCATTGGCAGCGGGTGGATGGCAGCCTCTGCGCCGCCGGCCATGACCACGTCGGCCTTGCCGGAACGGATCAGTTCCAGCCCGATGTGCAGGGCCTCGGTGCCGGACGCGCAGGCGGAAACGGGGGTGTGGGCGCCGGCGCGGGCGCCCAGGTCCAGGCTGACGGCGGCGGCGGGGCCGTTCGGCATCAGCATGGGCACCGTCATCGGCAGCACGCGGCGGGGGCCCTTTTCGCGCAGGGTGTCCCAGGCGTCCAGGAGCGTCCACACGCCGCCGATGCCGGTGGCAAAGGCCACGGCCAGGCGGTCGTGGTCGATCTCCTCCAGACCGGAATCCTTCCAGGCCTCACGGGCGGCCACCACGGCGAACTGCGTGGAGGGGTCCATGCGCTTGGCTTCGACGCGGCTCAGGGTTTCGGAGGCGGGGTTCGTGACACGGGCCGCAAAGCGTACGGGGAGCTGGTATTTTTCCACCCACTCGTCGTCAAGTGTGTGGGCGCCGGAAACACCCTTGAGGGCGTTCCGCCACATCGTCGGAACGTCCCCGCCGATAGGCGTGGTTGCTCCAAGTCCAGTGATGACTACTTTGCGGGCCATGGTTCAACTCTCTAAAAAGAAAAGGTTCAGGACAACAGTGTGATGCCGTGAATGGCCGGACCAAACGTGGAACCGGCCATTCACTTTTGCCCTGTGTCGCACTAGCGGAAAAGGGCTCTGCAGTTCGGGATTAAGCCTGCGCGCCGGCAATGAAGCTGACGGCGTCGCCAACGGTCTTGAGGTTCTTGACTTCCTCATCGGGGATCTTGACGTCGAACTTTTCCTCGGCGTTGACCACAATGGTCATCATGGAGATGGAGTCGATGTCCAGGTCATCGGTGAAGGACTTGTCCAGCTCGACAGCTTCGGGGGCCAGGCCGGTCTCCTCGTTGACGATTTCGGCCAAACCAGCCAGGATTTCTTCGTTGCTAGCCATTGACGGCTCCTTATGTTGTGTTTTTACGTAAAAAATCGGGAATTGGGTCATTGCCGGGCAGCGCCCCGCACCTGCTGGTCCGGGAGCCTGGCTGGCGCTAGGGCAGGCGAACTACTTGCGCGCCAAACACCAAGCCGGCACCAAAGCCGATCTGAAGCGAGAGTTTACCGGAAAGCTCCGGGTTCTCCGCCAACAGCCGGTGTGTTGCCAGGGGGATGGACGCCGCGGAGGTGTTTCCGGCGTCGGCAATGTCGCGGGCAATAATGACGTGTTCCGGAAGCTTGAGCTGCTTGGCGAGCTCGTCGATAATGCGCATGTTTGCCTGGTGCGGCACAAACGCGCCCAGGTCCGCGGCGGTGATGCCGGCAACGTCCAAGGCCTTTTTGGCCATCTTGGCCATCTCCCACACGGCCCAGCGGAACACGGTCTGGCCGTCCTGGCGCAGAGTGGGCCACAGAGTGGCGTGGGCTTCGTCAGCGGCAGCCAGCGCCACGTCGTCGCCCTTCATGGCCTGTTCGCTGAAGTCGCGCACATCCATGAGGGAGTGCGTCATGCCGATGGCATCCCACTTGCTGCCGTCGGAGCCCCACACTGCGGGGCTGATGCCGGGTTCGTCGGATGGGCCGATCACCACGGCGCCGGCGCCATCGCCGAGCAGGAAGGAGATGGTGCGCTCATGGTTGTCGATGACGTCGGAGAGCTTCTCGGCGCCGATTACCAGGACGTATTCCGCCGTGCCGGAGCGCACCAGCGCGTCACCTTGGGCAATCCCATAGCAGTAGCCGGCGCAGGCGGCGGAAATGTCGAAGGCCGGGGCGGGGTTTGCGCCGATCTGCTCGGCAATCAAGGCAGCGGCCGACGGCGTCGCGTAGGGGTGGGAAACGGTGGAGACAATGACGGCGCCAATTTGCGAGGGCTCAATGCCGGCGTTTTTGATGGCCTCGTTGCCGGCGCCGACAGCCATGTCCACCACGGACACGTCGCGGGGCGCGCGGTGGCGGGTGATGATGCCGGTGCGCTGGCGGATCCATTCGTCGGAGGAGTCAATCCACTGGCAGACGTCTTCGTTGGTGACGATGAGGCTGGGGCGGTAGGCGCCGATTCCGACAATGCGTGAGCCATTGCGGAGGGTGCTTTGATTCAGCGTGGGCGTGCTCACTCGGTTCCTTCTTTCCGCTGGGCGTGCGCGGCCAGCAGTTGCTTTGCGGATTCCAAATCGGCGGGGGTTTTCACGGCAACGGTGGCAACACCGCTCATGCCGCGCTTGGCCAGGCCCGTCAGGGTGCCGGCCGGCGTCAATTCGATCAAGCCGGTCACGCCCATGGCGGACATGGTCTCCATGCACAGGTCCCAGCGCACGGGCCGCGACACCTGGGCGATCAGCGACTGCAGGGCCGCTTCCCCGGAACGGACCTCGGCGCCGTCGTAGTTGGAGAGCAGCGGCACCGCGGGTGCATGGGTGGCCAGGGACGGCGCCAGGGCCTCCAGTGCGGAGACGGCGGGTGCCATGTGGTGGGTGTGGAAGGCGCCGGCCACTTGGAGGGGGATGACGCGGGCCTTGGCAGGCGGGGCCGCGACGAGTGCCGCGATCTGCTCCAGCGTGCCGGCGGCCACTGTCTGGCCCTTGGAGTTCATGTTGGCCGGGGCCAGCCCGGCGGCGGCAATGGCGGCCAGGACTTCTTCCGGGTCCCCACCCACGACGGCGGCCATGCCGGTGGGGGTGACGGCGGCGGCGTCGGCCATCTTGTTGGCGCGTTCGCGCACAAAGGCCATGGCATCGGCGTTGGAAAGGGTTCCCGTGAGCGCGGCGGCCGTGATTTCGCCAACGGAGTGCCCGGCAACCACCACGTCCAGGGCAGCCAGCGGGGCATCCAGCAGTGCCTCGGCGGCGAGCAGCCCGGCCGCGACGATCAGGGGCTGGGCGACGGCGGTGTCCTTGATGGTCTCCGCGTCCGAGGTGGTCCCGTGGGCCAGCAGGTCAATGCCGGCGGCCTCACTGAGGGCAGCCAGCCGGGCCTCGGTGCCGGGGCGTTCAAGCCAGGGCGAAAGGAATCCGGGAGTTTGGGAACCCTGTCCAGGGCAGACTATTGCAAGCACAGTAACCAGCTTTCCAAACTTAGGGGCAGGGGCATGGTGTTTTCGCACACCAAGCTCATGGGGATGATTTGTAGGAAGTCTACAATACGGTCCGTTGCTTCGGGCTGCGGGAGCGCAGTTTGCCGGTTCAGCTTCGCGGGGCCGTGCGGTCTGGAGGGCGGTCCGCGGACTGGCGGGCGGGAGCGGCCAGCCGGCCCACCACGAGGGCGGTTTGGAGGACGAAAGCCTCCCGGGGAATGAGCGGGTCCCAGCCGGTGACGTCGCAGACCCTGCGCAGGCGGTAGCGCACGGTGTTGGAATGGACGAAAAGGTCGCGGGCGGCCGCCTCGAGGGAATGCCCCAGCTGCAGGTAGCTGTTCAGCGTGTCCACCAGCCCGTTGGACGCAGCCACCAGAGGCCGGTAAATGTGGGTGAGCAGGGCCCTGCGGGCGGACTCGTCCCCGCCAATGACCCGCTCGGGCCACAGGTCGTCCGCCGACACAGGCCGCGGCGCCGCCGACCAGCCACGTGCCACCGCCATGCCGGCAAAGGCCGCCTTGGCCGATGCCGTGGCATCCGCCAGGGTCTGGGCCAGCGGGCCGTACACCACGGGTCCGGGCGCAAACAGTTCGCCGAGGCGCAGGTAGGCAGTTTCCGGGTCGGCCACCTCGCCCAGGACCAGGATGAGCCGGTCGCCCTGGATGCCCACCATCACGTCCGAGGCGAAACGTCCGGCGGCCCGGCGCAGGGTGGCCAGGAACGTGGCATCGGCTTCGGCAGGTGCCGGGCCCACCATGATGGTGAAGCGGCTGTGTGATGTCCAGCCCAAGGCTGAAATGCGGGACTGCAGGGCATCGGTGTTTTCCCCGCGCAGGATCCCGTCCACGGCGAGGGCCTCAAGCCTGGTGTCCCAGGCCCCGCGGTTTTCCGCGGCCCGGGCATAGACGTCGGCGGCGGCAAAGGCCACTTCGCGGGAGTACCGCAGCACGGCTTCGCGCAGGTCCACCTGGTCGTTGGCGCTGGCCAGCTCAGGCACCCGATCCTCCACCACCTGGACCACCGTCCGGATGAGCTGCAGGGCGCGCTGGAGGCTGATGGACCGCGTCAGTTCGGTGGGTGCCGTGCCAAAAACATCGGAGAGCACCCAGCTGGGGGAAGACGGGTGCTCGTACCAGGACACAAATGCGGAAATGCCATTTTGGGCCACGAGCCCCAGGGACGACCGTTCATCGGCGCTCAACCGCCTGTACCACGGCAGGGTGCCCTCAAGCTCCCGCAACATCAGGGTGGACAGCGGCCCAATGTTGGCCCGGAGACGGTTCAGGGTCTCGGAGGTCTTCGCCACGGCCGGAGCCGCTGCCGGGGATGTTGCCGCACGTTGGGTCTTGGGTGCCATTCCTTGAGGATATGTCCTTTGCCCCCCGTAATGGTTAATTGTGTGGATTCAACAAGGCGCGCCCCGCCGCACTGGCCGGAGCCGGGGTGCGGAACGGGGCGCGCGTGGAGTTGTTTCCATCCCCCCGA
>NZ_JAAKZI010000070.1 GCF_011045165.1 Arthrobacter silviterrae
CCCCCGGACACTGGACGTGCTCATCCTGCAGTGACAGCCCACTGCCTGCACGGCGGTCTGTGTGTCCGGCGGCGCCCCTCGAGCTGTGAGCGTGGGCTGACTGGCAGCGGTCAGTGCCTGGGCTGATCGGGTGTCAGTTTGCGCCCCTTGAGCCCCGGAACAGCGTGTCCAGCCATATCCCTCGCCTTGACTCGGCAAGTAGTGCCTTGGGTGAGCCGAAAGTTCTGGCGCGAGGATGTTTGCACTAAATTGTGGTTGTCGGGCACGACGATGTCGAGCAGTCGTCATGCTTGGTGGCAGACGGAGAAGCAATTCTCCGTCTGCCACCGTTGATCGGTGGTGGGACGGGGATCAAGAAGCGGCCCAATCAGGCCGGGCCGGGATCCGTCTCCCACGCGCTTTATGCAGTCCATGCCCGTCACTTTCTTGAGCCAAACTGAATTGGCGCGGTCGGGCAGGTGATGAACGGCCACCAAATCGGTGTCTTGATTACCAGCCGTCTGAACTTATGTCTAGCCCGGATTTTTCATGATGCTCGGGTTGCCGGCCCGGTCGGAATTTGTTTCCCTTCCGGGCCGGTTTTCCGGTTTCGGGCATGAACGTTGGGCCCGTGGTCGCTGGGTGGGCGTCGGATTCCACGCCTCCGTTGTGCTCGTTCAGGGGGTTGAAGGTGCTGGCCAGGTCCTGTTTCAGGCCAGCAGCGGCAGTTTTCGTCGGCGCTGCTTGAGCTCGGAAATGGCGGCCAGGATCGTGGTGGTAGTGCCGGCCTCCGGCGCGTGTTTGGGGATGAGCAGCCACGTCTTGCGGGCACAGGTGATGAGTTTCCCTGCGGTCGCGAAGAGCCTGTACCGCCACCGTTTCACGTCCCACCTCTTGGCGGTGTGGCCGGTGGGCAGTGCTGCCAGTTGCAGCCAGGAAAGCAGGTTCATGGCCAGGGCCGCAATATTTGCCCAGGCCTGGTTAGCCTTGAAATCGTAGAAGGGCAGCTTGCCGAGGGGCGAGTTCTTCAGTGTTTTGATCCGGTTCTCACACCTGCCCCGGCCCCTGTGCCGGGCATCCAGGGTGGAGCGGTTCGGCCCGCAGGAACAGGTTCGTGCACTCCGGGTAGTCCGCGAGTCCCATGACCTCGGTGGCGTTCACGACCCATGCGTTTTCACGTTCGTCGCCAGCCGCATCAAGGGCAGGTTCCCAGTACTGTTTGTTGCTGATCCAGCCCACCATGCGGGCCTTGGCGACCGGGACCGGGTAGGAAACACTGAACTGCACCTCCAAGACCGCCAGGTGGTTCAGGAATTTCCTGGAGGCGCCGGCACTGTCGGTGCGCACCAGGATCTTCTCCCCGATGAGTGTCCCGTCTTGGTCGTAGAAGTCGTCGGGGAGTGGGCAACCGCGGCGGCAAAGATCTTGATGTGGTCATCGGCACTGTTCGCGCCGGAATTGCCCGGCCGCATGACCACGGCCAGGATCTCCCCGGTCCCGCGCCCGGTCCCGTAGTCAATGCTGGCAACGAAAGGGGCGAATCCGTACCCGCCCTTGTACGTGCCGACCGCTTGTTCCTTGTACTATGCGAGGTTACGAGGGTGGCATCCAGTTCCAGGATGAGCGGGTCCAAGGCCGTGGCCCGGAGGGCGGGGTTCCGGTCCCCGGCAGCCGCCCACACGCGCGACCGCAACTCCCGGGTCATCGTGGCAAAGCAGTAATCGAAAAGGTCGGGATTGGCCACGGTACGTTCGAAAAAGCGTGAGATCGTAGCGTTCGAGGCGACCTTGCCAAACACTCCGGGGCTGGCGCGCAGGATGTCCAGGTCGCTGACGTGCTCACCGCCGGCAGCGAGCATCAGCGCCAACGAGCCCAGAATCGTGCCCGGCCGGTACATGGCACCGGACGGGACGAACTGACCCAAACGTTCCTCACACAACTCACGGAAATCCAGCACATCAACGAACGAGGTGAGCACGTTCAACCCGGCATGCGAGACCAGCGACTGGCCCGTCGTGGCGACCAAAGGTGAGGGGAAAACTCCGGTATGTTGGCGGCCAGCAGAACCTGCCCACTGGCGGCCAGTCCGTGTGGCCATGTGGTGGCCGCCAGTGGGCACGGTCCGGGCCTGAATGTTGCTGAATTTCTGCCCACCCCGTCGCGCCAAAATGGGGACGCCAGGCTGACGATGAGTTTCGCCGTTGAGGGCCCGTCACTCATCGGCCGGGGCGGATTGGCGGCCAGCGTGGGTGCATCATGGCCATCGTCCGCCGACGGCTGGTGAGAGGCTCGTGGTGAGGCCGCCGTTGAGCGTTCTGGCCACGGAATGAGTATCGGAGAGCTGTTTGATTTCACTGGTCTATGTGGCCGCCTCGCGCCCCTGAGCCCCGCTATGCCGTGCACAGCCGGTCGCAGCCATCGGAGAGGCTGCTCCATCCCGCAAGGCGATGGGAGCGTTGGAATAGCATTGGCGTCGCGGGCCAAAGCGAATTAGTGGCCGTCCTTTGTCGCTGACGTCCGCGTCCGCACCGGTCTTGACACAGCCGTGTAGGGCGCTTCTGGGTGCGCCGCCGGCCTCCGGTTCATCAGCGCCGGCATGAGTGGCGCGTGGAAGGAAACCCGCACTGGATTCAGACCGAAAGGCGTGGCCACCGGCGGGCACCGAAAGTGGCCATTGAGCCCAAAATGATCGAAATCCTGTTGGCCACCAGTGGGCAGGTTCTGCTGGCCGCTAACACCGGTATTCTTAAGCATCGAAAGGGTGCTCCCTTGCAACCAGGAAATAATGGCTTAGAAAATCCGCCAATAGGCGTCCGGGCCGGCACCCATAAGCCGCACGTCAGCGTAATTAAGCGTCATTAAGAAGCAAGGCAGGCACGACCCCTGTTAAACATGTTTTCGACCAAGAAAACGTTTGACCAGGAGAATCGTGCCTGCCCTTCCATCATTCCTCATCGAACCACTCTGGTGCCAATTCGAGGCACTGATCCCACCGGTGGCGAACCACCACCCGCTGGGCTGCCACCGGCCACGAATCACCAACCGCGTGGTCTTCGACAAACTCATCCAGGTCCTCGTCCTGGGAGCCTCCTACGAGAAGATCAGCGACACCGGATGCTCGGCCACCACGATCCGGTGTCGCCTGCCAGGAGGATGGGACCGCTGTAGCCCGTTTTTTGCCACCTTCATGGGACCACCTGTTTAGCCAGTCATGGGACCGTCCGGCGTGTTGCGCCGGGGAGTT
>NZ_JAAKZI010000071.1 GCF_011045165.1 Arthrobacter silviterrae
GAGACGAGAGTTCCCATATTTTGAGCGGGTTGACGAACCAGTTGCCTGATCGTGATCCGGAGGAGACGGCTGAGTGGTTGGAGTCGTTGGATGCGTTGATTGCTGATCGTGGCACGGAGCGTGCGCAGTTCATTATGCGTAGTTTGTTGCAGCGGGCGGGTGCGCAGAGTGTGGGTGTGCCGATGGTCACGACGACGGATTATGTGAATACGATTCCTGCGGACCAGGAGCCGGTGTTTCCGGGCAATGAGGAGATCGAGCGCCGGTACCGGGCGTGGTTGCGGTGGAACGCGGCGGTCATGGTGCACCGGGCGCAGCGTCCCGGGATCGGGGTGGGCGGGCACATTTCGACCTATGCCGGGGCGGCGACCTTGTACGAGGTCGGGTTCAACCATTTCTTCCGGGGCAAGGACCATGCCGGGGGCGGGGACCAGGTCTTTTTCCAGGGACACGCGTCCCCGGGCATGTACGCGCGCGCGTTCCTGGAGGGCCGCCTCACGGAGGAGGACCTGGACGGGTTCCGGCAGGAAAAGTCGAGGCAGGGCCATGCCCTGTCCTCGTACCCGCACCCGCGGCTCATGCCGGAATTTTGGGAGTACCCGACGGTGTCGATGGGGATCGGGCCGATGAACGCGATCTACCAGGCCCAGTCGAACCGGTACCTGCACAACCGCGGCATCAAGGACACCTCCCACCAGCATGTGTGGGCTTTTTTGGGCGACGGGGAAATGGACGAGCCCGAATCCCGGGGCCTGCTCCAGCTGGCCGCGAACGACAAGCTGGACAACCTCACCTTCGTGGTGAACTGCAACCTCCAGCGCCTGGACGGGCCGGTGCGCGGGAACGGGAAGATCGTCCAGGAACTCGAGGCGTTCTTCCGCGGCGCGGGCTGGAACGTCATCAAGGTGCTGTGGGGGCGGGAATGGGACGAGCTCCTGGCCCGGGACACCGACCATTCCCTGGTGAAGGTCATGAACGACACCCTGGACGGGGACTACCAGACGTACAAGGCCGAGTCCGGCGGGTTCGTCCGCGAACACTTCTTCGGCCAAACCCCGCAGACCAAGGAACTCGCCGCGCACCTCAGCGATGACGAGGTCTGGAATTTGAAGCGCGGCGGGCACGACTACCACAAGGTCTACGCCGCGTACAAGGCAGCCCTGGACTTCCAGGGCAAGCCGACCGTGATCCTGGCCCACACGGTCAAGGGCTACGGGCTCGGCACGCACTTCGAGGCCCGCAACTCCACCCACCAGATGAAGAAGCTGACCCTGCAGGATTTGAAGGACTTCCGCACCCACCTGCGCCTGCCCATCAGCGACGAAACCCTCGAAGCTGACCCGTACCGCCCCCCGTACTACCACCCCGGCGCGGACGCCCCGGAAATCCGGTACATGATGGAACGCCGGGCAGCCCTGGGCGGGTTCGTCCCCGAACGCCGCAGCAAGCACACCGCCCTGGCCCTGCCCGGGGAGAAAAGCTACGACGCCGCGAACCGCGGCTCGGGCAAGCAGCACGCCGCCACGACCATGGCCTTCGTGCGCCTGTTGAAGGACCTGATGCGTGACAAGGGCATCGGGCAGCGGATCGTCCCGATCATCCCCGACGAGGCCCGCACCTTCGGCATCGACGCGTTCTTCCCGACCGCAAAAATCTACAACCCCAACGGGCAGAACTACCTCTCCGTGGACCGCGACCTGGTCCTGGCCTACAAGGAATCCATCAGCGGGCAGATCGTCCACGCCGGCATCAACGAAGCCGGGTCCGTGGCCGCGTTCACCGCCGCCGGGACCGCGTACGCCACCCACGGCGAACCCCTGATCCCGATCTACGTCTTCTACTCCATGTTCGGCTTCCAACGCACCGGGGACCAGTTCTGGGCCGCCGGGGACCAAATGGCCCGCGGCTTCATCATCGGCGCGACCGCCGGACGGACCACCCTGACCGGGGAAGGCCTCCAACACGCCGACGGCCACTCCCCCCTCCTGGCCTCCACGAACACCGCGATCATCTCCTACGACCCCGCCTACGGCTACGAAATCGGGGCCATCGTCAAGGACGGCCTGGAACGCATGTACGGCGGAACCCACCCGGACCCCAACGTCATGTACTACCTCACCGTCTACAACGAACCCATCATCCAGCCCAAAGCCCCCGAACACATGGACACCGAAGGCATCACCCGCGGCATTTACCACCTCCAGGCCGCCAGCATCCAGGGCCCCAAAACCCAGCTCCTGGCCTCCGGCGTCGCCGTGCCCTGGGCCCTGGAAGCCCAACAAATCCTCGCCGCCGACTGGGGCGTCGCCGCGGACGTGTGGTCCGTCACGTCCTGGACGGAACTCCGACGTGACGGCCTCGACGCCGAGGAACACGCCTTCCTCCACCCCGAACAGGAACCCCGCACCCCCTACCTCACCCAGAAAATGGCCGGCGCCGAAGGACCCGTCATCGCCGTCACCGACTACATGAAAGCCGTCCCGGACCAGGTACGCCAATACCTCCCCAACGACTTCGCGACCCTCGGCGCCGACGGCTTCGGCTTCTCCGACACCCGCGCAGCCGCCCGCCGCTACTTCAAAATCGACTCCCACTCCATCGTCGTCCGCGCCCTCCAAATGCTCGCCAAAACCGGCCACGTCCCCGCCAACGCACCCGCCCAGGCAGCCCAACGCTACGACCTCCTCAACACCAACGCCGGCACCACCGGCAACGCAGGAGGCGACAGCTAACCACCCGAACCGGCACACAACACGGATGTTCCAGACAAACACCCCCGTTAAGTGCCCGC
>NZ_JAAKZI010000072.1 GCF_011045165.1 Arthrobacter silviterrae
GTTCAGGGCTCCGGACGTGGTGAGGTAATTGCTGTGGGTTGTTAGGCGTGGTTCTTGATTTTGTAGCGGAGTGTCAGGTTGGTGCCTGGGTAGCGGGTTTTGGTGGCTGTGAGGTGGTCGCAGAGCTCCTTGATGGCTGCTGTTTTGGCTGGGGTGGGTAGCGGATCGAGGGTGATCGTGAGGTGGCCGGGCTGGCTGGTGTCGATGTCGCCGGTCTGGCTGAAGGCCTGGCGTGCGAGGGCGTGGGCTTCCTGTCCGGCCCGCCGGTATCCGGTGTTGGTGCGGATCTCCCTCGCTATGGTCATCGCGGTGTTGTAGGCGGCCATGCGGATGCCGTGGTGGATCAGTTTCGTCTCGGTGTCCAGGACTTGCTGGCCGGGGTTCAGCTCGCCGAGGCGCAGCTTCGCAGGGATCTTCTTGTGGTTCTTCTCAGCAGCGACCAGCACGTTTTCTGCGTCCCATACCGGTGCCATGACGTGGTTGTGCATGGCACTGGTGACCATGATTTCACCGGCGCCCTCGTCCGGGGTTTTCAACGCCAGCAGGTTCGCATCGGCCACGGCTGCGGCTTCCGCGTGCCGGGCACGGTCCGCGACAACGAGCTGGTAGGCCTTGGCCTTCGCCGGGTTCTTCACCATCCTGTCCTCATCATCACCGGTGCTGGCATAAGTGTCGTGGGAATCGAGGTCGAAGTGCATGCGGGCGTAGCGGAACTGGTTTTCCTGCCGCCACCGCGACCCCATCCGGTACACCACCTCCCCGGCACTCATGTCCGTCTCGGTGGTGAGGATGTGGATTTGCCGTGTGCCGCCACCGGTCGCGGCGACGATGCGGCTGAGCTGCCGAATCGGAAAGACTTCCCCGGTCGTCTTCGTCGCGGCCAGGGGCAGGTCAACGACCGTGTCAGCAACCGACCACTTCCGCTCCTCCCCGTGCCCGTCAGTGTGGGAGACCTTTTTGAAGAGATCTTGCTGAATGTCTTTGCTGGCGCCTTTGCGCCAGGTCAGCACGTCGAAACCTCGTTCTGCCATGTGTTTGAACAGGTCCGGCGACCAGCCGCCCCTATCGAAACCGACCAACACGCGCCTCCCGTCACCCACCGCTGCGCGCAGTTCCGGCAGGAGGCGGCGCAGCTCGGAAGCGAGGGACGCTGCGGGTTCGGCCATGACGACGAAGACGGGTGAGCCGTGGGTGTCGGTGACCCAGGTTTCCTCGGTCGCCGGGACGGGGAACTTCAACCGGGTCGAGTAGATCTTCCCGATCTTCCTGCCTCCCTGATAGGCGCGCACATGCCCGTCAACATAGAGGACCGCGGCCAGGTCCTCCCCGCCCGGGCCCGTGGCATTCAGGTGGTGTTTGGCCAGGGAGGCCATCAAATCTTGGGCCTTGCCGGCCTGCGCGAGCTGGCTGATCTTCCGGCGGATCGTTTTCACTTCCGGGGCGCGGTCCAATCCCAACACACGCCCCAGCTCGACCGGGTCGAAGCGGGTGGCTCCCTCGGCACGGGCTTCCCCGGCCAACGCCCGCAGCACCGCATCGACCAGGATCGTGTCGAGCCCGTAAAACCCGTCAGGCAAGGAACCGTAGGTGGCTTTCGCGCAGCCCAGCAGGCCGGTGGTTTCCAGTGCCGGGAAGGCCAGGAACAGCCCGGCATGGCGGATGTGGGCGGCCGGGGCAAACACCGGGGCCGCGCACGCAAGCAGACCGGCCCGTGCCGCGGCCCGCTCCCCGCCGCGGGCCGCCGGCACCGGCAGGACGGGCAGTTCTGCCGGTTCACGGCGTGCCGCGGCGTCGTGGTTGGAAGGGACGGGCGGTGCTCCCGTGGTGGCGGCCATGGCCAGGGCGCGCCGGACCGTGTCAGTGGAAACCCCGGTCGCTTCGGCAGTGGCCCGCAGGCTCGCACCACCGGCACGAACAGCCCTAATCTCTGCAGCCTTCGCCTCCGTCAGCAGGGACGGGCGTTTGGGGCCCTTCTTTACCGGCGCCAATCCCATCAGGCCAGTGCCTTCCAGGGCCTTGCGCCAGCGCCGCAACGACTCCGTGTTCACACCGAAACCAGCCGCGACCTCGTTGACCTGGGCAGCGCCGGTATCGACCAGTTGTGAGGCCGCCAGCCGCCGCAGCCCGTCCTGGCCCGGCCCCCACACATAGGCCAGCTGCCCGTTGATGAAGACCTTGCCGCCCGTTGCATCTTCCAACAGGGCTGCACGCTCGCCCAGAAGAACGGCGCCCAGATCCGGCAGCACGGGCAGAACGGTTTGGGTGGTCATTGAAACCATTGTTTCACCCACCCGCACACAAAATCATCACACCCTTATTATCTCACAACAGGGATGAAATTAACAGCCCAGCTAACATGAGAAACAGCGGAAACTCAACGAACTACAAAACCCTCCCCACCACCATGTCCGGAGTCCTGG
>NZ_JAAKZI010000073.1 GCF_011045165.1 Arthrobacter silviterrae
ACGCTTCCGACAAACCCGCCGTAATACCCGAGCCCTTCAGCATCAAGGCCAGGATCGCCCCGCCGGCCTGGGACACGATGCCGTCCCCTGCGCCATCCACTCGGACAGTCGGGTAAAAGCCGGTAAAGTAGTTCACCTGCAGGGTGCTCCTGATGTGTCTAGAAAATGGTGTGTGGTAACAACATTTTCCCACGTCAGGCGAGTTCTAGCGGTTGTTGCAACACCCCCTGAAAAACGGGAGTTGCAACACTCATGGATTCACCCTCAATTAATGATGCTTTCTTAACGAAAAAATCACCCCCAGGAAACCAGCCCATTCCGTCCGGCTCGCCAGCCCTGAAGCGGGCCTACCGGCATTACTCTGCCGCCGATCGCACCGAGTTCTTCGCTGCGTTCGAGCGTTTGGGAAGCATCCCGGCGGCCGCCCGGGAACTGGGATTCACCCTCAGTACCTGCCGTGCCTGGGCGGGGCCTTCCGGCAGGGAATCAGGCCAGAAATACACCCAGTCCCAGAAGGACGAATTCTTTATCGTCCTGGACCGGGTCGGGAGCGTGAGCGCCGCTGCGAAGGTGCTGGGCATCAACGTACAAACCTGCTTCCACTGGGCCTACAAGGCCGGCGCCGTGACCCGCAGGCCCCGCGCAAATCCGGTGGTGGCCCAGCCCTCTGCCACCCAAGAGCATAAGGACGTGTTCTTTACCGTCCTTGCCCGTGTGGGCAGCATTAGCGTGGCCGCCCGGGAGCTTGGCCTGCCCAAGTCTCGGTGCACGAACTGGGCCCGCAACGCCGGGATCAAGTCCATCCATCCCGGGGTGGCCAAACGTGCCGAATACTTCCGGCTCCGCGAGGCAGGCGTCGGCCGGAAGGAGGCCGCCGCGGCTGCCGGGGCGAGCCGGAAAAGCGGTTACCTGTGGGAAAACGAACGAGACCGGGCCAAGGACCGCGCCGTGAGCTCCGAGTCCCTGGATCTGCCGTATAAACAGGAGGTGAAGACTACTTTTCCCGAACCGGCGTCAACCGATACAGCACCCTCAGCCCCTGCGGCCCTGCCGCCGGCAGCGGCACCCAGGGCGGCAGCAGCACCCGAACACGCTCTGGTGGCCCTGAGGGCCCTGGAACAGGTCGTCAGCGCCCGTTACTTGTCCCTGGCCGAGCGGGAGCGGATCGCGGACATGTACGGACGTGGAGAGTCGATGCGGGCCATTGCCCGTGCTCTGGGCCGGTCCCCGGGATCGATCAGCAGGGAGATCAAACGCAACAGCCACCCCACGTTGGGCTACCAGCCCTATGGCGCCCACCGCACCGCCACCGCATCCCGGGCACGGCCGAAGATCAGTAAGCTGGCAGCAGCCGGGGAACTGCGCGATTACGTTGAAGAGAAGCTGCGCGTACGCTGGTCCCCGGAACAGATCTCGAAGCTGTTGATCAAGGAATTTCCTCATGACGGGCAGATGCGTGTGAGTCACGAAACGATCTACCAGTCCCTCTATTTCCAGGCCCGCGGCGGGCTCAAACGCGAGGTCAAGGAAGCGTTGCGGACCGGGCGGACCCGCCGGAAGAAACACAAGAGTCCCGAGGAACGCACGAGCCGCTTCCGGGATCCCATGATCAACATTTCCGAACGCCCGCCCGAGGCTGAAGACCGTGCGATCCCGGGCCACTGGGAAGGGGACCTCATCACCGGCACCAGCAACCAATCCGCGATCGCCACCCTGGTCGAGCGCACCACCCGCTACGTCATGCTCGTCCACCTGCCCATCGACCACAGCGCCGAATCCGTCCGCGACGGACTAATCAAAACCATGTCAACCCTGCCAGCCCACCTGCGCGGTTCCCTGACCTGGGACCAGGGCGTGGAAATGGCCAAACACAAGGCCTTCAGCATCGCCACCGACATGGACGTCTACTTCTGCGACCCCCACAGCCCCTGGCAGCGCGGAACCAATGAAAACACCAACGGACTCCTGCGCCAGTACTTCCCCAAAGGCACCGACCTTGGCGCCTACGGACCCGAAGACCTCGAGCACGTCGCCCAGGAACTCAACGCACGCCCACGCAAAACACTGAACTGGAATACGCCAGCCGAGTCTCTTCGTGATTTACTGATAGCCAGCTGACCTCGGGCGTTGCATCGACCCCTAGAATTCGCCTCAGAGGCACCTTTCAGGC
>NZ_JAAKZI010000074.1 GCF_011045165.1 Arthrobacter silviterrae
TATCACCAAATTGGCCGGCCCGATCAAGGGTAAATACTACGACTGCTACGTCATGATCGACATCTACTCGCGCTACATTGTCGGCGCCTACGTCCATGCCACCGAAACCGGTGAACTGGCCGTGGAAATGATGAAGGAAATCTTCGGCATCCACGGCGTCCCCCAGATCGTCCACGCCGACCGTGGGACCTCGATGACGTCCAAAACAGTCGCCGCGCTACTCTCTGATTTGGAGGTCACCCGGTCTCATTCCCGGCCCCGCGTCAGCAATGATAATCCATACAGTGAGGCCTGGTTTAAATCGCTGAAGTTCGCACCTGTGTTCCCCGAACGTTTCGGCTCCCTGCCCGATGCAAGGACCTTCATGGCCTCCTTCGTTGAGGGGTACAACCACACTCATTGCCACACCGGAATCGGCCTCAACACCCCGGCCGATGTCCACTACGGCCTCGCCGCCGACAAAGCCCTTGAACGCGCCAAAACCCTGGCAGCCGCGCGGGCAAAAACACCCGAACGGTTCACCACCAACAACGACCCCAAAATCCTCGCCATCCCCAACACCGCCTGGATCAACAAACCAGCCGAGAAAGACGACACAAAAGTAGCAGCCTAACTCCCGCTGGCCTCATTCACCTTGACAAATTCCGCGTCCACCCGTCACATGGTATGAACCTCAGAGACCGTCAGAAGTCATATGTCCAGATGGCCATGTCGGTGCGGGCACCCTGAATGGTCAAGACTCGATGAGTGCTCGGTAGAATCAGCTTGGGGGCAGGCCGAGCAGCGGCCGCGCGATCCTCTGAAGTTCGCGTGCGATGCACGCCTGACTGCGAAGGTGATATCTGTGGCAATTCGTTGGGACGAGATCAACCCGAACAAGGGTGCCAAGCTCACCCGCCCTCGAGAGATCTACGCTTCGCTGGAGGGCCTCAAGTGGTCGCGTCTTCGCCCGGAACAGAATGAGGTTCTGGACAGTTGATACGACCGTCGGAGTGAGCCCGACCTGGTTCTGAAGCAGAACACAGGTGGAGGCAAGACCCTCACGGGGTTGCTGATCGCACAGTCGAGCCTGCACGAGGGCGTGGGCCCCGCCGTCTTCCTGGTACCGGACAGCTTCCTGATCCAGCAAGTAGCCGATGAAGCAAACGATGCCAAGATCCCCGTGACCACCGACGCGAATGATGAACTGTTCCGGTCTTCTCGATCGATCCTGATCACCACGTTCCACAAGGTCGTCAACGGGCGCAGCTCATTCGGGGTGCGTGGGGTGAAGAAAGTCGTCACCCTGGGAGCCGTCATTGTCGATGACGCCCATGCTGCTCTCGCCGCGACCAACGGGATATTCGCTGCCACTATCCCGTTCTCATGCAAGGCCTTCGATCAGATGCTCAAGCTCTTCGCGGCCGAACTCAAGGAACAGGGTCCGAAGGCGTTTGCAGATATTGAGGCTGGCGACCAAGGGTCACCGATCCGCGTACCGGCGAAGGCACTGGCGGACCGTGTCGATGAGATCATGGCTGTTGTCAGGCCGCATGCGGACGACGACAAGCTCAATACCCTCTTCTTTGCGTGGCCGTTCGTCGCCGATCAGTTGAAATTTGCCACGATCACCTTTACTTCTCGGGGAGTTGAGATTAAAACCCCTTGCCCTGAGGTTGCCATGATCCCGGCGTTTCGGCAGGCGAAGCGTCGCGTGTACCTTACCGCGACGTTGGAAGACGAAGGAGTGCTCGTCACCGAGCTCGATGCAGACCCGGAAGCAGTGAGAAAGCCGATTACGCCGAAACAGGCCTCGGACTTGGGAGATCGCATCATACTGGCTCCTCTGTCCATCAATCCCCAG
>NZ_JAAKZI010000075.1 GCF_011045165.1 Arthrobacter silviterrae
TTTTCGGTACGCCCAGCATGGGCATTTGCTTGGAGGTGAAAGTCCTCTGGAGGAGAAGGTGGTTTAACTTCTAGCTGATGGCAACTGCGTCACCGTGAGGTGGGGTGGGGAGGAAGCCGGAGGCAAAGCCCTGCACCGAGGGACACGAACCGCATAGAAGGCATGCTGGTTGGGGTAAGTCGGCCGAAGACGGTGAAGCCCGTTCCACCGAAACGGCCAGTGTGTAAATGCGGCGGCGGCAGGGGGAAAGTAAATGTTCTTATCTGGGGAGGTCTGTCCTAGTGCGCCATCCTGCAACTTGGGGTGGAGCGGTGCGGCTCTAAGGGTCGTCACTGATGGGGCAGAAGTCAGCCGAGGCCATAGTACCCACCGGGATCTGCTGGGTGGTGGGGAAGGGCTGAACGTTGGGAATTGATGGTTTGAAGCGGTATTTCTCGTGACTCATTGTCATCGCAGTAAATCCATGAGGAGTGGAGCAGATGGTTTGTTGGAGGTACCGGTGAATCCGGGAGGGCCCCTGTCTGTGCGTAGTAGTGAGATTCCGGCGGGTATCGGGGATGACGTCAGGGACCAGCAGGATCTTTGGGAGAAGGTTTTCTCCCGGCAGAACCTGATGGTCGCGTTGAAACGTGTTGAGCGTAATCGTGGTGCTGCCGGTGTTGACGGGTTGGGTACGGATGAACTCCGTGCCTGGTGCCTGGAACATTGGGTGCAGGTCCGGGAAGCGTTGGATGCGGGTACTTATGCTCCGTTGCCGGGGCGTCAGGTGATGATTCCAAAGCCTGACGGCGGGGAGCGGATGCTGGGGGTGCCGTCCGTGCTGGATCGGTTGATTCAGCAGGCAATCGCGCAAGTCCTGTCCCCGGTCTTTGATCCGGGGTTCGTGCCGGTCTCGTATGGGTTCCGGCCGGGCAGGAGCGCCCATGATGCCGTGAAGGTCGCCCAAACGGTGATCGGACAGGGGTATCGGTGGGTTGTTGAGGTTGACCTAGATGCGTTCTTTGACCGGGTGAACCATGACGTGCTCATGGCCAGGGTTGCACGGAAAGTGAAAGACAAGCGGGTCCTGAAATTGGTTCGTCGCTATCTTGAAGCGGGGATCATGGCCGACGGTGTGCGGAGGGAAACAACGGAGGGCACCCCTCAGGGGTCGCCCCTGTCTCCGTTGCTTTCGAACATCATGCTGGATGACTTTGACCAGGTGTTCTGGGATCGTGGGCACCGTTTCGTTAGGTACGCCGATGACATCAGAATCTTTGTGAAGTCGAAAAGGGCCGCGCAACGGGTGCTGGTACAGGCGACGAAAGTCCTTGAATCAGACCTGAAATTGAGGGTGAACCGGGAGAAATCCGTGATCAATCCGGCAAGTGTTGCAACGTTGCTGGGTTTCGGGTTCTACTCCACCAAGGCCGGGGTCAAGATCCGGATCGCTGCGAAGGCGTTCAAACGCATGAAGGCGCGGATCAAGGCGCTGACCTCGCGGAAGTGGAGTGTCTCCATGGAATACCGCATCGAGCAATTGAACCGCTACGTTCGGGGGTGGATGGGCTACTTCCGGCTGTCACAGACACCGGGAAAGTTCTCCGACCTTGATCAGTGGTTCAGGCGCCGGATGCGCCAAATCCTGTGGAAGCAATGGAAACGGATACGTACCCGTATCGCACAGATGCAACGCCTCGGGGTACGGCCGGATCTGGCTTACCAATGGGGCATGAGCAGCAGGGCCTACTGGCGTATAGCTGCGTCCCCAGTGCTGGCACGGGCGCTGCCCAACCAATACTGGGTGGATGTTGGCCTCATTCTCTT
>NZ_JAAKZI010000076.1 GCF_011045165.1 Arthrobacter silviterrae
CTAGGTGCGTGGGTCGGTAGCGGTTTGAGGGGCGGGGTGGTGTCGTGACGGATTTCTTCACCCCGGGCCGGGCCTCCACCGGTTTGGGGTTCGTGGTGCCGGGGATGTCATTTCGGTCGCCTTCGGCTGGCCCGGGCGATACCTGACTGCCCCTGCAGGGGGTGTGGTGGCTGCTTTTTCTGGTTCCTTTCCCTCTCAGATTGCCTGGCTGGTCCGGTAGGTGTGGAGTTTGAGCAGGTTGTGGCAGCCGGCGAGCAGTTCCCACTCCCGTGCCGCTTTTTCCATCCCGCGCAGCAGCAGGTGCTTGCCCTGACGGGTGTGGATCTGTCCGAAGACCGGTTCCACGATGGCCTTGCGCCGGCCGTAAATCCTCTTGCCCTTCTTCGTCTTCAGTCTCCGGGCCATGCGCCCGGTCAAGGTGGCGTTTGCCGGGATCCGGCCCCTGGGCGATTCCGGAACCGGTGTGGCGTGCTTCATGCGCCGGGTGGAGATGAAGAACTCCGTCGCATGCTCCGCTTCCACGTCTTTGACGTGTTCGAGGTTGGCTGCCGAGCAGTACCCGGCATCGGCACTCCAGTTCTTGGGCATGGCCCCGGCCGTGTCCATGGTGCGCTGGATCATCGGTGCCAGTTGCTGGATGTCGACGGCAACATTGTTCAACAAGGTGGCGACGATGACCTGGTGATCGGCATCCACCACGGCCTGGCCGGTGTAGCAATAATGGTAGGAACCATCCGCGGTCTTCATGATCCGCGCGTCCGGGTCCGTGAAGTTCCGCTGCGCCGTGGGCTTGGGCTCCGCCTCCGCGGCAGCTTTGTTCCCGGCAGCGGTGATGTCATCGTCGTCATCGCCGCGTTTGCGGGCCTTCTCCTCAGCCAGCTGGCGGGCCTTGGCCGCGGCCTCCTTCTCCAGGCTGGCCCGGGCGGTCGCCATCGCCGCAGCCCGCCGTTCCCGGTTCGCCAGCTCCGCCGGGAGCTCGTCCCCGCGCTTGCCGGGACCAAAGCGGGCGTCCTCGTCCGCGTCGACGGTCTTCGCCTCCTCCATCAGGGCACTGATTTCCTCCGCCAACACTTTCTGCTTAGCCGTCAGCCGGGCGTAGGACATGGCCTTGTGCCGGGACGCGTTCGCCCGCACCTTCGTCCCGTCCAGGGCAACCCTGCCCAGGGACACCATGCCCGCGGCCTGACACAACTCCAACGCCTGAAGGAACACGTTGGCCAGGGCGGCCAGGTGACGTTCGCGAAAGCGGGCGATCGAGCGGAAGTCCGGTCCCTGCTGGGCTGCCAGCCACCGAAACGCGACCACATCCGTACACGCCCGCTCCACCTCCCGCGAGGAACGCACCCCGACGCAGTACCCGTAGAACACGATCCGCAACATCAAGCGCGGATCATACGGCGGCTGGCCCTTGGCCTTCGCATAGGACTTATAGAACCGGGTCAAGTCCAGCTCATGGTCCACCAGCTCGGCAATGAAACGGGCCAGATGGCCCTCCGGCAGCCACTCATCCAGCGACGGCGGGACCAGCATCACCGCATCAGGCTCAAACGCCCTGAACCGTTTGTTCACGCCGCCGTTGGCATCCACCCGGCCATCATCAACGACCCCCATACGCGGGGCCGCTGATTCATCAAAAAGGCCGTCCTGGGCACCAATATCCATACCCCAATTCTCCCAGCCACCCACCAAAATCCGGGTTAATCCTGCGGCGATTTAAGAATCACTGCCCCGCGACTAATGACCCACACACCTAG
>NZ_JAAKZI010000077.1 GCF_011045165.1 Arthrobacter silviterrae
ATGTTCAGCCGGCCTCCGTGGCCGTCCGTGGAGCTGATCCCTGTGTAGCCACCCTTGAGCGAGTCCGTATGGGTGATGGGAGCAAAGCCGCCTTCTTTCAGGACCGGGTTGATGGTCTTCATGACGGCATCCCAGTTGCCGGCGAGTGCGTACAAGGAGTCTTGAGAGCGCAAGGTGCCGATCCAGAGAACGCAAGTGCCGGACGAGTCCGTGGCCATACTGGTGTCCCCGTACCGGACCGGAAGCCACGGCTGCCCGGGGTAGTCCCGCGCGAAGGCACCCGCCAGATCGGTGGAGAGTTGCTCGAGCCGCGGCCGGGCGTCGGCTGCAGTGGGCAACGACGGGCCTGAGCAGGAACTTACCGCCAGCGACGTACAAAGTAGCAGCGGGACAAGGGCACGTCGTTCCAGTCTGTTCAGCATATTTTCACCGTATGGGGCCTCCATCAAGAATGGGATGGGCCGTTCTCCCCATGGGCCGCCCGATGCTGCGTTTCATTGGCCCTCAACCAATGCAGGGGCGGCGGCTTTTGTTGTTGTTAGTCCGGCTGGTGGGGCTGGGTTTTGTAGCGGAGGAGGTTTTCGAGGGGGCTGCGGCGCAGGTCGAAGCGTGGTGCCGGGCTGGTGCGTGCGGGGCCGGGCGTGGTGGTTCGGCTGGTGTCTCTTTTGGGTCCGGGTTTTTGGGTGAGTTGTTTTTTGAGCCATTTGGGGTAGGCGGGTGGTTCGGTGGTGCGGGGCTCGGGCGGGTGGTATTTGCCCGTGGGTGAGGTCCAGCCGACGCGCCCGTCGGGGGTGCGGTTCGGTGTCCAGCCCCGCAGTGTGATGGCGGCCCGGTCGGGGTCCAGGTCCTGGCGGTGGCGGCCGTGTTTGTCCTTGTCGTCGCGGAAGTGCTTGTAGGCGTGGTGGCGTTTGCACAGGGCATGGGAGTTCGCGGGGGTGGTGGGCCCGCCCAGGGCGTAGGCGGTGAGGTGGTCGGTTTCGGTGTCCAGGGCGGTGTTGGTGCAGCCCGGGAAGGAGCAGGTTTCGGCCAGGGCGCGCAGCAGCGCCTTCTCCGCGTCCCGGAGCCGGTACCGCTCCGGGGGCACGCCCTTGACGGGTTCGGCGGTGACGGGGTCGGTGAGCACGCGCAGGAAGCTCCCCGCCCCTCCCAGGAGTTTCCGGGCGGTCACCTCGTCGATGGGGCCGTGCCCGGCCAGGACCGCCGGTTCGTTCGTGGCCCCGAGCAGCCCCAGGACCGGGACCGTGAGGATGACCTGCGCCACGGGGAGGGGAGGTTCGGCCACGGCGAGCCCGGCCCGGGTCGCCTCGAGCTGGGCGAAGTACTCACCCACCGGGTCCTCCACCACCCCGTCCACCATTCCCTCCACCACGGCACCGGCCAGGGACCCGAGCAGCTCCCCCACCGGCACACCCGCGGCACCGTCACCGGCGCCACCGCCCGCCCCAGTGGCGGTGTCCCCTCCCGTGCCATTGGCCGTGCCGGAGGTGGTGGCGCCGCCAGCGGAGGTGGAGGCGGCGTTGCCGGTGGTGGTGGTGGTGGGTGGGAGTTGTTGGCCGAGGAGGAGGATGGCGGCGGTGTCGGCGCGGAGTTGGGAGAGGGTGCGGTGTTCGTTGGGGCCTTGTTGGGCGCGGGCGAGGCGGGTGCAGGTGG
>NZ_JAAKZI010000078.1 GCF_011045165.1 Arthrobacter silviterrae
CAATGCCGTGAAGTTAAGGTCGGGTTGATTCTGTCAACCCGACCGTGGTGTTGATGATTTCTATGGTGAGCCGGGCTGGTTGGGTTGGTCCGTGGGGTTTGGTGGCGCGGGCTTGGTATTTCGAGATGGCTCGTTTGACGGTCCGTGGGCCGGTACGCAGCCTGCGTGGGGGCAGCAGGTTGGCCAGGAGGTGGTCTCCGATCCGTCCCGCCAGCGCCTGCCAGCCGGGTCCGGGGCGGGTGCTGGTTGCCGGTCCGAGGACGATCATGTCTCTGGCCAGGGTCAGGGCGATGGTGAAACTGGCCCGGTCCGGGTCCAGTCCGGGGATGGCGTTGGTGGCTTCAGTCATGGCGCAGCGCAGCAGTTGCTCGGCGATCAACAGGGCATAGATTTCCTGCTCAACCAGGGCTACGGTGCGTGAACGCAGCACCCTGCCGCCACCCATGGTGGATTTGATCTCACGGAAGGTCGTCTCGATTTCCCAACGCTCGTGATACAAGCCCATTAGCTCCCCGGCGGTGCCCTGGGCCGGGTCGCTCAGCGTGGTGATCAGCCGGTACGTCTCGGTGCGGTCCCCGTCGGAGGTGTGCAAGGTGATGGCTGCAGTGATGACCCTGACTTTCCGGCCGGCCAGCACCGAGAGGTACGACCCGTCTTTCAGTGATTGGTGGATGGGGAGGTGGCGGGCGTTCTTCACCCGCACCAGGTAGTGCGCCCCGGTCTCGCTGATCCGGTGCAGCAGGGCCGCGGCGGCGAAGTTCCTATCGGCCAGGATGATCATTCCCGGTCCCATGCTTGGCAGCAGGGCCGGGGTCTGGGTTGTTTCCCCGATGCTGGTGGGCCCGAACACGGCATCAATGATGCTGCGGGTGCCGCAGGCGATCAAGGCCACCACCCGGGCTTGGGGGTAGCCGGTGCCGCCGTGGTAGCCAGCTTGCTTGGTGTACCTGGCAAGGATCGGCGCGGTGTCGGGCAGGGACAAGATCGTGCCGTCGATCGCGCAGATCAGCAAGGCACCGAACCAGTCTCCGGCACCGGAGACGGTCGGGGCGGCTCCACGCAGTATTTCGAAGATCCACCGCAGCGGCCCGACCCCGATCCGCCGGCGTGCCTGGGCCAAAGCGCTGGCGCTCACAGTGCCCAACACCCCGGCACCGAGGCAGAGTTTGGCGAACACAGATTTGTACCCCAGTTCGGGGAACAAGGCCAGTGCCACCACGAAATAAACGATCACCCGTGACGGCAGGGCCCGGATGCGGCGTTCACGCGTTTTGGTTGCTTCAAGGGCCGCATCGACCAACTCAGCCGGCAGGTGCACGCTCAACTCGCCCAGATGCGCCGGCCCCCACACTTTCCCTGAAACCAGCGGGAAATGTGCTGTGACAGCGTCACTATCCGTCGTGGATTGGTCATGACTCGTGTGGGAATGAGACGATGGCATGCAGGAACTCCTGTGCAACATGTGGGCTTGAACATTCACATGTTTAACAGGGGTTCCGTCTCTTTAAAAGGGCCGTCTCACATCTTAAGACGACCAAGCCCGGCAGACCCCTCGCCACCAAACAGCTCAGGGTTTTCACTGCCCGACGCCCCTGGGTTGACGCCAGCAACGAACCCTTAACTTCACGGCATTG
>NZ_JAAKZI010000079.1 GCF_011045165.1 Arthrobacter silviterrae
GTCCACAGGGAGGTGTAGGGGTTCATGCGTTCCCCCGTGGAGGAGCGCGGGAGCAGCTGCATGAACACTTCCAGGTCTTCCCACCTTGGGAGCAGCTTTTCAATGCCCATGACGGTGATGAGGGTTTCCGGCAGGGTCAGGCACATGCGCCCGTTGCCCTCGGATTCCACCACGGCCAGGGTGCCGGTGTCGGCCAGGCCAAAGTTGGCGCCGGAGACGGCCACCTTGGCGGAGAGGAACTTCCGGCGCAGGTGGCGGCGGGCGGCCTCGGCCAGGCGGGCCGGCTCGTTGCTCAGGGCCGGGTCCACGTCCTCCATTTCGCGCAGGAAGATCTCCCGGATCTGGCTGCGGTTCTTGTGGATGGCCGGGACCAGGATGTGGCTGGGCTTGTCACGGTCCAGCTGGACAATCAGCTCCGCCAGGTCGGTTTCAAACGCGGCGATGCCCTGCCCTTCCAGGTATTCGTTCAGCCCGATTTCCTGCGTGGCCATGGACTTGACCTTGACCACCTCGGTTTCCCCCGTTGCCCTGATCAGCTCGGTGACAAGCTGGTTGGCCTCCTGGGCGTCGCGGGCCCAGTGGACGGTGCCGCCGCGGGCCGTGAAGTTGGCCTCGAACTGCCCCAGCAGCGCCGGAAGGTTCGCCATGGTGGCGTCCTTGATGGCACTGCCGGCGTCGCGCAGCTCCTCCCAGTCGGCAAGCTCGGCCACCACCTTCGCCCGCTTGTCGCGGATGGTGTGGGTGGCGTGGCCCAGGTTGGCGCGCAGCTGCGCGTTGCCGAGTTCGCGGTGTGCGGCCTTCGGGAACGGCTCCGTGGCGTGGAGGTTGCCGTGGCCGAAGACCGGCAGGGAGGGCATGCCCAGGAACGTGTTGCTCACCGCACACCCCCCGCCAGCAGGACCCCGCCATTGACGGAGGCTGGTTCTTCGAGCGTGCTGGCCAGGATCTCCGCGAAGTGGAGGGTCCCCACATCGCTGCCCTGCCGGGAGAGCCCGCCGCCAATGTGCATCAGGCAGCTGGCGTCCCCTCCCGAGCACAGCTCGGCACCCGTGCCGCAGATATTGGCCGCCTTGTCCGCCATCATGGCGCTGGAGACGTCCGCGTTTTTCATGGCGAAGGTGCCGCCAAAGCCGCAGCACTGCTCCGCCTCGGGCAGTTCCACCAGCTCAATCCCGCCCACGCTGCGCAGGAGGTCCAGCTGCCGGTCCCCCAGGCGCAGCAGGCGCATGCCGTGGCAGCTGGGGTGGTAGGTGACCTTGTGCGGGAAGTGCGATCCGAGCTGCTCCGCGGCGTTCGTGACGCCCAAAACATCGGTCAATAGCTGGGAGAGTTCATACGTTTTTGCGCCGACGACGGCGGCCCGGGCCTCCAGCGCGGCGTCGCCGCAACGGCGGGCCACCAGTGCGTGCTGGTGCTTGACGCTCGCCACGCAGGAACCGGACGGCGCCACGGCAACGTCGTAATCTTCCGTGTCGAAGGCCCTCACATGGTT
>NZ_JAAKZI010000008.1 GCF_011045165.1 Arthrobacter silviterrae
CCGCCCACAGGATCCGCCGCGCACCCGCCGGGAGCACGGCGGATCCTTTGCGCACCCACCACGCCCAACACCCGCTAGAATTGAATCACTATGGCCAAAACCCCTGACTCCGCACACACCGCCGCTGACAAACCGAAGCGCTCCCTCTTCAGCCGCACGCCCAAGGACGGCGCCAAGAAGAAGGCCAAGAAGCCCGGCCGGATCAAGCAAATGGTGGACATCTACAAGATGACCCGCCGCCACGACCCCATGGTCACGTGGCTCATGCTTGGCTCCTTCCTGGGCCTCATTCTGCTCTCGCTGGTGGTCTCGCTGCTGATTCCCCCGCATTCGTGGATCAACGGCCTGCTGGTCGGACTGCCGCTGGGCCTGCTGGCTGCCCTGCTGATCATGTCCCGGCGTGCGGAACGGGCGGCCTATGCACAAATTGAAGGCAAGCCCGGCGCCGCCGGTGCCGCCTTGAGCTCGCTGAAAAAGGGCTGGATCTTTGATGAGCAGCCCGCCGCCGTCAACCCGCGCACCCAGGACGTGGTGTTCCGTGCCATCGGCAAGGCAGGGATTGTGCTGATCACCGAGGGTCCCTCCAGCCGGGTCAAGGGCCTGGTTGACGCCGAACGACGCCGCCTGGGTCGGATCCTCCCCAATGTCACGGTGACCATCATCGAAACGGGCAAGGGTGAAGGCCAGGTCCCGATCGCCAAGGTGACAAAGAAGATGAACAAGCTCAAGGGAGAGCTGACCAAGGTCGAGGTCAGCGCCGTCAACAAGCGCATTTCCTCCATGGGCAACAAGCTGCCGATCCCCAAGGGCATCGATCCCTACAAGGCGCGGCCCGACCGCAAGGCGTCACGAGGCCGCTAGTCTCCTGCGGCAGGAACGCTTCGTGCAGGCCCCGCTCCCACATCCATCCGGACGTTGGAGCGGGGCCTTCCTGCTTTTAGCGGCGGACCAGCATGGTTTTCATGGCGCGGTCGTGGAGGCCGCGGTGGTCGGCATCGGCAATCACGGCCGGGATGACCAGGCACACCAGGACGGCGCGGACCACGCCTGCGAGGAGGCCGGCAGGGCCGCCGTCGAGCCTTGTCACCTGAATGCCCATGACCCGGTGGCCGATGCTGTAGCCCAGCGTGCCCACCAGCACCATCTGTTCCACCGCGAAAACGGCCAGAATGGCGAGGGAGTCGGAGTGGAAAAAGGCGGCTGCGATGAGGTAGCTCAGGGCCCAGTCAATGCAGATGGCCAGGATCCGCCGGCCTGCGCGCGCCATGGAACCGTGGCCGGTTTCGGGCAGTCCCAGCCGTTCGCCAGGGTATTTGGATATATTGGAGGTGTCCGGCCCGCTGAGCCAGGACCCGATGTCTTTACGATCTACCACGCCCCCAGCTTACCGGCGGAGGGCGGAAGTTCAGCCATGCTGGTATTTGGCAGCGGCTGTAACGTGCCGGAAACATTTCTGACATTGTTGAGTAATGGCACCGCCATAGTCTGTATTCAGTTGCAGATGCACGAATGGCCGGAACCGAGCCGGCCGGAACCCCAATGCGCCAAGGAGCCTAGATGTTCAAGAACGCGGACGAAGTCCTCAAGTTCATCAAAGACGAAGATGTGAAATTCGTCGATATCCGATTCACCGACCTGCCAGGCGTGCAGCAGCACTTCAATGTCCCGGCCAAGACGGTTGACGCCGAGTTCTTCGTCAACGGCCAGCTCTTTGACGGCTCCTCCATCCGGGGCTTCCAGGGCATCGCTGAATCGGACATGCAGCTGATCCCGGACCCCACCACCGCCTTCATTGACACGTTCCGCCTGGAAAAGACCCTCGCGCTGAACTTTTCCATCGTGAACCCCCGCACCGGCGACCCCTACCACCGCGACCCGCGCGGCGTGGCCGAAAAGGCCGAGGCCTACCTGGCGTCGACGGGCATTGCCGACACGGCGTTCTTTGGCGCCGAAGCCGAATTCTTCGTTTTTGACAACGTGCAGTTTGAATCCTCCCCCAAGGGATCCTTCTACAAGGTGGACTCCGAAGAGGCCAACTGGAACACGGGCCGCAAGGAAGAGGGCGGCAACCTCGGCTACAAGACCCCCGTCAAGGGCGGCTACTTCCCCGTGGCCCCGGTTGACCACCAGGCCGACCTGCGCGACGCCATGTGCATCGAGCTGGACAGCGCCGGCCTCGCGGTCGAACGATCGCACCATGAGGTGGGCGCAGCCGGCCAGGCTGAAATCAACTACACCTTCAACACGCTGGTGCACGCGGCAGACGACCTGCAAAAATTCAAGTACGTCATCAAGAACACCGCCTGGGCCTGGGGCAAGTCCGTCACGTTCATGCCCAAGCCTGTCTTTGGCGACAACGGCTCGGGCATGCACTGCCACCAGTCCCTGTGGAGCAACGGCGCGCCGCTGTTCTACGACGAAAAGGGATACGCCGGCCTGTCCGACGTGGCCCGCTGGTACATTGGCGGCCTGCTCAAGCACGCCGACGCCGTGCTGGCGTTCACCAACCCGACAGTGAATTCCTACCGCCGCCTGGTCAAGGGCTTCGAGGCGCCCGTGAACATGGTGTACTCGCAGGGCAACCGTTCCGCGGGCATCCGCATCCCGATCACCGGCTCCAACCCGAAGGCCAAGCGGCTCGAGTTCCGCGCACCGGACCCCTCCTCCAACCCCTACCTGGCGTTCTCCGCCCAGCTGATGGCGGGCCTGGACGGAATCAAGAACCGGATCGAACCCCCCACCCCGATCGACAAGGACCTCTACGAGCTCCCCCCGGAAGAGGCCAAGGACATCCCCAAGGCCCCCGAGTCGCTCGAGGCCGCCCTGACCGCCCTGGAGAACGACAACGAGTTCCTGCAGGCCGGCGGCGTTTTCACCCAGGACCTCATCGACACCTGGATCGACTACAAGCGTGAAAACGAGATCAAGCCCCTGCAGCTCCGCCCGAACCCCTATGAGTTTGAGCTTTACTACGGCTGCTAAGCCGGTTTGACCAACGACGCCGGCGCCTGGGCGGGTTTTTCGACCCGCCCAGGTGCCGGCGTCGTCGTTCCTGCCAAAGGATGGCAATGGCAGCTGTCCGAGGGGTAACCTGAGCCTCATGACTCCCCTGGCGGCCGGCGGGCCCATCAACAAGGTCCGGGCGCAAGGCTGATGGCCATCAAAATCGACAACGTCGGCATCGCCGTCCGTGACATCGAAGCTGCCATCGCCTTCTTCACGGATCTCGGCCTCACGGTGCTCGGCCGCGACACCATCAGCGGCGGGTGGGCCGACACCGCCGTCGGCCTGGACGGGAACCACGCCAAAATCGCGGTGCTCCAAACACCCGACGGCCTGGGCCGCCTGGAATTCTTTGAGTACATCCACCCGGACGCGATCGAGACGGACCCAACACTGCCGAACGAAATTGGCATGCACCGGGTGGCTTTCTCCGTCGACGACATCGACGACGCCCTGGAGATCGCCGCGAAACACGGGTACCACCCGCTCCGCGGGGTGGCCACCTACCAGGACATCTACAAGCTCACCTACCTGCACGGCCCCAGTGGAATCCTGTTGATGTTCGCCCAGGAACTCAAGCCCGCCGCGCCTTGAGCCGGGGCGGCCCTGGTCGGCTAGAAGATGGACCAGCCGGTACGTGTGGTGAACGCGTCCAAGGCAGCGATGCCCGCCACGGAGTTGCCGTTGGGTCCCAGGGACGGCCCCCAGACGGCCACGGAGCAACGGCCCGGCACGATGGCCACGATGCCCCCGCCCACCCCGCTTTTGCCGGGCAGGCCCACACGGTAGGCAAACTCCCCGGCGGCGTCATAGGTTCCGCAGGTCAGCATCACGGCGTTGACCCTCTTGGCCTGGTTGGGCGTCAGGAACGGAGTGCCCCCGGCAGAGACGCCGTGGCGGGCCAAAAACCTCGAAGCCAGCGCGAGGTCCTCGCACGACATCCTCAGGGCGCACTGCTTGAAATAGTTTTCCAAGACCAGGTCCACGGGGTTCTCCAGGTTCCCATAGCTGGCCAGGAGATGGGCCATGGCTGAGTTCCTGTGCCCGTGCTCCGCTTCCGAGGCAGCAACGGCGGCGTCGAAGTCAAGTTCCTGGTTGCCGGACTCCGAGCGCAACAGCCCGCGGACCGCACCGGCGGCGTCGCCGGTCAGGGTCAGGAGCCTGTCCGTGACCACCAGGGCACCGGCGTTGATGAACGGGTTTCGCGGGATGCCGTTGTCGGCTTCCAGCTGCACCATGGAATTGAACGGCGTGCCCGAGGGTTCCCGGAACACGCGCTTCCAAATGGAGTCGTAGTCGTAGGACATGACCAGGGCGAGCGAATACACCTTGGAGATGCTCTGGATGGAAAACGGCTGCTGCCACTGGCCTGCTCCGTAGACCGGCCCGTCTGACATGGCCACGCACACGCCGAAATTCTCCGCCGGAACGTCCCCCAGGCTCGGAATGTACGACGCGACGGCGCCCAGTCCCAGCAGCGGCTGGACCTCGCTGACGATGTCCTCCACGATCCCCTGCACGTCCATGCCAAGCCCTTCAATGGTGGGTGCCGCCGTCGGTTCTTGAACCACGGCGCAACATAAAGAAACGGAACGGGTGGCCGTGGCGGCCGGCCACCCGTTCGGGGTCAAAGGACCTTGGCCAGAAAGTCCTGCAGGCGCGGCTGCTGGGCGTTGCCGAAGATGGCCTCCGGGGTGCCTTCCTCGCAGATCACGCCGGCGTCCATGAAGATGACCCTGTCGGCAACCTCGCGGGCAAAGCCCATCTCGTGCGTGACAACCACCATGGTCATGCCCTCGGCCGCGAGGTCGCGGATCACCTGGAGCACTTCACCCACCATTTCGGGGTCAAGGGCGCTGGTTGCCTCATCGAAGAGCATGATGCCGGGATTCATTGCCAGCGCCCGGGCAATGGCCACGCGCTGCTTCTGGCCGCCGGAGAGCGACGCCGGGCGGGCATCGGCCTTCTCAGACAGGCCTACACGCTTCAACAGTTCCATGCCCTTGGCACGGGCGCCGGCCCTGTCGAGCTTCTTCAGTTCGACAGGGGCCAGCATGATGTTTTGGATGACGCTCATGTGCGGGAAAAGATTGAAGTGCTGGAAGACCATGCCGATGTGCTGGCGGACGGCGTTGAGGTCCACCTTGGGGTCCGTGAGGTCGTAGCCGTCCACCGTGACCGTGCCGCCCGTGATGTCCTCAAGCTTGTTCAGGCAACGCAGGAACGTGGACTTGCCGGAGCCCGAGGGGCCAATGACACAGACCACCTCGCCCTCGGCAATGTCAACCTCAAGGCCCTTGAGGACCTCATTGGAGCCAAAGGACTTCTTCAAGTTCCGGACGCTGATCTTGGCGCCCGCTGCTGCTGGGGTGGCTGTCATTTGTTGAACTTCCTGTCCAGGGCGTTGGAAAGCTGGGTCAAGATGAAGATGACGATGAAATACAGGGCCGCCACGATCAGCAGCGTCTCACCGGTGCGGAAGTTGGATGCGTAAATCTGCTGGCCCTGGTAGGTCAGTTCCGCGAAGCCGATGACGGCGAGCAGGGACGTGTCCTTCAACGTGATCACGAACTGGTTGATGAACGACGGCGTCATGATCTTGACAGCCTGCGGCACCACCACGCGGCGCATGGAGGTGACGTAGCCCAGCCCCAGGCTGCGGCTGGCCTCCAGCTGGCCAGGGTCCACGGACTGGATGCCGCCGCGGACGATCTCGGTCATGTAGGCACCGGCGTTCAGGCTCAGTGTGATGACACCGGCCGTGAGCACGTCCAGCGGCCGGCCCGTGAGCTGGGGCAGGCCGAAGTAGAAGAAGAACGCCTGAACCAGCAGTGGGGTGCCGCGGAAGATTTCAACATAGATGCTGGCAATGATGCGAAGCACGCGGCTTTCGGAGACCTTCAGGAAGCCAAACACAATGCCAAGCACCAGGGCAATGATCAGCGAAAGTGCCGTGGCCAGCAGCGTCATGCCGAGGCCCTTCATCAACGCCGGGAAGCTGTTCGCGAGCAGTTCGAAGAAGCTTGTCTGCTTGGCGGTCTCGGGTGCAGCCAGGTACTTGTCGAGAATTTTTTGGTACTGGCCGCTGGCTTTAAGGTTCGCCAGGCCGGCGTCGAAGGCCGCGAGGAGATCGGCATTCTGGCCCTTGTTCACGGCAAAGCCGTAGGAGCTGCCCTGTTCCTTGGGCGTGACAATCTTCAGGCCGTTGTTTTGGCTGACGCCGTAGGCCAGCACGGGGTAGTCGTCAAAAACCGCCACGGAGTTCCCGGCCTTGACGTCGTCGTACATGGTCGCGGAATCAGCCAGTGCCTTGACAGTGAAGCCGTATTTGTCCTTGATGGAGTTGGCAAACGTTTCGCCTTCACTGCCGCGCTTGACGGCAACCGTTTTGCCTTTCAGGTCCGCATAGGTCTTGATGGCATCGTTGCTCTTGGCCACGGCCATCTGCACGCCGGAATCGAAGTACGGGTTGGAGAAATCAAAGATGAGCTTGCGCTTGTCCGTGATGGACATGCCGGCAATGACGCCCTGGACCTGGTTCGACTGCAGGGCCTGCAGGGCGGCGTCGAAGCCAAGGGACTTGATGTCGACCTTGAAGCCCTGATTGTCGGCGATGGCGCGCAACAGGTCCATGTCGATGCCGACCAGGTCGCCGCTGCCGTTGCGGAACTCAAAGGGGGCAAAGGTGGTGTCTGTGGCAATGGCAAAGGTCTTGCCCTTGGCATCACTGGCTGCTGCCGGCGCCACTGCCCCCACTGCCGCCGGCGCGAGGCCCTGGTGCAGGGCTGCGGGCATGACGGCGGCCGAGGCCGAACCGGCACCGAGCAAGAGCGCCATGACGGTCAGGGTTGCGCCCAGCGCCGCCCGGCCCCGTCTGGTGGCCAATCGGTATATGTTCAAGGTCTTCCAACCATCCTTAATTTTTTGTCTGCGGCTCCCGCGCCTGCGGCGACCGCACCCCTGACGGGTCCAGCTGCGCCCGGCTTTGGGCGCAGCAAAGGCCATCACCGGATGCGCCGGCCGGAAGGCAGCGCAGGTGACAAAGGTAGAGTCTATGCGTATCTCGGGTTGCGGGGTGGATTGCAGCCATTGCGGCACCCCTGAATGAGTCCCCAGGGCCGCGCACACGGCGACGGCACTGAGGCACCCGGAGTCAGTCGGTTTCAGGGCCCCAGCAGTAGGGGCACTGGTCATCGCACAAGGCATCGGCGGGGAGTTGCTCCGCCGCCGGCTGGGCCATGAAGGTTTCCGGCTGTGGCGCCGGCTCCACGATGGCAGTCCCGGACTGGTCCCTGCCCTGGCGCAGGCCAGCGGATCCGTTCACGCCAACGCGGCTGGGGCGGGAAGCTAATGTATGTGACACTGCGGGGTCTCCTTTGACTCCGGGCAGGGCGCCCAGCCCCTTCGGACCGTGGCGGACACCCTGTGGTGCGGGCAACTGCATGAACTTGTCATTGGATCGAGGCCCCCGGTGGATTACCACCAGGGCAGCCCCGTGGCCAATTTCCCGTGGAGTCGAGCGGCGATGGGACGGCTTATGAGGTCAAGTCAACTTTTCGGTGCCGTTGGTGTGCGGCGCCTGCTTCCCAGCTTAGTGTGATGTGCAGCGCAGGGGCTTAGGTCAATGGACAAGAATTAAGCTGCAAAATTGTGCTCAGTGACAATGGCCACCCAACGGGAAAGGCCCCGCCCCGGCTGACTTTGCACAGCGAAATGGCCGGCCATGGATGTGGCCGGCCATTTGTATGGCACCGCAGTGGGGGAAGGCGGCCCCTTCGCCGTTCCGGGCTGTTGTCGCTACGCTTTTCCGATCGTCGTGGCACCGGTCGAGAAAGGCCAAATCCAGAGCCCGGCAGGAGTAGCCTGCGCGGAGTGAACCGCGTTCGGCCAAATCCAGAGCCCGGCCGGAGTAGCCTGCGCGGACTGGACAGCATTCGGCCAAATCCACAGCCCGGCCGGCGAGACCTGCGCGGAGCGAACAGCGTTCGGCCAAATCCACAGCCCGGCCGGCGAGACCTGCGCGGACTGGACAGCGTTTGGCCAAATCCAGAGCCCTGCCGGCGAGACCTGCGCGGACTGGACAGCGTTTGGCCAAATCCAGAGCCCTGCCGGCGAGACCTGCGCGGCCGGCGCCTGCGAGGCTTCCTGGGCATTGGGCCAAATCCACAAGCCTTGCGGTGCCGGTGCGGCAGCGGCGGCCCCCAGGCCGAGGAACATGGCAAAAGCGGTGAAGAGGGCGCCGAGCCCGGCAATCAGGCCCGTTCTACGGCGTCTTTGCGTGTGTTGGTTCTGCATGATGAAATTCCCCCCGGGAGGTCAGGACAGCAGCAGTTTCAGGTCCCAAAAACTGCAGTGAGACAGTGCGTGGATTCCATAACAAATCCCAGGACCTAGCACCAGTTCTTCCAGTCTTGCCCCAGTGGGGTGCCAAAGTCCACTGTTTCACGCCACAAATGTTGCAAACATGCACGCGGCGGCTGCTGTTTACCCGTAGAACAGCCGTTCAAACACTGCCCGTGCCTTGCGGGTCAGCCCCAGGTAATCCTCTTCGAACGCTGCGGCCTGCCCGGGTTCGTAGCCGCACCAGCGCGCCACCGCTTCCAGATCCCGCCGGGCCGAAGGAAGCAGGTCCGAGGGCTTCCCCGTCCAGATGACATTGGCGTTGCGGACCTTGCCCGCCAGCCGCCAGGCGGCCTCAAGCAGTTCAGCGTCGCCTTCCCCGACAAGGTCAAGGCCGCGCGCGGCGTGCAATGCCGCCAAGGTTGAGGTGGTGCGAAGCCCCGCGTGGAGGTGCGCGTGTTTGAGCTGCCACAACTGGACAAGCCATTCCACGTCGCTCAGCCCGCCGCGGCCCAACTTTACGTGCCGTGCCGGGTCGGCCCCGCGGGGCAGCCTCTCCGACTCCATGCGGGCCTTGATCCGCTTGATCTCGCGCTGGTCGGCTTCGGCCAGCACAGCCGGATACCGCACGGGATCGGCCATCGCCACAAACTCCGCGGCCAGTCCGTCGAATCCGGCCATGGGCAGTGCCCTCAGCAAGGCCTGCGCCTCCCATGCAGAGGACCACCGGGAATAGTATTCGCGGTACGCGTCGAGGGACCGGACCAGGGGGCCGTTTTTCCCCTCCGGCCGGAGATCGGCGTCAATGCTGAGCACACGTTCGGCCTGGATTGCCGGCTTGAGAGGCTGGGTCAGCAGGGACATCACCTTGGACACAATGGCTTTCGCCTGCTGCTGCGCAGGCCCTTCAACGGCGGCGCCGGCCGTTCCCGGCACAAGTTGCTGGACAAACAGGACGTCGGCGTCGGAACCGTAGCCGATCTCTCGCCCGCCCTGGCGGCCCATGGCCACCACCAGCACATGGACCAGTGGCGGCTCCCCGGCATAGACGTCCGCCTCGGCCACCATCAACGCGCCCAGGACCGTGGCCCGGTCCACGTCGCTCAGGGCAGCCGACACCTGGTCCTGGGCAAGGAGCCCGGAACAGTCGGCTATGGCAATGCGCAGGATTTCCCGCTGGCGGTTGAGCCGGATCAGCCGGATCGCGCCAGCCGGCTCGGGGTGGCGGGACATCTTGGACTGGATTTCCGCCCACTGTGCCGCAAACGTCAAGGGAACCAGTTCCTTGTCGTTGCCAAACCAGGCGGTGGCCTCCGGCGAAACCTCCAGCAGGTCGGTCACCAGCCGGGAGCTGGAGAGAACGTGGCACAGCCGCTCGGCCGCGGCCTGGTGGTCGCGCAGCATGCCCAGGTACCAGTGGGAGGTGCCCAGGGCCTCACTGACTCGGCGGAAGGCGAGCAGCCCGGCGTCCGGGTCGACGCCGTCGGCCAGCCAGCCAAGGAGCACGGGCAGCAGCTGGCGCTGCAGGGCCGCCCTCCGGCTGACCCCGGCGGTCAGGGCTTCAATGTGGCGCTGGGCACCGGCCGTGTCCCGGTAGCCAAGCGCGGCCAGCCTGGCCCTGGCAGCATCCGTGGTCAGTGCCACGTCGTCGGCACTGAGATGGGCGGCAGTGACAAGTATGGGCCGGTAGAAAATTCGTTCGTGCAGGGCCCTGACCTCGCGCTTGACGCGGCCCCAGTCCTCCAGCAGCGTTTCGGCCGTGGGGCGCTTGAGGCTGAGGGGGCCCGCCGCCGCACGGGCCAGGGCCCGCAGCTGTTCCGGGGCCCGCGGCATGAGATGGGTGCGGCGCATGTGGACAAGCTGGATCCGGTGTTCCAGGACGCGAAGGTAGCGGTAGGACTGGTCCAGGTGGGCGGCATCGGTGCGGCCAATGTAGCCGGCGCGCATGAGTGCGTCGATGGCGGCAGTGGTGGCCTTGACCCTGATCGATTCGTCATTCTTGGCATGGACCAGCTGCAGGAGCTGCACCGTGAATTCCACGTCCCGCAGGCCGCCCTTGCCCAGCTTGAGCTGCCTCCCGGCCTCCGAGTCGCGGATGTTTGCCGTGACGCGCCGGCGCATGGCCTGAACGGAGGCTACAAAGCCCTCCCGTTCCGACGACGTCCAGATCAGCGGCGACACGGCCTGCTCAAAGCGGAGCCCCAGCGCACGGTCGCCTGCAATGGCCCGCGCCTTCAAGAGCGCCTGGAACTCCCAGTCATGCGCCCAGCGCTGGTAATAGCTGAGGAAGGACTCCAGCGTGCGCACCAACGGCCCGTCCTTGCCCTCGGGGCGCAGGTTGGCATCGACCTCCCACAGCCCGGGCTCGCGTTCCGGGGCGTAAATGGCCTGGGCCGCCGCTGATGCCAAGGCATTGCCCACGGCGACGGCGCGGGACTCATCCAGCCCGCCGCCGTCGGCCTCCATGACGTACATGACGTCGACGTCGGAAATGTAGTTCAGCTCCCGGGCACCGCACTTGCCCATGCCGATGACGGCCAGCTTGACGGCAGCCACCTCATCGAAGGAAAACTGGCCCGCCACCTCGGCCCGGGCCACGGCAAGCGCCGCGTCCAGTGCCGCCGCCGCGAGGTCAGCGAGCTCGGCCCCCACCAGCGGCATGACGTCCTGGGGCGAGGCCGCGCACAGGTCCCTGATGGCCAGTTCCGCCAGGTGCCGCCGGTAGCGGGTGCGCAGGGCGATCCGCGCCGGTGTGCCTGTCAACGCCGCTACGGGAATGGCCGACGCCGGTTCCGCACCCACCGCTGCCAGCAGCGAGTCCCGCAGTGCTCCGGCATCGGCTGCCACGGGCTCCGGCGACGGGAAGGTGTCCAGGACGTCCACGTGTTCGGGATGCCGGATCAGGAACTCCACCAGGGCTTCGGAGGCGCCCAACAGCCGGAAAAGTGCCTCGTTGGGGACCTGGCGGCCCGTCTCCCGCTCGGGGACGGACAGCTTTCCATACACGGCAGGGACGGCGCTGAGCAGGCGCACCAGCGACTGCACGGCCAGGTCCGGATCATTGGCCAACTTCAGGGACTGCAGCAACTCCCCCTGGTCAAGGTCCGCCAGCTCCCGGAAGCCGAGAAACCTTTCACTTTTCTCCAGGTCGGAAAAGCCCAGCGTGATCAGGGTGCGGGTCAGGGAGCTCATGGCAGGCGTTAGAGCACCCCCAGGTAGCGGTTGATTTCGTAGGGCGTGACCTGGAGCCGGTATTCCTGCCATTCGTCGCGCTTGTTGCGCAGGAAGTGCTCAAACACCTGCTCGCCCAGGATTTCTGGCATGAGTTCGGATTCCTCCATTTGGCGCACGGCGTCGTGCAGGCTCGACGGCAGCGGCTCGTGTCCCAGCGCCCGGCGCTCGGCACTGCTGAGCGCGCCAATGTCCTCCACGGCGGCCGGGGGCAGCTCGTAGCCTTCCTCGATCCCTTTCAAGCCGGCACCGAGCAGCACGGCATAGGCCAGGTAAGGGTTCGCGGCGGAATCGATGCCCCGGTATTCCAGGCGGGCCGCCTGCCCCTTGCCGGGCTTGTAGAGAGGCACCCGCATGAGAGCAGAACGGTTGTTGTGGCCCCAGGACAGGTAGCTGGGCGCCTCTCCCCCGCCCCACAGCCGCTTGTAGGAATTCACAAACTGGTTGGTGACGGCCGTGAATTCCGGTGCGTGCTTGAGGATTCCGGCCATGAATTGGCGCGCGGTCCTGGACAGCTGGTACTCGGCACCGGGCTCGTGGAAGGCATTCGTGTCGCCCTCGAACAGGGAGAAATGCGTGTGCATCCCGGAGCCCGGGTGCTCGGAAAACGGCTTGGGCATGAAGGTGGCATATGTGCCCTGCTGGATCGCCACCTCGCGGATCACCGTCCGGAACGTCATGATGTTGTCTGCAGTCTGGAGAGCGTCGGCATAGCGCAGGTCAATTTCGTTTTGGCCCGGCCCGCCCTCATGGTGGCTGAACTCCACGGAAATGCCCACGTCCTCGAGCATGGTCACGGCCGTGCGGCGGAAGTCCTGCGCCACTCCCCCGGGCACGTGGTCAAAGTAGCCCGCCTGGTCCACCGGGATGGGGATGCCGTCAGGGCCGGGCTTGTCGCTTTTGAGCAGGTAGAACTCAATCTCCGGGTGCGTGTAGCACGTAAAACCCATGTCCGCCGCCTTGGCAAGGGTGCGCTTGAGGACATTGCGCGGGTCTGCCGCGGACGGTTCGCCGTCGGGCGTCAGGACATCGCAAAACATGCGCGAGGTTTGTTCGGTCTTGCCGCGCCAGGGAAGGATCTGGAACGTGGACGGATCGGGCTGGGCCAGCATGTCGGACTCGAACACCCGCGCCAGCCCCTCGATGGCGGAGCCGTCAAACCCCAGGCCCTCCTCAAAGGCGCCTTCCACCTCGGCCGGGGCCAGCGCCACCGACTTGAGGCTGCCCACCACGTCGGTGAACCAGAGGCGGACAAAGCGCACGTCGCGCTCCTCGATGGTGCGCAACACAAACTCCTGCTGACGGTCCACTGTGGGCCCCTTTTCCGTTGACGGTACGGCTCGCTCAAACATCGTTGCGGGCGCCCCAAATTAAAGACACTGGCTGCCACCTTCGTGCCCGCAAACACCACTCTACTAAGGACTTGAATCCCGGATTGACGATTTTCCGGCCCGGGACGTAATAAGCTCTACGCATGGCAACCAACAGCATCCCTGACTCCGCCGCGCCCGGCAGCCCGGCGCCTGCACAAAGCGTTTCCGCAGAGGTAGCGGCCCCCTACGGTTCAGGCATTCCGTCCACCACGGCGCGGGTCCGCACCCACCACCTGCAGGCCGCCAAGCTCAACGGCCAAAAGTTTGCCATGCTGACGGCCTACGACCAGTACACCGCCCAGATCTTTGACGAGGCGGGAATCGAAGTGCTCCTGGTGGGTGACTCCGCCTCCAACAATGTCCTGGGCAATGAAACGTCCCTGCCCATCACACTCGATGAGATGATCATCTTCTGCCGCGCCGTCACGGCCGGCGCCAAGCGTGCCCTGGTCGTGGCCGACCTGCCGTTTGGCAGTTACGAGCAGTCCCCCGAGCAGGCCATCGCTTCCTCGGTGCGCCTCATGAAGGAAGGGCTGGTACACGCGGTCAAGATGGAAGGCGGAGCGTATTACGCCCCCACCGTCCGGGCACTGACCCAGGCCGGCATCCCAGTCATGGCGCACATCGGATTCACCCCGCAGAGCGAGCACGTGCTGGGCGGCTACCGGGTCCAGGGCCGCGGCGATGCGGCACAGGGCATGATGGACGACGCCGTCGCGCTGGCGGGTGCCGGAGCCTTCTGCGTGCTGATGGAAATGGTGCCCGCGGCCGCGGCCGCCGCCATCGACGCCGCCATCGACGTCCCCACCGTGGGCATCGGCGCCGGGAACTCCACCACGGGACAGGTGCTGGTGTGGCAGGACATGGCAGGGCTGCGGACCGGCAAAATGGCCAAGTTCGTCAAGCAGTACGCCCAGTTGCGCACGGTTCTCGCCGACGCCGCACGGGAATACGGGGCCGAAGTCCGCTCCGGCGTGTTCCCGGGCCCCGAGCACACTTTCTAGGCCTGCCCGGACTACTCAGTCCTGGTCGTCCTGGGCCTCCCAATTTTCATTGCGCTCATGGACCCTTGCAAGGGCGGCTTCGGCTTCCTCGCGGGTGTTGTAGGGCCCGATCAGCTCCTTCCAGCCGGACTGGGCGTCCATTTCCACCTGGCGGGTGTTGACGTTGTACCAATATTGGGGCATCTTTCCTCCGTGGGTCCGTGGCGGTTGTTGCCATCATAGGCCGCACCGCCACGGCCCCGCAGCAAATAACTTATAGGATGAAGGCATGTCTTCCACTGTTTCCACAGCCCCCATCGGCACCCTGGTTCCCGGCACTGTAAGCGCCATGCTGGCCGTGCCGGCCGCCATTCCCCGCCCCGAATATGTGGGCAAGGCCGGGCCGGCCCCCTTCAAGGGGTCCGAAGTGAAAAGCGCTGAAACACTCGAGAAGATCCGAATCTCCTCCAAGATCGCCGCGCAGGCCATTGTGGAGGTGGGCAAGCACATTGCTCCCGGCGTCACCACGGACCAGCTGGACCGGGTGGGGCACGAGTTCCTACTGGACCACCAGGCCTATCCCTCCACGCTGGGGTACCGCGGCTTTCCGAAGTCGCTGTGCTCCTCGCTCAATGAAGTCATCTGCCACGGCATCCCCGATTCCACCGTGGTCCGGGACGGGGACATTATCAACATTGACATCACCGCCTACAAGAACGGTGTCCACGGCGACACCAACTGGACCTTCACGGTGGGCGACGTTGACGAGGAATCGCGCCTGCTGGTGGACCGCACGCAGGAGTCGCTGAACCGGGCCATCCGGGCAGTGGCGCCGGGCCGGGAAATCAATGTCATCGGCCGCACCATCTCCGCCTACGCCAAGCGCTTCGGCTACGGGGTGGTCCGGGACTTTACGGGGCACGGGGTGGGCGAGGCGTTCCACACCGGCTTGATTATTCCGCATTATGACGCCGCACCGGCATACAACACTGTGATCCAGGAGGGCATGGTGTTTACGATCGAACCAATGCTCACGCTGGGCGGCATTGAGTGGGACATGTGGGACGACGACTGGACAGTGGTAACCCGCGACCGCAAACGCACCGCACAATTTGAGCACACCCTGGTGGTCACGGCCACCGGGGCCGAGGTACTCACCCTCCTGTAGGGCCCGCGCCCACCTTTTTGACAGCCCCTGACAGACCGAAACTACCCCTGGAGCCACGCATGTCCAAGAAGCACTCGCACTCGCAAACCGTCATCGGCCTCGACATTGGCGGCACCGGCATCAAGGGCGGGATCGTCCACCTGGAGACGGGCGAACTGCTGGGCGAGCGCTACCGGATCGACACGCCCCAGCCTTCCACCCCGCAGGCCGTGGCCAAGGTAGTCAAGGCCATCGTGGATGAACTCATGACACGCGACCACGCGCCGGCCAAGGACGCCCCCGTGGGCATCACCTTCCCGGCCATCATCAGCCACGGCGTGGCCCGCTCCGCCGCAAATGTGGACAAGTCCTGGATCGACGCGGACGTGGACAAGATCTTTTCCGAGGAGCTGGGCCGCGACGTCCAGGTCATGAACGACGCCGACGCGGCCGGCCTGGCCGAAGCCCGCTACGGCGCCGGCAAGGGCGTGAAGGGCACCGTCCTGGTCATCACCCTCGGCACGGGCATCGGCTCGGCCTTCATCCATGACGGCAAGCTGATCCCCAACGCGGAATTGGGCCATCTGGAAATTGACGGAGTCGACGCCGAATCCAAGGCCTCAGCCAGCGCCCGCGAACGCGACAATCTCAGCTGGGACGAGTACGCCGTGCGGCTGCAGCGCTACTTCTCGCACGTGGAGTTCCTCTTCTCCCCCGAGCTGTTCATCATTGGCGGCGGCATTTCCAAGCGCAGCGAGGACTACCTGCCGCAGCTGAAGTTGCGCACCAAGATCATCCCCGCCGAATTGGCCAACAACGCCGGCATTGTGGGCGGCGCCCTTCAGGCAGCCGTCCACTTCAAGATTACGAAATAGCCTTCCGGGCGCGGCGCAGTTCCTTGATCGACTTCTCAAAGTCCTCGAGCGACTCAAAAGCCTGGTAAACGCTGGCGAAGCGCAGGTACGCGACCAGGTCCAGGCGCCGGAGGGGTTCCAAAATGGCCAGGCCGACGTCATTCGCGTCAATTTCGGCGGCGCCGCTGGCCCGGATGGACTCCTCGACCTCCTGCGCGAGCTTCGCCAGGTCATCGTCGGTCACGGGGCGCCCCTGGCACGCCTTCCGCACGCCGCTGATCACCTTGCTGCGGCTGAAGGGCTCCACCACGCCTGAGCGTTTGCTGACGGAAAGGCTGGCCGTTTCCACCGTACTGAACCGGCGCCCGCATTCGGTGCACTGGCGCCGGCGGCGGATGGAGGAGCCGTCGTCGGACAGGCGCGAGTCCACCACGCGCGAGTCGGGATTACGGCAAAACGGGCAGTACATCCAGGTCCCTTCGAGCAGCGGTTTTCACCAGTCTATGGGTTCATTTTCCCAAACGACAATCATGTAGGTACCACCGGGATGCACACCCGTCAAGGGGTGGTGTCAGCGGAAACGAATGGCCACGGCGTCACCGTGGGCCGGCAGCCCTTCCGCCGCCGACAGTGTCACCACGTGGCCGGCCACCGTGGACAAGGCCGCTTTGTCGTAGTTGATCAGCTGCACGGCGCGCAGGAACGTGGTCACGTTCAGCCCGGAGGAGAATGCGGCCGTGCCGCTGGTGGGAAGCACGTGGTTGGACCCCGCACAGTAGTCACCGAGGCTCACGGGACTGTAGTCGCCCACAAAGATGGCCCCTGCGTTGGTGATTTGCGCGGCGACGGCGGCAGCGTCCTCCGTGACCACCTCCAAATGTTCGGCGGCGTAGGCGTTGCACACGGCAATTCCTTGCGCCACGTCGCTCACCAGCACCGTGCCGGACTGCGGGCCCGCCAGCGCCGCCTCGACGCGTTCGCGGTGCGCTGTCGCGGCAACCTGGACGGCCAGTTCACGTTCGACGGCGGCGGCCAGCTCCGGCGATGTCGTCACCAGCACCGACGCGGCGTTGGGATCGTGTTCGGCCTGGCTGATGAGGTCCGCCGCGACGAATACCGGGTTGGCGGTGTGGTCCGCCAGCACCGCGATCTCCGTGGCTCCGGCCTCGGCGTCAATGCCCACCACACCCTTGACCAGGCGCTTGGCGGTGGCCACGAAAATGTTCCCGGGGCCCGTGACCACGTCAACCGGCTCAAGGGACCCGGCGTTGTCCGTCGCGGAGGTTTCTGCCGGTATGCCGTAGGCAAAGGCTGCAATCGCCTGCGCGCCGCCCATCGCGTACACCTCGTCAATGCCCAGCAGGGCCGCGGCGGCCAGCACCGTCAGGTCCGGCAGTCCGCCGTTTTCCTTTTGCGGTGGCGAAGCCAGTGCCACTTGGCCCACCCCGGCGGCGAGTGCGGGCACCACGTTCATGATGACCGACGACGGGTACGCCGCCAGCCCGCCGGGAACGTACAGGCCCACCCTGCGCACGGGAATCCAGTGTTGGGACACCACGGCGCCGTCTGCAATCGGCAGGTCCACATTGGCCGGGCGCTGCGCGGCGGCAAACGCCTTGGCGCGGCGGATTGATTCCTCCAGCGCGGCACGCACGGCGGGGTCAAGCTGTGCCAGCGCCTGCTCAAGCGCCGGGGCCGGGACCCGGGGGTGGTCCTGGGCCACGCCGTCGAACTTTTGGGCCAGTTCTGAAAGTGCGGCAAAGCCACGCGCCTGGACGTCGGCAATGATGCCCCGCACCGCGTCCTCGGCCGTGGTGAGCGTTTCGGCAGCGGTGCGGGGAACTGCCCGCTTGAGTTCGGCCAGCGAAAGGTTCAGCCCGCGGAGGTCGGTGCGCCCGAAGGTGAAGTGCGCAGGCCCGGCCGGGGCCGGAGTGGGAATGGCGGAAGTGGTGGACACGGCAGAATCAGGGTTGCTCACAGCTCAAGTTTACCGGCTGTGGCGCGGGCCTCCTGCGGGCTCGGGACGATGGCGTAGTTCACCGTTGTCCACACGAACACGGTGGCCGCGCAGGCCAGTGGCCACAGCAGCAGGATGGAAGGCACCCGCAGGGAGAACACCATGCTGGGGCTGGCCATGTTGGCCGGCGGAACGTGGAACAAGTCACCGGCAAACACGCCCGTGCGCCATGCCAGCACCGAGCCAAGGAGGGCGCCGAGAATGACGGCGGCAAAGTGTGCCGTGGACACGGCACCGCGGCGCCGCCCCGCCCCGACCAGGAGGCAGGCGGAGGCCAGCCCGCCGGCAACGGCCAGCACGCCCAGCACCAGGTCCCGGCCCAGCCACGTGTTGTAGTCCCGTACGTCGCCGTAGACGGCGCCGCCCGGGGCGGCCAGCCACCACAGGGCACCCAGGCCGATACCCGCCAGCGCGGAGAGGGCGAACCAGCGCAGCCAGGCACCACCGATGAACGTCACGGCTCAGGACTCCAGGCAGGTGGGGCCGAGCAACACCTTGAGGTCGCCGAAAAGTGCCGGAGTCGGATTGACCCGGTGATGCAGCGGCAGCTTCATGACCTTCATGGTGCGGCGGCCGCTCAGGTGCATTTTCACCTCGGTGTTGCCGCGGTGGTTGCCGAGGACGTCCTTGAGGGCCAGCAGCACGGGTTCGGTGGCCTTGTGCTCGGGCATGGAGATGACCAGGGGGCCGGCCATGCCCTCGCTCAGATCCGGGACGGAAAGTTCCATGGCATTGAGTGTGATGGCGCCGTCGTCGCGCTTTTGCAGCCGGCCCTTGATGACCACGATCAGGTCCTCGGCCAGGATTGTTGCGATGGGCCCATATACCTGGCCGAAGAACATGACCTCCACGGAGCCGCCCAGGTCCTCCACCTCGCAGCGGGCATAAGGATTGCCGCTGCTCTTGGCAATGCGGCGCTGCAGGCTGGTGATCATGCCTGAAATGGTGATGATGTGGCCGTCCGCCGGGCCGTCGTCGGCCAGCACCTGGGTGATGGACATGTCCGCATTTTGGCTCAGGATTCCCTCCAGGCCCTGCAGGGGGTGGTCCGAAACGTACAGCCCCAGCATGTCCCGTTCAAAGGCGAGCTTGTCCTTTTTCTCCCACTCGGGCAGGTCCGGGATGTCCGTGACCAGGGCGGACTCGGGCTCATCGTCGCCGCCGAGCCCGGCAAAGAGGTCAAACTGGCCCACGGCCTCATTGCGCTTGAGCGTGATGACCGAGTCGATGGCCTCTTCATGGATCATGGCCAGGGCGCGGCGGGGGTGGCCCAGGGAGTCGAAGGCACCGGACTTGATGAGGGACTCAATGGTGCGCTTGTTGCAGACGACGGCGGGCACCTTCATCAGGAAGTCTGAGAAGCTTTCAAAGCTGCCCTTTTCCGCCCGGGCCTCCACCAGTGCGTTGACCACATTGGCGCCCACGTTGCGGACGGCGCCCATGCCGAATCTGATGTCCCTGCCGACAGGGGTGAAGTTCAGCGAGGATTCGTTGACGTCCGGGGCCAGCACGGTGATGCCCATGTGCCGGCATTCGTTGAGGTAGAGGGCGGACTTGTCCTTGTCGTCGCCGACACTTGTCAGCAGGGCGGCCATGTATTCGGCCGGATAGTGGGCCTTGAGGTATGCCGTCCAGTAGCTGACCACGCCGTAGGCGGCTGAATGCGCCTTGTTGAACGCATAGTCGGAGAACGGGAGCAGGATGTCCCAGAGCGTGGTGACGGCTGCATCGGAGTAGCCGTTGTCGAGCATGCCCTGGTGGAAGCCGGCATACTGCTTGTCCAGCTCGGACTTTTTCTTCTTGCCCATGGCGCGGCGCAGGATGTCGGCTCGGCCCAGCGAATAGCCCGCCAGCTTCTGGGCAATGGACATCACCTGCTCTTGGTACACGATCAGCCCGTAGGTGCCGCCCAGGATCTCGGCAAGCGGCTCCTCCAGCTCCGGGTGGATCGGCGTGATGGGTTGCAGGCCGTTTTTTCGCAATGCATAGTTCGTGTGGGAATCAGCACCCATGGGCCCGGGCCGGTACAGGGCCAGGACTGCGGAAATGTCCTCAAAGTTGTCCGGGCGCATGAGCTTGAGCAGCCCGCGCATGGGGCCGCCGTCGAGCTGGAAAACGCCCAGGGTGTCCCCGCGCGCCATCAGCTCATAGGATTCGTGGTCGTCAAGGGCCAGGTGTTCGAGGTCCAGCTCAAAGTCCTGGTTGGCCTTGATGTTCTCCAGGGCGTCGGTGATGATGGTGAGGTTTCGCAACCCCAGAAAGTCCATTTTGATCAGGCCCAGGCCCTCGGCCGTCGGGTAGTCAAACTGTGTGATGACCTGCCCGTCCTGGAAGCGCCGCATGATGGGCACCACGTCGATGATCGGGTCCGAGCTCATGATCACGCCGGCTGCGTGGACGCCCCATTGGCGCTTGAGCCCTTCCAGGCCCTTGGCGGTTTCAAAGACCTTGGCAGCTTCCGGGTCGGTTTGCAGGAGTTGGCGGAAGTCCCCGGCCTCACCGTAGCGCTTGGACTGGGGGTCCTCGATGTCGTGCAGCGGGATGTCCTTGGCCATGACGGCGGGCGGCAGGGCCTTGGTGAGCTGTTCGCCCATGCTGAACGGGTAGCCCAGGACCCTGGAGGAGTCCTTCAGGGCCTGCTTGGACTTGATGCTGCCGTAGGTGACAATCATGGCCACACGCTCGTCACCGTACTTTTCGGTCACGTACTTGATGACCTCGTGCCGGCGCCTATCATCAAAGTCCACGTCAAAGTCAGGCATGGACACGCGCTCGGGGTTGAGGAACCGCTCAAAGATCAGCCCGTGCTGCAGCGGGTCCAGGTCGGTGATGCGCATGGCATAGGCCACCATGGAGCCGGCACCGGAGCCACGGCCGGGGCCAACGCGGATGCCGTGGTCCTTGGACCAGTTGATGAAGTCGGCCACCACCAGGAAATAGCCGGGGAAGCCCATCTTGATGATGACTTCCAGCTCGTAGTCCGCCCGCGCCCGCACATCGTCTGGAATGCCCTTCGGATAGCGGTATTTCAGCCCGGCATCCACTTCCTTCACCAACCACGACGTCTCGTCGTCGCCAGGCGGGCAGGGGAACTTCGGCATGTAATTGGCGTCGGTGTTGAAGGAAACTTCGCACCGCTCGGCGATCAGCAGCGTGTTGTCGCAGGCTTCGGGAAGCTCGGAAAACAGGGCTCGCATTTCCGCTGGCGACTTCAGGTAGTAGCCGCTGCCATTGAAGGCGAAGCGGGAACCGCCCTGGTCGTAGGTGGGTTCGAGCAGGGTGGAGCCGGACTGCAGGGCAAGCAGGGCCTCATGGGCCTTGGCGTCGTGTTCATGCGTGTAATGGAGGTCGTTTGTGGCGACAAGAGGAATGTTCAGTTCATCGGCCAGTCGCAGGAGGTCCTTCGTTACCCGCCGCTCAATGTCCAGGCCGTGGTCCATGAGCTCACAGAAGTAATTTTCCGCGCCGAAGATGTCCTGGAACTCGGCAGCAGCGGCCTTGGCCTCGTTGTACTGCCCCAGGCGCAGCTTGGTCTGGACTTCGCCGGAGGGGCAGCCGGTGGTGGCAATGAGGCCATGGTGGTATTCGTTGAGCAGTTCACGGTCCAAGCGGGGATACTTGCCGAACACCGAGTCAAGGGACGCCAGCGAGGAGGCCCGGAACAAGTTGCGCATGCCCTGGTTGTTGTAGCTGAGCAGCGTCATGTGCGTGTAGGCACCGCCGCCGGAAACGTCGTCGCCCCTTTGGCTCTCATCTGTGCGCCATTTCACGCGGGTCTTGTCCGTGCGTGCGGTGCCCGGCGTGACGTACGCTTCGACGCCGATAATGGGCTTCACCCCGGCATCGGTGGCCTTTTTCCAGAAGTCAAAGGCACCGAACAAATAGCCGTGGTCTGTGGTGGCCAGCGCCGGCATGCCCAGCCGGTTGGTCTCATCGAAGAGTTCCGTCAGGCGTGCGGCGCCGTCAAGCATGGAGTACTCGGTGTGAGTGTGAAGATGGACAAAACTGTCATTTGATGAGGAAGCCACCCCACCATCCTACGTGCCAAAGGCCCGGCTTTGCCCGAGCAAACGGCAGTGGCGCCGGGCCCGCAGCACCTCCGCGAAACGCTCGCTCGTTCCGGACACCTCCACGAAAACGCCCCGTCGCAGCGAGACACACATGTCCGCATCCCTCGGCAGCTACGCCCCACTTCTGACAGCATCATCCCCGACGCCGCACCACTTCTTGCGTATATTTCCGGGACGCGGCACCACTTTCTACAATGCGGTTCTCGACGCCCGGTTCCAACCGAGGCGTCTTTTGCCTCCGGTCCTGCAGCACGGAGAGTTCGGAGTGAACACCCGGGGAGGTGCGGGCCCAACATTCGCCGGTGCCCTTGGCCCCTCATCCGGCCGCCGGGGTGTCCGGGCCTCCCACTTGCGCTCAGCGGCACTTCCCGCTGGGGCAAAACTCAAGCCGGGTTCTGCCCCCGGTGCACCCGGGGCGGAACTCGGATTGGGTTTTGCCCCACAGCAAAGTCCGCAACCGATAAACCCGATCCCCACATAAATCACTCCGGCCGGAAATCCCCGGAAAGTGATGGAGCGTCAGCCCGGAGGCCGCGAAAGGTGATGGAGCGTCAACCGGGAGGCCACGAAAGGTGATGGAGCGTCAGTGGGGTCGGGAGGGTTAGCCTCGCAGGGCCTTCAGGGCATATTCCAGGTCCTGCGGATACGGGCTGGTCACGTCCACCCGCTCCCCCGTTGAAGGGTGGGTGAAGCCAAGCTTGTGGGCATGCAGCCACTGGCGCGTCAAGCCCAGTTCAGCAGCCAGCTTTGGGTCCGCACCGTAGGTCAGGTCCCCTGCACACGGGTGCCGCAAGGCGGAAAAGTGCACGCGGATCTGGTGGGTGCGCCCTGTTTCAAGGTGGATTTCCAGCAGCGAGGCCTTCCCGAACGCCTCGAGCACCTCATAGTGCGTGACGGACGGGCGCCCGTCCTCGATGACGGCGAAACGCCAGTCGTAGCCGGGGTGGCGGCCGATGGGTGCGTCAATGGTGCCCTGCAGCGGATCGGGAAGTCCCTGAACCACGGCATGGTAAATCTTCTCCACGGTGCGGTCCCGGAATGCCTGCTTGAGGACCGTGTACGCATGTTCCGTCTTGGCAACCACCATGGCACCCGAGGTGCCGACGTCGAGCCGGTGGACAATGCCCACGCGTTCCTGCGCGCCGGAGGTGGAAATCCGGAAACCCGCCGCGGCAAGTCCGCCCACCACTGTGGGTCCCACCCAGCCCGGCGAGGGGTGCGCAGCCACGCCAACAGGCTTGTCGACGACCACAAAGTCGTCGTCGTCCAACAGGATGTTCAATCCATCCACCGGCTCCACCACTACGGCCAACGGGTCCGGCCGTTCCGGAATGGTCACCTGGACACTGGCGCCTGCACGGAACTTCTCCGACTTGCCAACGACCGCGCCGTCCTGGCGCACATTTCCTTCCGAGCACAGCAGGGCGGCCGCCGACCGGGAGATGCCCAACAGCTGTGCCAGCGCCGCGTCAATGCGCATTCCGGCAGCTTCCTCGGGCACGGTAAACGTCTCAGTCATCAGAAGACTCCCCCCGTTCCATCTCGGGGCCGGCCTCCTCGGCTTTGGCGGCATCCGCGGCATCCGCTGCGGCCTTGGCCTTGGCCGCTGCCACAGCCGCACGTCCGCCCAGCGGCACACCGATCAAGGTCAGCAGGCAAATGGTGATGACTCCCCCCACCACACCCATGTCCGCCATGTTGAAAATGGCAAAGTGCGGGAAGGAAATGAAGTCGACCACGTGGCCCATGCCAAACGACGGCGGACGGAACAGTCGGTCTGTCAGGTTGCCCAAGGCCCCGCCAAGCAACAGACCCAGGCCGATGGCCCACCACGCCGAACCGATGCGACGGGCCAGAACCACGATGAACACGGCGACTGCGGCCATGATGAGGGTGAAGAACCAGGTGAAGCCCTCGCCGATGGAAAAGGCGGCCCCTGAGTTCTTGATGAAATACCACTGCAGCACGCCGGGGATGACAGGGGTGGTTTGGCCCTCCACCATGGTCGAGGTGACCCACAGCTTGGTCAGCTGGTCGCAAACATAGGCCAGGGCGGCAAAGCCCAGCCAGGTCCACAGGAAGCCCCAGCGGAGAGGTGGCCGCCCCGCCGCGACCTGGTCGGTTGCGTCTTCAGGGCCGCTGGAAGGGTGCTGCTGGGAGTTCTCGCTCATGGTTCTTTCATTACGTCGGGCCTGCAGGACATATCAATAGTAGGGCGTTAACGGGCAAAGGGCGGCGGTGCGGGTATCCCCACACCGCCGCCCCGAATCCTGGGAGCCAGGACTGGATGCGTCCTAGGACTCGGATCCGCCGTCGGCGAAGTCCGGCGCAGCCACGGAGCCGCGGGCATCGAGGTCGCGGAGCTGGCCTTCGATGTACGTCTTCAGGCGCGAACGGTAGTCGCGCTCAAAGCCGCGCAGCTGCTCAACCTTGCGCTCGAGCACCGAACGCTGCTGCTCCAGGGCACCGAGAGTCTTGCGGCTCTTCTCCTGGGCGTCGTTGACCAAGGAGCTGGCCTCGATCTGGGCCTCGGCAATGATCTTGTCGCGCTGTTCCACACCGGCATTGACGTATTCGTCGTGCAGCTTCTGCGCCATGGCCAGGACGCCGGCAGCGGATTCCACGCCAGTCGCGGCAGCAGCAGCAGGTGCAGCAGCGGCAGCCGGGGCAGCCTCGACCACGGGAGCAACCGGGGCAGCAGGCTTGGCCGGGGCGGCCTCGACTACAGCTTCCTTGACGGGCTCAGCAGCCGTTTCCGGTACCTTCTCAAGCAGCGGTGCGGGAGCTGCGGGGGCAGCCTGGACATTGGATGTGTTGTCGGCAAGTTTCTTGCGCAGCTCGTCATTTTCCTGGTGCAACCGGCGCAGTTCAACGACGATCTCGTCAAGAAAGTCGTCCACTTCGTCCTGGTCGTAGCCTTCACGGAACTTGGTCGGCTGGAACCGCTTGTTGACAACATCTTCTGGCGTAAGCGCCATCTAGTCACCTCATTGGTCTTAGTGAGTTGGGAGCGGGCCGGAGCCATCCCAACTACGGTACCGAATACAAATCAAGCGATCTGCACTTGGGTTCTATCGCTTTTACAATATAACTTTTCAGCGGCGAAAACTAACGACGCGGCACTATATTGCCAAATTCCTTGTGACACTCATCCCAATGCCCACAACCACCAACAGCAGCAGGAAGCCAATGTCCAGGGCCACGTTGCCGATCCGCAGGGGCGGAATCATGGCGCGCAGCCTGCGCAGGGGCGGATCCGTGAGCCGGTAGATCACTGAGGCGCCCACCAGTGCGGCGCCGCGCGGACGCCAGTCCCGGGCGAATACCTGAATCCAGTCAAAGACCATTCGCAGCAATAACGCCAGAAAGTAGAGCAGAAGCAGGATGTAGAGAAGAGCGAAAACAATTGGCACGCGCGCGGACACATTCCCTAGTCGAAGGATGAAACAAAAACAACCGGCCCAATGAATATTCGGTTCCACCGAGCTTTAACTGACACCCTATATAACGGATTGCCCGGGCACAAAGTGCCCGGGCAATGACAACTCGTTCCGGCGGACCGCAGCTAGCTCTGGTTGAAGAAGCTGGCCTGGGTGTCCGAGAGCTTCTTGTCGTCGCCCAGCACTTCAATATAGGACGGCGAGAGCAGAAAAACCTTGTTGGTGACGCGTTCGATGGAACCGCGCAGGCCGAAGACAAGCCCGGCGGAGAAGTCCACCAGCCTCTTGGCGTCTGCCTCGCCCATGTCCGTGACATTCATGATGACCGGAATGCCGTCACGGAAGCTCTCGCCAATGATTTTCGCGTCATTGTAGGAGCGTGGGTGAACAGTGGTGATCTGACGCAAACTTGCAGCCTCTTCCCGATTCGATGCGGCCCGCTTGATGGGGGTTACCGGGGCCCGGTATTCTTCGTCGCCGGCCTTGGGCGCGGCAGCTTCGGCCACGGCGGCCGGCGCGGGAACGGCCTCCCGTTCAAACTCCACGGCAGCGTTGGCCGCCTTGTGGACCGGCGGTGCCTGCTCAGCGTCGTAGTGCTCGTCACCGTCGGCGAGCCCAAGGTAGATCATTGTCTTGCGCAGAGCGCCAGCCATGGTTAGCTCCTCATCAGTCTGCTTGCTGCGGGTGGGATTTACGGGCATGCACGTTGTTGCCAACACCCAAAACGCTACAGCACGCGGGGACGGGCACCGAGTATATCGGAACCGACACGCAGGTGTGTCGCCCCTGCGGCCACGGCCTGCTCCAGGTCCCCGCTCATCCCGGCGGAAATGGCGCCCGCGCCGGGATGGGCGGCCACCACCCTGGCTGAAATTTCAGCTAGCAGTCCAAAGGCCGGTGCCGGGTCGGCACCCAGGGGTGCCACCGCCATGACGCCGGCCAGCCTGAGCCCGTCCGTGGCAGCCACCAGCTCGGCCAGCCGGTCAACGTCCGACGGCGCCGCCCCACCCCGCGCGCCCGGCCCGCCTTCCGCTGTGGTCCCGGAGGTGCCGCCCGCACTTTGGGAGAGGTCCACCTGGATGAAGCATTCCAGGGCGGCCCGGCCGTTCAGGTCCTGCTGCGCATCCATGGCACGGCCCAGGGCCTTGACCAGCTGCGCCCTGTCGATGGAGTGGACGGAATGGGCGTAGCGGGCCACTGACTTGGCCTTGTTGCTTTGGAGCTGTCCAATGAAGTGCCAGCGCACGCCCGGTTCGGCCACGAGGTCCGCCTTGGCTGCGGCTTCCTGGTCCCGGTTCTCCCCCACGTCCGCCACGCCGAGCCCCACCAGCCTGCGGACGTCCGCCGCCGGGTGGAACTTCGTCACCACGATCAAGGCCGGCGGGGCTTCCGGACGCCCGGCGGCTTCGGAGGCCAGCCGGATCCGTTCACCGACCGCGGCCAACCTTTCCTGGAGTTGGCGGGTGCGGGCATCCAAGGTGGTCATGGCTGGGGTTCCTTCTGGTGGATCGGTGGTGCGGGAGCCGGACGGCAGCTTCAGGGCTGTGGTGCTGTGCCGGTTGTAGAAGCGGGTGCGGCCATGGCGGCAAAGCCGATGAAGCGGCCCTCGGCCTCCCCGTCACGGACGGCCCGTCGGTGGGAGTAGAACTGGTGGTGCTCAAGGGTGCATGCGCCCACGTTGCGGGCAGCCACTCCGGCAGCCGCCAGCTGGGCCGCTACGGCGGCGGGGAGGTCCAGTGCAGGCGTCCCCCACGACGTGGTGGCGTGCGCGGCCGGCTCAACCAGCGAGACTGCGGCACGCATGTCCTCAGGCACCTCGTAGCATCGGCCGCATACGCTGGGGCCGATCCAGGCCCGCAGGTCCAATGCCCCGGCGCCACGGAGGGCGGACACGGTAGCGGCGATGATGCCCTTTTCCACACCGGGGCGGCCGGCGTGGGCGACTCCCACCACGGGCTTCCCGCCGGAGGTGGTCCCAACAAGCACCACAGGAACACAGTCGGCGACCATGACGGCAAGGCTGGCCGACAGCGAAACCAGGCCGTCCGCCGTCGGGCCGCGGGGCGGGAACGCCGGCAGTGGCGCGGGGCCGCCTATGACGGCGACGGCGGCGCCGTGGACCTGGTCCATGTACTGCAGGTGCAGCGGCACGGGCGAGCCCACCAGCGCAGTCAGCCCGGCGTCAACGGCGGCGCGGTGCACTGCCACGCGCCGGGGATCGTCCCCGACGTGAAAGGCCAGGTTGCCCGCGGTGGTGTCGCTGAAGCCCACCCACACCCCGGGGATGGCTTCTTCGGCAAACCACGCAAGGGACTGCGGGGGCTGCACGGGCGGCATCGACTGCACGGACAATCTGGCCTTTCACGGCTGGACGGGCGGGAACTACTTCAGGAAGTCCGGCACGTCGAGCTCATCGGCGTGGTGGCCGCTCAGGTCGGGCTCGACGATGGCGGGCAGTTCCACGTCAAAGCCGCCGTCGGCGGGAACGTGGCTGGCAGGCTGCTGGCCCCACTGGTTCAGGTTCGTCACCGTGGCGCTGGAGGACGGCACGGCGGCCGGGACGGGAGGTGCGGCAGGGGCCGCCGCCTGCTCCGGTGCCGAGAGCTGGTTGTCCGGGGTGTCGAAGCCGGCGGCAATGACGGTGACGCGGGCCTCGTCGCCCAGGGCGTCGTCGATGACGGCGCCGAAGATGATGTTGGCTTCCGGGTGGGCCACTTCCTGCACCAGGCGGGCAGCTTCGTTGATCTCGAACAGGCCCAGGTCGGAGCCGCCCTGGATGGACAGCAGCACGCCATGGGCGCCGTCAATGGAAGCCTCCAGCAGCGGGGAGGCGATGGCGAGCTCGGCTGCCTTGACGGCACGGTCCTCGCCGCGGGCGGAGCCGATGCCCATGAGGGCTGAGCCCGCACCCTGCATGACGGACTTGACGTCGGCGAAGTCAAGGTTGATCAGGCCCGGGGTGGTGATGAGGTCGGTGATGCCCTGGACGCCGGAGAGCAGCACCTGGTCGGCGGAACGGAATGCGTCAAGGACCGAGACGTTGCGGTCGCTGATGGAGAGGAGGCGGTCGTTCGGGATGACGATGAGCGTGTCAACCTCGTCGCGCAGGGCCTCGATGCCGTTGTCGGCGCTCGTGGCGCGCCGGCGGCCTTCAAAGGTGAAGGGGCGCGTGACCACACCGATCGTCAGCGCGCCAAGGGTGCGCGCAATGCGGGCCACGACGGGCGCGCCGCCGGTGCCGGTGCCGCCGCCCTCGCCGGCCGTTACGAAGACCATGTCGGCCCCGCGCAGGACCTCCTCGATCTCCTCCTGGTGGTCTTCCGCAGCCTGGCGGCCGACGTCGGGGTTGGCGCCTGCCCCCAGGCCGCGGGTCAGCTCGCGGCCGACGTCGAGCTTGACGTCCGCGTCGCTCATCAGCAGCGCCTGGGCGTCCGTGTTGATGGCAATGAATTCAACGCCGCGCAGGCCCACGTCAATCATCCGGTTCACTGCATTTACGCCGCCGCCGCCGATGCCGACGACCTTGATGACGGCCAGGTAATTCTGGGGTGCTGCCACGTTACGTGTCCCTTGTTCGTTTCTTGCTGTAAGTTCCATGGGTGCTGCTGGGGCCACCGCGGTTCAAGCTGCACTTGAACCTTGGTAGCTTAACCTTCAACTTGAAGGTTATAGTTATGTCAACCAACTCTTGTCAGTGACGCTATGGTGCATCGGTGCCGCATGCAATAACCGCCCCCGCGTGTCGTGCGAATCCGGCCAAAAAACCTTGGGGTGGCACCGGTTCGCACCCCCTCTAGCGTGTCACAGGATAGCGCGGCGTGCTGACGTCGTACACCTGGACGGGTGGCGGGGCCGGCTTTCCCGGATCCACGGTGGGTGCCGGGGCGTCGATGAGGGCTTGCAGGACCTGCGCCTTCAGCTCCATGTCCGCTGCATTCCCCCACACCACGGTCTTTCCGTCCACCATCTGAAGTTCGACGGCGTCGGGAGACTTTGCGGTGGCGCTGGCCAGCCGGCCCAGCACCGATTTCGGCAGGGTTGCCAGGACTGCGGTCATGGCACTGAAGGTGTCCTTCGAGACGGCGGCCAGGCCCCCGTCAATGAGCGGAAGGCCTGCCGAGGCGGCATCCTTGGCGGTGCCAAGTTCCACGCCGTCCTGGTCCACCATGACGAAGCCGCTGCCGTTCTTCAGCAGGGCCACGGGGACCCTTTCCACCACCTGGACCAGCAGGGCCGAAGGGGGCTGTGCCTCAATGCGCGAACTCTTGACCTGCGGCACCTTCGCCAGCAGCCTGTCCACGTCCTGCTGCGTCACCTGGGGCAGGGGCGTACCAACCAGCGGGGCAAGTGCTGTTTGCAGCGTCTTCTCCGCCACCAGCTTGCGCCCGTCAATGTGGATGGTCCGAACGGCCAGGACCGGCGAAAACAACGCCACCACCATGACGATGGCCAGGACGGCCGCAACGGCAGAAAAGGCAATCCAGGCACGCCGACGGCGCTTCTTGTGGGCGGGCGTGGGAAAGGCCAGGACTGTCGCGCCGGCGCCGCGGCCAGTCGATGTGCCGGATTTCTTCTTCCCGCCTTTTCCAGGCTGGACGTCGGGGACCGGGCCGGCGTCCTTGGCGGGGCGTTTCGCGCGCGCAGTCAAATCCACCACGGGGCGTCCGGGCGCCTTCGCCGGCGCGGTTTTGGCCGTCGCGGTTTTGGCAGGTGCGGTTTTGGCCGTCGCGGATTTGGGAGATGCCGTTTTGACAGGTGCATCAGGCTCCAGCGGCGTGACAGTCACCTTGCTGCTGGTAGGCCTGGCCGCCTGCGTGTTGCCGCCCGCCGTGGCGGCGGAACGCGTAGCCGCGGCAGCGTCGCCGCCGTTGGGCCCGGGACCTGAATCCGGCCCCGGACCGGCACCCGTGGGAGCGCCGCCGTCGGGCCCTGTGGCGGGCCGGGTGCGGATGATGCGGGGGCGGCGCGGCTCAGCCATGCTGCCCGCCGTTAGCGGGTGAGGTCCCGGGAGCCGAAGCGGGGCCGGCCTGCAGGGCCGCCACCAGTGCCGGGCCATAGGCCGTGACGTCGCCCGCGCCCACCGTCAGGATCAGGTCCCCGGGGGCAGCGGCAGCAGCCAGCGCCGCCACGGCTGCCGCAGGGTCCGGCCAGTAGCTGCGGGGCGCGGCAAGGCGGCGGGTGATCAGCGTGCTGTCCACCCCGGGAATGGGGTCTTCGCGGGCGGGGTAGATGTCCAGCACGGCCACGGTGTCCGCCAGGTCCAGGGCCTGGGCAAACTCGGCGGCGAATTCCCGGGTCCGGGAAAACAGGTGCGGCTGGAACAGCACGTGGACCTTGTGTCCGGCAGCCACGGTGCGGGCGGCCTTGAGGGCCGCGGTGACCTCCGTGGGGTGGTGTGCGTAGTCGTCAAACACCCGCACCCCGCGCCCCTCCCCCTTTGATTCGAATCGGCGGGCGGCACCGCTGAACGTGGCCAGGGCGGCCAGCGCAGCATCAACGTCAACACCCAACTCCAGCGCCACGGCCACGGCGGCAGCGGCATTGCGGATGTTGTGGTCCCCCGGCACCTGCAGGTGAAGGGGCACGCTGCGGGAGGCGGTGCCGGCGGGCGGCAGGAGCAGCGTGGTGTCCGTGGCCAGCCCCTCCCCCGAGCCAGCCACTATGCGCAGCTCCGCCGCATCGCTGAAACCGTAGCTCAGGGTGCGCTTTCCGGCAGCCGCGGCCCGGGCAGCCAGAGCGGCCGAACCGGCGTCGTCGGCGCAGGCAACCAGCAGCCCGTCCGCCGGCAGCAGGGCCACAAAGGAATCAAAGGCGGCGAACACGGCCTCGGGGGTGCCGTAGTGGTCGAGGTGGTCGGCTTCCATGTTGGTGACCACGGCAATCCGCGGCCGGTAATTCAGGAAGGAGGCATCCGATTCGTCCGCTTCGGCCACGAACACCGGGGCGCTGCCGTGCGCCGCGTTGACGCCCAGGCCCTGCACCGTCCCGCCCACGGCGAAGGAGGCGTCCACCCCGGCGCCGCGGAGCATCACGGTGATCATGGAGGTGGTGGTGGTTTTGCCGTGGGTGCCGGCAACAGCCACCACGGTGTCCTGGGCCATGGCAGCCGCCAGCGCCTGGGACCGGTGGAGCACGCGCAGGCCGGCTGCCCTGGCCGCGGCCAGTTCAGGGTTGGCCTCGCGGATGGCGGTGGAGACCACCACGGTGTCCGCGCCGGCCACAGTGGCGGCATGGTGCCCCACATGGACGGAGGCGCCGAGCGCGGCCAGCGCGGCGAGCCCGGCCGAATCCTTGGCGTCCGAACCGCTGACGGGCACGCCCCTGCCCAGCATGATGCGGGCAATGGCGGACATTCCGGCCCCGCCCATGCCGATGAAGTGCACCCTGCCCAGTTCAGCCAGGGTGGGGGCCTCATAAGGTGTTGCTGCCGATGTTTGTGTCACTGTTGCTGCCACTTTCCGCTTGCCGCCAAAACCATGTCCGCCATGCGCTCCGCGGCGTCCCGGATGCCCAGCGCCGACGCCCGTGCGGACATGCCGGCCAGCCGCTGCGGGTCCAGGCACAGCGGGATCACGTTCGCCTCAATCCAGGCCGCGTTGAGCTGCGCATCGGGCACCAGCAGCGCTGCGTCCGCGGCCACCAGTCCTGCCGCGTTGCGGGCCTGCTCGCCGTTGCCCACGGGAAGGGGAACAAACACGGCCGGAAGCCCGACGGCGGCCACCTCGGACACTGTCCCCGCGCCGGAGCGGCACAACAGCAGGTCTGCCGCGGCATAGGCGTCCTCCATGGCGTCCACATACTCCAGCTGGCGGTAGCGGGGTGCGGTGAGGGGGCCGCCGTCGTCCGCCATGACAGCCTTGCCGCGGCCGGTGATGTGCAGGGTCTGGATGCCGGCGCCGGCCAGCGCCTCCAAGGCCCCGGCCAGGGCCGTGTTCAGGCGCAGGGCCCCGAGTGAGCCGCCCGTGACAATCAGCGTGGGGGCTTCGGCGTCCAGGCCCAGCCGTTCGCGGGCACCGGCGCGCGCCGCGGCGCGGTCAAGCCCGGACACGGCCGCACGCATGGGCATGCCCACCAGCTGCCCGCCGCGGATCTTGGTGGCGGCAAAGGCTGTACCCACGTGCGCGGCATAGCGGGCGCCGACCTTGTTCGCCAGCCCGGCCTTGGTATTGGCTTCGTGCACCACGATGGGCACGCCTAGGTGCCTGGCGGCCAGGTACATGGGCGTGCACACGTAGCCGCCCACCCCCACCAGCACGTCCGCCCCGGCCTCGGTCAGGATGCGCCTGCCGTCGGCAATGGCCCCGCGCATGCGCCCGGGCAGTTTCAGCAACTCCGGCGACGGCCTGCGCGGCAGCGGTATCCGGGCGATGGTGGCCAGTTCATGGCCCGCGGCCGGCACCAGGCGTGTTTCCAGGCCGTCTGCCGTTCCCACGGCCAGAATGGCGGTTTCCGGAACGGCCCGGCGGACGGCCGCGGCGATGGCCAGCAGCGGGCTGACGTGGCCGGCGGATCCGCCGCCGGCCAGCACCACGGAAAGGGGGCCGCCCGGGCGGGAGACGGCGTTTGCTGTATTCGTCATGAAGAAATCGATGCGCTTTCTGCTTCAGCGTCGCTTGCGGGGTCGGTGCGGGCAAAGGACAGCACCACGCCGATTCCCGCCAGCACCATCACCAGGGCACTGCCGCCGTAGGAAATCAATGGCAGTGGAACACCGATCACTGGCAGGAGTCCGGCAACCATGGCTATGTTCACGAAGGCCTGGCCGATGATCCAGGCCAGGATGGACCCGCACACCACCCGGGCGAACGTGTCGTTGCGCTTCATGATGACGCGGAAGAAGGCGAAGGCCAGCACGCCGTAGAGGGCAATGATGACCAGCGTGCCCAGCAGGCCCAGCTCCTCGCCGAGAATGGCAAAGATGAAGTCGTTGTGGGCTTCGGGGATCCAGCTCCATTTTTGCCGGCTCTGCCCCAGCCCCACGCCGAACCACCGGCCCGACGCCAGCGCGTACAGCCCGTTTTGCGCCTGGTCGCACAGGCCCTGGCCGTCGCTGCAATTGCCCAGCCAGCCGGAGAGCCGTGCAGTCCTGTTGCCGCTGAAGGCGGCCATGGCCGCGGCGGCAGCCACCCCGACCCCCACCGCGCCAATCAGCACGCGCTTGCTGCCGCCGCCAAAATACAGCCCGGCGCCGATGACGGCCATGACAATGACGGAGGTGCCGAGGTCGTGCCCCAGCAAGATCAGGAGCACCAGGATGCCACCAATGGGCACCACGGGCAGCAGGGTGTGCCGCCAGTCCGCCATGAGCCGGCCCTTGCGGGACAGCACCAGGCCCATCCACAGCGCCAGCGCCAGCTTGGCGGCCTCTGAGGGCTGGAACTGGATGGAGTTGCCGAAGTTGATCCAGTTCCTGTTGCCGCCGATGTTCACACCGAGCGGGGTGAAAACGACCAGCATCAGCAGGAGCGCCGACAGGCCCAGGGTGGGCCAGGCCATCCTCTTCAGGCCCGACGGCGGCACGAAGGACAGGACCATCATGAGCACCAGCCCGAAGCCGGCAAACATGGACTCCTTGATGAACAGGGAGTAGGGGTCGATGCCGGCCGAAATCGATTCGGCGGCCGATGCGGAGAGCACTGTCATGAGCCCAACCGCGGTCAGTGCCACAGTGGTGGCGATGATCCAGTAGTAGGAGGCGCTGGGCCGTCCGGACAGGGCATTGACCCTGTTGCGGACGCGCTTCCAGCGGCTGGTGGCGGTGCGGGCGGGCCCGGACGGGGGCGCCACCTTGGGGGCGGTGCCCCTGGTTGCCGGCGTAGTGGCCACTATGACTCCTTGTTGGCGCTCGCCCGTCGTTCCAACAGCTCCCGCACGGCGTTGATGAACGACTGGCCTCGGTGGGCGTAGGACGAAAACTGGTCCATCGACGCTGATGCCGGCGCCATGAGCACCGTGTCGCCGTCTTCCGCCAGCTGGGCGGCGGCGGCAACGGCCTGCGCCATGACGGCATCCCCGAAGATGGGCGTTTCGGCCACGCCTTCCCTGCCAGTGTGCCCCTTGTCCGTCTCAATGACGGGCACATCGGGTGCGTGTCGCGAAAGGGCGCCGGCCAGGGCCGAGGAGTCCTCCCCGATCAGGACCACGGCCTTGAGCCGGCCTGCATGCGCGCTGACCAGTTCGTCATATTCGACACCCTTGGACAGCCCCCCGGCAATCCAGATGACGGGCTTGAAGGCGGAGAGGGAGGCCGCGGCTGCGTGCGGGTTGGTGGCCTTGGAATCGTTAACCCACAGGACCCCTCCGGAGGTGGCCACGGGCTGGATCCGGTGGTCCCCGCTCTCGTAGGCGATGAGGCCGTCGCGCACATTTTCCGGCGTGAGCCCGTACGCCCGCACCAGCGCCGCCGCGGCGGCCGCGTTGGCCACGAGGTGCCGGGGCACCAGCTCGGAAATGTCGCTGACATGGGCCAGTTCGACGGCGGAGTCCTTGCGTTCGGCGATGAAGGCCCGGTCCACGATGAGCCCCTCCACCACGCCCACCATGCTGATGGCAGGCATGCCGGTGGTGAAGCCCACGGCACGGCAGCCTTCGCGGACGTCGGCCTCTTCCACCATGTGTTCGGTCTCGATTTGTTCGGCGTTGTAGACGCAGGCCGCCTTGGTGTTGGCGTAGACCTTGGCCTTGTCAGCTGCATAGGCGTCAAAGCTGCCGTGCCAGTCCACATGGTCCTCGGCCAGGTTCAGGCACGCGCTGGCCACCGGTTCCAGGGACTGGATCCAGTGCAGCTGGAAGGAGGAGAGTTCCACGGCCAGGGCGTCGTAGCCTTCCGGATCGCGCACTGCATCCAGGATGGGCGTGCCGATGTTCCCGGCGGCGATGGCGCGCAGCCCGGCGGCCTGGAGCATCAGTTCCACCATGGTGGTGGTGGTGGTTTTTCCGTTGGTGCCGGTGATGGTGATCCACTCCGCGGTTTTGCGGCCCTCGCGGGTGCGCACGCGCCAGGCCAGTTCCACGTCGCCCCAGATGGGGATGCCGGCGTCGGCTGCGGCAGCCAACAGCGGGTGGCTGGGCCGGTAGCCGGGGCTCGTGACCACCAGTTCGGCCGGTTCACCGCCCACCAGCGGCAGCACGGTGGAGGATTCCCGGCCCAGGATGACGTCCTCAACCCCCACGATGCGAAGGGTGTCGGCGGCGCGCCGGGACTCGTCGTCGTGCGAGGAGGCCACCACCACAACGCGGGCGCCCAGCTCGGCGAGGGTGTCGGCCACGGAGAAGCCTGTCTTCGTGATGCCGGTGACCACCACGCGGAGCCCGGCCCAGTCGGCGCCCCAGCTGGTGAGACCGGCCAGGCGGCCTGCCCCGGCAGCGGCGGTGGATGCGGGTGCAGTGTGTGTCACAGTCGGACAATCCATTCAGCGTAAAAGGCGCCCAGCCCCACGGCCACCATGAGCCCGGCCAGGATCCAGAACCTGACCACCACGGTGACCTCGGCCCAGCCCTTGAGTTCAAAGTGGTGTTGCAGGGGTGCCATCAGGAACACCCGGCGGCCCTTGGACAGCTTGAAGAAGCCCACCTGGATGATGACGGAGAGGGTGATGAGGACAAAGAGCCCGCCGATGATGAACAGCAGGATTTCCGTCCGGGAAAGGATGGCAAAGCCGGCCATGGCCCCGCCGATGGCCAGCGATCCCGTGTCCCCCATGAAAATCTTGGCCGGTGACGTGTTCCACCACAGGAACCCGATCAGCGCGGCAAACATGATGACGGCGACAAGGGAAAGGTCCAGCGGGTCGCGGACTTCGTAGCACACGGTTTCAGCGGGCACCTTCCGGCCGCCGCAGCCCTGGCTGGTCTGCCACAGGCCCATGAGGGTGTAGGCGCCGAAGACCAGGATGGCGGCTCCCGTGGCGAGCCCGTCCAGGCCGTCGGTGAGGTTCACGCCGTTGGTGGTGCCGGCAATGATCAGGTTTGACCACAGGACAAACAACACCACGCCCAGCCCGGCACCGGCAAAGGCCAGGTTGAGGGAGGGGATGTCGCGGGCAAAGGAAATGAAGGTGCTGGCGGGCGTCTTGCCGGAACTGTCGGGGAAGCCGAGTGCCATGACGGCAAAGGCAATGCCCACCACGGCCTGCCCGGCCAGCTTGCCCTTGGCGTCCAGGCCAAGGCTGCGCTGGTTGGAAATCTTCAAAAAGTCGTCCAGGAATCCCACCAGGCCCTGGCCCAGCATGAGGAAGATCATGAGCAGCCCGGATGCGGTGGGCCCCTGCGAATTGGGGTTCAGGAGCCAAATGATCAGGTGGGTGATGAAGTAGGAAAGGACCACCGCGCCGACCACCACGGTGCCGCCCATCGTGGGCGTGCCGCGCTTGATCTGGTGGGTGGTGGGGCCGTCATCGCGGATGATCTGCCCGTACCCCTTTTTGACCAGGAGCCGGATGAACAGGGGCGTGCCGACCATCGAGAGGGCCAGTGCCAGTCCGGTGCCAATAAGCAATGCAATCACGGCTGAGGGGTCCTTTCGCCGGGGTTTTTTTGAACATTACTCTGGACTGTGCCCTGAACCGTGCTTTGGTCGATTTCTGTGACTGCGCCGCCCGCAGTTTCCGCCTTCCCCGAAGGCAATGCTATCCGATCCGCTGCCAGCAGGTCCCCGAGGAACCGCAGGCCGGCACCGTTGGAGGACTTGACCAGCACGATGTCCCCTGGGGCCAGCTCGCGCAGCAAAAGCTGGTGCGCGGCGTCGGCGTCAGGGACAAACATCGACTCGTCCCCCCATGAGCCCTCCATGACGGCGCCCACGTGCATGGAACGCGCGGGAGTGCCGACCACAATGAGCCGGGAAATGTTCAGCCGCACGGCCACCCGGCCCACGGCGTCGTGCTCCAGCACGGAATCGCTGCCCAGCTCCAGCATTTCGCCCAGCACGGCCCAGGTGCGGCGGGTTCCGCCGGCACCCAGCTCCGCCAGGGTGCGCAGGGCGGCCCGCATGGATTCCGGATTGGCGTTGTAGGCATCGTTGATGATGGTGACGCCGTCCGGGCGGTCGGTGCGTTCCATCCGGTAGCGGCTGGCAGGCCCCTGGGCGCTGAGGGCTGAGGCAATGTCCGCGGGTGCGGCGCCTGCCGCGTGGGCGGCCGCGGCGGCGGCCAGCAGGTTCGCCACATGGTGCAGGCCCAGGAGCTTGCTGCTCACAGGGTGGCTTTCCCCGCTGCCGGGGAACACCAGGTCAAATTCCGGGTGGCCGCCGGTGGTGCGGACGTTGAGGGCATTAACGACGCCGGCCCCTCCGGTGTGCGCGGCACCGCCGGTTTCGGCGCTGCTGAAGAAGGTGACGGGCGCACCGGCCCGGCTTGCCATGGCGCGGACCCGTGAATCATCGAAGTTCAAGATGGCAGTGCCGCCTGCGGGCAGTGCCTCCACGAGCTCGCCCTTGGCCGTGGCGATGTTGTCAATGGAGCCGAATTCACCGGCGTGGGCGCTCCCAACGCACAGCACCACGCCGATGTCGGGCTTGACAATCCCCGCCAGGTAACTGATCTGGCCCATTTTCGTGGCCCCCATCTCAATGATGAGGTGCCGGGTGGTCTCCACGGCGCGGAACACCGTCAGCGGCACGCCCACTTCCCCGTTGTAGGAGCCGACCGGTGCCACGGTGTCGCCCAGCTGTGACAACACACCGGCGAGCAGGTCCTTGGTGGTTGTTTTTCCAGCCGAGCCGGTGATGCCGATGACTGTCAGGGGCGAATGGGCCCGGATGCGGCGCACCACCTCGGCAGCCAACAGGCCCATGGAGGCAACGGCGTCGGCCACGATGACCGCTGGAAAGGATCCTCCGGCGCGGGGCACCTCACGCTCCGACAGGGCAAGCACTGCCCCCGCAGTGAAGGCTGCGGCAATAAAGTCGTGCCCGTCGGCGTGCTCGCCGGCCTTGGCCACATACATGCTCCCGGGCGAGGCCTCGCGGGAGTCGGTGGTGATGAGGGCCACGTCAATGCGGCAGTTGGGGTCGGTTCCGGCTGACAGCCGTCCGTTGGTGTAATCGGCAATCTCGGCCGCTGAAAATTCAATCATCTCGGTTTATGACTCTATCCTGCCGGCTCCGGCGACGGGGAATCCATAGCGGGCCAGGGCCTGCTTCAGCTCCACCCTGTCGTCCAGGGCCACGTTGACGCCCTTGACTTCCTGGTGCACCTCGTGGCCGCGCCCGGCCACCAGGATGGTGTCGCCGGGCCTGGCCAGCTCCACTGCGCGGCGGATGGCCGCCGCACGCTCCCCGTGCTCCTCGATGGTCCGGCCCAGCCCGAGGCGCGTGTTGGCCTCCACGGCACCGGCCAGGACCCCGGCCCGGATGCCTGCCGGCTCCTCGTCATGGGGGTCGTCGTCGGTGATGATGACAACGTCGGCGTTTTCGGCCGCAATGGCGCCCATGATGGGCCGCTTCGTCACATCGCGCTCCCCCGTGGCGCCGAAGACCACGATGACCCTGGAGCCGGGCTCGCCGGAGCGGATGGCCGCCAGCGCCAGCCGGAGCGCGTCGGGGTTGTGGGCAAAGTCCACCACGGCCACGGGCGCGGTGCCGACCAGCTGCATGCGACCCGGCACGTCGAGGGTGAAGGGGTCGCTTGCGTCGAGGGCCGCCTGCAGCACGCGGACGACGGCGGCGCGCCGGGTGCCGCCGCTGTCCCGCGTGCCGCCGTCGTCCTTCTCGGTGAGGAGGTGCTCGGCCACCATGGCCAGGGCCAGGGCGGCGTTGGAGACATTGAAGCCGCCGGGCAGGCCGGTTTTTACGCGCAGCACCACCCCGCCGGGCCCGTGGAGCTCAAAGCGCGAGCCCACGCCGATCCGTTCAATGCCGGCCACCCGCCAGTCGGCAGTGCCTCCCGGCAGCGTGGACAGCGTGGCGGCCGGCACGGTGGCTGTCTCGGCGAGCTTGCGCCCCCACGGCCCGTCCACCGTCACCACGGCACGCCGGGCATGCTCCGGGGTAAACAGCTGCGCCTTTGCGGCAAAGTAGCCGTCCATGCCGCCGTGCAGGTCCAGGTGGTCCTGGGTCAGGTTGGTAAATCCGGCCACGTCAAAAACCACCGAATCAACCCGGCCAAAGGCCAGTGCATGGGAGGAAACCTCCATCGAGGCAGCGTCGAGTCCGCGTTCCGACATGACGGCCAGCAGGGCGTGGACGTCGGTGGACTCGGGGGTGGTGAGCTTGCTGGGGATGGGCTGGTCCCCGGCCAGGATCTCAATGGTGCCAATGAGCCCCGTGGCCTTTCCCAGGGCACGGAGCAGGGAGTTCAGGAAATAGGTGGTGGTGGTTTTGCCATTGGTGCCCGTGATGCCAAACATCGCCATGCCCGTCCCGCCGCCGGCCGGGTCCGTGCCATAGACGAGGGCAGCCACCGCACCGGTCACGGCCCGGGGGTCCGCACAGACAAGCACGGGAACACCGCAACCGTCCCCGACAAGGCGGGCGCCGGCGTCGTCCGTCAGCACGGCAACGGCACCGGCCGCGACAGCCTGGCGGGCAAAGGCTGCACCGTGCACATGGGCGCCTGGCAGGGCCAGGTAGAGGTCGCCCGGCAGGATGCTGCGCGAATCCAGGCTTGCGCCCGTCACCCACGTGGAGGAACCGCCCGCGGGCAGGCTGGCCCCGGCCGCGGAGGCAATGCGCTCCAGCGCCACGGGCACCTGGCGGGCGGGCCTCAGGGGCGGGGTGCGGTTCGGATTTTGGCCGGGGCCGGGCTGTTCCACTGGGTGAATTTCTTTCATGTTGTGTCGTGCTCTGCGCGGGTTACTTGTAGAACTGGGGAAGCTTGACGGACGGGGTGCTGGACGGCGGAACATCGTAGGTGCGCAGGACCTGGCCCATGACGTCGTTGAAGGTGTAGCCCTGGGTGACGCCGTAAATGAGTCCCTGCGGCTGCTGGACGGTCACGGCAACAACGTACTCGGGATTGTCCATGGGCGCCATGCCGATGAAGGAGGAGGTGTACCCGCTCAACCCGCCGTTGCTGGCCGGAGCCTCTGCCGTGCCGGTTTTCCCGCCCACCCGGTAGCCCGGGATCTTCACATCCGGGGCGTCACCCATGGTGGCGACGCTTTCCAGCATGTCCCGATCCTGCTGGGCCGTCTGGGGGCTGATGACCTTGATGCCCGGTGCCTGCGGAACCGTGGACACGGTGCCGTCCGCTGCGGTAAAGGAATCGATCAGCTGAGGCTTGAGCCGGACGCCGTTGTTGGCGATTGTCTGGTACACCATTGCTGTCTGCAGCGGTGTTTGGGCAACGCCCTGGCCGAACAGGATGGTGTATTGCTGGCGCACGTCCCATTTGTCCGGGGTGGCGAAAATGCCGGGGCTCTCGCCGGGCAGCGGGATGCCGGTGAGCTGGCCGATCCCGAACTTGCGCATGTTGTCATAACGTTCCTGCGGGGTCATCTTCTCCCCCGCCATGACCGTTCCCGTGTTGAGGGACTGGCCGATGATGCCGGCCAGGGTGCGCTGCTCAGTGCCGTGCGGGAATGCGTCGGTGAATGTTTCCCCGTCCACGGTGTAGGTGGGCGGCACCACGATGTGCGTCAGGGGGTTCATCAGGCCCTTGTCCATCACCCCGGACACCGTCATGATCTTGTCAGTTGAGCCGGGCTCGACGACGGCGCTTACGGAGCGTGCGCCGCGGTTGGCGGCGGCCGTCTTGCCCGGGTCGTTCGGGTCCACGGTGTCGGTGTCGGCCATCGCCACCACCTTGCCGGTCTTGACCTCAATGACCAGGATGGTGGCCCACTGGGCGCTGTATTTTTGCTTTTGTTCCTGGGCGGCCTGCTGGGCGTAATACTGGATGTCCTGGTTCATGGTCAGCTTGACCGTCTGGCCGTCCACGGCCGGGACGGTCCTGACGGGCGCGGTGGGGATGATGATCCCGTTCTTGCCGGCCTGGTAGGTGCGTGAGCCGTCCTTGCCGGTGAGCTTGTCATTCATGGTCAGCTCAATTCCGGCCAGCGGTGTGCCGTCCGAGCCCAGGAAGCCGACAATGTTGCCGCCCACTGAGCCGGCGGGGTAGACGCGCTTGGTTTGGGCCTGGGAATAGATGCCGGGCACGCCCAGGGCCGCCACCTGGCTCTCCACGGCAGGGCTGACGTCCTTGACGATGTAATTGAACGTCTTGTCGCCCGTGGCGGCCTTGGTGACCTGGTCAACGGGCAGCTTCAGCACGTCCGCCAGCTGCTGCAGCCCTTCGGCCCGGGTGTACGTCACCGTTTTTTGGCTGGCGGTGTCAACGTGCTTGTATTCCGGATACAGGGAGCTGTTGACCTGCGAAACCGTGATGTCATAGCGCAGGATGCTTTCGGCCAGCACCTTGCCGTTGGCATCCAGGATCTTTCCCCGCACGGCGGGCAGCTTTTGCACCACCGTCCGCTGGGTCTCGGCCGCTTCAGCCAGGTGGCCCACATCCAGCCCCTGGATCATGACAAGCTTGCCCGCGATGACCAGGAGAAAGGCCAGCATGACGACGAAGCCAACACGCATCCGGCCCCGGCCCACCTTGTTCAAGCGGTGTGCAAGTGCACCGTTCGTTGGGTTTGGGGAGTCTTTTGCCACTGCGTTTCCTTGCTGCCTGTATGTATTGCCTGCTGGACGGTCCCCCCGCCTGCCGGGCGGCTGGTGCGGTCCGCCCGTGTCCCTCACACCTTAGCTGTGCTTTTGCCCCGGAGCGGGGATGGTGCCGCCATTGAGATCCGGTGCCGCGGCCGCCGGGGCAGCCGGGGCAGCCCCCAAAACAGCCTTGGGGGCATCCGTGCGGGAGGCCGCGGCGTCCTTGGCTGCTGCATCCTGGAGGGACGTGCCCGGGGCGGCGGCAGCGGCCGCGGCGGGCTGGGGTGCGTTCATGTTGGCCGGTGGAATGACCACCAGGCCCTTGGTGTCCGCCGACGCGGGCTGGGGGTTGCCTGTCACCTTCTTGGTGCGCACGTCAATCTGGCCGGTTGTGGCAGCCGGCACCATGCCCATGGCCGCAGCCTTGGCCACGAGGCTCTGTGGGGCAACACGTGCGGTCAGGTCAAGTTCCAGCGCCTGGTTGGACTTCTCCAGGTTGCTTTGCTGCGTCTTCAGGGCCACCAGCTCGTACTGTCCCTGGGACACCGAAACACTCATGACCAATACGGCCGACAGCGCCGCCACCACCAGCAGAAACAAGGAAACCACCAGCGGGGTCCGGTTCCGCCGCGGCACCGAGACCACCAGGGAAAGCGGGGTCCGGGGCCTTGCTGCCTTGGGAGCCGTTCCGCGGAGCGGGTTGCCCCCCTCGCGGTGGGGGTCCCCTCCTTGCAGCACTCGGGCATTGTTGCCGCTCGTGGCTGAAACCGTGCGGAATGCAAGCTGGCTCATGTGCGGTTCCTAACTTTCACTTTTTCCACTGCGCGAAGCCGCGCGGACGCGGCCCTGGGGTTTTCTGCAATTTCTTCGTCCGTGGGAATTTCGGTTCCCTTGGTCAGGCGCTTGAGGGTGGCCTTGTGCTCTTCAAGTTCCACGGGGAAGCCCGCCGGTGCCGAAGAACGTGACCCGGCGGCAAAAACAGCCTTGACGATCTTGTCCTCCAGCGAGTGGTAGGACATGACGACGGCGCGACCGTGCAGGCCCAGCGCATCGACCGCGGCGGGGACGGCACGCTCAAGCACGCTCAGTTCCTCATTGACTTCAATCCGCAGCGCCTGGAATGTTCGTTTGGCCGGGTGGCCGCCGGTGCGTGCGGCCCCGGCGGGGACCACGTTGCGGATGATGTCGACCAGTTCGCCGGTGTGCGTGAGGGGCTTCCTGTCACGGGCAGCAACGATGTGGTTGGCAATGCGGCCGGCAAACTTTTCCTCGCCCCACTTGCGGATGATCCGCACCAGGTCTTCTTCTGAATAAGTGTTGACGACGTCGGCCGCCGTGGGTCCGCGGCTGGTGTCCATGCGCATGTCCAGGGGTGCGTCAAAGGAGTAGGCGAATCCGCGTTCGCGCTCATCCAGCTGCAGGGAGGACACGCCAAGGTCCATGAGGATTCCGTCCACCTGCTGCACGCCGAGGTTGCCCAGCACTTCGGGGATCTCGTCGTACACGGCATGCACCAGGTCGGTGCGGGCGGAGAAGGGTGCCAGGCGGGCCCCGGCCAGGCCAAGTGCCTCGGTGTCCCTGTCGATGCCTATCAGGTGCAGCTCGGGGAACCGCTGGAGCATGGCCTCGCTGTGCCCCCCCATGCCGAGCGTGGCGTCAATAACGAAGGGGGTGCGCCCCTCCTGGAGGGCGGTGTCGAAGGCGGGAGCCAGGAGGTTGATGCAGCGGTCCTTGAGAACGGGTGTGTGGCGGGCTGAGGTGGGTGGCGTGGGAACTTCCGACGTCATCACGCCTCCATTTCCGATAAGTACCTTGATGTCCGGATTGCCTGGTCTGCGGTCAGTGCTCGATCAGTGGGTGGCCGCCGTTCTTAAACCAGCTCCCCCTCCGCGCCGGGCCTGTCCCGCCTGGCTCCGGGGAAGGTGAGCCAGGATTGACACTGCCGGGCGGCTGGAGACCTCATTCAAGAAAGTCCGTGCCGCGCCATGGTTCAAACCCATGTCGTGTGGTGCTGGTGGTGCATGGAGCTGATGTTGCGTGCTGCCTATTGCGCTTTTGTGCCGGGGACGGCGTCTTCATCCATTTCCGCAAACGCCTTTTCCTGTTCCGCCAAGTACTCGGTCCAGGCCTTGGCATCCCAAATCTCCGCACGGTTGCCGGCCCCAATGACCACCAACTCCCGGTCGAGACCTGCGTAGGCGCGAAGTGTGGCCGGAATGGTCACACGCCCTTGTTTGTCGGGAACTTCATCAGATGCCCCGGAGAGAAGGATGCGGCCATAGTCGCGTGCCTGCCGATTTTGCATCGGTGCACCCACCATGTCCGCATGGACCTTTTCAAATTCCCTGGCACTGAAGACGTAAATGCAGTGTTCCTGCCCCTTGGTCAGGACAAGTCCACCGGCCAATTCCTCCCGGAATTTGGCGGGAAGGATGAGCCGGCCCTTTTCGTCGAGGCGCGGTGAGTGTGTTCCCAGAAACATCCCCCACCGCCCTCTCCCCCAAGGTCTTTCGAGCTACCCTTCACCATTTCCCTCTTACGCGCTCCACATTACTCCACAATCCTCCACCGTCAACGACATGGCGCGCCAATTGGCCCGCGTGTCGGCAGCCGGATCCTTGCCATAGCAGGGAAGCAGACGCCTTTGCCGGGGTGGAGGGAAATTTTCGCGGCCGGCCGCATTTCCCCCCGGGCTCGCCGCACTGCCGCGCCCCGCCCGGCCGCGGGGCCCGTTTGGGGCGCAATATTGGGTCCGGACGGCCGCCGGTGGTGGAAAGTGGAGGGCCGGCGCACGGAAGGCCAGGGGCGCCCCGGGCGGCAACAGGTCCTGTTAAACGCAAAAAGGCCCTCGAAGGGACCTTTTGGGGATATCGATGTCGCCTCGAGGGGCCGTCACACGGCGCCGCGCGACAAGAATCACGTCATCCGGCAGCCCACAGCCGGGGCTGCCCGGTGCTGATCAGGATGCCAGGCTCAGCTACTGCTCGCGGCGGCGTTCTTCCCAACGCTCCTCGAGGTTGCTCATGAAGCCGCTCTTCTGCTTTGACCCGGATTTTGCGGGGGCCGTCGGGTCACCGCTGAACTTGGGCCTTGACACCGCGAAGTACACACCTGCGCCCATGATCAGGAACCCGAGGATTCCCACCACGATCTGCGACAGCGCAACGCCACCAAGCAGAACCATGATGCCGACGATCAGGACGAGAACGCCGATCACAATGTGCCGGGTGGACAGCGAGTGGGCCGGGTCCGATGCCAGTGCATTGGCAAATTTCGGGTCCTCGGCATGCAGTTGCTGCTCCAGCTGGTCAAGCAGTCTTTGCTCGTGCTCAGAGAGGGGCATGACGACCTCCTTCAGGTCAGGGCCATGGGCGTCTTAACTCGTTAACGCCCTTGGTGTCCCATTTAGTTCCCCACGGTGGAAACCGGACAAAAAATGCCCCGGTCTCCGCAGGGTGCCAACGGGGTCTAGGACCGTTGCCGAGCGAACTCCCACTACTAACAATAGGCTTGATTTTGTGGAACTGAAACCCGGCGGTGTGCATGGAGTTCCGTACTGTCAAAAAGTAATTTGGCTAACACCGGATGGGCCGCATTTTCGGTGATTTTCGCGGTTTCTGCAAGCCATTATCGCGGGCCCGGCCCCTGCTTTTTTTGCCGGCTTGCCAGCAGCCGAGCCGGCACCACCTTGGCGGTGCCGAATTTCGCGGCGATGGCGTCACCGGCCACTTCGGCATTGCGTCCGTTGTCGTCCCGCCGGTCCAGGCTGAACTGCAGCGGTGCGGTCTCGATGGATTCCAGGGATTCCACCCTCACCCCGATCAGGCGCACGCTTTGGGGGCGGGTCCCCAGGGCGCGCAGGAGCGCCACGGCACCGGCGTAAATCTGGCCAGCACTGTCCAGGCCGGCCCCCATGGACTTGGAGCGGCTGATGGTGGAAAAGTCGGAGTACTTGATTTTCAGGGCCAGGGTCCGCCCGGCAAGGTGCGATTCGCGCAGCCGCGCCGCCACACGGTGTGAAAGCCGGAGCAGTTCCCGGGTGAGGACGTCGTCGTCGAACGTGTCAACGGCGAAGGTCTCCTCCGCGCCTATGCTTTTCTCCGTCCGCACCGGTGTGACCGGCCGGGGATCGATCCCCCACGACAGCTGGTGGAGGGCCCGGCCGCCGGCTCCGAGCGTCTTTTGCAACACGCCAACAGGGGTGGCCGCCACATCCGCCACCGTGAAGATGCCCAGCCGCTGCAGTGTTTCCAGCGTCCTGGCCCCCACCCCCCACAGCGCCTGGACGGGAAGGGTGTGCAGGTATTCCACCGTGCGGTCCCTTTCAATGAGCAGCATGCCGTCCGGCTTGCACCGCGTGGAGGCGATCTTGGCCACGAACTTGGAGGATGCAATGCCCACTGAGGCAGTGATGCCGAGGTCGGCGGCCACGCGGCGGCGCACCAGCGCACCAATTTCCAGTGGCGTGCCGAGCCGCCGGAGGGCGCCTGCCACGTCCAGGAAGGCCTCGTCTACGCTAAGAGGTTCCACGGTGTCGGTGATGGAGTTGAAGAGTTCCATGACCTGCGCCGACACCTCCTGGTACAGGCCGTGCCGCGGGTTGATGACGACGGCGGTGGGCGCCATCCGCATGGCCGTCGCCATGGGCATGGCGGACCTCACACCGAACTTGCGGGCTTCGTAGGACGCGGACAGGACCACTGAACGGCCCTCCGGGAAGCCGACAATCACGGGCCGGCCCTTCAGCTCCGGCCGCTGGCGCAGCTCGACTGAGACAAAAAATGCGTCCATGTCCACGTGCATGATGGTGCACCCGGACTGGTCCAGCACCCTGCCGGCCTGGTCCCGGCGCAGCGCCGATTCACCCGCCCCGGGCTCTGCCCGGGCGGGGCGCATGGCCATACGGCGAGGTTGCTGCTCCACACTTCAAGTGTAGTGAAGGGCCCTGACACAGTGGCCCCGGCAATTCCACCCACCGCCCGCAGGTAAACTGGTCTGGATCCATTGCACCGACCCCGGCAGCTAAGGAAATCGCCATGATCACCGCCAGCACCCAATGCGCGTCCGCCTTGGCCCCGCGGCTGTCGCACCTTTCGGCCGTCGCGGCCGTGGCCGCCGTCGTGCTTCTTTCCGGCTGCTCCGGGGCCCCGGTTTCGCCGTCGTCGTCCGCACCGGGTTCCACCACTGCCACCAGTGCGGCCTCCAGTCCAGCCACCACCGCGGCCGCCAGCACCGATGCCAGCGCACAGCCCACGGTGGAATCCGCCGTCAATGAACTGGTGGCCGGCTTCCCGTCCACGCTCATTCCCCTCATGAAGGGTGCACAGGTCCAGGCATCAAGCCTGCAACGGAGCACCCCTTTGTCCGTCGCGTCCCTGACCGCCACGATCACGGCCAAGCCCGCCGACGTCCTGGCGTATTACACCAAGGTCTACACGGGCCAAAAGTTTACGGCCCTCCCCGGGGATGCGGTGGATGGCACGCCCTCGAAGACATTTGTGCGCGGCGCGGGGCAGGAGAATGTGGTGGTCAGCGTTGTCCAGACCGGTTCCACGTCCACGGTTACCGTTGGCGCCAACGTATTGCCGGCGTCCCTGAAGTAACCCCGAACACTTTTCCCGATTCCACCCATGGCGAGACACAGCAAGGATTCCCACAGCATGAGCGCATTTGCCGCGACCACGGAGGACCCGACCACGGTTGAGCAGGAAGCCTTTGTCGCAGAAGTGGCGGATGAACTGACATCCTTCCTGGACGAAAAGCACACGCTGCTTGGCCGGATTTCCCCGGACACCCTGGTCCTGGTGGATGCCATCAGGTCGCTGGTGACCGGTGGCAAGCGCATGCGGGCCCTGCTGGCCTATTGGGGTTGGCGCGGGGCGGGGGGCAGAGCCGGTGCCCGCGAAATCATCCTGGCCGGGGCTGCGTTGGAACTGTTTCAGGCTGCCGCCCTGATCCATGACGACATCATTGACAGGTCCGACACCCGCAGGGGCGGCCCCAGCGTCCACCGCCAGTTCAGCACCCTGCATGCGGAACGCAACTGGGCGTTGAACGAGGAACGATTCGGCCATGCGGCGGCCATCTTGACCGGCGACCTGTGCCTGTCATTTAGCGAAGAGGTTTTTGCCTCCATCGGCGCCGGCGCCGCCAGCCCGGCCCGCTCCGTGTTCAACCTGATGCGGGCAGAGGTCATGGCCGGGCAGTACCTGGACATTCTCGAGGAGGTGTCCGGGCCGTCCAAACCCCACGGGACAGCCGTGGCCCGCGCCTCCGCCATCATCCGGTTCAAGAGTGCCAAGTACTCGTCCGAGCACCCGCTGGTGCTGGGCGGGGCGCTGGCAGGCGGCAGCACCGAACTCCTGGCAGGGTACAGTGCGTTCGCCCTACCCCTGGGCGAAGCCTTCCAATTGCGCGACGACGTCCTGGGCGTGTTTGGCGACCCTGCCCAGACCGGGAAACCGGCGGGCGACGACCTCCGGGAAGGCAAGCGCACCGTGCTGGTGGGGTTGACCATCGACGGCGCCAATGAGGCCGACAGGCGGTTTGTCGATTCGCACCTGGGCCGGCAGGACCTGGGCGAGGATCAAATTGCCAAGCTGTGCGCCATCATGGTCGATTCCCAGGCGCTGGCGCGGACGGAAGAGATGATTTCCGGGCTGAGCAGCACGGCCTTTGCAGCCCTCGCAGCCCTTCCCGTTGCAGCTGATGTCCGGAAAGCGCTCTCAGCACTGGGCCGAAGCGCCGTCTCCCGCACGTCCTAGAACGTCACCGGCGGCTGTTACCACCCGAGGGCGGCTGCGCGGCGGCGGATTTCGGTTTTGCGCCCTTCGTGCAGGGCGTCTATGGGACGGCCCGGCAGAGAATCATCGGGGGTGAAAAGCCACACAATGGCTTCCTCGTCGTCAAAGCCGGCGTCGTGAAGGACGGTAATGGTCCCCCGCAGGCTTTCAACGATGTGGCCGTCACTAAAGAATTCGGCGGGCACTGCGCGAATGTTGCGCTCCCCCACCCGGGCGGCCAACAGGGAACCGTCCTTGACAAGGGCATGGACTCTCGTGACAGAGATGTCAAGCCGCGCTGCCACGTCCGGCAGGGGCAACCATTCACTGACTACATTTTCTACATTGCTCACGCGTTAAAGGTTCCCACAGATGTTGGCGAGCCGCACACCAATTCCGGTCCGGCCCGCCCGCAATCGTGCGATATTGACAACAATTGGGGCGGGCACGCAATTGCAGGCCATTCCCTGCCGAACAAATTCCATCCATGTACTTTGCAGCAGGCGTCTTCCCATTAGGGCGCGCATTGCCTAGATTTGGTGTAAATTCACATTAGTCACATATGTAACACCAATACCACTAGCACCATCCGCACCGGAACCTAGAGGACTGCACCCATGACTTCCCCCCGCCCCTCACGGCCCGCACCTGCCGGCGGCAAGCAACTGGCGGCCGTCGCGACCGCCGCCATTCCCGTCGTTATGCTCTCCTCACTGGCCTTGGCACAGCCCGCGGCAGCGGCCCCCCTCCCTGCGGGGCCACGGACCCTGCCGACGGCCGTCACGCACGGCGGAATGGCCACCGTCGCCAAGAGTGTCCGCTCAGCCAGCATCCCCGCTGCAGTCGTTGCCGGCACCCTCCCGTCGCGCCTGGCCTCCCAGGCACCTTCGGCCCCAGCCACCCACAAGGTGGTGCCGGGGGACACGGTTTCCGCCATCGCCGCCCGCTACGGCCTCTCCACCAATTCCGTGCTGGCCCTTAACAAGCTCAGCGCCACCAGCATCATCTATCCCAACCAGGTCCTGAAGCTTCGCGCCACCGCTGCCGCGGCCCCCGCACCCGCTGCGGCCGCACCAAAGGCGGCTCCCTCCACGGGAGCCAGCTACGTCGTCGTCGCCGGTGACACGATGGGCGCCATTGCAGCCCGGCACGGCATGGGCACCGCGGCACTCCTGGCAGCGAACGGCATGACCGCCTCCACCATCATTTACCCCGGCCAGGTGATCAAGGTGGGCGCCCCGGCGCACGCCGCCCCCGCAGCCCAGGTGTCGGCAGCCCCCAAACCGGCGGCAGCCGGCACCAAATACGTCATCAAGTCCGGCGACACGCTGTCCGCAATCGCGGCCAAGCACAGGGTTGGCCTGTCGGCCCTGGCCAAGGCGAACGGGATGTCGAGCGTCAACGCCACCATCTTCGCCGGCAAGACCCTGACCATACCCGGGGTCTCCGCGGCTTCCTCCACGGTCTCCCCGATTCAGCCGGCCGCCCCCACGGTGCCCAACACCTTCCTGCACTACACCTACCCGGATGCCGTCGTCGCCGACGCCAACAAGAACCTGCGGGCCCTGCTGGCAGCCCCGGCACCCACCAAGTCCCAGATGAAGGAAATGGTGGCACGGACGGCGGCGAGCATGGGCGTGGACCCGTCGCTGGCAATGGCCTTCGCGCAGCAGGAATCCGGGTTCAACCACCAGGTGGTCTCCCCCGCCAACGCGATCGGAACCATGCAGGTCATTCCCGACGCCGGCGACTGGGCCTCCGGGCTGGTGGGACGCAAGCTCAACCTGCTGAACCCGCAGGACAATGTCACGGCCGGCGTGGCCATCATCCGCGCCCTGCTGCAGACGTCCAAGACGGAGGACCTGGCCATCGCGGGCTACTACCAGGGCCAGTATTCGGTCAGCGTGCACGGCATGTTCTCCGACACGAAGAACTACGTTGCCGCCATCAAGGCCAACCGGAAGTTGTTCCGCTAAACAGTTTGGAGGGCCGGCCAGTTCCGGTAAATGAAGGGTCCCGGCGGGTGTCGCCGGGACCCTTCCCGTTTCACCCCCTAAGATCGAAGGGTGCAAGAAGTGGCTAAGGACCCCCTGATCGGGTCAACCGTTGACGGGCGCTACCTGGTGTTGTCCAAGGTGGCGCGCGGCGGCATGTCAACCGTCTACCTGGCCAAGGACATTCGCCTCAACCGCAACATTGCGCTGAAGATCCTGCACCCCCACCTGGCCGTGGACAACGCCTTCATTGAGCGTCTGCAGCGGGAGGCCTGGAGCGCCGCCAGCCTCTCCCACCCGCACGTGGTTCAAATCCACGACCACGGCGCCGGCACCGGGCACGCCTACCTGGTCCTGGAATACATTGACGGATATACGCTCCGCGACGTCATCGACACCAATGGCGCCCTGACCCCGCGCCAGGCGCTGGACCTCATGGATCCCATCGTGGAGGGGCTTGCGGCCGCCCATTCGGCAGGGCTGGTCCACCGGGACGTCAAGCCGGAGAATGTGCTTATTTCGCATTCCGGCTGGGTCAAGATTGGCGATTTCGGCCTGTCCCGGGCCGTCACCACCAACACCAATACAGCAACGCTCCTGGGCACGGTTGCCTACATCGCCCCGGAGCTGGTCAATGGGCAGGGCGGTGACGCCCGCAGCGACATCTACTCCGCCGGCATCATGCTGTACGAACTGCTGACGGGCGCCCAGCCCTTCCGCGGCACCGTCCCCATCGCCGTGGCCATGCAGCACGTCCGCGACGACGTTCCCCCGCCTTCCGCCGCCGTCCCCGGCCTGCCGGCCGAGATGGACGAGCTGGTGCGCTACATGAGTGAAAAGGATCCCGACAACCGGCCCGCCAACGGCGCCTCGCTGCTGGAGGACCTGCGCCACATCCGCGCCACGCTGACCCCCGCCGAGCTCGACGCCGGAGGCTCCAGCACGCGCGCCGATGCCCCTGCGTGGGCGGACGGAGGTGTCACGGAAGCCATCCCCGCAGGGTCCGGAGGCGAGGCTGGGAAACTGGCTGCCGACAGTGGCGACACCACGGTCCTGGCCGCGGCCGTCCACCCCACCAGCGTCCTTCCGGCCGGCCGTCGGCTGTATGTCGATGAAGCCGTTCCCGACGGCGGCACGGAATCCCTTCCACGGCTGTCCAAGCGGGAGCAGCGTGCCGGGGCAAGGGCGCGCGCCAAGGCTGCCGCCCGGCCTGTCACGACGCTGGGGCCGCGCCACCCGCGGCGCCGCGCCCTCCTCTGGGTGCTGGTGGTGCTGATTTTGGGGGTGCTGGGCGCCCTGGCCGGCTGGTATCTGGCGCTGGGGCCCGGGGCCCTGGCCACCGTGCCGAATGTGCACAACAAGACGGTGGCCCAGGCCCAGGCCATGCTGCATGCAGAGGGTTTCGACCTGGTCTCCACCACGGACGTCTTCTCCGAACAGGTGGCCACCGGAATGGTGGTGGACACGGACCCGGTCCATGGCACCTCGCAGCGCCGGTTTCAGGGCGTGACCCTGCAGGTGTCGAAGGGGCCGGTGCTGTATCCCGTTCCGGCCCTGGGGGGCATGACCCTCGAGGACGCCAAGGCGGCCCTCACTGCCGGGCACCTGGCCGTGGGGTCGGTGGGCGGAATCTACGATGAGAAGGCACCGGCCGGCACCGTGCTGAGCCAGGATCCTGCGGCCGGAGGCGGCTTCCGCGCCAACTCAAAGGTCAATGTCGTGGTGTCCAAGGGCCCCAAGCCCATTCCCGTTCCAACAGTCGTGGGCAAAACCTCGGATGACGCCCGGGCCGCCCTGACGTCGCTGGGACTGGTGCCGGAGATTGCTCCCGGGCAGGTGAACAGTGCCACAATTCCCGCCGGTTCCGTGGCGTCCCAGAGTCCGCAGTCAGGTGAGCTGACCGCCGGCGGCAAGGTCACGCTGACGCTTTCCAAGGGGCCCAGGATGGTCATGGTGCCGGACCTGGTCGGAAAGCAGGTGGGTGCCGCCACAGCGGAACTGCAGGCCCTCGGCTTCAAGGTGCAGGTTGAAAACCTGCTGGGCGGATTCTTTGGCACGGTCCGCTTCCAGGACCCCCAAGGCGTGGAGGCCCCAGAAGGCAGCACCGTTACGCTCAAGGTCATCTAATGGGCGGCGGCGGCCGCTGCAGCGCCCCGCCGCCTGCCCCCTACTTTGTCTGGCTGAGGGCCCCGGCGACGAGGAACGCCATTTCGAGGGACTGCTTGTGGTTCAGGCGGGGGTCGCAGACGGACTCGTACCCCGTCAGGAAGGCTTCCTGGTCGATGGGGTCGGCGCCGCCAAGGCATTCGGCAACGTCGTCGCCGGTCATTTCCACATGCAGCCCGCCGGGGAATGTGCCCAGTGCCTGGTGGACCTCGAAGAAGCCCCTGACCTCATCGATGACGTCGTCGAAATTGCGCGTCTTGTAGCCGTTGGGAGAGGTGACGGTGTTCCCGTGCATGGGGTCGGTCACCCACAGCACTTGGGCGCCGGAAGCGGTGACCTTTTCCACGAGGTTGGGGAGCTTTTCGCGGATGTTCCCGGCACCCATGCGGGTGATGAATGTCAGGCGGCCCGGCTCGCGGTTGGGGTCCAGCTTCTCGATCAGGCGCAGGGCGTCGTCGGGGGACGTGGTGGGCCCGAGCTTGACGCCGATGGGGTTGCGGACGCGGGAGAGGAAGTCGACATGTGCCTGGTCCAGGTCACGGGTGCGCTCGCCAATCCACAGGAAGTGGGCGGAGGTGTCGTAGGGCAGGCCCGTGCGGGAATCGATGCGTGTCAGTGCCCGTTCGTAGTCGAGCAGGAGCGCCTCGTGGCTGGCGAAGAATTCCACCGTCTTCAGGGCCTCGAAGTCGGCGCCGCAGGACGCCATGAACTTGATGGCCCGGTCAATGTCCTTGGCCAGTTTTTCGTAGCGGCTGTGGGCCGGGTTGGAGGTGAAGCCGCGGTTCCATTCGTGCACGCTGCGCAGGTCGGCAAAGCCGCCCTGCGTGAACGCACGGATGAGGTTCAGGGTCGACGCGGAGGTGTGGTAGGCCTTGACCATCCGGGAGGCGTCGTGCTTGCGGGACTCGGGGGTGAAGTCATATCCGTTGACAATGTCGCCCCGGTAGGCGGGGAGGGTGACGCCGTCGCGCGTTTCATCATTGGAGGAGCGCGGCTTCGCGAACTGCCCGGCCATGCGGCCCATCTTGATGACGGGCAGCTGGGCGCCGTACGTGAGCACCACGGCCATCTGCAGGATGGTCTTGACGCGTGCGCTGATCCTGTCCGCAGTGGCGGCGGCAAAGGTTTCGGCGCAGTCGCCGCCCTGCAGCAGGAACGCCTTGCCCTGGGCGGCCTTGGCCAGGCGGGAGCGCAGCACATCCACTTCGCCGGCAAACACGAGGGGCGGCAGCGAGGAAAGCTCCTTCACGCTGGCATCAAAGACGTTGGTGTCGGACCAGGTGGGCTGCTGGGCGATGGTGAGGTCGCGCCAGTCGTCGAGGCCGGGGTAAACGGCAGCGCCGGGGATCGAAATGCCGGCGGCGGGTGCGCCCGGTACGGGGGAAGTTAGCTCAGTCACCCCCCAAGCCTATCCCCCCTGGGCGCGGCCCTTCCACCCGGTCCAGCCCCTGAGATGATGCGGGCCACGGACCGTTTCGACTGGCGGTCAGGCTTCCGGGGGCACGCCGCCGTCGGCCTCCACGGGGCCGGGCTCGACGCCGGCGGGCCCGTTCCCAGCGGGCTTGTCCGCAGCCGGCCCGTTCCCAACAGGCTCGACGGCGGCGGCCGGCTTGGTGCCGATGACGGTCACGGTGCCGGGGGCCACGGTGGAGGCGGGGTCGGCGCGGACCGCGTCCGCGGCCTTGGCATCCTGTCCGGCAGCCCTGGCACTGCCTGGCGCCTTGGGGCCGGCGGGCTTGCCGGACTTTTGTGCGGCAATCTTTTCCTTCACGGTGCTCGCGTAGGAATCAACGTATTCCTGGCCGGAGAGGCGCATGAGCTCATACATGATTTCATCCGTGACGGAGCGCTGGACAAACCTGTCATCCTGCATGCCCTGATATCGGCTGAAGTCCATCGGTTCACCGAATATGATGCCCAGGCGGCGGATGTTGGGGATGCGGCGGCCAATGGGTTGGACCTTGTCAGTGCCGATCATGGCCACGGGAATCACGGGCACATTGGCCGTGAGCACCAGCTTGGCCACGCCCACCTTGCCCCGGTAGAGCCGCCCGTCAGGGCTGCGCGTGCCTTCCGGATAGATGCCCAGCAGTCCGCCGCCAGTGAGAACGTCCACGCCGGTCTGCAGGGAGTTCGCGGACGCCGCTCCCCCGGACCGGTCCATCGGCAGCTGGTTGGTCAGCTTGAAAAACGCCGCCGTCAGCCGGCCCTTGATGCCGCGGCCGGTGAAGTAGTCGCTCTTGGCCAGGAAGACGACGGGCCGGGGCACCATGAGGGGCATGAAAATGGAATCGGAGAAGGAAAGGTGGTTGCTGGCCAGCACGGCCGGGCCGTCAACGGGCAGGTTGTCCAGGCCCTTGGTCCAGGGGCGGAAAAGCACCTTCAGCACAGGCCCCAGGAAGATCTTTTTGAGCACCCAATAAATCACAGTATGGTTCCTCTCCGGCGCCACCGATTGCAGCCATGCCAGCCCACCGCGTCAGCCCGCCATGAACGTATCAACAGTAGTCTAGTGAGAGAGGCATGAATGGGCGTCCAAGCAGGCTGCGACACCGGGCATTTGTACGGACGGCCCATGTACGCTTGTCTCACACGGACGGAAGGCCCCCATGAGCACGGTGCAACAGTTCCGCTCTGACGGACATGGAAGTTTGGCGCGCGTGGGTGTGGCCGTGTGCCACGGGTTCACAGGCTCACCGGTTTCCATGCGCGGCTGGTCCGAGTACCTGGCCGGGCAGGGCTACGCCGTCAGCCTGCCCCTGCTGGCCGGCCACGGCACCACCTGGCAGGACCTCTCACGCACCCCCTGGACACACTGGTACCGCGATTTTGAGGCCGCCTACCTCGAGCTGGCCGCCCGCTGCGACACCGTCTTTGTGGCCGGCCTTTCCATGGGCGGGGCCCTGGCCCTGCGGGTGGCGGCGCTGCACCCCGTGGCGGGGATCGCCGTGGTCAATCCCGGCCTGACATTCAGTGACAAGCGGGCCGGGTACTCGGGACTGTTAAAACACGTCCTGAAAAGCGTGCCGGCCATTGGCGACGACATCAAAAAGCCGGGCGTCACCGAGGGCGCCTATGACCGCACGCCCGTGGCTGCCGTGCATGAACTGTCCAAGCTTTTCACCGACACCATCTCCCTGCTGCCGCGTGTCACGGCGCCGGCCCTGGTGTTCCGCTCCACCGAGGACCATGTGGTGCCTGAATCCAGCATGGACGCCCTGCGCGCCGGCCTGGGCTCCCCGGAACTGGAAGTGGTGCCGCTGGCCAACAGCTACCATGTGGCCACCATGGACCACGACTCCCCACAAATATTTGCCCAATCCAACGAGTTCTTCCGGAGGCACTGCGGTGCAATCTGACCACGGACACGAAGTCCCCAACGCCGGCGGGAACGACGGCGACGAAGCGGCATGGCTGGACCTGGTGGCCCGGCTCCAGGAACCCGCTGATGCGTTCATGGAGAGCGCCCTGGACACCGGGGACGACGGCGGCGAAGGTGGCGGTCCCGCCGCTGCCGGGCCGGACGACGGCGGCGCGGGCGGCAGTCCCGCCGGCGGACCGGATGCCGGCCCCCAGAAGGGAGTGGTTGACTTTGATCCGCTGGGCGTCTGGCAGCGCAGCACCGATCCGGCCCCGGCCGAACCGGGCTACGGAGAAGGCTTCAGCGAGGGTGGCGGCGCCCGGAATGGCGGCCCGCGCGACTATGAGGCAGACGGGCTGCCGGATGAATTTGTCCCCGAGGAGCTCCCCAGCCTGGCCGGCGCCGACCCTGCCATCATGCTGTCCTGGATCGGTGCGGCCGGCGGGCCGATCTTCCTGGTGCTGGCTGCGATCTTCTGGCGGGGCATCCCGCTGCTGGCGGTCATCGGCGTCATTGTTGCGTTCCTGGCGGGCACAGGCTACCTGCTGTACCGCCTGCCCAACCACAGGGACCATGACGACGGCGACGGCGCCGTCGTCTGACAACGGACTCGGGAAGGGTCTAGTTGGGTACCCGGCTGCCGTGCGCGCGGCCCCGGCGGACACCGAGGCGGTCCGATTGGCGCACGCGGGACAGGTCTGCAGCGCCGATAAGCCCGGCTGCCGGGCCCAGCTCGGCGGCCACAATGCTCGCCTCCCGGCGAAACCCCCTGCCCGTCAGGTTCTTGGCGTAGGCGCGCCGGGCAGGTTCCAGGAGCAGCTCCCCGGCCGCGGAAAGTCCGCCGCCGATGACAAATAACGCCGGGTCGAGGGCGGCGGCCAGGTTGGCAATGCCCAGCCCCAGCCAGTCACCCACTTCCTCCACGAGTTCCCGCGAGGTGGCTTCCCCGGCCAGCGCCAGTTCCGTGACCACATTGCCGGTGATGTCCCGGGCACGGCCATGGACTGCGGCCAGCAGCTCGGCTGCCATGGGCGACTTGGCCCGGGCCAGTTCGCGGGCCTCGCGCCCCAGCGCGTTGCCGGATGCATATTGCTCCCAGCAGCCCCTGTTGCCGCATTCGCAACGGTGGCCGCCGGGCATGATGATCTGGTGGCCGAATTCCCCGGCCATGCCGTAGCTGCCCCGTTCCACGCGCCCGTCCATGACAATGGCCCCGCCAATGCCTGTGCCCAGGGTCAGGCAGACCAGGCGGTTGTGTCCGCGCCCGGCTCCGAAACGCCATTCCGCCCAACCGGCCGCGTCGGCGTCATTCGCCAGCGTGACCGGCCGGTTCAGCAGGCCTTCCAGGTTGTCGCGCAGCGGCTCATTGCGCCACGCCAGGTGCGGGCTGAACATGACTGTCCCGCCGTCGAGGTCCATCCAGCCGGCCGCGCCGATGCCCACGCTGCGGATGTCGTGGCGGGAGCCCAGCTCGCGCACCAGTTCCACAATGACGTCCTCCACGGCCCGCGCATCCCGGCCGGGGGTGTCCCGCCGCAGCTCCTCGCCGATGATTCCGGCACCGTCCACCACGCCGGCGGCGACCTTGGTGCCGCCGATGTCGATTCCCAGGGCCAGGCTTGCACCGACAGGCGCCCTGCCCGGAAAGCGGAAGGGTGGCCTGAAGACGGGTCGCGGCTGCTGCATGACTTGATTCTAGCGAGCGCGCCCGTCCGCGATTGACGCACACGCACCCGCCACTTTGAAAGTGTGACTCAAACAACATAAAGTTACTCGCGAGTAACATCACCGGTGGGATCCACCCGCGGCGGGCCGGATAGAGTAAGGCCAAGCCCTCATGGACCCACATACTGAAGGAGCCAACGTGCGCGAGATATCCGTTCCGGCCAAGGTGGTCAGTCCACGGACCATGAACACCACCGACTTTGTGCTGCGCCAGGCACGGCTTGCCAGTAATCCCGCGCTATTTTCACGCCGCAACGAGGACAACGTGTGGGTGGACATTACAGCCAAGGAATTTCACGCCGACGTGTGCGCCCTGGCGAAGGGCCTGATCGCCTCCGGCATCGAGGTGGGCGACCGGGTCGGGATCATGGCCCGGACCCGCTACGAGTGGACGCTGGTGGACTTTGCCATCTGGTTTGCCGGCGCCGTGTCCGTGCCGATCTACGAGACCTCCTCGCCGTCGCAGGTCGCCTGGAACCTGGGAGATTCGCAGGCCGCAGCCATCATTGTGGAGACGCCGAACCATGAGAACGTGGTGCGCCAGGCGGCCCATGCCGAGGGGCTGGACCACCTGGCGAACGTCTGGCAGATGGAGGGCGACGGGCTTGACGCCCTGCGCGAGGCCGGCCTGGACGTGGCCGACGACGTCCTGGAGGTGCGCCGCACGTCCAACGGACTCGACGACGTCGCCACCATCATCTACACCTCCGGCACCACAGGGCGGCCGAAGGGCTGCATGCTGACCCACCACAACTTTGTGGAGCTGAGCGAAAATGCGCTGGCAGTCCTGGGCACGGACGTTGTGCCCCCGGGATCCCAGACCATCATGTTCCTGCCGCTGGCCCACGTTTTCGCCAGGTATATTTCGGTCCTGGCCATTGCCGGCGGCGCCAAGGTGGGGCACACCCCCGACATCAAGCACCTGCTCGAGGACCTGCAAAGCTTCCAGCCGACATTCATCCTCGCCGTGCCGCGCGTCTTTGAAAAGGTGTACAACTCCGCCGCACTGAAGGCCGAGGGGGACGGCAAGGGCAAGATCTTTGCCGCCGCCGCACAGACCGCCATCGACTTCTCCCGGGCCGGCCAGGACGGCAGGGTGCCGCTGGTGCTGAAGGCCAGGCATGCCCTGTTCAACAAGCTGGTCTATGGCAAGCTCCGGGCTGCCATGGGCGGAAACGTCAGGCACGCCGTCTCCGGCGGCGGACCCCTGGGCGAGCGCCTGGGCCACTTCTTCCAGGGCATCGGCCTGCAAATCCTCGAGGGCTACGGACTGACTGAAACCACCGCCCCCATCACCGTCAACCGTCCCGAACGCATCAAGATCGGCACCGTTGGCGCCCCGCTGCCGGGCAATGCCGTGAAAATCGCGGACGACGGCGAGATCCTCACCCAGGGCGTGTGCGTCATGAAGGGCTACTTTGGCCGCGACGACCTCACCGCCGAGAGCTTCACCGACGGCTGGTTCCGCACCGGCGACATCGGGGAATTGGATGACCAGGGCTTCCTGAAGATCACGGGCCGCAAGAAGGAAATCATTGTCACGGCCGGGGGCAAAAACGTGGTTCCGGCGCTCCTCGAGGACCAAATCCGAGCCGACGCAATCGTTTCCCAGTGCCTGGTGATCGGCGACAACCGCCCGTTCATTGCCGCCCTGGTGACCCTTGATGAAGACGCGCTCCCCCAGTGGGGCCGGCACCACAAGCTGCCGGAGGGAATCATGGTTGCCGAGGCCGCCAAGCACCCCACCGTCGTCGCGGCCGTGCAGGCTGCCATCGACAAGGCGAACTCCTCGGTTTCCCACGCCGAAGCCATCAAGTCGTTCCGGATTGTCGCCACCGACTTCACGGAGGGGTCCGGCCACCTGACGCCATCCATGAAGGTCAAGCGCGCCCAGGTCCTGAAGGACTTCGACGCCGTGGTGGAAGAAATCTACTCCGCGAAAAAGCCCGCCTGAGGCCGCGGGTCTCCCCGAGGCGGCGCTCAGCTGCGCTGCAGCTCCGAAACCACCAGTGCCGCCAGCGCCTTGACCGCAGCCCTGGTGGCCGGGCGCAGCTTGGCCAGTTCCACCCGGGACCCCTCCGCAAGGTGCTTGTCGTAGGGAATCCGGAGCACGTTGCGCACGCGGGACTTGAAGTGGTCCTCGATCTGGTCGATGTCCACCTGGGTCTCGCCGCCTGACATGTTGATGACCACGGTGGCCGTGGACACCAGGTCGGTGCGCCCGTGGGCCTCCAGCCACGACAACGTCTCAGACGCAAGCCGCGCCTCGTCGACGCTGCCCCCGGAAACCAGCACCACGGCGTCGGCCTTCTCCAGTGTGCCTTTCATGACGGAGTGGACCATGCCCGTGCCGGAGTCGGTCAGCACTATTGAGTAGTACTTGCCCAGGATGTCCGTGACGGCGCGGTAGTCGGAATCGTCAAAGGCCTGGGCAATAGCCGGATCCGTGTCCGAGGCCAGCACGTCCAGCCGTGATCCGTCCCGGGCCACGTAGTCGGAAAGCTGGGAAAACGTTGTGACGCTGAACCGGTCCTTGACCAGGTTGCGCGCCGTGAAATCCGCACTGCCCGGCGATCGGTCGGAGAGCGTGCCGCGGTCCGGATTCGCGTCCAGGGCGATGACGCGGTCCTCGCGGGTGTCGGCCAGGACCATTCCCAGCAGCGTGGTCACGGTGGTCTTGCCCACGCCGCCCTTGCGGGAGAGCACCGGCACATAACGCGTGTGGCCGCCGAGCCGGGCCGCAATGATGTTGTCCTGCGCGCGCTCAAGCCGGACCTTGTCCGAATCCCCCACATTGACCGCACCAAAGGTCACCTCATAGAGCCAGCGGCGCCAGCCGCCCACGGGAGGTGCGGCGACCTTGGACAACAGGCGGTCGCTGGTGAGGGCCGCGGCGGGTTCGGGTCCTTCCACGCGCTGGCGGCGCGGGCTGGACTGTCCGGCCGGGGCCGGCTCCCAGGCTGGGGCTTCTTCCGGCCCAGGGGGTGCCACCACCGTGGACGTCACCGGCCCGGCCGGCGGCGCGGCGGACGTCGCGGCCGGCGTTGCGGTCGACGGCGGCGCTGACGGTGCGGGCGGCGCAAGAGTGGACATGGCGCCGGTAAAGGCGGGGTCGATGGCGGCCGGCAGGTCCAGCACGTCGGGGTTTTCGGCGACCGTTCCAGAGGTGACAAGCAGAACAGGCACAGGGATGTCCGCCGTCAGGGGCCCGGATGCCGCCTCGCCCGGCGCGTCCGGCACGACCGGCGCGTCTGGCACGACGGGCGCGACCGGCGCGTCTGGCACGACGGGCGCGTCGCCGGCGTCGGCCACGTCAGCATCGGCCACGTCAGCATCGGCGGCACCGTCCATGGGCTTGCCTTCCGCCGCGGCGTGCTCTTCGGAGTCCCCGGGATCCACCGCCGCACCGGCGTCGTCGGCCTCCTCCGGGGTTGCCCCGACAGCGACCGGCTGGTTTTTCCTCTGTGCCATGTTTCCCCTACCTCTATGGTCGAAACCACGTGCGCGCCAAATGCCGCCGCGGCCGGAAAGTGTTTTCCGGCCGCGGGGGCGTCATTGATTTTCAGTGTAGCGCAGGGCAGTGCGCCGGGCAGTCGGCGAGGCCCGCCCGCCCGGCGTGATTTAGCCCTCGATGACCACCAGCAGGTCCCCGCCCTGAACCTGGGCCACCCCGGCCACGGCGAGCCGGGCCACGGTGCCGCCCACCGGCGTGGTGATGGACGCTTCCATCTTCATGGCCTCGATCGTGGCCACGGTGGCCCCGGCCTCGACAACGTCGCCCACGGCCACCTTGACGCTGACGGCACCGGCAAACGGCGCCGCCACCTGCCCGGGCGCGTTCTCGTCGGCCTTCTCGGCAGCCTTGACGGTGCTTTCGATGCTGCGGTCACGGACCGTGACGGGCCGGCTCTGGCCGTTGAGCTTGGCAACGACGGTGCGCATGCCCTTCTCGTCGGGCTCGGAGATGGTTTCCAGCTCGGCGATCAGGCGCACGCCCTTGCCCAGCGGCATGACATGTTCCACGCCGCGGCGCAGGCCGTAGAGGTAGTCGCGGGTGTCCAGGACGGAGACGTCGCCGTAGGTCTTGCGGATCTCCTCGAAGTCCTTCGTGGGGCCGGCGAACAGCAGGCGGTTCAGCGCGGCGCGGCGGGTTTCACTGTCCGCTGCCAGCTGTTCGCTGTCCTCGCGGGTCAACGTGCCCATGCGTTCGACAACGGTGCGCCCCTGCAACGCCTTCGTGCGGAAGGGCTCCGGCCAGCCGCCGGGCGGGGTGCCCAGTTCGCCGCCGAGGAAGCCCACCACCGAGTCGGGGATGTCGTAGTTCTGCGGGTTTTCCTCGAAGTCGGCCGGGTCCGCCTTGATGCCGACCAGGTGCAGGGCCAGGTCGCCCACCACCTTGGACGACGGCGTGACCTTGACCAGGTGCCCCAGGATCCGGTCCGCGGCGGTGTACATGTCCTCGATTTCCTCGAAGCGTTCCCCCAGCCCCAGTGCGATGGCCTGCTGGCGCAGGTTGGAGAGCTGCCCGCCGGGAATTTCGTGCTGGTAGACGCGGCCGGTGGGTGAGGCCAGGCCGGACTCGAACGGTGCGTACAGCCGGCGCACGGCCTCCCAGTACGGCTCGAGTGAGCTGATGGCGGCCAGATCAATGCCGGTGTCGCGCTCCGTGTGTGCCAGTGCCGCCACCAGGGCCGAGGCCGAGGGCTGGCTGGTGGTGCCGGACAGGGCGGCCGAGGCGACGTCAACGGCGTCGACCCCTGCGTTGATGGCCGCCATCAGGGTGGCGAGCTGGCCGCCGGCGGTGTCGTGCGTATGCAGGTGCACGGGCAGTTCGAAGCGCTCCCGCAGTGCGGTGACCAGCTTGGCCGCGGCGGCGGGGCGGAGCACGCCCGCCATGTCCTTGATGGCCAGGATGTGGGCACCGGCGTCGACGATGCGCTGGGCCAGTTCAAGGTAGTAGTCGAGGGTATAGATGGTCTCGGCGGGGTCCAGCAGGTCGCCCGTGTAGCAAAGGGCCACCTCGGCCACGGCCGTGCCGGTGGCGCGCACGGCCTTGATTGCCGGTTCCATCTGGTCCACGTCGTTGAGTGCGTCAAAGATCCGGAAGATGTCGATGCCGCTGGCGGCGGCCTCCTGCACGAACGCGTCGGTGACCTCGGCCGGGTACGGCGTGTAGCCCACCGTGTTGCGCCCGCGCAGCAGCATCTGCAGGCAGGTATTGGGCAGGGCCTCGCGCAGCTGGGCCAGGCGCTGCCACGGGTCCTCGCCGAGGAAGCGCAGGGCCACGTCGTAGGTGGCTCCGCCCCAGGCCTCAACAGAAAACAGCTGCGGGGTCAGCACGGACACTGCCGGGCCCGCGGCCAGCAGGTCGCGGGTGCGCACGCGGGTCGCCAGGAGCGACTGGTGGGCGTCACGGAAGGTGGTGTCGGTGACGGCCACGGCGGTCTGGGCGCGCAGCGCGGCGGCAAAGCGTTCCGGGCCGAGCTCGGCCAGCAGCTGGCGGGAGCCGGCGGGCGCGTCCGCGAGGTCCACGTCGGGCAGCTTGCGGGCGGGGTCTTCCAGTGCCGTCAGTTCCCCGTACGGCTTGTTGACGGTGGCATCCGCCAGCCAGGTCAGCAGCCGGGTTCCGCGGTCAGATGAGATGTGGGAATTGAGCAGCTCCGGGCGTTCGTCGATGAAGGACGTGGCCACGTCGCCGGCGTTGAATGCGGGGTCTGCCAGGACGGCCTGCAGGAAGGAAATGTTGGTGGAAACGCCGCGGATGCGGAATTCGGCCAGGGCGCGGCGGGCGCGGGAGACGGCCGTCTTGTAGTCCCGGCCGCGGCAGGTGAGCTTGACCAGCATGGAGTCAAAATGCGGGCTGATCTCGGCACCGGTGTAAATGGTGCCGCCGTCGAGCCTCACACCGGCACCGCCGGCGGAACGGTAGGTGGTGATCTTGCCGATGTCGGGGCGGAAGCCGTTGGAGGGATCCTCGGTGGTGATGCGGCACTGCAGCGCGGCACCCTTGACGTGGACGCTGTCCTGGCTCAGGCCAAGGTCGGCCAGGGTTTCGCCGGCGGCAATGCGCAGCTGCGCCTGGACCAGGTCAACGTCGGTGATTTCTTCCGTGACGGTGTGCTCGACCTGAATGCGCGGGTTCATCTCGATGAAGACGTGCTGGCCGGCGCGGTCACCCACGGTGTCCACGAGGAACTCGACGGTTCCGGCGTTGACATAGCCCATGGCCTTGGCGAACTTGACGGCGTCAGAATGCAGGGCCTTGCGGATGTTTTCGTCCAGGTTGGGCGCCGGGGCAATCTCCACGACCTTTTGGTGGCGGCGCTGCAGCGAGCAGTCGCGCTCGAAGAGGTGGATGACGTTTCCTTCACCGTCGGCCAGGATCTGGACCTCAATATGGCGGGGCCGCAGCACGGCCTGCTCAAGGAACATGGTGGGGTCGCCAAACGCGGCATCTGCCTCGCGCATCGCGGCCCGAAGCGCCTCTTCGAGGTCCTCGGCCTTTTCCACGCGCCGCATGCCGCGCCCGCCGCCGCCTGCCACGGCCTTGGCAAAGATCGGGTAGCCGATCTCCGCTGCGGCCCCGAGCAGGTAGTCAAGGTCAGCACTCGGCTCGCTGGATTTCAGCACGGGAATGCCGGCCTTGCGGGCGGCGTCCAGGGCGTGGACCTTGTTGCCCGTCAATTCCAGCACTTCGGCGGGCGGGCCCACAAAGGTGATGCCGGCGTCCCGGGCGGCCGCGGCCAGCCCGGGGTTTTCCGACAGGAAGCCGTACCCGGGGTAGATGGCGTCAGCGCCGGATTCCTTGGCCACCCTGATGATTTCAGCAACATCCAGGTACGACCTGACGGGGTGCCCTTCCTCGCCGATGAGGTAGGCCTCGTCCGCCTTCTGGCGGTGGATGGATGTGCGGTCCTCGTAGGGGTACACGGCCACAGTCTTGGCGCCGAGCTCGTAGCTGGCACGGAATGCCCGGATGGCGATTTCGCCGCGGTTGGCAACCAGAATTTTGGAAAACATGTCACTCCTGTGTGAACGCCGGTTTACGTTCCGCCCCAAAGCCAGCGGGCGGAACTGGTGAATAGTGCTGCAGGAAACAGTTGTTGATCGTGATCCACGGACCGCGCGGTAGTCCGGCTGAATCGTTGGTTTAGCCAACGGTAAACTCTTGCCAGTTTCTCCCCGCCGCGCCCGCCGCGCCAAATGATGTGTCGCAAGTCACCTGGACGGTGCGTAACAAAAGCGGCAGCGGCGGGACGGGAGTGGGGCCTCAGTTAGCCTCCGCGAGCTCCTCAATGGAGGGGCAGGAGCACACCAGGTGGCGGTCGCCGTAGGCCTGGTCGATGCGGCGCACCACGGGCCAATACTTCGCGCGGGGGTCCACGCCGGCCGGGAAGGCTGCCTCCGCCCGGCTGTAGGGGTGCTCCCATTCCTCGGTCAGGCACTGGGCTGTGTGCGGGGCATTGGCCAGCGGGTTGTCGCCGGCCGGCCACAGCCCGTCCTTCACGGCGGCAATCTCCTTCCGAATGGCAATCATCGCATCAATGAACCGGTCCACTTCGGCGAGGTCCTCGGACTCCGTGGGCTCAACCATCAGCGTGCCGGCCACGGGGAAGGACATGGTCGGGGCGTGGAAGCCGTAGTCGATCAGCCGCTTGGCGACGTCGTCCACGCTGACGCCGGAGTCGGCGCTGATGCCGCGCAGGTCCAGGATGCACTCGTGGGCCACCAGGTCATGGGCGCCCGTGTACAGCACCGGGTAGTGGTCGCCCAGGCGGCGGGCAATGTAGTTGGCGGACAGGATGGCCGTCTGGGTTGCCCGGAGCAAACCGTCGGGACCCATCATGCGGATGTAGGCCCAGGAGATCGGCAGGATCGACGCCGAGCCGTAGGGCGCGCTGGACACCAGGCCCACGGAGGAGCCGAGCCCCAGTTCGCGGGCCGGCAGGTGCTTGGCCAGGTGCGCGCCCACGGCCACGGGGCCCACGCCCGGGCCGCCGCCGCCGTGCGGGATGCAAAACGTCTTGTGCAGGTTCAGGTGGGAAACGTCGGCGCCAAACTTGCCGGGGCGGGCCAGTCCCACCAGGGCGTTGAGGTTGGCGCCGTCCACGTAAACCTGCCCGCCGGCGTCGTGCACCATGGCACAGATGGTGCTGATGGATGTCTCAAACACGCCGTGGGTGGACGGGTAGGTGACCATGATGGCCGCCAGGCGGTCCTCGTGGACGCTGAGCTGGCGCTTGAGGTCGTCGATGTCGACGTTGCCGAAGCCGTCCGTGGCGACCGGGACCACCTTGAGCCCGGCCATGACGGCGGAGGCTGCGTTCGTGCCGTGGGCGGAGGTGGGGATCAGGACCACGTTGCGGTCCGGGTTGCCGTTTTCCACATGGTAGGCGCGGATGGCCATGAGCCCGGCAAATTCACCCTGCGAGCCGGCATTGGGCTGCACGGAGACAGCGTCGTAACCGGTGATCTCGGCCAGCCACTCCTCCAACTGGGTTGCCATCTCCACGATGCCCACCGTGTCCTCGGCGGGCGCGAAGGGGTGGAGGTTGGCGAACTCGGGCCAGCTGACTGCAGCCATTTCAGCCGTCGCATTGAGCTTCATGGTGCATGAGCCCAGGGGGATCATGCCGCGGTCCAGCGCATAGTCGGCGTCGGCGAGCCGGCGCAGGTAGCGCAGCATCTGGGTTTCCGAGTTGTGCACATGGAACACGGGGTTCACCATGAACGGCGTGGCCCGTGCCGGGACGGGAAGCGCTGCCCCGGCAGCACCGACAGCGCCGGCCGCCCCGGCAGGCAGCTGTGCACTTCCTGTGCCGTGCCCGGTTTCCGGGGCCCGGCCGGCCAGCAGGGACGCCAGGGCGGCCACGTCGGCCTCCGTGGTGGTCTCATCAACGGCGATCTGCAGGTGGTCGTGGTCGAGCTGGCGCAGCAGGTAGCCGGCCTTGTGGGCGGCAGCCACCAGTTCGGCGGCAGCGTGCCCGCCGGCGGAGGCAATGCGCACCCGGACGGTGTCGAAGTAGTTCTCGTGGACCACGGTGTGCCCGGCAGCCTCGGCGGCGACCGCCACCCCCCTCGCCAGGGCGTGCACTCGGCTTGCGATCCTCCGCAGCCCGTCCGGGCCGTGGTAGACGGCATACATTCCGGCCATGACGGCCAGAAGGACCTGGGCAGTACAGATGTTGGACGTCGCCTTTTCCCGGCGGATGTGCTGCTCCCGGGTCTGCAGGGCCAGCCGGTAGGCCTGGTTTCCGGCGGCGTCCTTCGACACGCCCACCAGGCGGCCGGGCAGCGAACGTTCCAGTCCCTGGCGCACCGCCATGTAGCCGGCATGCGGGCCGCCGAAGCCCATGGGAACGCCAAAGCGCTGGGACGTGCCCACGGCAAGGTCGGCGCCCAGTGCGCCGGGCGATTCAAGCAAGGTCAGGGCCAGCAGGTCGGCAGCGACGGCCACCAGCGCCTTGGCGGCCTTGGCCGCGGCGATGACCGGGGCAATGTCGCGGACCAGCCCGGAGTCGCCCGGGTATTGCAGGAGGAGGCCGAAGAACTCAACGTCCGGGAGCCCGGCGTCGTCCGCGGTGAAGTCGTGGACCAGCACGGGGATGCCCATGGCCTTGGCCCGCGTGTTGATGACTGCCAGGGTCTGCGGGAAGACGTCGGCGTCCACCAGCAGGACGGCGTCGGGCGAGGCAGTGCGGTTGTTGCGGCGCATCAGGGCCATGGCCTCGGCGGCCGCGGTGCCCTCGTCCAGCATGGACGCGTTGGCGGTGGTCATGCCCGTGAGGTCGGCCACCACCGTCTGGAAGTTAAGCAGTGCCTCGAGCCGGCCCTGGGAGATTTCCGGCTGGTACGGCGTGTAGGCCGTGTACCAGGCCGGGCTTTCAAGCACGTTCCGCTGGATGACCCCCGGCGTGTGCGTGCCGTAGTAGCCCTGCCCGATGAACGATTTGTTGACCGTGTTCTTGGCGGCCAGCGCCCGCAATTCAGCAAGCATGGCCTCCTCGGAGACGGCCGCCTGCAGGCCCAGCGGCTCCGTGGTGTAAATGGATTCCGGCAGCGCCGCCGCCGAAAGCTCCTCCAAAGAGCCAAATCCGAGGGCCGTCAACATATGATGAACGTGGGGCTGTGCACTAACCCCGATGTGCCGGTCGCCAAAACCGGCTGGCGCAACGCTGTTTGGGTTCTGGCTGCCGGTCAGATTGTCTGGGGTGTTTGTCAATGGATTCTCCAAGTCGCGAACGTTCCACAGCTATTCTATGTGTCGCGGGACACCGCAAACACATGCCCAAACAGCCCACGATTTCAGTACGCAACGCAAAGGTAATGGTTTATCCGTGCAAGTAGTGAGCATCAGCAGCCTCAAGGGCGGCGTCGGCAAGACCTCCGTCACGCTCGGCCTGGCCTCGGCAGCACTGGCCGCCGGCATCCCCACCCTCGTGATCGACCTTGACCCCCATGCGGACGCCACCACCGGGCTGGGCGTGCATCCTTCAGGCCAGCTGGACATTGGCAGGATGGTCAAGGGCGCCCGCAAGGCAGACCTGGCCGCCAATGTGGTGCCCAGCGGCTGGCTGGCCGCCCACAAGCACGACGCCGGCCCCCTCCCCACGCTCGACGTCGCCATGGGTTCGGCGTTCAGCGGGATTTACGACCGCCCCGATCTGGGCAGGCGCGACCTCCGGCGGCTTTCCACGGTGCTGGCCAACGCCGACCGCGACGGCTCCGCCCCGTACCAGCTGGTGCTGATCGACTGCCCGCCGTCCCTGAACGGGCTGACCCGCATGGCATGGACAGCCAGCAGCCGCGTGCTGCTGGTGGCCGAACCCGGGTTGTTTTCCGTGGCCGGCACGCAGCGCACATTACGCGCCATTGAGCTGTTCAAGGCAGAGTTTGCGCCCGCCCTTGTCCCGGCGGGCATAGTGGCGAACCGTGTCCGCAGCGGCTCCAATGAGCACACGTACAGGCTGGCGGAAATGAAGACGATGTTTGGCGAGCTGCTGCTCTCCCCCACCATCCCTGAGCAGGCCAATTGGCAGCAGATCCAGGGTGCCGCCCATCCCATCCACCAGTGGCCCGGCGACTCGGCGAAGAACGCCTCGGCGCTGTTCGACAGGCTGCTGGACTCGGTGTTGACCCAAAGCGCCACGCGCAGCCGCCTGTACCGCGGCTGAGCCGCCCCGGTGATTGAGCCTGTCGAAATCTTTGGTCTCGACGCGCTCGCAGGGCTCGCTGCTCGACCACCGGGATGGACGCTCGCAGGGCTCGCTGCCCGGCCACCGGGGTAGACGCAGGTGTCAGGAAATCTTTCGGACGGCGCGGCGCTTGCTTAGCTCGTCGTCGGGGAAAGTCTGCACGGCGGCGTGCTCGCTGGGGAGGGAGGCGAGGCTGCCCTCGACTTCGCGCCACACCCGGCCCACGGCGATGCCAAAGACACCCTGCCCGCCCTGGACCAGGTCGATAACCTCGTCGGCGGAGGTGCATTCATAGACGGAGGCGCCGTCGCTCATGAGCGTGATCTGTGCCAGGTCCTCGACCCCGCGCTCACGCAGGTGGTCCACTGCCTGGCGGATTTGCTGGAGGGACACGCCGGTGTCCAGGAGTCGCTTGACCACTTTGAGGACCAGGATGTCCCGGAAGCCGTAGAGCCGTTGTGAACCCGAACCGGCGGCACCGCGCACGGCGGGCTCCACGAGCCCCGTGCGGGCCCAGTAGTCGAGCTGGCGGTAGGTGATCCCGGCCGCTTTGCAGGCAGTTGGCCCACGGTAGCCGGCGTCCTCGTCAAGAACCGGCAAATCCTCGGTGAATAACAGCCCCTGCGCACCGGCCGAAAGGGCGGCGCCCCGGACTTCGGCAGCCTTGAGCTCGCCGGCGTCACTCTTCGGACTCACGTGGATCCTCCTGTTCAAAGTCCCCTGAACGGAATGTCGGCCGCCAGCAACTGGCGGCAACACAGAAAGCGCGGGCGCGTGGCCCTCACCTCCAGTGTGGCCTCAGAGGTCACGGCTTGCAATGGGGAACTGATAACTCCGACGTTAGAGTGGCCGGGCACCAAGGTCAAAGATGCTTGAATAACAATTTTGTCGTGTCGAAAGTTTAACGCTCAGGTTTAAGGTTAGGAAGCCCCACTGAACGCCCGGAGGAGCCGGAATTCTGCCGCCACGGCCTACTTGTCAAAGTCCTCGGGCTCGACGCCGTTGAGGAATTCCCGGAACTGGCGGACTTCGCGTTCCTTGGCTTCAACGTCCTCGTCCACTGCGACGGTGGTGGCGTCGTCGTCGTGGTCCACAATGATGACCCCCGCCTCCTCCACTAATGCCTCGGAGGCCCAAATGCCGCAGTCGGCCCGCTGTGCAACGGCGATGGCATCGGAAGCCCGGGAACCCACCGTGGTGCCGTCGTCGAACACCAGCTCGGCATAAAACACCCCGTCCTCCACCTTTGTCAGGTTGGCACGGACAATCCTGTGCCCCAGGGCCAGCACCACACCGCACAGCAGGTCATGGGTGAGCGGGCGCGGCGGCACCACGCCCTGTTCAGCCAGCGCGATGGCGGTGGCTTCCGACGCGCCGATCCAGATGGGGATGTGGCGTTCCCCGAGACGCTCCTTCAGCAGCACCAACGGCTGGTTTGACGGCATCTCAATGCGCACCCCGACAATCTCAACCTGGATCATGGGGTCTCCATTCCTGATATGCGCGCCTGGATCAGCGCGCTGTGGAGCGCCAGGCAGAGCTCGGCGATCTCCCGGGCAGCCTCGGCGGCGCGGGCTGCCGAGGTGCTGTCCTTTCGTGAGGACATCGGTGAAACGGCCCTTTCGACGAGCCCGAATTCCCGGTCCGCCGCCGCCTGGAATGGGCGCAGGTGCCGCGGTTCCAGGCCGTGGGCGGCGAGGTCGGTGCAGGCCTTGGCCACGCGCAGGGAATGGTCGTCAAAGTAGCCGCCGGACTGGTGCACCAGCCCGTAGCTGACCATGGATTCGAGCAGCTCGGCGCTGGCCCCGCATTCGGCGCGCAGCTGGTCGGGGGTCAGGCGGCGGGAGCGGCCCCGCATTTCCACGGCCAGCCCGTCGGAGACCATCCGGGGGGCGATGGAGACGCCCGGGGGCAGGTTTTGCGGTGTCTGGCCCTGGTCGATGGCGTCCAGGTACTCCCTGATCACCTTCAGGGGAAGGTAGTGGTCGCGCTGGAGCGCCAGGACAAAGCGGAGGCGCTCGACGTCGGCATCACGGAACTGGCGGTAGCCGGCAGGTGTGCGCTGGGGGCTGATCAGCCCCTTTTCCTCATAGAAGCGGATCTTGGAGGCCGTCACCGTGGGAAAGTCGTCGCCGAGCTGGGCCAGGACCTCGCCGATGTTGAAGATGACGGCCGCGCCGGGGTGCCGGCCGGCGGACTGCACATCCACCAGCCGGCGCCCGGTGCTGTGGTTCATGGTTCCCACCGGCGGCCTCAGGAATTCGAGGCGGCGTCTGCGGAACTGAAGTAGTACGTGAGGCGGAACTTTCCGATCTGCACCTCATCCCCAGTGCGCAGCACCACCGAGTCCACGCGGTCCCCGTTGACGTATGTGCCGTTCAGGCTGCCGGAGTCGGTGATTTCAAAACCGACCGCCACCTTCAGGAACTGCACGTGGCGGCGCGAGACCGTCACGTCATCAAGGAAGATGTCGGCGTCGGGGTGGCGCCCCACCGTGGTGACGTTGCTGTCCAGCAGGAAGCGGGCGCCGGCGTTGGGTCCGGCGTGGGCAATGAGCAGGGCTGAACCTGCCGGCAGCGAGTTCACGGCGTTTTGCTCGTCGGCGGCCAGGGCAGGCCGCGAGGCGGGAAGGTGCCGCACGGGAGGCAGCTGGATGGACGTGGTGTCCGAAGTGCCGGGCTGATCCTGGGATTCCGCCCGCTCATTCACCCCGGCGTCGTTACCCATGTCAACCATTGGTACTCCTCCTTTTAAATCCATGTAGACGTCAATTGCGTAGTCAAAACGTAGCGGCCGCAGCTGAACTTGAGCTGTGACCAAAGCCCTTTGGCCTGGACTCTAGCCTACCTTTTCCTGGTAGTCCGCGGCGCTGAGCAGGGAGGCGTAGCTGGAAGCGTCGGCAAGGGTGATCTCCACGAGCCAGCCGGCACCGTAGGGATCGGAGTTGATCAAGGCCGGATCCGTGTCAAGGGTCTCGTTTCGGGCGCTGACGCGTCCTGTCAGCGGCGCGTAGATGTCGCTGACGCTCTTGGTGGACTCCACTTCGCCAACCACAGTGTTGGCGTTGACTTCAGTGTCCAGGTCAGGGACCTGGACGTAAACCACATCGCCGAGGGCGTCCTGCGCAAAGTCGGTGATGCCAACACGGACCACGCCGTCGGCATTGGGGGCGGAAACCCATTCGTGTTCTGCAGTGTAGGACAGTTCTGCGGGAATGTTGCTCATGGAAGCGCACCTTTCAGGGTTCAACGCGGGGGCGTGGAATGTGAAGTTGACAGCAAAAGAGGGAACGGTCTGCGGGTGTTCTGCCCACTGGCCATGTCCAGTCTTTAGTGTGTGGGCGTTCTTGACAAGTCGAAGGTGGATTCGAGCCGAAATTGGAGCATTTCGGCGTTTGTACTAACACACTTCACGGCTGTAATGACATGATGCTTCCATGACTGAATCCCGAGCACACAGTCCGGAAAACGCCCCGCAGCCGCCTCCCGCGGGTGGCCGGGCAGGCCGGCGCCGGATGCCCGTCTGGCTGCTGCGGACCATCCTGGGCGTGGCGGCCGCCGCGGTGCTGTTCATTGCCTACCTCATCGCCTCCGCCACGGTTCCGCTGACCTGGGCCAATTCCATCAAGAACCAGGTGGGCCCGCAGCTGGGCAACAGCATTCCGCTTGGCATGTTCTACGGCTTCACCTTTTCCTTTGTGCCCGTGCTGGTGGCGTGGCAGGCCCACCGCCGCAAGCTGAACAAGTGGGTTCGCGTGGGCATCCTGGTGCTGGCCGTGCTGCTGGCGATCCCCAACCTGCTGACCCTGGGCGTACTGCATGGCACCACCGGCTCGGCCAGGAACGCACTGTCCATCTGGAACACCGGCGGGGCCAACTGGTTCGGCGCCTGGAGCCAGTCGTTCATGGTGGTGGGCGTGCTGTGCGCCGTGGCCGTCATTGTGCTGGGCCGACTGTGGCTCCGCCGGGGACGGAAGATCCGGCAGGTGAAGGCCGCGGAAAAACTGGTGCGGGAGAACGAGGCCAAAAAGGCCCGTGCGGCCAAGGATGCCGCCCGGGCAGCCGACAAGGCGGCCCGGGAAGCGGAGCGCAGCAACCGCCGGGGAACCGGCGGGACTACGGGGGCCTAAATGGAACCGCAGCAGTCCGCCCCGGTCCGGATTGTGGCCGGCGTCTATCCCGGCCAGTCCCCCGCCGTGGCACAGGAAGGGGCAGTCCTGGCGGCCGCCCTCCACGGCGAGCTGGTGTGCGCCTATGTGAACCCGGGCAGGTACCCGCTTGCCGAGTCGCCTGACGGCACCATGGACTCTGCCCCGCTCGACCCCGATTTTGAGGACGACGCCGATGCCTCCTTCCCGTCCGGCCTCGCCGCCGCGCTGGCCGGCCAGCTCAGTCCCCTCGGGACCGCCTGGCGGCCCGTGTTGCTGGCCGGGGACGTGGCGGACGCCCTCGCCCACTGCGCCGACACCCTTGATGCCGCCATGATTGTGGTCGGGACACACGGCGACGCCCGGACCACCTTGCGCGAAGTCTTTGCCCACTCGGTTGCCACGCGGCTGGCCCGCCGCCAGCTGCGCCCTGTCCTGGTGGTGCCAACCCACCACGGGCACCCTGTGCAGGCTGTCCGCCACACGGCCGGACGTCCATGAGGGCAGCGCCCTTGCCGGCATTCCTGCGCCCAAGGTCGCTGGGACTCGTGGCCGTGGGCGGCATGGCCGGCGCTGCGGCCAGGGAGGGGCTGATCCTGCTCATGGCGGGCACCGGCCCGCTCCCCTGGGCCGTGCTTGCCGCCAACGTGTCCGGCGCCTTTCTGCTGGGTTTCATGTATGAAGGGCTGACCCGAACGGGCCACGCCCGCGCGACGTCGCTGCGGCTGCTGCTGGGCACGGGATTTTGTGGCGGCTTCACCACCTACAGCACCTTGGCCGCCGGCACGCTGGCGCTTGGGGGGATCGGCGCGGGCGGCATGGGCCCTGGCGCCGGTTCCCCGGGGTGGTGGTGGGCCTGGGGCTGGGCGCTCGGCACAGTTTTCGTAGGCGCACTGGCCACCTGGGGCGGAATTCTGCTCGGCACGCTTTTCCGCCCGCACGCTGTCAATGCTCCCGGGGCCGGAACACCGGAAAGTGCCGGCGCATGACGCCGTTGGTATTTGTGGCGCTCTCCGTTGCCGGCGGGATTGGCGCAGCGGCCCGGTTTCTCGTGGACGGGCTGGTCCGCAGCCGGTTCAGGACTGTCTTTCCGTGGGCCACGTTTGCCATCAATGTCTCCGGCTCGCTGCTGCTGGGCCTGCTGACCGCGCTGGCGGGCGCATCAGTTCTCCCCACGCAGTGGAGCCTAATTCTCGGCACAGGATTCCTGGGCGGATACACAACTTTCAGCACCGCCAGCTACGAAACCGTCCGGCTGCTGGCCGAACGCCGGTGGGTCGCCTCCCTGGCCAGCGGCCTAGGCACGATCGTGGCGTGCGTGGCCGCCGCAGCCCTGGGCTACTGGGCCGGTTCCAGCTAACCGGATTCAGCCGCCGGCGCCGTCGCTGAACCGGGCCAGGCGGGCCTGCAGGTCCCAGTACGGAGTCGCCGCCGGAACCGCCTTGCCCCCACGCAGGCAGTTGGCAATATTGACGGCAGCATCCAGCGCAGCGCGGTAAGGCAGCGAGCCGGAGCTCACCCGCCGCACCCCCAACTCCCCCAACTCGGCAACCGTCAGGTTGGGATGCGCCAAAACGTTGACAGGGATGCCGATCCCAGCCGTGACGCGCCTGATGTCGTCAGGGGCGGCAAGACCGGGGACAAATATTCCGTCTGCCCCGGCGTCGGTGTAAGCCCGTGCACGAAGCAGGACGGCGTCAATCGTGGCCTGTTCGTTGAACCACAAGTTGTCCACCCGGGCGTTGATGAAGACAGCGGGGGTCCCCCGCTTGACGGCAGCAATCTTGGACGCCGCCGGCGCGGGCGGGACCAAGTGCCCGTCAGTGCTGTCCTCCAGGTTGATCCCGGCAACGCCCAGGGCGTCCAATTCGGCCACAAAACCTGCCACTTCGGCGGGGTTGTCGGAATAGCCGTCCTCAATGTCCGCAGTGATGAACACGGGAAGGCGGCACAACTCAGCGGCAAGGGCAAGGGTGGCTCCCTTGCTGGACCGGCCGCCGTCGGGCCGGCCGGAGCTGGCGGCGATGCCAAAGCTGGTGGTCCCCACGGCAGCGAAACCTGCTTCGGCAAAGGCGAGTGCGGAGCCAAGGTCCCAGGCATTGGGCAGCAGCACCGGCGCCGCCCCGTGGTGAAGGTCCGTGAACGTGGCCATAATTCATTCCCATCCCGTGCCGAGCGAAGAGAAAGCTTCCCTTCCAGATTACGCGGCAGCCGGTCAGCGCGCAGCCCGGAACGTGCGCCAGCATGTGACACTCACCGTTAAAGTAAGTCGGCCCGCACAGAGACGGCGAATCGCTGTACAGGCCTGACCGCGGCTGACTTTGAGAAAAGCGCAGTGGCTACCAAGAACACTACCGCCCTGCCTGCCAAAGGCCTGCATCGGGCGTCCTGGCCGCACCGGAAGTCAGCGGCGCTTCAGGGAGCCCGCCGCTCCCATGACGGCGCCGGCTGCCTGCAAAACGGCATTGCGCTCGCGGAAGCCCCGCGGCATCATGGCGGTCCGGCCCACCAGCCGGGAGATGCCCACTAGGCGCTGGGTCCGCGCCCGCCGTGCCCGGTCGTAACCGGCCAGCCCGTCGGCCACGGAAGCGGATGCACCCAGGCTCCGGCCCAACGCGACCCCATCCACCAGGGCCTCGCAGGCCCCACGTCCAAGAAACGGGGCCATGGAATGGGCTGCGTCCCCCACCAGGACCACCCGGCCGCAGGAGTAGGAAGGCAGCCGGGGCACCTCCAACAGTTCGTGGTGGAGGATGCCGGCCTCGGTGACCCTCTTCAGCACCTCGGCCGGTCCCGTCCGCCACGAGCCAAATACATCGCGCAGATGCTGCAGGTGGGGCGGATCGAACGGCTGGCCGGCGCTGAGGCAGGCATACCAGTTGGTGGCGTCGGGCCCTGCGGGCGAGATGCCGAACAATGCTCCCGGCGCCCACGTTTCCCCGTGGCTCCGGGCCGCACCCTCAACCGTGCCGCGCCACGCCACAGCCCCCAGGGACCGGGCAGCATACTGCCCGCCAAAAACCGCCAATCGGGTGCGGCTGTTGGTGCCGTCGGCGCCAATCACCACATCGGCACCGTCAACGGCGCGCGGTCCAGCCACTTCGGCCCCAAAGGTGACGTCTACGCCGTCGGCCAGTATTTCCAGGAGGAGCGGGCGGCGAATCAGCAGCAGCTTGCCGCCGCCGTTGGTGGCGATGAGCGTTTTGCCGGCAGGGGTCCGCAGCCCCGTGGTGGCCGCTGCTTCCACCCGCACGCCGCTGCCACGCACGGCCGGGCCCGCCCCGATGGCTTCCAGGGCCTCAAGCGCGGCGGGCCACAGGCCCAGCACGGTGCCTGTGCCGGGCAGCGCCGGGGCACTTTCCCGCACGTCCACGTCCCAACCCTCAAGGGCCAGTGCCCGGGCAGTGGCCAGCCCCGCGACGCCGGCCCCGATGATCGTTGCTCGTCCTCTCATGCCTCCGAGCCTACGCCCGGCAAGGCACCAATTCGAGCGCCGGCCCGAAGGCGGCGACGGTCCAATTGCAACAAAAATGTTGCACTACTTTAAGCGAGGTGCAAGACTTTGTTTGCAGATCAACGTCAAGGGAGATCATCATGGAAACGAGCACGGACCGGATTGCACGCGAAATCAGCATCGACGCCAGCGCGGATAGGGTGTGGGAGCTCATCCGCCGCCCCGGGTGGTGGATCAACGACGGCACGGTGGAGGACCGCGGCTTCGATGAAGGCAGTGACATCAACGTCGTCACCCACCCTGTTCACGGCACCTTCCGCATCAAGACAGTTGCCTTGGATGCGCCGCGCTATGCCGCCTTCCGCTGGCTGGGGGACGGTGACGACGTCCCCACCACCTTGGTTGAATTCCGGATCGAGGACGCCGGTTCCGGCGTGGTGTTGCAAGTCGTGGAGAGCGGCTTCGATTCGCTGGGGGTCAGTGCGGAAGAGCGGCGCAGGCAGTTTGAAGGAAACACGGAAGGTTGGCGGATTGAACTGGAGGCAGCCCTGAAATGGGCGCTGCAGCCATGAACACCACCTCAACGGCACCCGTGTTTGCGGCCCTGGGCGACCCCCACCGGCAGCAACTGCTCCTGATGCTGGCACGGGGGGGCGCGGCGTCGGCGTCGGCGCTGGCGCCGTCGCTGCCCATGTCACGGCAGGCGGTTGACCGGCACCTGCGCGTGCTGTCCGGTGCGGGACTGCTGGAGCCGCGTCGTTCGGGGCGCGAGGTCCTCTACGCCGTGCGGCGGGCCGAGCTGGACCACTCAGCGGAATGGCTCAGGGAACTGGCCGACGGCTGGGACCGGCGCCTCGCCGCCGTCAAGGCTGCCGCCGAAACGCCCGGGGAAGGCTGAGCGGCCATTCCCTCACGCCGCGGGGAGCAGCGACGGCAGCACGCCGGCCACCACCTCCGCGGCCACGTCGCGGATGCGCTGCCGGGACGGGCCGGGCTCACCCGCCCTGGAGTGAAAGCTCCACAGGAATGCCTGATGCATGGCTGCCCCCGTCAGCGCCAGCGCTGCGCCATCCAGCGGCGCCCCGGGACGGATGCGCCCGGCAGCTTGTTCATCAGCCAGGTATTTTCCAACTCCCCGGCTGATGATTTCCGGTCCGGTGCCGTGTGCCTCGACGGCATCCCTGTGCCGGGCCAGCAGTTCGTTGTCGGAAAAGATGGACATTCCGATCGGCAGCACTGTCAGGTAAAAGACGGTCAGCTCGGCCACCACCAGGCGCAGGTTTTCCTCCAGCAGGCCGTGCCCGGCGAGGCTGGCGGCCCCGTCCCCCAGCACGCGAACGGGGGGCAGCCGCTCGGCCAGCACGGCCAGGAAGAGTGCAATCTTGTCCTCAAAGTGGCGGTAGAGCAGGGGCTCGGAGCAACCGCTGGCGCGGGCAATCTCCTTGGTGGTGGTGCGCGCCAGCCCCCTGTCCCGCATGACAGCCAACGCCCCGTCCAGAATTGCCTCACGCGTCGGATTCACAGCCACCCCTTCCCTGTTAGTAAATACTAACCTACGCTTAGTAAACACTAACATTGACGGCCCGGCAGGCCTGCGAGGAGGAAACGCCATGTCATTGCCAATTCTTGTCACGGGCGGCACGGGGCGGCTCGGTGCCCGGGTGGTGGCCCGGCTGCTCGAGGCGGGTGCCCCTGTCCGGGTCCTGACGCACAGCAAGGCCGGGCCCGACGGCGCCACGCTGGTTCCGGGCGATCTCACCACGGGTGCCGGCATCGATGCGGCCCTGGCCGGAGTGGGGACCGTGGTCCATTGCGCCGGCAGCGCCAAGGGTGACGAAGCCATGACGCGCACGCTCGTTGCCGCCGCAGAGCGAGCCGAAACACGCCACATTGTCTACATTTCGGTGGTTGGCGCGGACCGGGTACCTGTGACCGGCAGGCTGGACCGGATGGCCTTTGGCTACTTTGCCGCCAAGCGCGCCGCCGAACAGGTGCTGGAAGAATCCGGGGTCCCCCACTCGATCCTGCGGGCCACCCAGTTCCTGGAATCGATGTTGCTGGTGGCCAGGCAGCTCGCCAAGTCGCCGGTGATCCCGGCACCCACGGGCTCGCGTTTCCAGCCGGTCGCCGTGGACGAAGTGGCAGCCAGGCTCGTGGAACTGGCTCTCGGCGAGCCGGCCGGGTTGGTTGAGGAAATGGGCGGCCCCATAGCGTACCTCACCGACGAGCTGGTCCGCGGATACCTGGCAGCCATGCACCGGCACCGCCTCTTTGTGCCATTTCGCATGCCGGGAAAGGCAGCCGCCGCCGTCCGGGCCGGGGCAATCCTCACGCCGGACCACGCCACCGGCGTCAAGACCTGGGAGGAACTGCTGGCGGCGGAGGCGCACTGACCACACGGCGTGTAATACTCGTCGCTGAAGCAATTCATCAAACCGGCCAATCATGAATCCGGCTAGGAGCAGCCCTTTGACGCAACCGCCCCCGTGGAATCCAGCCGGCCCCGCGCCTGGATGGTACCCGGATGCACACGATCCCCGCTTTTTTCGCTGGTGGGACGGCCGCGCGTGGTCCGGCGTGCCGCATTACGGTCTCCCCCGCCAGGCGCGGAAGCCAAATCCGTTCGCCATGGTCGGTTTCATCGCCGCAGCGGCCGCGCTCCCCTTGTCCGTCATTCCCAATGCCGGTTACGTCCTGACCGGCACGGCCATCGTCTTCTGCATTGTCGGCCTAGTCACCCACAAGCCGGTGCATTCCACGGCCAGCCGCGTCCTGGCCATCATTGGATTGTGCACGGGAATCTTCTATGCCTTCATGGTGGCACTGCTGCTGTATGCCAACGCAAACTTTCACTAAGGCTCCGCCATTGGCCCCCGTTTCACGCTGTGATCCGGGAAACATTACCGGCAAGTAACAAAATCCTGTCCCGCAGCTCCGCCCCGGGGTACGCTGACAATTATGGACCAATACCAGCCTCCCCTTGCCGACATTTCCTTCGCCCTGGAGCACGTTGTCGGGTACCCGGACATCGCGAAACTGCCCGGATTTGAACACGCCGACCTTGACACCGTCGTCGAACTTCTTGAGCAGTGCGGTGACTTCATGGCCGCGGCCGTGGCGCCGACGAACCGCACGGGCGACACGCAGGGTTCCCGGCTCCAGCCCGATGGCACGGTGCTCACACCCGACGGCTTCAAGGAGGTGTACCACCAGTACGTGGAGGCAGGCTGGGGCTCGGTTCCGCTGCCTGAGGAATACGGCGGAGGAGGGTTCCCGCGCACGGTGGGGCTGGTGATCCAGGAGCTCATCACCAGCGCCAACATGGCGTTCTCGCTGTGCCCCCTGCTCACCCAGGGCGCCATCGAGGCCCTGCTCCACTATGGCGACGACGCACTCAAGGAACGCTACCTGCCCAAGATGGTCACGGGCGAGTGGACCGGCACCATGAATCTCACCGAGCCCCAGGCCGGGTCCGACGTCGGCGCCCTCACCACGCGCGCAGTCCGGCAGGGGGACGGCAGCTATGCCATTACGGGCCAGAAGATTTTCATCACCTACGGCGACCACGACATGGCTGAACAAATTGTGCACCTGGTGCTGGCCCGCACGCCCGGCGCCCCGGAGGGCACCCGCGGCATCTCCTGCTTCATCGTGCCCAAGTTCCTGGTCAACGACGACGGCTCCCTGGGCGCGCGAAACGCGGTGGAGACCGTCTCGCTGGAACACAAGATGGGCATCCATGCCTCCCCCACCTGCGTGCTTTCCTACGAAAATGCCACCGGCTACCTCATCGGGGAGGAGAACAACGGCATGCGCATCATGTTTGTCATGATGAACAGCGCCCGGCTGGGTGTGGGGGTGCAGGGCCTGGCCGTGGCCGAACGGGCCTACCAGCAGTCCCTCGCCTACGCGCAGGAGCGCCGGCAGGGACTGGCCGCCGGTGCTTCCGGCGCCAGCTCCCCCATTATCGATTTCCCCGACGTTCGCCGGATGCTCATGACCCAGCGCGCCCATGTGGCTGCCATGCGCTACCTCATGCTGCTCGACGCCAGCTATGTGGACATCAGCACCCATCACCCGGACCCGGCCGTTCGAAGCCGCGCCGACGAGATCGTGGGCATACTCACCCCCATCTGCAAGTCGTTCGGCACCGACTTGGGCAATGAGCTGACTTCGCTGGCACTCCAGATCCACGGCGGGATGGGCTTTATAGAGGAAACCGGGGCAGCCCAGCACCTGCGCGACATCCGCATCGCCGCAATTTACGAGGGCACCAACGGCATCCAGGCCGCCGACCTGGTGGGCCGGAAGCTGGGCGTGCGCGGCGGCTCGTCAATGCTGGAGTTCCTGGGCACCATGCGCGAGATTGAACCGCAGCTGGCGGACGCCGGCACCGAGTTTGACCCCATCCGGGTGGAACTGGGCAGGCAGTTCGACGCCCTCGAGGAGGCCACCCGCTGGATGGTGCGCACCGGCCCTGGCGACCCCAACGCGGCCCTGTCCGGTTCCACGCCGTACCTGCGCATGTGGGGCCTGTGCACGGGGGCCTGGATGCTGGCCCGCGCTGCCCTGGCGGCGCCGGCCACGGGCGACGCCGGGCTTGCCGAAAGCCAGTTGGTGCTGGCGCGCTTTTACGCCGAACAGCTGCTGCCCCAGTGTGCCAGCCTGCTGGGCGCGGCCACCGCCGGTTCCCGGGACTTGTTTGCCCTGGACGCAGGGCAGCTCTCCGGTGCGGCACGCAAGGTGCGGAGCTAGGCTCCATGGAAGCATCTTAAACAGATGAGGCAGTGTCCTTGCGGACACTGCCTCATTAGTCTGGTCGGGCTGACAGGATTTGAACCTGCGACCCCTTGACCCCCAGTAATGGGGCCACCGTATCCCCTAGATTCCGCCGATGTTCGGGCCGCTCCGTCACGGCAATTCGGCGGCGGATTCGGGGCCGGGAGTGCCCCACAGAATACTGGGAATTCCGGCAGTGTGCACTCACAGATGCACACACGAATTGGTTCTAGCGAAGCGCTCAGCCATATGTACCTTGCGACGGAAGGGGCGGTTTCCGACGAATTGCCGTCCCAGGTTTGGCCTGTTGTTTGCCTAACTGGTTCTCAGGTAGCGTCTATCCCGTCCTCCCAGTCCCCCAATTTGGGAGGGCAAACCTGAAGCCGCCCCGCTCGACAGCGTGGGGCGGCTTCTTGCTTGTTGGTCACTCTCCGAGGCGCCCCCAACGGCGACGTAGTGCGTCCGTGCTCGGGTCGAGTGGGCCAACATTTTTGACTGTACTCGTGGGTAGTTTGAGGGACATAGCTTTGGCTTTTGATTGGACTTTTGTTACCCGGCGGTATGTGACATCACATTCTTAAATGTGACATGGGCGACTGCCTGACGGGGGTATGTTCTTTTTGGTGGTGATTCCGTTGACGGATCCTTTCATCACCAAATCCTGCATGGCGTGTCTACCCCCATTGGTGTGCCGTGCAGCGTGTGTCGCGCCTAACCCCATTGGTGCGGCACACACCAGGCATCCGGACCCCTTTGACATTCCGGACGCCGTGCCCTCACCCACTCCGACGGGTGGGGGCACACTCAATTTTGTGGCGTTGGGAAGAGTGCTGGCATGAAGAAATACAGCGGCAAGCAATCCGGTCCGAACCGATACGGTGGATGGTCCTCCTTGCGGACCATGAGGGCTTTGATTCTGCTGGCATTGGCCACGGTCGCCGTCGTTATTCTCGTCTTCGTCAACATTTGACCTAGGGACGGCGGCCACCGCCGGAGGTGGTGGGCGGGGCCGCCGTGTCGAGGTGAGTTCTCCGAGGTCAGCAACGGTGCGTATGATTCCCTGGTCCAAAACCCCAACATTCCCGACCATACCCCCGGGCACGCCTTCGGACAATGGGTTACCACTCGGCCATGCACACGGTCTTTGACTTGTGCGGATCCGGCAGGGAACGCGGTCACGGTTTGGCTTGCGGGCCAGTCAAGGTTGCGGCGGGCCGGTCAAAGCTTCGTTGTCGGTGCGCGGCGGTACGATCAGCACACAACCCGTCATAGACGCCGGGTCTAATTCCAAGGTGGTAGGGCAATGAGCATCCCAGCAGGCTGGTATCCGGAATCAAGCGGCTCTATGACAGAGCGGTGGTGGGACGGCAACCAATGGACGGAACAGACCCGCCCCGCCGCGACTCCCCCGCCACCGCCAACGGTCCCAACAGCCACAGCACCCTGGGTCAACGATCACCCTGCCGCGAACAAGTCTTCGTGGAAGCGCAGTCTCCGTGAGTCCAAGGAGATCAAGGCCATGGAGGCGGGGGGCCTGTCCTATGCCGAACTCATGGCCCCTACACAGGCAGTCACAGCAACGGCATCATCCGGTAAGGCGGCCAGCCCTGAAATACAACCTCAATTCGGGGGTAATCGGCCGACTTCCGGGTTGTCAGAAGGCAATCCTCTGATCGTCGATCTCGACAAGCGCGGAGAGTCCATCCTCGCCGAGAATCTACCTGACGGCGAGCGCATTGTGGGCAAGCTGCAGGGCGACTTCGGCCAAGCCATCGTGTTGACCGACCGGCGGCTGTACATCCTGAAGTGGGGATTCCAGACTGGACAAACGTTCGGTGGCAAATGCACCGGGTTCGACTATAAGAATCTGACGTCGGTGGAGATGAAGAAGCACGCCGTCACGCGCATGGTCGTCGTAAATTCAGCGTCCAACCAGAACAACAACAGGCTGAGCTACTGGGCTGACAGGGGCAAGGGCAACAACGCCATTGAGGCGGATAACGTCGTCACCTTCAGCGCCAAGGCCGACACCCAGTTCCAGCAACTCGTGAACCTGGCCCGTGAGAACATCACCAACGCCCACCAATCACCCGCCGGCGCCCCGGCATCTGGCATCGACGTGGCATCGCAACTCGAGAAGCTCGCGTCGTTGATGGACCGTGGACTTCTGACTGAAGAAGAGTTCGCGACGCAGAAGATCCGCCTATTGGCTGGCGGTGACTAACCCGTGAATCGGTCACCGGTCATACCCATCTTCATCGCCTCCGTCATAGTACTGGCCGGGTGCGGCGGTGCCGCCGCGACAACCAGCCAGCCAGTCGCCAGCAGGACGGCAACGGCCCAGCCTGCCCTGGTGGCAACCACGCCAGCGCCGACGACCGCGCCGCCCACCGTTGCGCCGCCGACATTGTCCGTGCGCGGCAACCACATCAAGGCCGTGGGCGAACCTGCGGGGCTCACGGATACGAACAACGGCAACATGATGGTCAAGTTCACGGTGGACAAGATCATTGTGGACCCGCAATGCACGGGTCCGGGTGCGACGAAACCGGAGAATGGCCACTTTATCGAGATAGTGGAGACGGTGGTGACGGGCACGGCGGCGAAGACCAATCCGGCCCTGGCGTCGGGGTTCGCTGCCGATTATGGGTGGACGCTGGTCACTCCGGATGGGAACACTTCGGGCGCCGGGACTGCGACGTCGGCCGCGTTGGCGTGCCTGCCGGGCAAGGATCAGATTGAGAACAGCATTCTGCCGGGGGACAAGTCCACGGGCGCGTTTGTCATTGACGTGCCATCCACGCGGGGCACGCTGGTGTACAAGATCATGGGTGTGGATGCCGGCTGGGAGTATCAGATCCCCGGGAAGTAGACACAAAAAAGCGCCCCAACCATCCGGAAATCCCGGATGGTTGGGGCGCTTCCTCTCCCAATGGTTGGACAAGAAAGACTCGTCCACCCGCGTCACCTGCCGCGCGCTCGCCGCCTGTCCGCCACGGTACCAATCCGGCGCTCTGTCGCTGGCGGGGATGGTGCGCGGGTACAAAGGGCCACGATCTCATCGAGTTGCGCCGCTGTGATGATGATGCGTCCTTTGCCGACGCGGAGGTGGGGGAATTTGCCGGAACGGATGTTGTCTCTAATCCACCGGTCGGACGTGTGCAGGAGTGTCGCGACTTCTTGCGGCGTATAGACCTGCACGGACCCCAACGGTTCCGGGGTTATGCTCCCTGGTCCTGCATTATCGGTGCTCATTGCGTCCCGGCCTTTCTGCGACGTGACGATGTGCCTATGCGGCGTTCCACTGGTGGAGCCGGTGGGGCAGGCTTGACGAGTTCAAGAATCTCGGACAAGTCGCCGCAAGTGAAGCGAATTGTCTTCGGGCCAAATTTTCGGCATGGCCAGTATCCGCGGTGGGCATTGCGCCTGACCGTTTCGGGGTCGATGCGCAGGATGCGGGCAACCTCCACGACCGTATAAACAACTGGAGGACCTGCGGTGCTGTTTCCTGTTGGGCTTGCGCTTTCATTGGGAACCATCTTCAAATCTTTCCACCGTCTGAAAGCAAAAGCTAATTAGGCCGTCTAATCTCTAGATCAAGTTTGGAAGCCGGCGGTAGTTACCGGCTGCGAGCGCGAGAGCTGCGTTAGTGCCCGGATCTTTTACCGTCCAGGCATGCTCCACATTGGCCGCTGCAAGCAGTCCCAGGATGTGGGCTCTGGCGGCGCTCGCCGTCATGCCGAGGCGTGTCTGGCACAGCTCCAGCAATTCGGTAAAGGTCGTGCTCTGAATAGGAAATGTGGTTTGTTCCACAGCCGCCTGATTCCAGTTCGGGGGGCGGCACCCGGTGAAGGGTGCCGCCCCGTTTGTCTAGCTTTGTCGTGCGAGTGCCCAGCCGATGGCGCCCGCGATTTGTGGCCCCGTCGCGTTCGTGTGCGTCGTGACGTAGTTGTAGTTGTTGATCGTCTGCCCGCCGCCGCCATCGGTGGTGTTGGACAGGCGTTCCCACGCCCCGGTCTGGTTGTCGATCATCGACTTCCCCGGGGGAACCATGCCGCCCTGATCAAAGACCGGGACCACACCCCCGAGCGCGTAACCGCCCGGCCGGTTGTATGCGCCGGCCAGTGAACCGTAACGGCTGATCGCGTAGTGCATGGACGCGAGAATGTTCGACATGGGGTCGTAAATGTTCGAGCTGTACCCGGGCATGGCGTACGCGGCGAACGTTGGATCGATGACCTGCATGAGGCCCTTGGACGGGATGCCCGCCGCCGCGTTGGAGTCGGTCAGGTTGATGGCGTTTGCGTTGCCGCCAGACTCCTGGTTCATGCGGCGCAGCGTCGTCGTGAGCAGGCTGTCAGGCTGCCCCATCATGAACAGCGCCTTCAGGACCATCGAAGACCATTGAGCAGTTCCGCCGATGCTGGAGTTCCCGGGAGTGCCACCGCCAGAACCGCCGGGCGTCTTGGTTCCGGCAGAACCGCCCAACAGCTCCTTGACCTTCGCACCCAACCCGGTGACGACGTCGATGGGCAGTTGCATGGCCAGCTTGCCAAGGTCGCCGCCTGGAGCCGACTTCGCCAGGGCTTTGACCGGTCCCATGATCAGCTTCATGATCGACCCGAGCGGATCAGACAGGAACCCGGCAACGTCCTTGAACGCGCCGCTCACAAAGCTGGAGACGTTGTTTACGGCTCCACCGATCGCGGAACCGATGCCGCCCAGCAACCCGGCGACACCGCCTCCAGTGAAGTGAGCGATGCCACCCTCGGCGAAACCCATATCCTTGCGAACGGCTCCAGGGCCGCCGTGGCGGGCGAGACGGTTCCAGCGGTGTACGTTGTCCGCACCCACAGCCTTGGTCCACTCAGGCACCATCCACGCCTCACCGGGAGACGTCATGGCCGGGATGGAGTCATGGCCCGGACGGTAGCCGGGGTTGATGCCCCCAACACCGCCGCCGGCGAACCCGGCAACACCGCCGTTGGCGAACTTGGGCGCATCGGGCAAATGAAGATCAATCCCGACTGCCGTGGCGATGCCGTCCCAAACCTTTTTGATTCCCCCGGTGTAGATCGTATCCACAATCCAGTGGACGGGCTTTGCTGCGGCATCCTTGATCTTGTCCCACGCTGTGCCAATGAACTTCTGGGTCGCGTCGAAGGCAGTGCCGATGGCGGAGATGCCTGTCTTGAACGGGGTAAACACGTTGTGGTCGATCCACTGCCAACCGGTGTTCATCACGTTGCGGATGCCATCAAACACGGGCACCACAATGTTCTTCCACAACCAGGTGAACCGGTCGCCCCAGACCTGCAGGCCAAGCACGAACCGGTCAATGACGTTCGCCTTGACCCAGTTCCATGCCGTGGACATGACATCCCTGATCCCCGAAAACACGGGGGAGACAATGTCCTTCCACAACCACGTGAAGACCGCGCCCCAGCCCTTGATTTCGAGCTTGAAAAGGTTGATCACGTTGTTCTTGATCCAGTTGTAAGCGCCGCCGATGACGTCGCTGATGCCCTTCCATGCCGCCGACGTGACCGTAGTGACGGCCTTCCAAACAGCGGAGAACGTTTTTGTGATCGAGGTCCAGTTGGTGGCGATGAAGTCGATGATCAGGCCGAGCGGACCCAGCACCAGTGCGAGTAGCAGCTTCCAGTGCTTGCCAATGAAACCGACCACGTTGCCGATCACGGTGGAGATGCCGCCCATGATGTCGCCAATGGTGTGTCCGACGTCGCCGAAGAACTTCCCCACCGACGCAACGGCCGTGTTCCACATGGGCACCAAAGTTCCGGTGAACCAGTTGCCGACGTTGCCGATGACGTCCTTGACGAACTTGAACGCCGCGTTGACGCCGTCCTTGAACCATCCGATTTTGTTGTAGGCGAGGATGAACCCGCCCACAAGCGCAGCGATTGCCAGGACAACAAGACCGATGGGGTTCGCCGTCAGCGCGGCGTTCAGCAGCCATTGGGCACCAGCCGCCAGCTTTGTGGCGATGGCCCAGCCTTCCTGCGCGACCTTGACCAGTTTGGTCACCACGTAGATGGAGGATAGTCCGACGGCGAGTGTGCCGAGCGCAATGCCCAGCCCAAGCGCAACGCCCTTGTTCTGACTCAGATACTTCACAAAGCCCAAAAACACGTCAGCAGCGTTCTTGACGATTGGCAGGAGTATGCCACCGATCTTGATGCCGAGCACGCCGACGGTCTCTTTGACCTGGTCGAGCTTGACCGCCGTGGTGGAGGATGTATCGCCCCATGTGGCAATGTCAGAACCGGACTTCTTGGCAGACTTGCCGATCTCGGCCACGTTCTTGTTGAAGGATGCCGTGTTCTCGCCGGTCAGCATGAGGGACGTTTTCAGGCCCGTGATGCCGCCAGTCATTTTCGACAGCATCGCGTTGTAGGTTTGGAACTGGGGTGTGCCGCCCTTGATCTGGTCGTTGTAACCCTTGGTCGTTTGGGCGAGGGTCAGGAACTGCTTCCCCATGGCGGACCCTTCGGCGCCCATGCCCTTGAAAGTTTTCTGGTATTCCTTCTGGGAGATCGTCCCGTCCATGAACGCTTGGGATGCTTTCGCCAGTTCGGGCGGCATCTTCCCCATCATCGCCGTCAAGTCTTGCGTGGCGTTCGCGGACTTCTTCATGATGTCCTGCACCACCAGACCGGCAGGGCCCATGTGGTTGGTGATCGCGTCGGTGACGATCTTCATCGTCCCGGTCAGACCGCGCGTGCCCAGGTTCTTGGTCAGGTCGGTGACGTTGATGCCCAACTGGTTCATCGCGGACGATGCGATGCTGGAAGGTTTGGACAGGTTCTGCACCAGGTTGGCGAGGTTCTGGGTCGACTGCTGTGCGGACTCGCCATGCTGGGTCATCGTCGCAATGGCACCGCCAAGCTGGGCGAATGACAGGCCCATGGATGAGCCGATCGGGATGATGGACGCCATGGACCCGGCAAAGTCCTGCATCGTCGTCTTCGCCAAACCGGACGCGGTCACCATGGAGTTGGTGACACTGACCGCGTCGCCGGCCTTCTTGTGGTAGTCGATCATGACGTCGGACACGGCCTGCGTCATCGTCGCCAGATCCACGTTTTCGGCCTTCGCACCCTGCGCGGCAGCCTTCAACACCTTCAGACCGTCGGCGCCCCGGTAACCGGCCTTCTCCATGACGTACATGCCCTCGGAGAGTTGGGCGGTGCTGGTGCCGGTGGAGGATGCGATGGCGAGGATCCCGTCACGGACCGCGCCGATGGCCGTTTTCGACTCCCCGCCAGCGGTGACAAGGAGTGTCGTGGACTTCTCAAACTTGGTCGCAGCCTCAATGGACGCGGTGCCGACGATGAGGGCAGACGCGGCGGTGCCAATGGCCATCGCCTTCGACGCGCCCTGCATGCGATGCCACGACGCAGCCGACCGGTCAGCGGCCGTGCTGGTCTTCTTCGCCATCGCGTCCGCTTCGGCATTGACCTTGTGGAACGTGGCAAACACTTGGTCGGCGCGGGCGGTGATCTCAACAAGCAGCGGAGGAAGCAAACCCATCTCAGGCCCCCACGCGGGCGGCATTCACAACGAATGCCACCCGTATTTTCTTCATTGAACGGTTCAATTCGTCCTACCCATCTTGTAGTCTTCCAAGGCTTGGGGATCGATCACCCACTGCCGTGCCTGGCGATATCCGGGCATCCTGCCGGCGCTCAAAATCTGACGGACCCTGCGCTCAGACAATCCCAAACGGATTGCGGCGTCTGCTACCGACAGATATTCATGATTTGAGTCTTTCGTTACAGGCCGAGGCGGAAGTTCCGCACTACCGCTGGCGGAAGTCGTAGCGTTCCGGCGCTCGATGTAAACGGCAGCCGCCGCCCTAATTCCGGCCATGGTCTGCCGCAGCTCAAGGGCCAGCTCCGGCTTCCCATTGGCCTGGAAATTCCTGCAAGTGTCATCAACAGCCTCCGACGGCAACCGGACACTGATCCACTGCGCCGCCACACCGGAGACGTGAGCACCCAGCAGCGGACGCTCAGCTTGATAAACCAGTTCCACCACCCTGCCTCGTCGCGCGCCACGGTTGCGAACCGATTGCTTGCCGTCGTGGACCGTTCATGAGGTTCGGGCATGTCATGGCGCATCCATAAGGTCTGACGCGCTCGCAGCTTGCCTGGCCTGACTGATTCGGAGCATCGATGCAGTGGCGATGACATCCGCTGCATATCGTCCGCTGGGCAGTGTCCGCCAAGCCTTCGGGAGCGCGTCGATGACCGTTTGGCGGATAATGCCCGCCATCAGCGCGTCAGGGATCAGGGCGCGTTGCCGGTCTGGGCAGTTGTCACTCGACTTCAATTCAGGTCCCTCCGGTCGGTTGACCCGTAGGCCGAGTACGCCGTTCGTGGGCGGTCCAGGACTCGTGAGTATGCGCCATCGAACTTCAATTCCGTTCCACCTGTCAGGCCATGCCGGTTTTTGGCAACGGCTATGGAAATCAAGCCGGGGCTCTTTTCCATGTCGCGGTGAAGCAGAAGGACGATGTCAGCATCTTGCTCCACTGCCCCCGAGTCGCGCATGTCCGAGATCAGGGGGCGCTTGTCGTTCCGGGCTTCGGACTGCCGGTTGAGCTGGGACAGGGTGATGACGGGGACGTCGAGATCCTTGGCCAGGAGCTTCAGCTGCCGTGAGAAGTCCGACACCTGCTCTTGTCGGTTTCGTTTGATCCCGCTCGCGTCGGTCATGAGCTGGATGTAGTCGACGACGATGCCTGAGAGCTTGCCCGCCCTGGCAACGGTGCGGGCTGCAGATCGGATCGTGGTGGGGGTCTGGTTTGCCCGGTCGTCGATGTAAAGCGTCTTCAACAGCCGTTGGCGGGCATCTGCGATATTCTGCCACTGCGAATCCGTGAGGGACCGCCGGTCAATATTTCCGGTGGGAATCTCAGCAAGCTGGGCGATCGCGCGTCCCTGCAGTTCGTCACGGGACATCTCCATGGACGTGAACAGGACGTTGCCATTGTCGGCGAGCGCCAGAGCGGCTTGCAGCCCGACGAGTGTTTTGCCGACGCCCGGCCGTGCACCGATGACGTGTTGGGCGCCGGGACGCCACCCGCTCATGATCTGGTTGAGCGCGTCCCACGGCGTGGGGACAAACCTGGCCTTTTCGGTGAGTCGGGTGAGGGTTGCGTCGATGGTTTCTGCCATCGAGAGGATGCCGCCTTCGCCGAGGTCGGTGCAGGAATCGACCAGGGCGCGTGCTTGCTGTACAGCGTCGGTCGGGCTCCCTCCAGTGCCGGCCAGTTGTGTGATTTTCCTGCCGGCCGCACCGAGCTGGCGCAGCGTGGATTTCTTCTTGACGATGTCGGCATAAAACGGGACTGATGCGACGGCTGGAGTGGCGCCGGCCAGTTGGTGGATGTATGCGGCGCCGCCGACATTGTCGAGTTCGTTGCGGCGCTGCAGCTCGCTGGAGACGGTGATTTGGTCGGCTGGCTGGTTTGTCACGTACAGGTGCATGATGGCCGTGAAGATGGACTCATGGACGGGACGGTAGAAGTCGCTGCCGTGGAGGATCTCGGACGCATCCGTGATCGCGTTCTTGGAGAGCATCATGCCACCAAGTACGGCCCTTTCCGCCTCGACGTCCTGGGGTGGCCCTGGAAGTTGTTCGTCACCCAATGGCGTCAACCGCCGCCCAGTATGACGGCACGTAGGTTTCCGGCTTCCCCGCTTCGTACTGCGACTTCGATTTGATCTTGAGCTGTTCGAACTGTGCCCGGAACTTTGGCAGCGACAGGATGTTGGCTTTCCAGAAACTGTCGGCGGTTGCCCATCGAATTAGCCAGGTGATCTGTTGCACAGTGTATTTGTCCCGATCGATCAATAGCCGGGCGGATTCATGCCAGCCTTTCCCGACTTTGAATCGGACATCGTTGGCCGTCAGGCACTCGGACATGCAGTCGATCACGGCTTGGACATCTGGTCGAATATCTACCGCGTCGGAGCCGGCAGGCTTCGACTTGGATATGGCTCCTGAAGGCCGCTTCGGTTCGATTTCGTCGGGGGCTTGGTTTTCGGAATGGAGTAGGTTGTTTGGATCAGGAGTAGGAGCAGGAGTAGGCAACCCCTTAGTGGACCCCTTGGCACTTGGTAAGTGGACCCCTAAACCTATGGGTAAACCTATGGGTAAAGCTGACCCTAAACCTATGGGTAAACCGTCCTCTAAACCGGGGCCATCCGGCACGGGCAAAGTCTTCGGGTCGATGGCGTCGTGGCCAAGGATCTTCTGTACCTGCGGCAAGGTCCAGGCCACCCATTCGGGATACTCCACGCTGAGCCGGAGCAGCTCGTGAACCAGCACACCGCGAATCGTCGCCGATGAGGTCGCGGCGTAGGCATTGGCCATCGAGACGGATATCTTTGGTTGGCGGAGCAGCCCGTCATGGCGAAGGAACGAACGGAGCATGATCTCTTCCGTGCCCTCATCGATGACGACGAACGACGCCCTGGCAAGCCCGTGGGCGGCTTCGCGGATGGATTCCGCCGTACTGTCCGCCGCGAACCCGGCGAGGCGTGCAGGGCGCCAATCTGCCACGCCTGCGAACGTCAGGTCATGAGTGAGCAACAGCAGATAGAGCCGCTGCTCACGTTCCTGGAGTTTCCGAACATCGGGGTCAGCCCACATGTCGAGTCGCACCTGTGCAAACGTCCGGGCCACTATGCACCCCAGGATTCGATTGCGTGGCCGGCGATGGCGTCCAGGTGCTGATCGAGCATGCTGCACCATTGCAGGGCGGTGGTCACGTCGGTTGCGTCGACGATGTATTCCAGTCCATACCTGTGCCATCCGAGGTTGTCGGGGATCGGTGGCAGTCCCCCGACGTCGAGCCTGACGGTTGTCCCATATGGCAGTTCGCCAAGCTGCCATGCGTGCTGCCGTTCGAGCTCGATGGTGTCGTACCTCCTTGAGTTACTGAATCGGAACTTCTCAAAATGGATGCTGAGAACTATCTCGGTCAACGGTGCCTTCTTGCTGCCGCTCCTGGGAACGGCTCCGATGTTTGGTGCTGCAGCTCGCCGTGGTGGCCGGCGTGAACGGGCTAGGCCCTGTGAGTTGAGAACGGCGAGCGCTGAGCTTTCGCCTTCAACTGCGCTGCGACATCGGCAAGAGCATCCGCGAATGCGGCCAAGTCGTCGAGGCTGCCCGCAAAAGTGTCCTGCGTGAACTCGAGGTATGCTCCGTCCTGCCCACCCTCGAGGGTGTAGTTCATGCTCAAGAGCCCACCAAAGGCGCCGTCGTCGGCACACAGCCACTCGACCTCGGACGCGTGCATGGACTCCGCTGTGTGATCTGGACCGTCCTCCACACAGCCGGGAACGGTGCACTGCGCGGCACCGCGTTCCGCCTCGTCCAGGAGGTCTTCGAGCCGGTCCATCCACTGCAGGTATTCTTCCGAGCTATGATCCGGGTGGTTCGTAGGGTCCTGATCCTGCCGAAAGCGAATGCCTGTCTCAGGTGTCCAAACGAGATCCGCCCACACGTGCCGATCGGTACCGGTCCGAAGTCGCGGCCCCCGCCACAGCGGCGACTTGTTTGGGTCACGCGGCGGCATGAATCCAACATGAGGCATGACGGATGCCTGAACTTCGACAGATTCGGCCAGCGAGCTCCCGGAAACGCAGTCCATGACATGGTTCGCCGCCTTGAGGTCAGCCATGAGCCGGGCGGGAGAATCGTTCATTGGCACAAAATAAGTCGTCATCGCGCACCGCCGATGGCATCGACATCCATTGCGGCCACGGCGCCGAGGAAAGAGAGAATCTCCTCGGAAGAGAACGTAGCGTCGACCGAATGGTCAACGTTCCACACGACACCCGAATCCTTCGTGAACGTGGCAAAAATGCCAAGCCGTCCGGACTCGGAGTACGCCTTCGGCCCCAAGAAGGTTGGGGTACCGGACTGCCGACTTTCCTCGACATCCTCGATAAAACTTTTGCTTGCCAACCGCTTGACGGTGACCCTATTCTTAGACATCAGTATTTCTCCATTTGATGGTTGATGGCTTGGGTTGATCTTGGCGGACACCCAAGCCGTTTCTTTTTTCACTAAACCGAAGCCATGGCTTCGGGCGACTCGGTGACGGACCCTGTTTCCAGGAGCCGTCGGACGACTCGGGTCGACACAAGAATTCGTCGGCCGAGCTGAATGTGCGGGATGTCCCCACGATTTAGCGCCTCGTACATTTGGCGGCGCCCCACGCCAAGAACCTTGGCGAGTTCCGGCGCAGTCAGGGTAGCCCTCGACAGGAGCGTTTCGATCTCTGGCGCATAAGCCACAGCTCCGGGCTCCATCACGCCACGCTCAAATCCATTTGGGATTCTTCCCAGGCCAAGACGTCCATCCAGCGATAGCGCAAGTATTTACCAACACGCACAGCGCGCGGTCCCTTCCCCTTTGTTCGCCAGAGATACAAGGTGTGAACCTTGATTCCTAAACGCTCAGCGACCTCCTCGACGCTTACAAGTCGTTCGACGGGTGCTTCAGTAGACTTCAACGTTTCGTCCAAGGCAACTCCTCAATTCAATGTGAAAATTGATACTTGACCATTTTCAATGCCCATCTTTATAATTGCATCGTTACGATCACTGTGTCAAGCTTTACGTAGAACTATCTTCAAGTTCAATCCTGAGCTTGATTCAACCGCCGCACGCCCGATCGTGAGCATGGCGAGATCGAAAGAGTAGACGTATGAATTCCACCCGAAGCCTTGAGCAAGTGATCGGCGAGAACGTCCGCCGTTTGCGAGGCCAAGAGTCGCAAACCGACTTCGGCCAGCGGTTGGGACTGATTCTGGGGAAGGCTTGGTCAGCCCAAGTTGTCTCAGCAGCGGAAACGGGCAAACGTTCGTTCATCGCCGCCGAGATGGTAGCCCTCTGCAAGGTGCTGAGTTGCACCTTCAGAGATCTCTACCGTGCTGGCGGCACATGGAAAGTGGACATAACGCCGGACCTTAGACTTTCACCCGCCGAACTGCAGGGAATGACCAGCGGAATTGAACAACCGACCACGCGCCAGTTCTTCGTCGAGATAGGTGAGCAGCTAGCCGCCAGCAAGTCCAAGATAATTCGCGCCGTGTCCGATCTTGGAATGGCGCTTGAGACGCAAGATCCAATCATCAATCGACTGCGGAATCTCGACGACACTGGGCGCGATCTATCGGCTCCAACATTTGCCGATCCCGAGACTGCAAGCTCTGACGGCGCAGAAGTCTGGAGCGATGATGAAGTCGAGGCTGTAGCCGAGGAGTTCAAGGCTTGGTCGAGGCGAACAGCAACCGTCGGCGACGCTCCACGCCACCTCTCCGGAGCTACCCAACCCCGGAAGGTGCCGCCCACCCTCGAAGAGGAACTCCACGCGTGGCCGGACGGTGTAGCGCTAAGCGAGGATACCCTCGAACGGCTCAGACACCAAGTAATTTCCGATCCGAACTGGCGCGACGGATTTGGGGGCGATGAGTTAGATGGCGACGAGGACGACGAACAAGGCCAGGGGACGAATTCTACTGCTCCGGCAAGCCGAACGGAAACGATCGAAGATGCGATTCGCGAAATGCAGGGAGGTGCCCCGCTAAGCCCGGAGCAACTCGAACGCCTGAAGTACCGGGCCGTCGCGGACCCGGACTCGAACGACGATCCCAACAACGACGTGAAGTAGGAAGGCAGCAGAAATGAGCAAACACGTGTTCCGGCGCTGTGCATGCCGGGACGAAAACGGGAAGCAGTACGGGGCGAGTTGCCCCAAACTGGAGAACCCGAAGCATGGTTCGTGGGGCTACTACGTTGCCGGCGGGATCGATCCAATCACCCGGAAGCGCATCCAGTACCGCAAGACCGGATTCTCAACCCAGAAGGCGGCACGAGAGGCCCGCAACGACGTCGCCAGCAAGGTCGACCGGGGAACGTACATCGCGCCCACCAGGGAAACGCTGGCGACCTATCTGGACGCGTGGCTCCCCCGGCGCGCGGCAACTGGGCAGGGCCTTCGCCAAACGACCGTAGATAACTATCGCCGCTACATCGACAACGACATCAAGCCATCCCCACTCGGCGCGATGGCACTCACTGACATCCGCCGGTTCCACATCAACGAATTCTTGGGATCTCTGACTGCAGCCGGGCGCGGTGCAACAACGGTGCGCCGCGTTGCCGCCGTCCTCCAGGGTTCGCTTCGCGCCGCCGCCCGTTCAAACCGGATCGACCACAACCCGGCGACTGAGCTGGAGCTGCCAACCGTCGACTCGGGCGAGGTCCATGCCTGGGAACCGGCCGAGGTCGGGGTGTTCCTGGACGAAGCAGCGAAGCACCGCCTCGGGGCGTTGTTTGAGGTGGCCATGTTCACGGGCTTGCGACGCGGCGAACTGCTCGGGCTCCGTTGGACCGACGTCGACCTCATCAAACGGACCATCTCCGTTCGGAACAACCGGGTGCAGGCAAAGGGGCAGGTGGTGGAGAATCCGACGAAGACCGCGTCAGGCAGGCGCACCGTGGACCTGGACGATCGCAGCGTGGGCGCTTTCGTCGCACTGCAGATCCTCCAAGCCCAAGAGCAGACGGACGGCCAAGAGGCATACACAGCCAGCGGGTACGTATTCACCATGGAGGACGGCCGGCCCCTGAAGCCGCAATATGCGACACGGCTGTTCGACCGGATCCGAGTGAACGCAAAACTACCCAAGCTGACACTCCACGGCTCACGGCACGAACATGCCGCCTTGATGATTGCTTCCGGCGTCGACATAGCCGTCGTGTCCAAGCGGTTGGGGCACAGCTCCATCAGCATTACCTCGGACATTTACGGTCACCTCATCGGCTCCGCATCGAGGGATGCGGCGCAAGGAGCGGCGGCTCTGGTGCCCGCTCGCAGCTCTGGTGCACACACAGTGCACACACAAGGGCAGATTTCGACCCCTGAGCATGAAAAAAACCGCCCAACCACAGGGCTAATTCCCAGTGTTTGAGCGGTTTTTGTTCGGTCGGGCTGACAGGATTTGAACCTGCGACCCCTTGACCCCCAGTCAAGTGCGCTACCAAGCTGCGCTACAGCCCGAAAGTTCAGCTTCCGGAAGACATCTCCCGTGGCCGAACCACCTGAAAAAGCTTACCCCATAAAAAAGGTCGGAGTGACCATTCCGCCTGTGACGGGGCTCTCAGGATGCTACTTTTTGCGGCTGCGCTTTTCACGCACGCGCATGCTGACCTCGATGGGCGTGCCCTCGAAGCCAAACGTCTCGCGCAGGCGGCGGGTGATGAAGCGGCGGTAGCCCGGATCCAGGAAGCCGGTGGTGAACAGCACGAACTTCGGCGGGCGGCTGGAGGCCTGGGTGCCGAAGAGGATGCGCGGCTGCTTGCCGCCACGGACAGGGTGCGGGTGCTCGGAAACCAGCTCGCCCAGGAACGCGTTGAGGCGGCCCGTGGGGATGCGGCGGTCCCAGTTCTCCAGCGCCAGGTCCAGCGCGGGCACCAGCTTGTCCTTGTGCCAGCCGGTTTTGGCGGAAATATTCACCCGCGGCGCCCACTCCACATGCGCCAGGTCCTGCTCAATTTCGCGTTCCAGGTACTTGCGGCGCTCGTCGTCCAGCAGGTCCCACTTGTTGAACGCCAGCACCAGGGCGCGGCCGGATTCGATGGCCAGCTGGAGGATGCGCACGTCCTGCTCGCTGAGGATTTCATCCACGGCCAGCAGCACAACGGCCACTTCGGCCTTCTCCAACGCTGTCTGTGTGCGCAGCGAGGCGTAGAAGTCGGCACCCTGGGCCATGTGCTGGCGGCGGCGGATGCCTGCCGTGTCCACAAAGCGCCAGGTGCGGTCCCCCAACTCAATCAATTCATCGACCGGGTCGCGCGTGGTGCCGGCAACATTGTCCACCACCACACGGTCGGAGCCCGCCAGCTTGTTCAGCAGCGACGACTTCCCCACGTTCGGGCGGCCAATGAGGGCAATGCGCCGGGGCCCGCCGGTGCGCTCCACGCCGGCGACGGCGGAGAATTCCGGCAGGGTGTCCATGACCTTGTCCAGCAGGTCCGCCACGCCGCGCCCGTGGACGGCTGAAACCGGGTACGGTTCCCCCAGGCCAAGGCCCCACAGCGACGCGTTGTCGGCCTCCTGCACAATGTCGTCCACCTTGTTGCCGGCCAGGATGACAGGCTTTTTGGCCTTGCGCAGCATCCTCACAATGGCCTCGTCGGAGGAGGTGATGCCCACAATGGCGTCCACCACCAGCAACACGGCGTCGGCCATTTCCACGGCGATCTCAGCCTGTTCGGCCACGCGCAGGTCAATGCCCCGGGCGTCCCGTTCCCAGCCGCCGGTGTCCACCACGGTGAAATCGCGCCCGTTCCAGTTGGCCGTGTACTGCACCCTGTCGCGGGTCACGCCGGGAGTGTCCTCCACCACGGCCTCGCGGCGGCCCAGGATGCGGTTCACCAGCGTGGACTTGCCCACGTTTGGGCGTCCCACAATGGCGAGCACCGGGTCCTGGCGCAGGGCATCCTCGGAGGTGCCGTCGTCGAACCCGCCGGCCAGCAGCGCGGCGTCCTCGTCATCAAGCTCATAGTTGGACAGGCCAGCCAGCAGGCCCGCGGCGCGCGCCTCGGCGTCCTCATCGGAGATTTCCGCGAGCCTTTCGGCAACATGGTCGGTACCGGTGGGCACGTAATCCTGGTGACCAAGCTCACCCTCGCCGGGGTGCGTGGCAGACTGTGGGTCGCTCATGGTTGCTGTCCTTTGTGCTTTGAAGTGGGGTGGCCGTCCTCAGGCAGTTCCTGCCCTGTGGCGGCCGTGGCAGCCGCAATGTGCGCTGCCAGCCGAAGCCGTATTTTTTCGCTTGCCCTGTCCATTGAAACACGCCCGGAAACTCCCGGTTCGCGGCCAATCTCCAGCGGCTCCCCAAACACCACGTACAGCTGGCGACGCGGGCGGGGAATGGTGTTGCGGTGTTCGTGCCCCCGGCGGGTGCCGAGGATGGCAACGGGAACGACGGCGGCGCCCGAGTTCAGCGCCAGCCACGCCACCCCGCCGTTCATGGTGGCGGCATCCCCGGTGCCGCGCGTGCCCTCCGGCAGGATGCCGACGCAGTCGCCGCGGTCCAGCACGCCCTTGGCAAACTGGAGGGCGGACCTGTCGCCGGCCCGGTTGACCGGAATTTGCCCCGAACTGTGGAGCACCCAGCCCAGGAAGCCCTTGAACATGTCGTGGCGGACCATCACGTGCATGTACCGGCTGGCGGCACCCACCATGACGGGCCCGTCGAGGTAGCTCAGGTGGTTGGCGGCAAAGATGACGGGGCCAGTGGCCGGGATGTTTTCCCGGCCGGACACCGCGGTGCGGTACACCACGTGGTCAAGGATCCGGCCCAGGGGGCGGCTCCAGCGCGTCTTCCAGCGGGGCGGGGCCGCCGACAGGACGCGCAGCGCCCCGCCGCGTGCCGCCGTCGTCCTGTTCATGCAGCGGGGCCCTCGTTTACGGCCCGGCGCACCACGGTCAGGACGGCGGAAACCGTCTCGGCAAAGTCCAGCTCGGAGGAGTCCACGGTGAACACGCCGTCGGCGGCCTGGTGGAACTCGACCACGGTGGAATCGCGGGCGTCCCTGGCCAGGACAAGTTCTCGCAACTGCGCATCGGTCTGGGCGCCGCCCAGCTGCAGGCCGCGGCGGCGCAGGCGCGCTTCCTCGCTGGCCGTGAGGATCAGCCGGGCCTCGGCGTGCGGGGCCACCACCGTGGTGATGTCCCTGCCCTCCACCACAATGCGGGCACCGGACTTGGCAATGATGTCCTGCTGGCGCCGGACCAGTTCGGCGCGGGCGCCCAGGTTCGTGGCGACGGCACTGACGGCGGCCGTGACTTCGGGGGTGCGGATGGGGCCGGTGACATTGATGCCGTTGACCTTGATGTACTCGCCGTCCGGGGTGAGGCTTTGTTCCAACCCGATGGTGCGCGCTGCGCCTTCCACGGCGGCGGCGTTTTCCAGGTTGATGCGGCCGTTGAGGCAGTGCCACGCCACGGCGCGGTACATGGCCCCCGTGTCCAGGAAAGCCAGGCCCAGCCGCTTGGCCACGGCCTTGCTGACGCTGGACTTCCCGGACCCGGACGGCCCGTCAATGGCCACGACCAGCGGCTTGCCCTGGCGCAGCACTTCCACGGCCGCCACGGGCTCCGGGAATGAAACATACATGTCCGTCACAAAATTACCTTCCAACCGCGTTCCGTCAGGTCCTCCACCAGGCTCAGGCGCTTCGACGGCACGACGGAAAGTTCCACCATGCCCACCTGCACCCCGGCCGAGTGGTCAAGCCGCAAATCTTCCACGTTCACGCCAATGTCGCCAATCTCCGTCAACAGCTTGGCGATCTGTCCGGGCTTGTCGTCCACCAGCACGGTCAGCCACGAATACTGCTGCGCCGGGCCGCCGTGCTTGCCGGGGATCCGGGTCTGCCCTGCGTTGCCCTCGGCCATCAGCTGCGCCAGGTCCAGCCGCGCACCGGGTGCAGTGGGCGCGCTGAGGGTGTTGATGAGCCTGTCCAGGTCCGCCCGGACGCCCTGCATGAGTTCGAGCAGCTTGGGTGCGTTGGCTCCCAGAATCTGCACCCAGAGCGCCGGATCGCTGGCGGCAATCCTGGTCACGTCGCGCAGCCCGTTTCCGGCCAGCGAAAGGGCATGGGCAGGTGTTTCCTGGAGCCGGCTGGCCACCAGGGAGCTCATGAGCTGCGGGAGGTGACTCACCAGCGCCACGGCGGCGTCGTGCTCGTCAGGGGTGAAGCGAAACACCACCGCGTCCAGGTCAATGGCCAGCGAATGCGCCACCTTCACCGCATGCTTTGAGCTGGCCTCGGAGGGGCAGAGCACCCACGGCATCGAGTTGAACAGCTCCGAGCGCGCCGCCACGGGCCCGGATTTCTCCCGGCCCGCCATGGGGTGCGTGCCCACGTAGCGGTGCAGCAGCTCGCTGCCGCTGCCCAGAATGTCTTCCAGTTCCCGGGCAATTGCCACCTTCACGCTGGCAATGTCAACCACGACGGCGGCCGGGTACCTTTGCAGGGCACCGGCCACCACCGCTGCGGTGACGTCGGGCGGCGCCGCGACCACCACCAGTTCGGGGCTGAGGTTTTCGGCGTCGTCAAAGGCACGGCCGGCGCCAATGTCGACGGCCACGGCCTGTGCTGACGGGGACGGGTCCGAAAGGACCACGTCAAGGCCGTGGGCCCGCAGCCCCAGACCGATGCTGGCGCCCAGCAGTCCGCTGCCGAGCACCAGCACGGGCCCGTTCAAGTGCGAAGGGTTCATCCGCGGCCTACATCCCCACTTCTGCAAGCAGGTGGCCCACCTCGTGGCGCCCCAGCACGCGGATGCTGCCCTGGCGCTGGTCGCCCAACGCAATGGGCCCAAACTTCACACGCACCAGGCGCTCCACCGGGTAGCCGACGGCGTCAAACATGCGGCGCACAATACGGTTCTTGCCCGAGTGCAGCACCACTTCGGCCAGCACGTGGCCCGGGGTGGAATCCACCAGGCGGAAGGAGTCAACCTTGGCCCAGCCGTCCTCCAGCTCCACGCCGTCCTTCAGCTGCGCGCCAATGCCGTGGGCCATGGGGCCGCGGACCTGCACCAAGTACGTCTTTTGCACGCCGTACTTCGGGTGGCTGAGGCGGTTGGACAGCTCGCCGTCGTTGGTCAGCAGCAGCAGGCCCTCGGTGTTGGTGTCCAGCCGGCCCACATGGAACAGGCGCTCACGGGTTTGGCGCTTCTTCAGGAAGTCGCTGATGCACGGGCGGCCCTCGGGGTCGTCCATGGTGGAGACCACGCCCTTGGGCTTGTTGAAGACCATGTAGACCATTGATTCATTGGTCTGGATGGTCATGCCGTCCACGGCGATGTCAGCGGTTTCCGGATCCACGCGCAGGCCCAGCTGGGTGACGGTGACGCCGTCCACCTGGACACGGCCTTCAAGGATCATGTCCTCGCACAGGCGCCGCGACGCCACACCGGCCATGGCCATTACCTTTTGCAGCCGGATGCCCTCGGCATTGTGGATGTCCACGTCGTCAGTGGTGCGCTCAGGGCGGCGGTTCTGCTCGGTGGGACGGTTCTTGACCGGTCCCAAGTTGCGGCCGTACTGGTCGTTCTTGTACGGGCGGGCTCCGGTCTGCGAGGGCTTGCGGGTTCCCGCACCCGTCCCGGACCGGGCCGCGGCGCGGGCACCGAACTTGCTGGCCCCGGAGGTTGCGCCGGTCTTGGGGCCGCCAAACTTGCCCCCCGACTTCGGGGCGCCCGACCGGGATGCACCGGCTCGCGGCGCGCCGTCGGACTTCGGGGCTCCGGCTCCCTTGAAGCCGCCCGACTTGGGGGCGCCGGATCGCGGCGCGCCGAATCGGGAATTGCCGCCTCGCGGCTGGTTGTTTCCGGAAGAGCTCCCGGAACGGGGCGACGGTGTCATGTGTTTTTCCTTAATGCTAAAAAGTTGTCGTGCTCAGGTGGGCTGCCCCCATAAACTCGAGGACTGCTGCAGGGGCCGGGTTGGGCATTGCTGATCGGGCGGGGCTTGCTACAGTTGGGCGTCGATATAGTCATGGAGGTTTTCCAGACCAGGCAAGTGCTGTGCGATTTGCGGCAACTCTTCCACGCTTCCAATCCCCAAACGTTCCAAAAAGTACGCTGTGGTGCGGTACAGGAATGCCCCTGACACCGGGTCGGTGCCCACTTCCTCAATTAATCCGCGCTGCGCCAGCGTCCTCACCACCGAATCCACGTTCACGCCACGGACGGCGGAAACCCGGGCCCGCGAGACGGGTTGGCGGTAAGCAATCACCGCCAGGGTCTCCAAGGCCGCCTGCGTGAGCCGGGCCGTTTGGCCGTCCACAACAAACTGTGACACGATCCCGGAATATGCGGGACGTGAATAAACACGCCAACCTCCGGCAAGTTGCCGCAGTTCAAAGCCGCGCACCGGTACAGTGCCACCGTCCCTAGTATAGCCGTCGTACTCGCGCGCCAGTTCGTGGAGTGCGTCACGCACCTGCGCCGTGGGCAGCCCCACCACCGCGGCCAGCTGCTCTTCTGGCACGGGTTCCTCCACCACCATCAGCACTGCCTCCAGTGCGGCATGGAGCGTGCCGGCATTGGCGGCCACTTCGTCCGTGGCCGGGTCGTTTCCACCGTTCATGGGGCCGCCTCCGCGGGTTGCATTTCTGGATGCTGGTTAGGGCCGTGGTGCTGGCCGTGGCTGGAATGCTGGCCGCCGTCTTCGTCGTCGAAGTCGCTGTCGGTGTGAAGCGTGTGGCGGGCGCCTGCACTCCAGCGCACCAGCAGCTCCCCCAGCGGGCTGGCCTGGTCAAAGGTCACCACGGCATCGCGGAAGAGTTCCAGAAGGGCCAGGAAGCGGGCAATGACCACCAGCGGGTTCGCGGCGTCGGCGCTCAGGGTTCGGAAGGACAGCGGGTGTCCGGTCCAGCCTGCCGCGGCGGGGTCGCCGTCGTCGGGCATGCCCGCCGTCAGCATGGCCGTGATGATGGCCGCCTGCTCGCGGACGCTGACGGGCTGCACGTGCAGGTGGGACAGGCCCACCTCGGTGGCTGGGGCGTCCCGCGGGGCCATGGCGGCGGCTGCAAGGGCGGCAAATTCCTCCGGCGTGTGGCGCCACACAAGCTCGGGCAGGAGTGCGGCAAAGTGCGGCTCCAGGCCCACCAGCCGGGGGAAGCGCAGGGCCTCCCGCTCCAGCTCTGCGCCCATCAGCCCGGCCACGTCCTTGAATGCCTTGTATTGCAGCAGCCTCGCGAACAGCAGGTCGCGTGCCTCCAGGAGGGCCAGGTCGTCGTCGTTCTCGACTTCCCCGGCGGGCAGGAGCCGGGCGGCCTTGAGGTCCAGGAGGGTGGCGGCTAGGACCAGGAATTCGCTGGCCTCATCCAGCGCCCACTCCTCCCCCAGCTCCTGGAGCGCCTTGAGGTAGCTGATGAACTCATCCGTGACAGTGGCGATGGCCACGTCCGTGATGTCCATTTCATGCTTGGAAATCAGGCTCAGCAGCAGGTCAAACGGGCCGGTGAAGTTGTCCAGGCGCACCTCAAAACGCGCCTTGCCGGAAGTGTCCCGTTCAGAACCGTCCGCCGCGGAACCAATCCGTTCGGAGCCTTCCCGTTCGGAAGCTGCGCTTGGCGCGATCCCCGCGCCCTCTTCGTGGACGTCCAGCTTAGGGTGCGCCGCCACGGGCGATCAGCTCTTTGGCGAGGCGGCGGTAGGAATCGGCACCCTGGTGGTTGCCGGCGTAGGTGGTGATGGGTTCGGCGGCCACCGAGGCGTCGGCAAACTTGATGGTGCGCTTGATGACGGTCTCGAAGACCTTGTCGCCGAAGGCCTCCACCAGGCGGGCCAGCACTTCGCGGGCGTGGAGGGTGCGGGCGTCATACATGGTGGCGAGGACGCCGTCCACCTGCAGCCCGGGGTTCAGCCGGTCCTGGACCTTGTCAATGGTTTCCACCAGCAGGGCCACGGCACGGAGTGCAAAGAACTCGCAGATCAGCGGGATGATGACGCCGTGGGCCGCGGTCAGGGCGTTGACGGTCAGCAGCCCCAGGGAGGGCTGGCAGTCAATGAGGACCACGTCGTAGTTGTCCTCGACCTTGCGCAGCGCGCTGGCCAGGACCTGTTCGCGGGCCACTTCGTTGACCAGCTGGACTTCCGCCGCGGACAGGTCGATGTTCGCCGGGAGAATGTCTATGTTTTCAATCTCGGTGTGCAGGATGGCGTCGCGGATGTCCACTTTCCGGTCCATCAGCACGTTGTAAACCGTCAGGTCCAGTTCGTGGGGGTTGGTGCCCAGCCCGGCGGACAGGGCGCCTTGGGGGTCAAAGTCCACCAGCAATACCTTGCGCCCGGCCTCGGCAAGGGCAGCACCCAGGTTGATGGTCGACGTTGTTTTTCCCACGCCGCCCTTCTGGTTGACCATGGCAATGACGCGGGCCGGGCCGTGCGAGGACAGCACGGGGGGCTCGGGGAAGTCGGTCAGGGGGCGTCCGGTGGGTCCCATGACGGCGTCATCCATGTCCACGCCTTCAAGAGTTGTTGAACCCTGCTCGTTGCTCACCTATCAGTCCACACTTTCGCCGCTTTGTTGATGTACAGCCTGGTTCACCGCTGCCACACCCTACGTTACCGGTTGGCCGGGGCAATTTTTCGCACATTTGGCCACTTTGGATTTGAGCCTTGACCCTCAACTTGAGGCTGAACGTTGGCGCCCGCGCATATACTTCAAAGCGATGAGCAAAGCAACGAATTCCCCCAAGAAACCTTCTTCACAGCGCAAGGACGTGGTGCGCGCCGAAAAACTCCAGGCCGGCTACGGGACCAAGTCCGTGTGCGGGGTGGCAAGCTTCAGCCTGCAGTCGGGGCAGGCCCTGGCCCTCGTGGGGCCCAACGGCGCAGGCAAGTCCACCGTGGTGAAAACCGTGGTGGGCCAGCTGGAGGCGGTTTCCGGCACTGCCCTGATCCATGGCGCCAAAGTCGATGACAGGACCCTGGATTTCCGCCGGGAAGTGGCCGTGGTGTTCGACGACGACGCGTTCTTCCCGGCACTGACCGTGGAGGAACACCTGGCCATTGTGTCAGCCGGGCATGGCGTGGAGGACGTGGAGGAGGTCATTGCCTCGGAGCTGGAATTCTTCGGCCTCAAGGCCCTGGCCACGTCCCGGCCCTACAACCTTTCCTCCGGGCAGCGGCGGCGCATGCTGCTGGCCTCGGCCTTCGTTCGGCCCCGCTCCCTTCTGGTGCTCGACGAACCGGAGCAGCGCCTGGACACGGCCATGCGCCACCGCCTGGCCACGCGGCTGCGCGCGGAAGTCGACGCCGGCCTGGCCCTCCTGGTGGTCACGCACGACCCCGAATTCCTGACCACGGTGGCCACCAAGGCCCTGTTCATCGCCGACACCGTGCACCCCATGACCCCCGCCCAGGCGGCCGCGGCCATCGCCTCCGAAAACCCGCACGCGGAATAGATTCCCATGACAATGCAAACCAGCCAGCGCTTCAGCGCAAGGGAAATCCGCCAATACACCTTCAAGGTGGGGCTCAGCCGCACCGAGGGCGGCATCATGGAACTGGTCTCCGAGGCCTACACCTTTGTCCTGGGCGGCCTGACCCTGCTCACCATGGCCGGCGCCATCATTGTGGGGCTGCGCAACAGCCTGGGGGTGGGGCACGTTTCCGTGCTCAACGCCTCCGCCGTGGCACCGGGGTTCCACTCCGTCACGCTCCTGCAGGCCAGCGCCACGGTGCTGCTCACCCTCGCCGCGGCCCTGCTTGCGGTGGAAATGACCGTTGGGCCCATCACCATGACTGTTCCGCAGACGGCCTGGTGGCTGGGACTGCCCGTCCGGCGCCGCGGCTTCATCCAACCCGGATTCCTCAAGTCGCTGGTCTGGCCGGCGGCGGCCGCCGTCGTGGTGGTGGTGCCGATGGCCCTCGGCATGGCCGCCGAGCCGTCGCCGGGCCGGATTGCCCTGGCCACGCTGTGCGGGATCGGGCTGGGCTGGCTCCTGTTCGGCATCGCCGCCTGGTGCCAGGTCACCAACTCAGGCAAGTGGGTCAAAAACCTGGTGGGCGTGGTGACGCTGGTTGCCCCGTTGACGCTGGTGGCCACGGCCCTTTACAACAACGACGCCGGCGCCTCCGCCATCACGGGCGCCCAGACAGCCTGGCTGGAGTACCTGCCCACCAGCTGGCCCCTCCTGGTGGCCGGGGGCGCCATGTGGCCGCTGGTCATGGTGCTGTTTGCCCTGCTGCTGCTGGCCGCCGTCTGGTGGAACCTGGAGCGGATCACCACGGCGCAGCTGAAGGCCAGTGCGGCGGCCGGCGCCTACGTGGCCGGCTCGCTCATGTCCATGGATGCCTCCGAGCTGTCCAAGTCGCTGGGCGGCGGCACCTCCTCGGGCACGTCACGGGTGCGGCTGCGGCTGGTTTTCCATGGCGGGACGGTGTTTTCCCGCAGCGTCAAGACACTCCTGAGCACCCATGCCACCATGGCCCTGCGCTCCCCTGTTTCCCTGTTGCGGGTGCTGGTGCTGGCCGCCATTCCGGCCAGCCTGGCCGCCGTCGAGTTCCTGGGCAACGCCGTGCTGATTGCCGTGGTGCTGTACCTGTGCGCCCACTTCGCCGCGACATCCCTTGGCGCCACCGCGCGGTTCGCCAACGGCAATCCCGCCGTCGACATGCTGATGCCGCTGCCGGCGCGAATTGTCCGGCGGGTGCACTACGTGCTGCCGGCCGTGGGCATGACGGTGTGGGCGGCGGTGTGCTTTGGGCTGCTGCTGGCCCTGGGCGTGGGTTCGCCGTCGTTGTTGGTGCTGGCCGTGCTGGCAGGCCCGGCATTGGGTGCCGCCACGCTGCGGGCCGCCTTCCGGCCGGCCCCGGACTGGAACATGCCGGCCATCGCCTCCGCTTCCGGCCCCATTCCCACCGGCGCCGTCCGGGCGTTCCTGGTGGGCCCGGATCTGACCCTCATCTCCCTGCTGCCCGTGCTGATCTGCCTGATTTCAGGCGGCGTGCCGTTCGTGGCATTCCCCGCGCAGCTGGGCCTGACCCTGCTGGCCTTCGCCTGGGGAACGCATGTGCGCAAGCCCAAGTCCGCCAAGTCCGGCGGCCTGTTCGGGCTGCCCCCGGTGCCCGTGGAAAAGTAGCCGCGCGCCGGCGTCGAACCTCACAGCACAAAAAAGCGGGCGGCCACCTTTCAACCAAGGTGGCCGCCCGCATTCTTGCAGCTACGGGACTACACCGCGACGGGAACCCGCTCGTCGTCGCGGGCTGCGGGGGCGCCGGCGTCATGCCCGGCAGAGTGTCCGTCAATGTCCAGGGACAGCTCGTCGAAGGGGGCGCGGCCGGAAAGCACGGCGCGGGCCTGTTCGACGTCGAGCTCGTGGGTCCACTTGCCCACCAGCAGGGCGGCGACGGCGTTGCCGGTGAAGTTGGTGAGGGCGCGGCATTCGGACATGAACTTGTCGATGCCCACGATCACGCCCATGCCGTCGAGCAGGATCGGCTTGTGGGCGGCCAGGCCCGCGGCAAGGGTGGCCAGGCCGGCACCGGTGACACCGGCGGCGCCCTTGGAGGCGATCACCATGAACACCAGCAGGCCGATCTGCTCACCGAGGTTCATCGGCATGCCCATGGCGGTGGAGATGAACAGCGAGCTCATGGTCAGGTAGATGGCGGTGCCGTCAAGGTTGAAGGAGTAGCCGGTGGGAACGGTGATGCCCACCACGGGCTTGGAGACGCCCACGTGTTCCATCTTGGCGATGAGTCGCGGCAGGGCGGACTCGGAGGAGGACGTGGCGAAGATCAGCAGGTATTCGCGGGCCAGGTAGCGCATCAGGGAGAAGATGTTCAGGCCGGTGACCACACGCAGGATGGAGCCGAGGATGACCACGATGAACAGCGCGCAGGTCAGGTAGAACGCGCCCATGAGGATTGCCATCGAGCCGATCGCGGCCCAGCCGGTGGCGCCGACGACGGCGGCAATGGCACCAAACGCGCCGACCGGGGCAACCCACATGATCATCATCATGAGCTTGAAGACCACCTTTTGGATGTTCTTGACGGCATTGAGCACAGGCTCGCCGGCCTTGCCCAGGGACTGGAGTGCGAAGCCGACCAGCAGGGCCAGCACCAGGGTGGGGAGCACGGGGATGTCGCCGGGGATCATGTCCAGGAGGAACTTGACGGTGCCGTTGTCCGCGGACGCGGCGGCCGTCTTGTACGGCTGCAGGTGCAGGCCCGCGCCGGGGTGGATGATGTTGCCGACCACCAGGCCGATGGCGAGCGCCACGGTGGACATCACCATGAAGTAGATCAGCGCCAGCCCGCCCACCTTGCCCACGGTGGCCGCCTTGGCGATGGACCCCACGCCCAGCACGATGGTGCAGAAAATGATGGGGGCGATGACCATCTTGATGAGGGCGATGAACATGGTGCCCAGCGGCTTGAGCGACTTCCCCACCTCGGGGGCCAGCAGGCCGATTGCCGCACCCAGGACCACGGCCGCGATGACCGCGACGTACAGCCAGTGGGTCTTGTCCATCTTGCGCCGTGCGGGCTTTGCCATGGCGGCTGTCCCTCCCCGTTGAGAGCTCATTGTCACTCCTTGTGATCTTTGGTGATTAGCATTGGTAGGTGCGGCGTGCGATCCGCCTCACATAAGATTGCCCGGCACAGTGACTTATCTCACCGTTGCGTTCATATTGGTCGCACAAAGGGGAACTTGATGTTTTGGCGCAGGTGGAGCATTGCGCGCAGGCTGTTCACGGCCAACCTGCTTTTTGTGCTGCTCCTGACCGCCGGAGTGGCGTCGGTGATGGTGGTCGACGCCGGCTCCCGCACCTATGACCAGACCCGCCAGCGCATGCTGTCCATCGCCACCGCCCTGGCCGACTCCCCCATGGTGCTCGCGGCGGCAGAGTCCCCCAGCCCCTCCGGCACCCTGCAGCCCTACGCCGTGGCGGTCATGCATGATGCGGGCGTCGACTTCATCACCGTCATGGATCCGCACGGAATCCGCTGGACCCACCCCAACCCGGCGGAGATCGGCAAGCCGTATGTGGGCTCCATCGCCCAGGCGCAGGCAGGCGCGACGTACTTTGAAACGACGGCAGGTACCCTCGGCCCCTCCGTCCGTGTGATTGTGCCCATCAAGGACCCGGCGGGGACCGTGAAGGGCATGGTGGCCGCCGGCGTGACAGTCAGCAACGTCCAGGTCCTGGTGTCCGCCAAGCTGCCCGACGTCCTGGGGCTGGCTGCGGCACTGCTGCTGGCCGGGTCCCTCGCGTCCTGGCTGCTGGGACGCTACCTCAAGCGGGTGACGCTCGGCTGGGGGGCGGAGGAACTGGGGCAGCTGTTTGCCTACTACGAGTCCGTGCTGCATTCGGTCCGCGAGGGCCTGGTCCTGGTGGACACCCGCGGCTCCCTGGTGCTTTACAACGACCACGCCGCCCTGCTGCTGGGCATGGAGGCCGGCACCGACGGGCCCGGAGGAAGGACGACGGCGGGTGCCCCTCCCCGGCGGGCCGGACACAACGGCGCAGGAAACAAGGTGGCCGGACACAGGCGGGGCTGGCACAGGAGGGTGTCCGACGCCGGACCGAAGCTGGACGGCCTGGCACTGCCCGAGCCGCTCAAGGAACTGCTGCGAAGCGGCCGCAGTGCCACCGACGAAGTCCACGTGGCGGGCGACCGCCTGCTGGTGGTCAGCCAGCGCCCTGCACTGGCGCCCGGCACGAATGTCCGGGCGGGGGCCGTGGCGACGCTGCGCGACCACACCGAGCTGACGGCTCTGGCCGGCAGCCTCAGCAGCACCCAAACCCTCGTGGAGGCCCTCCGTTCCCAAACCCACGAACACGCGAACCGGCTCCACGCCATCATTTCCCTCATCGAACTGGACCGCGCGCGGGAGGCCCTGGATTTTGCCACGGCGGACCTCTCGGACACCGTCCGGCTCGGCGGCGAATTTGTGGGCACACTGGACGAGCCCTTCCTGTCCGCCCTCCTGGTGGGAAAGTCCGCCCAGGCCCAGGAACGCGGGGTGGCCCTGGAACTCAGCGGTTCAGGCACGCTGCCGCCGGGACTCCTCGATGCCCGCGAACTCGTAACCCTGCTCGGCAACCTGGTGGACAACGCCATCGATGCGGCCGCAGGCCGGGCGGAAGCACCCACCGTGTGGGCCGACCTGCTGGTGGCGGACGGGGAACTCACCATCACCGTGGCGGACAACGGGCCGGGCCTGCCCACCACGGACCTGGACGTTTTGGGGCGGATCGGCACCACGGGGAAGGCGTCCCAGGACCTTGGCGGGCGCGGCTACGGCCTGGCCCTGATCCGCCGCGCCACCGCCGCCCTGGGGGGCACGCTCTCAGCCGAGAACGACGGCGGCGCCGTCATGACCGCCGTCGTGCCTCTCGGTGCCCTGGCCTCGAAAGGGGACCAGGCATGAGCGCCGGCCTGCCCATCCGGGTGCTGGTGGTGGACGACGAACCCATCGCCCTGGCCGCCCATGCCGACTACGTACGGCGCCTGGACGGCTTCGAGGTGGCGGCCACCGCCGGGGGAATGGGCGCAGCGCTGGCCGTCCTCAACGACCCCGCCACCCCGGCCATCCAGCTGGTGCTGCTGGACATGAACCTGACCGACGGGCACGGGCTGGACCTGCTGCGCCGCATCCACGGACTCGGCCTGGTTCCCGACGTCGTGGCGATTACGGCCGTGCAGGAACTTCAGGTGGTGCGTTCGGCTATCGCCCTGGGCATCACCGCGTACCTGATCAAGCCGTTCACGTTCGCCGCGTTCCGGGACAAGCTGGAAAGCTACCGCAGCTACCACTCGGCGCTGGCGGACAGCTCCGTCACCACGCAGGATGCCATCGACCGGGCCCTTGCGAAGCTGCGGCCCAGCGGAAAGCTGGCGCTGCCCAAGGGGATGCTCAACGAGACGCTGTCGGCCGTGGCCGACTGGCTGCGCGCGGCACCGGCGGCTGCGTCAGCCACTGAGGTTGGTGCAGGGCTGGCCATGTCCCGCGTTACAGCCAGACGCTACCTGGACCACCTGTGCGAAACCGGCTCTGCCACGAAGGCCCCGCGCCACGGCTCCCCCGGCCGGCCGGAGCTGGAATACCGCTGGCGTCGAGGTTCGAGATAACCACCTCCCCCACCGTCGAAGTTCGAGATCACCACCTCCCTCACCGTCGAAGTTCGAGATCACCACCTCCCTCACCGTCGAAGTTCGAGATCACCACCTCCCTCACTGTCGAAGTTCGAGATCACCACCTCCCCGACGCGGCCATTCCGCGGATTTGCCCACGTTTCGGCGCAGCCTGTGGATAACTTAATAAATGAATTCAACTTCCAGCCAGACTGGATGAATGACCAATTCCCAGCCCCTCCCAGAATGGCTGCGCGGACGATCGTTTACTGTAAGCGAGTCCGACGGCTGTGGTGTCAGCCGACGCCAGACGGAAAGCCGCAATTTGCACACGCCCAGCCGCGGCATTCGAGTACCGTGGGGAGTCCAGCAGCCCCTCGCCGACCAGGTCAGGCCGCTCATCGAACTCACGCCGGGTGGAATCATCAGCCACAGCACGGCAGCACTGTTGTGGGGGATGCCGCTTCCGCCCTGGCTGGTCGGCAGCTTTCAGATCCACATTTCACGGGATGCCTCGAATGCACCACCGTGGCGGGCGGGAGTCGCTGGACACCACACGAGGTTCCGTCCAGGCGAGGTGGTCCAATTCCAGGGCATGCCAATCACATCGCCCATACGCACCTGGCTGGACCTGGCCGGCATGATTGAACTCGACGACCTGGTCGCGGCCGGCGACTTTCTTGTTTGCGAGCATGACAGGATTTTCGGCCCAAAACGCATTGCCATGGTGCAACTGACAGCGCTAAGGGCAGCGGTCAAGGAGGAGTTCCGCAGGCGCGGAATCGTCAAGGCTCGCGAGGCCGCGGATTTAATACGGTCAGGTGCCGACTCACCCCCGGAAACCAAGCTTCGCCTCCTTTTGGAGCGTGCGGGCCTCCCGCCAGTGACCCTCAATCATGTCGTCAAGGATGCCCTGGGAAATCACGTCTCGTGGCCGGACCTGGCGTTGCCGGGCTGGAAAATAGCCATCGAGTACGACGGCGAACACCACCTGGAGGAAAGGCAGCAAGCGGTCGACAGCTCGCGCAACGAACTCATGGCCCGGTTGGGCTGGACGCAGCTTAGGATCACCAAGGAAATGCTCGACGACAATGAGGGAAAGGCGGCAGTGGCGATGGTACGCAAGGCCCTTTATGCGAGGGGATGGACCCGGCCGGTCCGTTGACGTGGTCATCTCCAACCTCAACGAAGTGGGACGTGGTGATCTCCAACCTCAACGGGGGCGGAGGACGGGCAGGAGGTAGTCGATGACGGACGGGTCCTCAATGGTGGAGGGCACCGTGTAGGCCTCACCGTCGGCGATCTGGCGCATGGTTTTGCGCAGGATCTTCCCCGAGCGGGTCTTGGGCAGGGCCTCAACAACGGTGGAGTTCTTAAAGTCGGCCACCGGCCCGATTTCCTTGCGCACCAGGGCCACCAGCTCTGCCTGCAGCACATCGGCGTCAATGGTCACGCCGCTCTTGAGCACCACGTATCCCACGGCCCTCTGGCCCTTGAGGGAATCCGCCACGCCGATCACGGCGCATTCGGCCACGGCCGGGTGCTTGCCCAGCACCTGCTCAATCGCTCCCGTGGAGAGGCGGTGGCCGGCCACATTGATGACATCGTCAGTGCGTCCCATGACAAACACGTAGCCGTCTTCATCCACGTAGCCGGAGTCACCCGTGGCGTAGCAGCCGGCAAAGGCGTTGAGGTAGGAGTCCACGAAGCGCTGGTCGTCGCCCCATAAGGTGGTCAGGGTGCCGGGCGGCAGCGGCAGCCGGAGCACAATGTTGCCCTCCTCCCCAGCCGGCACTGGCACCCCCATCCCGTCCACTATCTGCAGCTCGTATCCCGGCATGGGCAATGTGGGCGAGCCCGCCTTGATGGGCAGCGGCTCCAGGCCCCTCGGGTTGCCCACAATGCCCCAGCCGGTTTCGGTCTGCCACCAGTGGTCCACCACGGGAATGCCCAGCACGCGCGATGCCCAGTGGAAGGTGTCCGTGTCCAGCCGCTCCCCCGCCGTGAACAGCGTTTGGAGGTGGCCGACGTCGTACTTCGCAAGGAGCCCCGCCTCCGGGTCCATCTTGCGGATGGCCCGCAGGGCGGTGGGGGCCGTGAACAGGGCCTTGACGCCATGGTCCGCAATGACCCGCCAAAACGCGCCGGCGTCGGGCGTCCCTACGGGCTTGCCCTCATACATGACCGTGGTGGCGCCGGCCAGCAGCGGCCCGTACACAATGTAGGAATGCCCCACCACCCAGCCCACGTCCGACGCCGTCCACCACACGTCCCCGGCGTGGATGTCATAGAGGTTGGCCATGCTCCACAGCAGTGCGACGGCGTGTCCCCCGTTATCGCGGACCACCCCCTTGGGCGTGCCGGTGGTTCCGGAGGTGTAGAGGATGTAAAGCGGGTCGGTCGCCTTCACAGGCACCGGGGCGGCGGGTTCGGCGCCTGCGAGCGCGCCATCCCAGTCCACAAAGGTCCAGGCCAGCGTGCCCGGATCCGTGGCAAATCCGTCGCGGTGCTTGACGATGACGGGAAGATGCGGAACGCCGGCCGTGGCCAGGGCCTCGTGGACGGTGGGCAGGTATTCCACGCGGCGGTTGGGTTCCAGCCCGCCCGAGGTGGTCACAACAACCTTCGGGGCAGCGTCCTTGATGCGCGCGGCCAGTTCGTTGGCCGCAAAGCCGCCAAACACCACGGAATGGACGGCGCCCAGCCGTGCGGTGGCCAGCATGGCGACGGCGGCCTCGGGAATCATGGGCAGGTAGATGACCACCCGGTCCCCCTTGCCCACCCCCTGAGCACGGAGCACCCCTGCAAAGCGCGCCACCCGTTCAGTGAGCTGGGCATAGGTGTAGGTGGTGGTGCGCCCCAGCATGGCGGAGTCGTGGATGAGCGCCGGCTGGCCGCCGCGGCCGGCGGCGACGTGGCGGTCCAGTGCGTTGTAGGCCGTGTTGAGTTCGCCGTCGGGGAACCAGCGGCTGATGGGCGCATCCGCGTCGCTGTAGGCCCGGGCGGGCTCAACGGACCAGTCCACGGAACGGGCGGCGTCGAGCCAGAATCCTTCCCGGTCTGCCAGGCTGCGCTGGTATTCATCGCTGTATTTCCGGCCGTGCTGGGACATGGGGACCTCCATCTTCGCTGATGTGATGTCTGTCATGCTAACGGGCCGGGGCGGGGCAAAGCAAGCACTTTTGTATACACAACTGGCCGAACATGCTTCATTGCCGGAATTTGCTAGGCAATCGTGGCAACTATGTATACACTGATGGAAGTGGCGGCGTGTGCCGCGACGAACAGGCACAGCGTCTGGAATGACGGCCGGGGGGCGGAAGGAGGGGCTCATGCGGGCAAGTGAGAAGGCCTACACCACCCTTCGTGGCGACATTGTTGATTGGCGCCTGCCCCCGGGGACGGTGCTGGCCGAGGTGGAACTGTCCGCCCGCCTTGGCGTCTCCCGGACGCCCGTCAGGGAGGCGCTTGCACGCCTGACGGCCGAGGGGCTGGCCGAACCCCAAAGCGGCCGCGGCACGGTGGTCAGCGGGATTTCCCTTGACCACGTCGACGAGCTGTTTGAACTGCGCTCCGCCCTGGAATGCCGCGCCGCCGAACTGGCGGCCCGGAACCGCGACCCCGCCGTCTTCCTTGAACTGCACCGCCAGCTGGGGAATGCCGGGCGCCTCATCACCGAGCAGGACCCCGCCCGGCGGGACTACTACCGGCTGGCCGGCGAGCTGGACACAGCCATCGACGACGCCGCCGGAAACCACTACCTGGCCCAGGCCCTGAAAAGCCTGCGCGTCCACCTGGTCCGGGTGCGCCGTCTGTCCAAGGACAACCCCGCACGCCTGCGCGAGGCCGCCCGGGAGCACGCGGACATCGCCTTCGCGATCGCCAACGGCAATGCCGCCGTGGCCAGCGCCGCCACCACCGTCCACCTCGACAACAGCCTCCGCCACCTGCTTCAGGGCGGCGCGGCACCCTCCTGAGCTGCCCCAGCACCCGAAAACCACCACCACATCCAGCCCCCTGACTGAAAAGGAATTCCCATGGTTGTCCAGCACAACGTCCGCGTCTACAAGAGTGAAGAAAACCTCCCCCGCGAGAACCAGCTCGCCTACAAGATCGCCAAGGTGGCCGCTGACCCGGTGGCCGTCACCGGCGAGGTCACCGAGATGATCATCAACCGGATCATCGACAACGCCTCCGTGGCCATTGCGTCCCTGAACCGCGGGCCCATCGTCGCCGCCCGGGCCCAGGCCCTCAGCCACGCACCGTCCACCGGCGGCTCGGGATCGAACGTCTTTGGCATCACCGAAAAGGTCTCACCCGAATGGGCCGCGTGGGCCAACGGCGTGGCCGTGCGCGAGCTTGACTACCATGACACCTTCCTTGCTGCCGAGTACTCGCACCCCGGCGACAACATCCCGCCCATCCTCGCCGTCGCCCAGCACACCGGCGCCTCCGGCGCGGACCTTATCCGCGGGATCGCCACCGGCTATGAGGTCCAGGTGGACCTGGTCAAGTCCATCTGCCTGCACGAACACAAGATCGACCACGTGGCGCACCTCGGCCCCTCCGCAGCCGCCGGCATCGGCACCCTGCTGGGCCTGGACGTGGAGACCATTTTCCAGGCCGTGGGCCAGGGCCTGCACACCACCACGGCCACCCGCCAGTCCCGCAAGGGCGAAATCTCCACCTGGAAGGCGCACGCACCGGCATTCGCCGGCAAGATGGCCGTGGAAGCGGCCGACCGTGCCATGCGCGGCCAGACCTCCCCCGTGCCGATCTATGAAGGGGAGGACGGCGTCATCGCCTGGCTGCTGGACGGCCCGGGCGCCCAGTACACGGTGCCGCTGCCGGCCGACGGCGAAGCCAAGCGCGCCATCCTGGACACGTACACGAAGGAACATTCAGCCGAATACCAGGCACAGGCCTGGATCGACCTGGCCCGCAAGCTCCACGGCGAGCACCCGGAGGCCACCGACCCGGCCAATGTGAAATCGGTGTTGATCAAGACCAGCCACCACACACACTTTGTGATCGGCTCAGGGGCAAATGACCCCCAGAAGTACAGCCCCACCGCCTCGCGTGAAACCCTTGACCACTCCATCCCGTACATCTTCACGGTAGCCCTGCAGGACGGCTCCTGGCACCACGTGGATTCCTACTCCCCCGAGCGCGCCGGCCGCCCCGACACCGTGGAGCTGTGGCACAAGGTCACCACGGAAGAGGATGCTGAGTGGACGCGCCGCTACCACTCCCTGGACATCGCCGAGAAGGCTTTCGGCGGAACCGTTGAGATCACGCTGAATGACGGCACGGTCATCACCGAGTCGATCGCCGTGGCTGACGCGCATCCGCTCGGTGCCCGCCCGTTTGCCCGTGAGCAGTACATCAACAAGTTCCGCACCCTGGCCACAGGCCTGGTGGAGGAAGCCGAGATCAACCGCTTCATCGCGGCAGCGGAAAATCTTGTCAACCTGGCCGCCGGGGAACTGGACCAGCTCAACATCACCGCGGCGCCCGGCGTCGTCGATCCCGCCAACGCACCCAAGGGACTCTTCTAACATGCTGTACTCCAAGAAAACCCCCGAGCAGAAGCGCCGGGAGCTGCGCGAGATGCTGGTTCCCGGGGCGGCCCGCCAATTCCCTGGCGCCTTCAACCCGCTGTCGGCGCGCCTCATCGAGGAAAAGAAGTTCGACGGCGTCTACATCTCCGGCGCGGTCCTCGCCAATGACCTGGGCCTGCCGGACATCGGCATGACCACCCTGACCGAGGTCGCGGCCCGGGGCGGGCAGATTGCCCGCATGACGGACCTGCCGTGCCTGATCGACGCCGACACCGGCTTCGGTGAGCCCATGAACGTGGCACGCACCATCCAGGAGCTTGAGAGCGCGGGCCTGGCCGGCTGCCACATCGAGGACCAGTTCAACCCCAAGCGCTGCGGCCACCTGGACGGCAAGAACATGGTGGACCTGGACACGGCGGTCAAGCGCATTGCCGCCGCCGCGGATGCCCGGCGCGACCCGAACTTCCTGGTCATGGCCCGCACCGACCTGCGGGCCGTGGAGGGCCTGGCTGCCGCGATTGACCGGGCCAAGGCCCTGGTCGACGCCGGGGCCGACGCCATCTTCCCGGAAGCCATGAAGGATGTTGCCGAATTCGAGGCCGTCTGCAAGGCAGTCAATGTGCCGGTGCTTGCGAACATGACGGAGTTCGGCAAGAGCGACTTGTTCACCCGGGATGACCTCGCGGCCGCCGGGGTGGCCATGGTCATCTACCCGGTGACCCTGCTGCGCAGCGCCATGGGGGCCGCCGAACGCGTGTTGGACGCCATTTCGGCGGACGGCACGCAGAAGGCGGCGGTGCCGGAGATGTTGACTCGGGCCCGGCTCTATGAATTGGTTGACTACGAAGCGTATAACCAATTTGATACGGGCATCTTTAATTTCCAGGTCCCGGGCCTGGACATCACCAGCAACAACGCGAACCTATAGGCAGCAAGTCTTTTTATCAAGAAGGAGCACCCACTGTGAGTGACGAAGACGTACGCAAGGGCCTTGCCGGTGTCGTGGCAGACTACACGGCAATTTCCAAGGTCAACCCGGAATCCAATTCCCTGCTGTACCGCGGCTACCCTGTGCAGGAGCTGGCCGCCGCCAAGTCTTTCGAGGAGGTGGCGCTGCTGCTGTGGACCGGCGAGCTGCCCTCCGAGGAGGAACTGACGGTCTTTGAGGCGTTTGAACGGGCCAACCGTGCACTGGACGCCAACGTCAAGGCAGCCATCGACCTGCTGCCGCTGGACTGCCACCCCATGGATGTGGGACGCACTGCCGTCTCCGTGCTGGGTGCCAACCATGCCCTGGCCGAGGACTCCTCACCCGAGGCGGAACTGGAAAAGGCCAAGTCGCTCTTCGCGCACTTCCCGGCAGTGGTTGCCTACGACCAGCGCCGCCGTCGTTCCCTGGCCCCGGTGGCACCCCGGGATGACCTGGACTACTCGCAAAACTTCCTGTGGATGGCCTTTGGCGAGGAAGCGGCACCCGAAGTGGTGGACGCCTTCCGGGTGTCCATGGTCCTTTACGCGGAACACTCCTTCAACGCGTCCACGTTTACGGCCCGGGTCATCACCTCCACGCTCTCCGACCTGCATTCAGCCGTCACCGGGGCCATTGGCGCGTTGAAGGGCCCGCTGCACGGGGGCGCCAACGAGGCCGTCATGCACACCTTTGACGAAATCGGCATCCGCAAGGAGGAGACCCGGGAGGAGGCCGCCGCACGCGCCAAGGCCTGGATGGAGGACGCGCTGGCCAAGAAGAAGAAGGTCATGGGCTTTGGCCACCGGGTGTACAAGAACGGCGACTCCCGCGTCCCCACCATGAAGGGTGCGCTGGACAAAATGATCGCCTACTTTGACCGGCCGGAAATGCTGGGCCTGTACGACGGGCTGGAGCAGGCAATGCAGGAGGCCAAGGCCATCAAGCCCAACCTCGACTACCCCGCAGGGCCCACCTACCACCTCATGGGATTCGACACCGACATGTTCACCCCCATCTTCATCGCCTCCCGCATTACGGGCTGGACGGCACACATCATGGAACAGCGCGCCGCCAACGCCCTCATTCGCCCGCTCAGCGCCTACAACGGAGTGGATGAAAGGCACCTGGGCTGACCGCGGCGGAGTAGGGTGGGAAGGGTCACCGTAGGCCCGCACCCGAAGGAGCATCGTGGAAAAATCATCACTGACGGCATTGGCCCGTGAGCTGCTGGCAACTGCCAAGGGCGGCACCAACGGACGCAGTGCCCGGACGGTTTACGGGGGCCATGAGCGCGTGCTGCGCCAGACCGTGGTGGCGCTGACCGCCGGCTCCATGCTGGACGACCACGACAATCCCGGCGAGGCCACCATCCAGGTGCTCAGCGGCCGCGTGTTGCTGGCTACCGGGGAGGTGTCGTGGGAAGGATCCTCGGGAGACCACCTGGTGGTGCCCAATACCCGCCACTCCGTGAAGGCGCTGGAAGATTCGACGTTTTTGCTGACGGTCGCCAAGCCCTGACCACCGCCGTTTCCTAAGTCCGGAGGGTGCGGGTGCTGGAGGCCACGGTCTCGTTGTCCGGATTCATGACAATGCGCCAGTCGGCCCGCTCCCCCGCCAGAAACGCCGGCAGCCAGTGGACGGCGTCGGCCCACATCTGCTCCTCCGGCAGGCGCTTTTCGGGGTACCAGTGCGGGGCAATTTCCTCGCTTTCCCGGGCGTCTCCGCTAAACGTCCGGCAGAGGTAGACCATGGTGGCCATGTCCCAGTCCGGCCGGGCGGGGAAGACAAAATCAACGGTCCCGGCCGGAATCAGGTCCCCCTGAAGCACCGTGATGCCGGATTCCTCCATCACCTCACGGCAGATGGCCTGGGCCGTGGTTTCACCGGCTTCCACATGGCCGCCGATCCCCACCACCTTGCCCGTGCCGAAGCCCGTCTTCTTCCATCCGAGCAGCACTTGGGCTTCGCCGTCGACCGTTCGGAGCAGGAAGCACAGGGTCACGGCGGCAGCAGTCATGACTCCAGCCTAAGCTCCGGGGGCGCTAATTTTTGGCCGCCGGGGCCAGGACAGCGATGATTTTTCCACTGGAGTCCCGGATCTCCGCACGCGCCAACTGCTCAACTGACACAGGTGTCGCCCCGACAACCTCGGCCTGCCCCCGGGGCGTGGCACTCCAGCTTGCGGCCCGGTCAATGCTGCCGGACCTGTCCTCTACCCAAAGGGACAGGATCCCCTTCACGGGCAGGCCATTGCCGGACAGGGCAAGCTCCGTTCCCCAGGCTTTCTTGACCAGGCCCAGCCGTACCTGTGGGCCCGAGCCGGCGCCGGCAACGTAACTCACCTCAGGACTGGCCGGCGACGTGCCTGCCGTACCTGCCAGGAATCCGATGGCCAGGCAGGCGGCCGCGGCACCCGACATCAGCGCCGTGGCGCGCCATCGGGATTTCCGGCGGCGGCTGGCCAGCTTTGCCATCAATGGGCCCACGCCGCCGCCGGCCCCATCCAACGCTCCCGCGACGTCGGGCTGTCGGGCCGCACCGATGGCGAGAACATCCTCCAGCGGCACGGCACCAAGGAGCCCTGACAGTCCATGGAGGGACGAAAGCTCATCCGCGCACAGCCGGCACATCACCAAGTGTTGTTCGAACTGCTCGCGTTCCCGGCTGTCCAGTCCGCCGAGCACATAGGCGCCGACCAGGTGATGAACGGCCGCGTGGTTGTCCGGGCCAAGTGTCATGGTGCCACTCCCATCTCATCAAGAATGCCCCTCAGCGACTTGAGCGCGTAGAACGCCCGCGACTTCACGGTGCCCACGGGGATCTGGAGCTGGCCGGCAGCCTCAAGGGCCGTGCAGCGCCGGTAATGCAGGGCGACAATGACATCGCGGTGTTCGGCACTGAGCCTGGCAAGGGCTTCTTCCATCAAAACCTTTGTCAGCAATCCGTCCACATGCCCCACCGTGGCCGCCAGCTGCTCGGGCTCCCCGGACTGCGCCTGCTGCGGACGGCGCTGCTGCCGGCGGAAATTGTCGATAATGATGTTGCGGGCCGTCCTAAAAAGGTAGCTGCGCATGCTTGTGGTGATCCTCGGATTCTGTTGCCAGATGCGCAGGATCGTTTCCTGCACAACGTCCTCGGCCTGGGCAGGAGTTGCCGACATCCCCATGGCGAATCGGCGCAGCGCCGGGGCATGGTCCCGGTAGATCTCTGCGACCGTCTGTTCATCCAATGGCATGAAGGCCCCTGACATCGTTGTCGAATACAAACACAGCTACCTGCCAAGACGCCCAATTGCCGGCAATGGTTCAATGCGGAGCAATACCCGCACTGGGTGAACCATTCTTCGGCCCCGTGTCGTCTTACCGCACGACGGCGCATCCCCGCCGCACAGACGAGAAACGAGATTTCATGAAGAAGCACTTAACCGCAGCACTGGCCTCGATTTCACTGGCCGCCCTGGCCCTGACAGCGTGCAGCACCCCAACCGCCGCCCCGCCGGCTGCCAGTTCCCCCGCCAACATTACCGCGCCGGCGGACCTGAAAACCGCTGCCAAGGCCCCTGGAGACATTGTGGTCAACGGCCAGGGAATGACGGTCTACGTCTTCGACAAGGACATCAAGGGTTCCGGCAAAAGCTCGTGCAGTGGCCCCTGCCAGGACCTGTGGGCGCCGGTGGCAGCCGGCCAGGGCACACCCGTGCTCGACGGCGTCACAGGGACTGCCGGTGTCATCACGACGGCGTCAGGAAAGAAGCAGCTCACGCTTAACGGGATGCCGTTGTACCTGTTTTCCAAGGATGCGGGTCCCGGCGACGCGAAGGGCCAGGGCGTCAAGAATGTGTGGTGGGCAGTGAACCCGGCCGGGGAAAAGGTCACCGCCGCCGGGTAGTCAGGACAGCAGCGCCCGGGGGTGCGCGGCGGCATATACCTCGCGCAGCGTCTCGGCCGTGACCAAGGTGTAGACCTGAGTGGTGGTCACGGACGCGTGGCCCAGCAGTTCCTGGACCACGCGGACATCGGCACCGCCTTCCAGCAGGTGCGTGGCGAAGGAGTGGCGCAGGGTGTGGGGGGACACATCCGCCGTGACTCCGGCCTTTTCCGCCGCCGCCTTGAGAATGGTCCACACGCTTTGCCGGCTGATCCGCCCGCCGCGGGTGTTCAGGAACAGGGCCGGCGTTCCCTTGCCCTTCCCGGCAAGGGAGCTGCGCCCTCGCACCAGGTACGCCTCCAGGGCGCGCAGGGCGTAGGAGCCGATGGGCACCAGGCGCTCCTTGGAACCCTTGCCGAACAACCTGACCAGGGAGGGCCCGCCGTCGCCCGGCGGGGCCAGGACCAGGTCGTCCACGTCCAGCCCCACCGCCTCGCTGATGCGGGCGCCGGTGGAATACAGGAATTCCAGCATGGCCGAATCCCGCAGTCCCGCAGGCGTGTCGGAGCCCGCCGCTTCCAGGATGCTGGCCACATCAGCCACGCTGATGGCCTTGGGCAGCCTGCGCCCGGGCATGGGAGGATGCACGTCGGCGGCGGGATCCGCGTTGCTGAGTCCTTCCAGGGCCCAGAACTTGTGAAGCCCGCGCACGGCCACGATGGTGCGCGCCGCGGACCGCAGGCCCAGCGCGGATCCGCCGTCGGCGCCGTCGGACAGGGCCTGGGCGAAGGCGCTGACATGGTGCCGCGTCACCTCCCCCGGCGACGTGACGTGTTCGGCGTCAAGGAAGCGCCTGTAGCGCAGCAGGTCGCGCCGGTAGGCCTGGAGGGTGTTGGCAGCCAGGCCACGCTCCACGCCAACGTGCTGGAGGTAGTCCTCGACGGCGCGCCCCAGCCCGCCGGGGGAAGCCGGTGCGCCGGCGCCCCCGGCGGTCACTGCTTGCGCTGGCCCGGATGCGCCGGCCACGGCGCCGAGGCCGGGCGGAGGCTGGCGAAGCCGTCACGTGCGGCCGTGGCCGCCGCCAAAATGCCGACGACGGCGGACGGGTTGTGGATGCGCCCCTCCAGTACCGCGGCGGCGGCGTCGTCCAGGTCCACCCAGCGGAACCGGATTTCGGACTCCTCCTCCGTGCGCACGTGCCGTTCGGCTTCCGGAATCCAGGAAACGGAGCGGGCCAGGTAGATGCGGATGGCCTCGCTGGAGGAACCGGGAGAGTTGAAAAAGTCCGCCAGGACATGCCAGTCGGCAGCCACCAGGTCCGCTTCCTCGGCAAGTTCCCGGGCCGCCCCCACCACAAAGTCCTCGCCCTCAACGTCCAGCAGGCCGGCGGGAATTTCCCACAGGTCCATTTGCACGGGGTGCCGGTACTGGCGCAGCAGGAGCACCTCCTGCTCGTCATTGAGCACCACCACGGCCACTGCGCCCGGGTGGGCAATGTAGTCCCGGGTCAGCGGCTGGGAGTCCGGTGTCAGCGAAAAAGTATCCGAGACGACGTCCCAAATGCGCCCCTGGTATACCGTTGCCGATGACTGCAGTGTGCGGTGGCTGACGGAATCAGCCACCGGTCCGCCGGCCACTAGACCTCCAGCAGCCGGGTGGCGTTCTGGCGCTCCAGCGCTGCGGCCACCAGCCCGGCAAAAAGCGGGTGCGGCCGGGTGGGGCGCGAGCTCAGTTCGGGGTGGGCCTGCGTGGATACATAGTACGGGTGCACGTCGCGCGGGAGCTCGACATACTCCACGAGCTTGCCGTCGGGGGACGTGCCGGAGAACACCAGCCCGGCGGCGGCAATCTGTTCCCGGTACTTGTTGTTGACCTCATAGCGGTGGCGGTGGCGTTCGGCCACATCCGTCCGGCCATAGGTTTCGGCCACCACGGAGCCTTCCTGCAGCACGGCCGGGTAGAGGCCCAGGCGCATTGTCCCGCCGAGGTCGCCCTTGCCGTCCACAATGTCCAGCTGTTCCTCCATCGTGGCGATGACGGGGTACTTGGGGTTGTCGTCAAATTCCGACGACGACGCCCCCTGCAGCCCCACCACGTCGCGGGCGTATTCAATGACCATGCACTGCAGCCCCAGGCACAGGCCCAGGGTGGGGAGCTGGTTTTCGCGGGCGTACTTCAAGGCGCCAAGCTTGCCTTCGAGCCCGCGAATGCCAAATCCGCCGGGGACGCAGATGCCGTCCACGTCGGAAAGAGCCTTGATGGCCCCGGCTTCCGTGGCGCAGTCGTCGGAGGGCACCCAGCGGATCTTGACCTTGGTGCTGTTGGCGAAGCCGCCGGCGCGCAGCGCCTCGGTCACGGACAGGTAGGCGTCCGGCAGGTCGATGTACTTGCCGACCAGCGCAATTTCAATGTGGTGGGCGGGGTTGTGGACCACTTCCAGGAGCTGGTCCCACTTGGTCCAGTCCACGTCCTTGAAGGGCAGGTCCAGGGCGCGGACAATGTACGAGTCCAGGCCCTGCGCATGCAGAGTCTTGGGGATTTCATAGATGCTGGGGGCGTCCGGGCAGCCAATGACGGCTTCCACGTCAACGTCGCACGCGCGGCCGATCTTGGCATGCATGGCGTCCGGGAGGACACGGTCCGAGCGCAGGATGATGGCATCGGGCTGGATGCCCAGGGAGCGCAGCGCGGCAACGGAGTGCTGGGTGGGCTTGGTCTTCAGTTCCTGGGACGGGCCAATGTAGGGCACCAGTGAAACGTGGGCAAAGAACACGTTCTTGCGGCCCACGTCCTGGCGCACCTGACGCGCGGATTCGAGGAAGGGCTGGGATTCAATGTCGCCCACGGTGCCGCCAATTTCGGTGATGATCACGTCGGGGGCGTTTGCACCTTCGGCTGGCAGGCGCATGCGCCGCTTGATCTCGTCGGTGATGTGCGGGATGACCTGGACAGTGTCGCCCAGGTACTCGCCGCGGCGTTCCTTGGCGATGACTGTCGAGTACACCTGGCCCGTGGTGACGTTGGCGGAGCCTTCGAGGTTTTCATCCAGGAAGCGCTCGTAGTGGCCAATGTCGAGGTCGGTTTCGGCGCCGTCGTCGGTGACAAAAACTTCACCGTGCTGGAAGGGATTCATTGTGCCCGGATCCACGTTGAGGTAGGGATCGAGCTTTTGCATTGTGACCGACAGGCCGCGGGCCCGCAGCAGGTGGCCGAGGCTCGAAGCCGTCAGCCCCTTACCAAGCGAGGACGCGACACCGCCGGTGACGAAGATGTGTTTGGTCGTCTTGGACTGACCACTGAACCGGGAATTTGATCGTTGCACCACGGAATTCGAGCCTATCATCTAATGAGCCAATAATGGTTCGCCGGTGCCTGCCACGTTCGTGCCAAACCCTGCGTGCACTGCGTTCGTCCTTCGTCCGTCCTGCCAGTTGCCTTACCTTGTGGCGCGCCGGGCGTCTGCCAAAAGTTCCTTGGCGTGTGCCTGCGCCGTTGCCGAATCCTCCTGTCCTGCCAGCATGCGCGCCAGCTCGCGCACCCGCTCCCCGTCGTCCAAAAGCCGCACATTGCTGGTGGTGATGCCACCGGATGAGTTTTTGCCCACAGAGCTCTTCGTCACCAGGATGTGCTGGTCCGCAAACGCCGCCACCTGCGGCAGGTGGGTGACCACCAGGACCTGGACATGCTTGGCCAGCATGGCGAGCCTGCGCCCAATTTCGACGGCGGCCTTGCCACCCACGCCGGAGTCCACCTCGTCAAAGACAAATGTCGGTACGGGGTCGACGGCGGCCAGCACCACCTCCAGCGCCAGCATGACCCTGGAAAGCTCACCGCCCGAGGCACCCTTGCCCAGCGGACGTGGAAGCGCCCCGGCATGCGGCTGGAGCAGGAAGGAGATGTCGTCGGCACCGTGGATGCCGCGCTCGGCCGGTGACAGCTCAATGACCAGCTTTGCGTCCGGCATGGCCAGGGCCTTCAGCTCGGCGCTGACCTGCCTGGACAACTTCTCCGCGGCGGATTTGCGCAATTTCGTCACCTCTGCCGCCAGCCCGACAAGTTCCTCGAGCGAGGCGGCAACCTCGAGTTCGAGCCGTTCGATTCGACCGGTGTCGTCAGTCAATTCGTCCAACCGGGCACGGGCTTCCTCGGCCCACACCAGCACCTCATCGATGCTCGGCGCGTACTTGCGCACCAGCACGGCCAGCTCGCCGCGGCGGTCCTCCACTTCGGCCAGCCGTCCGGGGCCCTCCGAATCGAGGGAGGTGGCATAACCGGCCAGGTCCCGGGCAATGTCGGCCAGCAGGTACCCCACCTCAGAGACCCGCTTGACCAGTTCGGCAAGCTCCGTGTCGGAATCGGAGACGGTTTCCAGCAGCCGCTTGGCCGTGTCCACCAGGGTGATGGCGTCGGCGCCCTCCCCATAGTCCTCGGCGCTCAGGGCCTCGTGCGCGCCCAGCGAGGCAGTGCGCAGTTCCTCCACGTTGCCGAGCTTCACGGCCTCGACCTTGAGGAGCTCGTCTTCGGCGGGCTGCGGCGATACACCGTCAATTTCAGCAAGCGCGGCAGTCAGGGATTCCGCTTCGCGCAGGCGTTCCCGGCTGGAGGTGCGCAGCAACTCAAGCTCGGCCTGGGCCCCACGCCAGCGGGCAAATACGCCCTGATACGTTTCCATGGCTGCGGGGAATTGTTTCTGGGCTTCGGCGGCAAACTTGTCCAGGGCCTCGCGTTGTGCCGTTGCGGACTTGAGCCGGATCTGGTCCGACTGCCCGTGCACTGCCACCAGCGTCTCCCCCAGCTCGGCCAGCACGCCGATGGGTGCACTCCGGCCGCCCACATGGGCACGGCTGCGCCCGTCGGCGCTGACTGTGCGGGCCAGGATCAGCTCGGCGCCGCCGTCGAACTCGTCAATGTCCGCCCCGGCCTCCTGCGCCCGGACCAGGGCGGCATGGCCGGAAGGCAGGGTCAGGGTGGCTTCGGCGGAGGCGCTCTTGGCACCATTGCGCACGGCCCCGGCATCCGCCCGGTTGCCCAGGAGAAGTCCGACGGCGGTCACCACCATGGTCTTGCCGGCGCCGGTTTCGCCGCTGACGACGCTCAGGCCGGGGCCCAGCGGCAGCGTTGATTCGGAGATGACGCCGAGGTCGCGGATCCGTATTTCCTCAATCATGGCGCGGCCACGCCCCTTCAAGGGATTCAGTCGCGGCATCGCCGTGCGGCAGCGCCGTGGCGGTCAGGTCGGGCAGCTGCGGCATGGGACCGGTGGGCGGGCCCCCCAATTGCGTTTTGGGCTTGGGGCTCTTGATGATGGGAAGTTGCGTGGTGGGCGGCGGCTCCTCCGTGCCGGGCCCGCGCCAGCCCTGGACGGGCAGTTCAAACTTGCGCACCAGCCGCTCGGAGAACGGCGACTGCTGCGTCCTGGCGAGCTTGACAGGCTGGCTGGAGCGGGTTACCTCGATGCGGGCGCCAGGCAGCAGGTCAACCGTGCGGCGGCCGTCGCACCAAATCACCCCGTACGCGCCGTTGCGCGTCAGCACCTCCACGGCCAGCGTGGACGTGGGAGCCACCACCAGCGGCTTGGCGAAGAGCGCGTGGGCGCTGATGGGGACCATCAGCAACGCCTCCACCTCCGGCCAGACCACGGGCCCGCCGGCGGAAAATGCGTAGGCGGTGGAGCCGGTGGGGGTGGCCATGACCACTCCGTCGCAGCCGAAAGAGCTCAACGGGCGGCCGTCCACCTCGGTGACCACCTCGATCATGCGCTCCCGGTTGCCCTTCTCCAGGGCCACCTCGTTCAGCGCCCAGGTGTGGGCCACCACCTTGCCCTTGACCCGGACCTTGACGTCGAGGGTCATCCGCTCCTCCACCGAGTACTCGCGGCGGACCACCCAGTCCACGGTTTGGATCAGGTCGGCCCGTTCGCTCTCCGCCAGGAAGCCCACATGGCCCAGGTTGACGCCCAGCAGCGGCAGGTCGTGTTCGCGCACCAGTTCGGCTGCGCGCAGGATGGTTCCGTCCCCGCCCAGGACCATGACCAGTTCAATGTCCGCCAGCGTGACGTCGCGGCCCAGAATTTCCATGCTGACGTCGGAGACGCCAAGATAGCCGGTCATGTCGGCCAGCTCCTCGGCAAACATGACGGGAACAATGTTGCTTGCGTGCAGTTGCACGCACGCTTCCAGGGCGGCAATCATCGATTCCTCGCGCCCCGTGTGGGCAAGGATCAAGACGCGGCGTGTCATGTGCTTGGTTTTCCTCCGGTTAGGCGTCAGGGCCAGACCTGGGCCAGCAAAGTCTCCACAGCCCGGGTCTGTTCTTCGATCTTATGTGCCTGCGGTGACACTTCACGGCTTGCCCACAGAAAATACTCAACATTTCCGTCCTGCCCGGGCAGGGCACTCACACCCAGTCCGTGGAGGGCCAGGCCGTTGGCCGCCGCCGCGCGCGCCACGAGCTCCACGGCCCGCCGGCGCTCCTGCTCACTGCCCACAACGCCGGTTCGAGCCAGCCGCTCCCGGCCCACCTCAAACTGTGGCTTGACCATAAGGAGCAGCTCGCCGCCCGGGCGTGTCGCCAGGGCCAGCGGCGCCATGACCAGGGTCAGCGAGATGAAGGATAGGTCGCACACCGTCAGGTCGGCTGCACCGCCGATGTCCTCGGGCGCCATGTACCGGATGTTCAGTCCCTCATAAACGTCCACCCGCGGATCTTCGCGCAAGGCCTGCACCAGCTGGCCGTGGCCCACGTCCACGGCGGCCACCGTGGCGGCACCGTGGCGGAGCAGCACATCCGTGAAACCGCCGGTGGAGGCGCCGGCGTCAAAACACCGCCTGCCGGCCACCGAAATCTGGGGGAAGGCTGCCAACGCGCCGGCCAGCTTGTGCCCCGCCCGGGAAACAAAGTCGGGCTCGCCGCCGTCGGCCACGGTGATCGTGGAGCCGGCGTCAACCGGGTGGGAGGCCTTGGCAACCATGGTCCCGTCGACGCTGACGCGGCCCGCCTTGATCAGGGAGGCCCCCACGGTGCGCGACCGGGCCAGGCCGCGGTTGGCCAGTTCCTGGTCCAGCCGGGTCACAGCGCGCCAGCCGGCCCCGGGCTGCCGGGTTGGGCGGCAGGATTGGCGTCCAGCTGTTCCTGCAGCCCGGCCAGAATGCCGGTGTACAGCGCGTTGTGGTCGACCGTGGGCAGCACAGCGGCTTCCGCGGCCTTGGCAACCAAGGCGTCCACAGCTGCATCGCCTGTGGCGGGCAGCCCCGCGGCGGGGTTCTCAGGCATCCGCAACGGCCCCCTCGTGGACCGGAACCAGCCCCTCAAACACGATGGCTGGATTTGTGGGGGTCTCAGTTTCGGGGACGGCCGCCCACCAGGCAGCACACATGGCCCGGCCGGCATTGACGTCGCAGTTGCCGTCCTCGTTGCCGTTGGACAGGCGGACGGTGATGGTGTTCCCCTCGGCCCATGCCTGTTCGCCGCCGCAGCTGTAGACACCGTTCCGCATGGATATTTCGGGATACGGCTGGAAGAGGCCGTCGAGGTTCTCAAGGATGAACCGTGGGCGCTCGGCCGTCCGCGCCTTCAGGGCAGAGTCAAGCGAGTCGATCCCGGTGAGGACCAGGGCCGTGGCCATGCCGGCGTTGTTGCCGCCCAGGATGTCCGTGTCGAGGCGGTCCCCCACCACCAGGGGAGACGTCGCGCCCAGGCGCTTTGCGGCCGTGTGGAACAGGGGTGCCTCGGGCTTTCCGGCCACCAGCGGGTCATGCCCGACGGCGGTGCGCACTGCAGCGACAAGCGCACCGTTCCCGGGGGCTATCCCCCGGGCCTGCGGGATCGTCAGGTCGGTGTTGGTGGCGATCCAGCTTGCACCGCCGTTGATGGCAAATGCGGCCTCGGCCAGCGCGGACCAGCCGAGCGTGGGCTCAAAGCCCTGGATGACGGCGTCGGGGGCGTCCGTGGCGCTGTCCACCACGGCCATGCCCACCGCCTCGACTTCCTGGGCAAGTGCCTTGCTGCCAACAACCAGGATCTTGCTGCCCCGGGGAAATTTTTGCGCCAGCAGTGCCGCGCCAGCCTGGGCCGAGCTGACCACTTGATCGTCGTCGGCAGGCGCGCCCAGCTCACGCAGGTGCGCGGCAACATGGGCCGGGGTGCGTGAGGCATTGTTGGTCACGTACGCCAGCTTCACGCCGATACCGGCCAGCCGGCCCAGCGCCTCGATGGCGCCGGGGATGGCGTGGGGCCCTGCATAAACCACGCCGTCCAAATCGGCCAGCACTGCATCGAAGCTGTTCAGCAAAGTCTCCCCGGGCAACGCTTTAGCCCTCGTTCCGGGGTTCGCCGTCGTGGTGATCAAACGTTCCGGCGTCATCCCCGTCCCCGTCCAGGAGCGCGTCCAATTCCTCGTCGCCGGAGCCGCCCATCTCAGCGCGGTCCAGCTCGTCGTCAATGCTGTCCTGGTCGGATTCGGCGTCGTCGGACTCAAAGGCGTCCGATTCGGCGTCGTCGGACTCCACCTCGTCATGCTGGTTGGCCGGGGCATCCGCCTCGGCACCGGGAACGCCGTCGGCCGGTTCAGCACCGTCCATGACGTCGGCGACTCGCGTGCGCGGACGCAGTTCCACGCCGTCCTCGTCATCGTCAGCACCGAGGTCCACAATGATGGAGTCCATGGAATCGTCGATGCCCAAGGCCTCTTCGGCAACGAGCGCCTGGCGTTCCCACTTTTTGGCTTCGTCCTTGCGGTCCAAGGCGCGAAGGACCATGCCGTAGGCACGGAACAGGCGGGGGCTGAAGGAGAAGGCCCGGTTGATGTCAAGCTGCGGGAGCTCCAAAGCAGAGAGGGCGGCGTCAAGTTCGCCCAGGTCCCCGCGGGCACCGGACTCAACGATGGCCAGTTCCACCTTGCCGGCCACGTCGAGGGACTCGGCGTCTTCCGACTTGATCAGGTCAAGTGCGCGGTCGGGGCGGCCCAGCCCGCGCTCACAGTCGGCCATGAGCGGCAGGTGGGCGTTGGACCCGCTGATGCGGCGATAGGTGCGCAGTTCCCGCAGGGCCTCGCCGTAGTTGCCGGCAGCATAGGCGGTCATGGCAACTGCCTCGCGAACGCAGGCCAACCGCCCACCGCGGCGGCTCGCGGCAAGGGCGTGCCGGAACGCCAGTTCAGGGTCAAAATCAATCAAGCGGCCTGCCATGACAAGGTGCTTGGAAACCCATTCATTGTTTCGGGTATCCAGGATGCGCAACTGGGCGCGTGTCACCTTGTCCAGCTCCTCGCCCGTGACGTCGGAGTCGATTTCAGGTGAGCGTTCGCGGTCCGGACGGTTGGAACTGCGCAGATCGGCAGCATTGCGCGGCGGAGCCTGCCGGGGGCCGCGGTCATCGCGCCGATCATGAGCCGGCCGCGACTCGTGGCCGGGCCGGTCATTCCGGTCGCCGTAGGGGCGGTCGTTGCTGCGCGCCGGGCGGTCCCCATAAGGGCGCCCGCCCTGGCCGCCGCGGTTGTCGCGGTCGCCAAAGGGCTTCCGGTCTTCGCGCCGGCCATTGACCATCGGGCGGTCTGCACCGCGGTTGTCGCGGTCTCCGAAGGGCTTCCGGTCGCCGTAGGGGCGGTCTCCGCCGGAGCGTGCGGGCCGGTCGTCGCGGTTCCCGTAGCTGGGGCGTGCGTCGCGGTTCCCGTAGCTGGGGCGTGCGTCGCGGTCGCCGTAGGGGCGGCCGCCCTGGCCGCCGCGGTTGTCACGGTCGCCATAAGGGCGGTCGTTGCTGCGTGCGGGACGGTCGCCGTAGGGACGGTCTCCGCCGGAGCGCGCGGGCCGGTCGTCGCGGTTCCCGTAGCTGGGGCGTGCGTCGCGGTCGCCGTACGGGCGGCCGCCCTGGCCGCCGCGGTTGTCACGGTCGCCAAAGGGCTTCCGGTCGCCGTACGGGCGGTCGTTGCTGCGTGCCGGACGATCACCGTAGGGACGGTCTCCGCCGGAGCGCGCCGGCCGGTCGTCACGGTTCCCGTAGCTGGGACGCGCGTCACGGTCGCCATACGGGCGTCCACCCTGGCCACCGCGGCTGTCACGGTCGCCGTAGGGGCGGTCTCCGCCAGAGCGTGCGGGCCGGTCGTCGCGGTTCCCGTAGCTGGGCCGTGCGTCGCGGTCGCCGTACGGGCGGTCTCCGCCAGAGCGTGCGGGCCGGTCGTCGCGGTTCCCGTAGCTGGGGCGTGCGTCACGGTCACCGTAAGGGCGCCCGCCTTGGCCGCCCTGGCCGCCGCGGTTGTCGCGGTCGCCAAAGGGCTTCCGGTCGCCGTAAGGGCGGTCGTTGCTGCGTGCCGGACGATCACCGTAGGGACGGTCTCCGCCGGAGCGTGCGGGCCGGTCGTCGCGGTTCCCGTAGGGGCGCCCGCCTTGACCGCCGCGGTTGTCGCGATCGCCAAAGGGCTTCCGGTCACCGTACGAGCGGTCTCCGGAACCACCGCGGCCTTGGCCGCCATTGAATCCACCGCCGTTGCTCCCGCGGGAATTCCCGTCGCGATTTCCACCCTGATGCTCAGCCATGCCGACTCCTAAACCTATGAGCGCACTAACTGGCACAGTAACAGCCGCTCTTCACTATTGATCTTGTCCAACACAAAACCTCCGGACCCATTGGTCCACACTCCAGTCTAGTCGAGGCGGAGAGCCCCACCCATGAATCTGGCGTATCTGGACAAGATGAGTGGCCAATCACAAACAAGGTGGCTGTCGCCGGCCGTCATAGCCTCAAAACCAATGGAGATGCGGCACGCACCGTCCACTAAATCCTCAAAGCGAACTTCAACTTCCGACGGCGACAGCGGGGCATCTGCCACACGCCAGTCGAGCCTCAGGAGTGTTGGCGACTCCCATTCAACGATATCGGCCCATGCCAACTCATCGCCGTCCTCGCCCTCCTCGACAAAGTTGTCCCGAAGGAAGGCGACATGCGAGCCTTCACCAAATTCACTCTGCTCCGAGACTGGCCACCAGAGATGAACGGCGTCTGTAAATCCGTCAAAAGCATGGACTGCATCAGTTCCCACCACCTCAGATATCACCTGCCAGGTGGCTTCTGCAGGCAAAACGTAATCAGGTTCGGGGGCATGTGAAAAGATGCTCGACATTTGGACAGCCTACGGCGCCCTGCTGTGAAAAGCACGCGGCTGCCCCGGCACCTCCTTCGCTGAGGCCGTGTTGCCGGCCTGCGTGGTGCGTTGGGTTGTGGCTGTGTTTGGTGTGTTAATGCAA
>NZ_JAAKZI010000080.1 GCF_011045165.1 Arthrobacter silviterrae
CAATGCCGTTTACTTTGTGATTTTGTGTGTTTTCTTGAGCGGCCAGTTGGACATTTTGCGTTTGACGACGCGTGGGACGATGCGTTGTCGGCGTGGGGGCAGGAGTTCGTGGAGGATCTCCCGGCAGAAGATGACGAAGGCTTCAGCTAGCTTGTGAGGGGGAAAAAGCCGGGCGCGCGGCGATGGATCGCCGCGCGGCCCGGATGGTCCGTGTGAAGGAAAAGCTCAGTGGGTCTTCGTCGAACTCGGCCGCGACGGTTCCGATGAGGGACCGGATCGCATAGTGCGCGCAGAGGCAGCCATAGATTTCCTGGAGCACCCCGTCAGGGGTTTTGGAACGGAGCACGACGTTGGGTCCGCGCTGGTGTGTTTTGAGTTCATCGAAACTGGATTCAATTTCCCAGCGCCTGGCATACAGGCCGGCCAGGTCCTCGCTGGAAGCAGCTGCTGGATCCAGGATGGTGGTGATGAGCCGAAACATGCTGGTCTGCGGCGCGTCAGTGGTCTCGTTCCCTGAGGTGGCCTTGCTCTCGGTGGTGACGTTGTATTCGATGACGCGGACCGGGATGCCGTGGGTGTCCTTGGCCCGGTCCTTGCTGGAGGGATACACGGCCGAGAGGTAGGACCCGTCACCGTAGTCTTCATGGACGGGCAGGACCGCATTGGCTTTCATCCGCCACAGCAGTGCCGCCCCGGTGGCGGCGCTGTCCTTCCATGCCGTGTAGGAGAAGAACCCGCGGTCGGCCATGGCCAGCATGTCCTTGGCCAGGTCCGCCAACACGGCCGGGTACAGGTCGTGCTCGGAGGTGGTGCAACCGGCGACCACAGCGGAAATCACCGCATGTGTCCCGCATTCGACCAATCCCAGCACCCGCGCCTGCGGGAACGCGGACTTGAAATCCGTCTTCGTCCCCGGCCGCCCGTATGCCTTCTCGTTCGCGGGGGTGTCGGCCAGATCCAGGGTGGTCCCGTCCACGGAGACCAGCCGCCAGCCCTTGTAGAACCCGGGCCCTCCAGGATCCGCGAAGGGCTTGGCGACTTGGGCGAACAACTCCACCATCACCGCGGAACCCAGCCGGGTCCGGGCCTTGTAGATCGCCGCTTTCGTCGGCATCACCCACTCACGGTAGCGGCCCGTCAACCATTCCATCCCGGCCAGCAGGGACCGCATGGCTTCCTCGTAGGAGCCGTTGGAGAACAACGCCAACGCCATGACGTAATAGACCATCAGCCGGGACGGCAGCAACCGGTTCCGCTGCTCCAACGCCCCCGTCCGCTCGATCACCGCGTCGACCACATCCGCAGGGTACACCCGCGTCAACACACCAAGGGAAATATGGTCAGTCAACCGTTCGGGACCCTCCGGGGTCACCCATCCACTACGCGCCATGCCGAAAGATTAACACACCTGAGCTAAGTAAACGGCATTG
>NZ_JAAKZI010000081.1 GCF_011045165.1 Arthrobacter silviterrae
TGTCCCCGCCGAGGACCCCGAGTCCGAAACTGCGCCCGCCCCTGTTTCGGAAGGGGCCGGCGGGGAGGTGGCCGGTGTTCGTGCGGGGTGGTTGGCGGCGGTGCGGGATTCGGTGCCGGATCTGGTGTTGGCGCCGCGTCCGCGGCGGCGCAATGATTTCGGGGTGTTGGAGGAGCGGGTGTCCTCGGACTGGCTCGAACACCGGCGCAGCACCCGCCAGCCCGGCACCGGGACGAATGCGCAGCCTGGCACCGGGACGAATGCGCAGCCCGGCGGGGAGTCCGGCCCCGAGTCCGGCAGCCGGGGTGCCACGGGCCCCGGCGCCCTGCCGGTGGGCCTGCCCGGTTCCCTGCCGGTCCCCGGGACGGGCGGTGTGCCCGGTTCCCTGCCGGTCCCGGAGGCCGGTTCCCTGCCGGGTGTGGTGGCGGGGTTGTTGGCGGCGGAGGCGGGGTGGTCGCCGGTGGTGGTCGCGGAGGCGTTGGCGGGGCTGGATCCTGAGTCCGTGGGGGACAATGACGTGTTGGACATGGTCCATGCCGCGACACGGCTGGCATCCTTCGCCCAGGCGGTGGAGGCGCGGGCCCTGGCCGTGTTCGCCTCCCGGCGCCCGCCGGTCGCGGATGAGGCCTGCGCCGGCGAAGCTGATGGGGGTCCGGGGAGGTCGATGTGGGCGGCCGGGGAGGTCATGGCCGTTGCCGCGATCCCGCAGGGCGCTGCGGAACAGCGCCTGCACGACGCGGAACGGCTGCTGGGGCACCTGCCCGGGACGTACGCGCTGTTCCGGGCGGGCTTGTTGGACCTGGTCCGCATCCAGGCCATCCACCGCGGCCTGCTCAACGTCCCGGACACGGTGCTACCCCTGATCGAGCCCCTGTTTTTGAAGAATGCCTCCCGGACCCCGCCGAGCATCCTGACCCGGCGGGTGCGGATGCTGGCCGAGAAACACAATCCCGAGTCCCTCACTGTCCGGCACGAACGGGCCCGGAAGGGCCGGGGCGTGTTCCTGCGGCCCCTGCCCGACGCGATGGCCGAACTCATCATGGTCCTGCCCGCCGTGCCGGCGCTGTCCGTGTACCAGAGCGTGGACGCCTGGGCCCGGGCCGCCCAGCTCGCCGGGGAACCCAGCGGCGGCACAACCCCCACCGGCCGGGCAGCCCGGTCCCTGAACGAATACCGGGCCGACGCCCTCACCGACCTCCTCCACCAGGCCCTCCTCCACCCCGCCGGGACCTGCACCAACTGCGACTGCAACTGCACCAACGGTTGCGGCACCACCACCACCGGAAACACCGGCGGCAACAGCGACGGAAGCACCGGCGGCACCAGCGACGGAAGCGCCGGCGGCAACAGCGACGGAAGCGCCAACAAGGGAAGCGCCAACAGCGACGGCAGCGGCACCGGGAGTGCGGACACCACCGGAATCACCGGCA
>NZ_JAAKZI010000082.1 GCF_011045165.1 Arthrobacter silviterrae
CGATCACTAGAGTTTAGGATTATTAGCAGGTACCATGCATAGCATGGGAGCAGATGGGCAGGTGTTAGCAAACCTACGAAAAGGGGTTCTACAATATTGCGTTTTGGCACTAATGCGAGACGCTGATTACTACGGACACGATTTGGCTCGCAAACTCGCCCAAAGTGGGTTAATGGGCGGGACTGGAACCATTTATCCACTCCTTGCAAGGCTGCGTCGCAATGGTCTTGTCGATACCACCTGGAAAGAATCGACCTCGGGACCTCCCAGGCGTTACTACAGGCTGACTAAATCCGGCAAGAGTGCACTTGCCGAGTTCACGGCAGAATGGGACCTTCTGAAAAAAACAGTCGACGTCACGATGAACGGAACCCTCAAATGAAAGAAACCATTGATGGCTCGCAGGTACGCCGCTATCTTGACGAACTTGACTCCAGGCTCATGTCGCTGCCAGACACGGAGCGACACGAGATCATACGAGAAGTGGAAGAGCACATTCATGCAGAGCGAGTAGCCGGACACGCCACCTCTGCGATCCTGAAAGAATTGGGTTCACCAGAAGAAGTGGCAAGCGCTACCAATCAGGGCGGCACGAGCAGTCGCGGCGATTCGACTGCTTACCTCATCCTAACTACATGCCTGCTCCTCTTGGGGGGATTTGCGATTATTGGCTGGTTTGCAGGTGCCATACTTTTGTGGGTTGGCAAGTCCTGGACGTTTGCGGAAAAATTGATATGTACCTTGATCTGGCCCGGAGGGCTTGCTGCTGCCTTGATCTTCTTTTACATTCCCACCCAGTTTGAGGGACGCTTTTATCCCGGGGGTGTCTACAACGGACAACCGGGAAACAGTCCATGGTCCGTCTTCTTCGGCATCGCAATGTTCTTAGTACCCATAGTCGTTCAAGGCGCGATTCTCTTGCTGACGCTCAGGAGGAACAAGCACAAGGACTTCTAGGACCAGGGCTCCTAATATAGGGATCTATTCTACGAAGTCCAGCACCATGCTCTTGGCGGCGAAGTTGAGGATGATTCCTGTGCCGAGGGTAGCGTATTTCGGTCGCAATGAGATGGTTGAAGGGCCCTTAGAAGGCCCTGGTTTGGCCTAAGTGGGCAACGGGTCCGGCCGAATGGTAAGAAGACCTGGAACTGTGGGATCGATGTCGCGCGTGGTGCCATGGTAGGCATGAATGTACCCGTCCACGTACAGGTTTACGCCAGATCCTCCACGCCAGGGCCGCGAGCGGGTCGTGCCCTCGGTCGGGCCAACCCTTTATCAAGCCATGGCAAGGGGACGGGCCGATGCTGAACCACCACAGCGGCCCTGCATCAATCCTGCCAGCGGTCACCAGGCCTGCCAATAATTATTAGAGAGATCTTCTACAATTCGGTGCGAATC
>NZ_JAAKZI010000083.1 GCF_011045165.1 Arthrobacter silviterrae
GGTGCGTTGCCTGCGTGTGGGGCCGGGGAGGGGTGGGGCTGTTGAGACGTAGCTGTGGCCGGTGGGTGTGGTGACGGTGGTTTGGCTGGTTTCGCCGGTGGTGCTGGTTTCGCTGGTGGTGTTGGTTTGGTTGGTGGTTGTGGTCCAGCCGGGTGCTTCCTTGGCCTGGTTGCAGGCGGTGCAGAGTCCTTGGCCGTTGGCGATGCTGGTTTCCCCGCCGGCGGCCCAGGCTTTGATGTGGTCGTATTCGCGGATGGGTGCGTCGCAGTAGGGTGTGGCGCAGTTTTGGTCGCGCAGGCGCAGGAACTCCTTCATGCCCTCGGGGAAGAGGCGTCCCTTGGAGTCCATGGCGAGCAGGGCGTTGCTTTCTGGATGGGTGAACAGCCGTTTCAGCCACACCCTGGGCGAAAAGGCGGGTCCGCCGCCCGGCGCCTGTCCTGGCACCTGCCCTGGCACCTGCCCGCCGGGCTGTCCGGCGGGCTGTCCGGCCGGTGGTCCGCCGGGAGGGGCCGCGGGTGGGCCGCCGTCTGGGGTGCCGTAGACGAGGGCGCGGGCTGCGGGGGCCGGGATGGGTTCGTGTCCGACGAGGAGGGCGGGGTCGCTGGCGCCGTCGAAGAGGGCGCGGTCGGTCATGACCAGTTCCAGGGCGACGTCGGGCTCGGAGACCGTGGTGCACAACCGGTTTCCGGGCACCCCGGCCCCGGCACCGCCGGCAGTGCCTGCGGTGCCGGCTGTGCTGCCTGGTTCTGGGATGTTGTCGGTTTCGGGGGTGTCGGTGGTGCAGGGGTCGTGGCGGGTGAGGCGGTGCAGGAGGGTGTCGGCCATGAGTTGGCCGGTGCCGCGTTCGTCGCCGGCGGCCTTGGCCGCGTCGGCGATCCTGGTCAGCAGGTGCAGGGCCCGCACGCCCTGGCGCAGGGGGAGCAGGGCGGTGAGCAGGGTCATCCCGTCCGCGGCGGGGCGCAGGGAGACGTAGCGCTCCGATTCGGCCCGGGCGTACCTCTTGGCGACCGCGGCCGGGTCCAGGGCCAGGCCGGCCTTTTTGGCCGCGGCCCCGAGTTCCCGGTTGCCCATGGTCGCGAGCCGGTCCCGGTCGGCGCACACCAGAGCGTCCACGGCGGCCCGGTGCTCCAAGGTCAGGCAGGCGGTCTCGCGGGCCAGGATCCCGGCCCCGTACTCGCTGAGGATTCCGGCGCTGAACGCGGCCATGGCGTGCGGCATCTCCCTAACCACCACCTGGGCGAGGCCGCACAGCTGCCGGCCGCGCGCGGCGGATTCGTGCCGGGCCAGGGCCACCTGTTCGGCCACGCCCTTGCCCAGCTTCTCCCGTACCACCCCGGCCCGGGCCTGGGCCAGGCGCTGCTGGGCCATGAACAG
>NZ_JAAKZI010000084.1 GCF_011045165.1 Arthrobacter silviterrae
CGGGTTCCACGCCGGTCACGGCGGTGCTGGTGTTTTCTGAATGGGTTCGGGCGGGTGGCGGTCCCGGTTATGGCGGGCTCAGTGCCGCGAGGCGTTTCATGCCTTTGATCAGGAGTTGCACGTCCGGTGCCGTGGAGGCCAGGTGGAGGGTGGTTCGGCGGGCGTGGCTGACGATCCTGCCCCCGATTTCAAACAGCCGGGCGCGGAGCTTTTTCGGTTCCCAGCGCCTGGCCTTCGTCCCGGTGAACGCGACCATCTGGGTCCAGGCCATGATCTCGGCGGCGAGCATGACCACATGGCACCAGAGCTCGTTGGCGGCGAAGGACTTGAAGGGCAGGTTCGCGAATCCGGTGTCCTTGGCGTTGCGGATCCGGTCCTCGCACCGGGCCCGCAGCCGGTGGCGGACTTCCAGCACGGCCAGCTGGCCCTTCTTTTGGTTCGTTGCGATGGCCGTGTAGCGGTGCCCGTCGATGTCGGTGATCCGCAGCTGCGCCCCCACGTGCGGGACTTCCTTGCGGACAATGACCCGCATCCCCTTCGGCCAGGCCGCGAGGTCCAGCATCCCGGTGATGTCGGCAACCCAGGCGCCGTCGCGTTCAAACCCGTCGCTGTCGTAGGCCCTGGTCCACCCCGTCTTGGGGATCAGGGGCAGCATCTTGGCCACGGCGTCGGTGATGGTGAACCCGACGGAGTAGGAAAAGTTGCGGTGTCTGGCGGTGAGCCAGTTCAGGAAGTCGTGCGTGCCGCCCGCGGAATCGGTGCGGATCATGATCTTCCGCCCGACCCGGTACCCTTCCGGGAGCTGCTTCAGGGAGTCCCTGACTACCTGGATATGGTCGGCGGCCGTGTTCGAGCCGGCATTGCCGGGCCGCAGCAGCGTCACCAACGGCTCCCCGGTGCCCCGGATGCCGTGGTCCACGAAGGAACACAACGGGTGGAAGCCGAAACCCTTCTTCCACGTCGGACGTGCGTCTTCCTTCTCCGAGTGAGAATTCAGCAGCGACGCGTCGATGTCGATGGTGAGGGGATTCTCCGCGCTGACGCCGTGCAGCGGGGAATCCTCCCCGGCGTGTGCCCACACATGGGCACGGGCCTTGGCACGGGCCTCATTGACTACGGCCAACGCCTGTGCCGGCTTGACCGTTGACAAGACCTTAACCAGCCGGCTGATCGTCGGGTCGGATGCGACGAGCCCGTACACCTCGGGCTGGTTGCGGAGCCGGTCCACATCCGACACAGCGTCCCCGCCCGTGGCCAGCGACAAGGCCAGGTCCGTGAGGATCTTTCCCGGGTCGTGCCGGGCGAAGGGCTTGCGCCACGGTCCCA
>NZ_JAAKZI010000085.1 GCF_011045165.1 Arthrobacter silviterrae
TCCTCGCCGTAGATGTGCTTGTCGCCGAAGAGGGAGTTCTTCCAGCCGCCGAAGGAGTGGTAGGCCACGGGGACCGGGACGGGGACGTTGATGCCGATCATGCCCACGTGCACGCCGCGCTGGAACTTGCGGGCGTTCGCGCCGGAGGAGGTGAAGATGGCGGTGCCGTTGCCGTAGGGGTTGGCGTTGATCAGGGCAATGCCCTCCTCCACCGTGTCCACGCGGAGCACGGCCAGGACCGGACCGAAGATCTCCTCCGTGTAGGCGGTCATGTCGGTGGACACGCCGTCCAGGAGGGTCGGGCCCACCCAGTAGCCGTCCTCCTTGCCGGGGACGGTGAAGTCCCGGCCGTCCACGACCAGGGTGGCACCGGCGTCGGCCGCCTCCCCCACAATCTTCAGCACCCGCGCCTTGGACGCGGCCGTGATGACCGGGCCCATGTCCGCGCCAGGTTCCGTGCCCTCGGCAACCTTGATGGCCTCGGCCCGCTCGCGGACCTTCCCCAGCAGGGTGTCCGCGGCACCGCCGACGGCGACAGCGACGGAGATGGCCATGCAGCGCTCCCCCGCGGAGCCGAAAGCGGCGGCGGAGAGGTGGTCCGCGGCGTTGTCCATGTCGGCGTCGGGCAGGATGATGGCGTGGTTCTTCGCCCCGCCCAGGGCCTGGACGCGCTTGCCGTGCGCCGTGGCCGTCTCATGGACGTACTTCGCGATGGGGGTGGAGCCGACAAAGGAAATGGCGTCCACGTCCGGGTGGGTCAGCAGCCCGTCCACGGTGTCCTTGCCGCCGTGCAGCACCTGGAAGACGCCGTCGGGCAGGCCCGCCTCGGTCCACAGCTTCGCCAGCAGCATCGGGGCGGAGGGGTCCCGCTCGGAGGGCTTGAGGATGAATGCGTTGCCCGCGGCGATCGCGATGGGGCACATCCACAACGGCACCATGACGGGGAAGTTGAACGGGGTGATGCCGGCAACCACGCCCACGGGCTGGCGGAAGGAGAACACGTCAATGCCGGTGGAGGCCTGGTCGGAATAGGCGCCCTTGAGCAGCTGGTTGATCCCGCACGCAAACTCGATGACTTCCAGGCCGCGGCCGATCTCCCCGGCCGCGTCGGAGAGGACCTTGCCGTGCTCGGCCGTCACCAGGGCCGCCAGCTCATCCACATGCGAGGCGACGAGTTCGCGGAACTTGAACAGCACGGCCGTGCGCTTGGCCAGCGAATACTCGCCCCAAACCTCGCTGGCAGCCTTCGCCGCAGCCACCGCCGCGTCCAGGTCCTCCCGGCTGGCCAGGTGCAGCTGGGCGGACACGGCACCCGTGGCCGGGTTG
>NZ_JAAKZI010000086.1 GCF_011045165.1 Arthrobacter silviterrae
CCTCCGCTAGGACCTTTTGTTCCACCAGGTATTGACAGGCGGTTTGGCCGGCGGGGTTTTCTTGGCCAGGGAGAGCTTTTCCAGCTCGCCGGTCAGGCGGAGGATCTCGCGTTGGAGGTGCGCCGGCTTGATCCGTTTGAAGGCGGCATTCATGGTGATGATCGGGCGCTTGCGGACCCTGGGGTCCTTGATGGCGCGTTGGTGCGGGGTCGCCGGGGTGTCGTAGTGCTTGATGACTTTTGCCCCGTAGCGCTGCTTGGAGACCAGTTTTTGCTGGGGCAGCAGGTAGTTCGTGAAGAGCCGGTCCAATTCCCAGATCTCGTTGAGTACGGCCAGCTCCGCCGCGGTGTCGTAGCGCAGATAGCCGACGAGTTCACGGACCCGTGCCCAGTTCTTTTGCTCCACATGTGCGCCGTCATTTTTGTTGTAGGGCCGGGACCTCGTGAACGTGATCTTGTGCTCGAGGCAGTAGTCGTAGAGGTGGTTGTTGATGAACTCGCTGCCGTTGTCGCTATCGATCCCGATGATCGGGAATGGAAAGACCCCCATCACGTACTGCAGGGCCTCGAACACCCACTTCTCGGCCTTGTTCCGCACCGAGCGGTTGACGGTCCAGCCCGTGGAAATGTCCGTCACCGTCAGGGTGAAGCAGTATTCCCCGGAGGCGTTCCCGCCGTCGTGGGCGACCAGGTCGATCTCGACAAACCCCGGCACGGCGTCGTCCCATTCGGCCCAGGTCCGCATGGGAATCTGCGACTTCAACAAGGATCCGGGCTTGGTGTGGGTGCGCCCGTGCGGGAGCATCGTGGAGCGGGCGCCCTTGAGCTTGCGGTCGATCGTGGACGCGCTCATCCGCACCAGCAAGGCGGCCTGCGCATCCGTGACCACCAGCTCCTTCTCGCGGCGCAGCAGCGGCACCAGGGTCGGCATCATCGGGGCCAGCAGCTTTCCTGCCGGGGCCCGCAGCACCGACCAGCACAACACCAGCGCAGGCACGAGGTCGGGCCCGTACAGCGGGCGCCTGCCAGTCCGCGGTCGTAGTGGTGGAGGATTCAACGCGTGTCGCAACGCCGCCCTCGCGTAGTCCCGGTGCCAGCCCGTTAACTCGACCAACTCGTCCAGGATCCGGGTCTTCACGGCCCGCGGAGACCTCTTGTAGGCCAGGGCCCGCTTCTTCACCACTGCCTGTCGTTGCGCCATCGTCAGCTCCATGGAAACAGGCGTATCCGACACCGCAAACCCGGATTTCAAGCCACGCCGACGCGGAGGAAATCAAATGAGGCAACGTATACGGCTACGCGGAGGTTTTCTATGAGTCAACG
>NZ_JAAKZI010000087.1 GCF_011045165.1 Arthrobacter silviterrae
CGGGCGTGTTGGCCCGGGTGGCCTGGGTCAGTGTGGATTTGTATGGGTCCCTGGCTGCGACGGGGCGCGGGCATGGGACGATGACGGCGGTCCTGCTGGGGTTGGAGGGGCGGGAGCCGGAGCTGGTGTTGCCGGAGGAGGTCCGGGAGCGGTTGGGGGCGTTTGCTGCCGGGGAGCCGCTGCTGTTGGGCGGGGTGGTGCCGTTGGGGTTCGGGGCGGAGGACATTGCCCTGCATCCGCGCACGGTGCTGCCGCGGCACACGAACGGGATGCGGTTTGCGGTGCTGGATGCCGCGGGGGAGGTCCTGGCGCAGGAGACGTATTTTTCGGTCGGTGGCGGGTTCATTGTTCGGGAGGGGGCGGTGGAGGAGGCCGCGGCGGAGCTGGAGTCCTCCAAGGCGTTGCTGCCGCACCCGTTCCGCACGGCGGCGGAACTGTTGGGCCACTGTGCCGTGGTGGGCGGGAACTTCAGTGACGTGATGTACGCCAACGAGCTCGCGTCCCGCACGGACGCCCAGGTGCGGGAGGGGCTGCTGCATATCCGGGATGTGATGGAGGAGTGCAAGAATTCGGCCCTGGCCCGGGAGGGCCTGCTGCCGGGCGGGTTGAAGGTCCGGCGCCGGGCCCCTGCCTGGCATGCCCGGCTGAGGGCCGAGGACCCGGACCGGGACCCGAAGTTTTGGCAGGAATGGGTGAACCTGGTCGCGCTGGCGGTCAATGAGGAGAATGCCTCGGGCGGGCGGGTCGTGACGGCGCCGACGAACGGGGCGGCCGGCATCATCCCGGCGGTGTTGTTTTATGCCACGCACTACACGGACGCGGTCCGCACCGCTGCCCCGGAATCCCTCCCCCAGGTGGTGGATTCGATTGTGGTCAAGTTCCTGCTGGCCGCCGGGGCGGTCGGGGTGCTGTTCAAGGAGCAGGCGTCGATTTCCGGGGCGGAGGTCGGCTGCCAGGGCGAGGTCGGGTCCGCGTCCTCGATGGCCGCGGCCGGGCTGGCCGAGGTCATGGGAGGAACCCCGGAACAGGTCGAGAACGCCGCCGAAATCGCGATGGAACACAACCTGGGCCTGACCTGCGACCCCGTCGGGGGGCTGGTGCAGATCCCCTGCATTGAACGCAACGCGATCGCCGCGGCGAAGGCCATCAACGCCGCGAAAATGGCGCTCTGGGGCGACGGGGACCACCGCGTCTCCCTCGACGAAGTCATCATCACCATGGCCGAAACCGGACGCGACATGTCCACGAAATACAAGGAAACAGCCCTCGGCGGCCTCGCCGTCAACGTCGTCGAATGCT
>NZ_JAAKZI010000088.1 GCF_011045165.1 Arthrobacter silviterrae
GTCAGCCCGGCCAGGTCCAGGCTGGCGTAGAGCTCGTCCATGTGCCGGCGTTGGGGTTCGAGCATGATCCCGGTGTCCTTGATCCGCTGGGCCGGGGTGCGGGGCGCGTCGTAGGTCCGGGTTGATTTCCCGGTCTTGGTCAGCCGGTATCCGGTGACTTTCTTGGTGGGCAGGAACAAGTTCTTGCGCAGGTTCACCAGCGGCCAGAGCTCGTTCAGCAGGCCCAGCTCGGTGTCGGTGTCATAGCGGTAATTGAAGGCCGAGCCGCGCACGACGGCACCGTTTTTCTGCTCCACGAACGGGTTGTCATTCGAGTGGCGGGGCCGGGACCGGGTCATGCGAATGTTATGGGCATTGCACCACGTCGTGACCGGTTCGTTGAGGAACTCAGACCCATTGTCGCTATGGATGTGGTCGATCGGGTACGGGAACTCGTGCTGGATTGCCTCCATCGCACCGACCACCCACGTGGAGGCCTTGTTCTTGATGGCCCGGTTCACCGTCCACCCGGTGAAGACATCCGTGGCGGTCAGCGTGAACGCGTACTGGCCCTTGGCACTGTTGCCGCAATGCGCCACCGTGTCGATGGCGACCAGGCCCGGCTGCCAGTCAATCTCCGGGACCCGGGACATGAGCGGGATCGACTCGGTGTACTGGTTCCGCCGCGACCGGGTCGTGGACTTCCCTGCCGGATACATCGAGCGTTTGAACGGCGCCAGCAGCCGGTCGATCGTGGCCGCGCTCATCGCCAGCAACTGCCCGCGCACCTGCGGGCTGTAGCGGGACCGGGCCCGGCCGAAGGCGCCGGATCCGATGTGGGCATCCATGTTGGCCAGCGTGGTGCCCATGACCGCGGCCAGGTACTTCCCGCAGGGCTGGCCCGCCACGACCCACACCTGCTGCAGCACCTTCACCGTGTCATAGCCATACGTCGGCGGACGTGGCCTGCGCGCCACCCCACGGGCCGGCCCGCGCCGCGCGAACGCCCTGCCCAACTGGCGGCGGGCATTCGCCCTCGACCAGCCAACCTCCGCCACCAGACGGTCAAGGATCCCGCCCTTGACCTTCTTCGAAGCCTTCGCATACGCGGAAGCCTCCGCCTTCGTAATTTCCCTACGCGCAGACAACGACACCTTGTAGCCCATCCCTCCAGCACACCAAAGCACCCGAACATGCACCAGAGACTTCGCGAGCATTTCTCAAATGAGGCACGCACCCCAATTCGCGAGCACTTTTCATGAGTCTCGTCG
>NZ_JAAKZI010000089.1 GCF_011045165.1 Arthrobacter silviterrae
ACATGGCCGCTTCCGGTTTTGATGTGCTGACTTGGCGCGAGGGTGCCAGCGAGAACGTTGAAGAGAAACTATTCGCGGAGGTCGCCCACACGGATGATCACGGGGAAGAACGCAAATGGTCGGTAGCTGACACGTTCGTTGACCTGCCCCTGGCCACGACGAAGAAAACCGGGGAAGTCCTGCCGATCCGGCAGATCAGCCGGATCGTCGCAACGACGGGTGGTGGCACCAGGTAAATCCACATCCTCACCACCGACAAGAACATGAGTGCCGGTGAGGTGGTGTATCGAATGGGATCACGGTGGCGGCAGGAAAACCAGTTCCGCTACGCCTGCATGCACTTCGACCTCGACTCCCACGACTCCTACAGCTCCACCGGTGATGACGAGGAAAGGATGGTGACATACCCGCAGAAGGCCAGGGCATACCAACTCGTCGTCGCGGTAAGGAACCGGCACGCTGAAGCCGCCGCCGTGGCCGACCTGAACTTGCTGGCGCTGAAAACCCCTGACGACGGCTCAGACGAAGTAATGGTCACCAGCGCCATGCACAACCAGGTCATGGCACCGCTGTGGGAAGCAGAAGCAGCGCTGATTGCTGCTGAGAAGAACCACAAAGCCATTCCCGCCAAACTCCGGCTCGGGGAGTTGAACCCGGGCCAGCAGGTCCTCGATACCGAGGTGAAACTGATCCACCACGGCGTCCGCATGGCCGCCTACAACACCGCGATGACCAACGCCAGGAAGATCCGCACCAACACCGGCTACCGGCGGCGAATCAGGAAGCCCACACCCTCATGCGCCAGATCTTCAACCAGCCCGGCGACATCGACACCACCAAGCCCGGCCACCTAACGATTACCCTGGATCCGCTGCCGACCAAGGCCAAAACTGCGGCCGCCGCCCAGCTCTGCGAGCACCTAAACAGCACTGAAACTCGCTACCCCGGCACGCAGCTCATCCTGCACTACAAAATCAAGAACAACGCCTAACGACTCACAGCAATTACCTCACCATGACCGGAGCCATGGGCACCGAGCTCATCCTGCGCTACGCCGTCAAGAGCAAAGCAGGCGACTACAAAGAATGTATCGTCATATCCAGAGTCTTGGGCTTAGGTTCAGACTTCAGGCGGAAACTGCTTGGGTCTCTAACCTCGGTGTTTCATGAGGGCGTGTCGGGCTGGCGTCATTAAA
>NZ_JAAKZI010000009.1 GCF_011045165.1 Arthrobacter silviterrae
CATGTTCGAGAAGGGCCCCATGGATATTTCCGTTAGCGCCAAAGTTTCAGACAAGGACTGCTCGGGCGTTGCCCCATGACGCGGTGACCTCCGTGCCAGCGGTCCGGCCGTCAACTTGCTCCTGAAGACTACTTTGTCAGACCCCCTACCTACATTGTGAATATGCGAATTCGCACCGGATTCGCACGCCGGCGGCACACACCAAGCCGTGGCAGCTTCATCATCACTCATAGGGGAAATCATGAAAAAGTTGTTCATTGCAGTACCGCTCGTGGGGCTTTTGCTGGCCGGTTGTTCCACTCCCGCTCCCACGGTGGACAAGGCTGCGGCTGACAAGCCCGCGGCGACCCAGGCCGCAAAGACGGCCGACCGTTCGGCCGCCCTGGGCGGGACGGTCACCTACGACAGTGGGGTCAAGGTCACGGTGAAGTCGGACGGCTTCAAGCCGGTGAGCCAGTATGCCTACGGCGCTGTTGACGGCAAGGCGGCTGTTTTCGAGCTGACCGTGGTCAACGGTGGAAAGGAAGAATTGAACGCCGGGCTCATGTCCATGCCCAAGGTCACCGTCGGCGCCAAAAACGCCAAGGCAGAGTCTGTGATTGATTCGGAGGCCAAGCTCGGCGTTGACACGCTCAGCACCATTCTGCCCGGCGAAACCCAGACAGTTAAGTTCGCGGCCGGCATCACGGCCGCGGATGCCGGGGTGGTCCGCGTGGAGGTCATGGGTCCCAACCCCTTTACCGACAAGGCCGCCATATTCAAGGGCGCCGTCAAATAGCGCCTGGACGGCTGTCGGGAAGATGATTTCGTGGCGGGTCGTTCCCGGGAGGGCGGCCTGCCACGCCTCTGTGGCAGGCGTTGCAATCATTCCGCCGGGGCTACAGCGATGCCACCACAATGAATACCGCAACGGCAACGAAAACGCATGCACCCAGCGCGATCCACCACAGGCGCCTGCGAGTCACCACGGCGGTGCCGAGCAGCGGGGGACCGGCAACCATGGCGGCCAGGAAGACCACGCCCGCTGTTCCTCCTGCGGGGTCCGGTGCGGTGCATTCCAGAAAGCAGCCGGAGAACATTGTCGCCGTCGCAAACAGCAAGAAGAATGCCGGGATCGCCAAGATCAGCCAGCCGACCAGGGTAATGCCCACGCCCCACCATGGGGACATCGGTCCAGTGGCGGATTTCTCCAGCAGGGGCGCCTTGGCAGGTAAGCGGTCCATGGCAACTTTGTACCAGCATTCGGTCGGTTAGTCTACCAAATGGATTATTCCGAACCCGAACCGGGCCGGCCGCCGAAGCCCGGCAGCCGCCGTCGTGCTTCAGACAGCTGGACTTCAGGCAAGCGCCTCAGCCCAGCGGAACCACCCACTCGACGATCACATAGACCACGGCGGCGAGGGAGAGGATGCCCGTGGCGATGGCACCGATCCACAAGCCTCGGCCGCGCCTTGCCACGGCCAGCCCGAACAGCACAGGCGCCGCAACCATGCACAACACAAACGCCAGTCCGAGCACCCCGGCAGCCGTGGAACCGCCTGTCGAGCCGTCGATCCCGCTGCCTGTCATCAAGATCCACGAAATCAGCACCAGCAAAACGGCCGGGTACGCCAACAGGGCCCAACCGCCAATGGCAATGCCTGCCGCCCACCACATGGACCGCGGCGCCTTGGCGGCCTCCTTGACCTGGACGGTGGAGACGGACAGGGGCAGGCGCTGGGAGGGGATGTGGTGTGGGCGTCGGCTCATGAACCATTTGTAGCAGGGGAAGCTATGCGGATGCTGTGCCGTGGCTCAGCTGTTCAGCGCCCGCCACCCCAACAGCACCACGGCAAAGGCCAAGTCGCCCGGATCAGATCCGCCGCTCCAGGCCGGACCAACAAAGAAGGCCAGCGATGCCAACACAAAAAGTGCACCCACCGGAAGGGCCATGAAAACAGTGCCACCCACCAAGATGCCCACCATCCACCACATGGAGCGCTGCTCCGGTGCTGCCGTGGAAGCCCGACCCGTGTGTGCCATGGGCCATGTCTACCAGTGTTGCCGTCGTCGGACAAGCAGTACGATCAGCTGTTCAGCAGCCACCGGAACGCGAGGTACAGCAGCACTCCCACCGTTGGCACCCCGGTCCACAGGGCCGCCTTCCACAAGGCCCGCTCGCGGTGGATTACGGCCTGGCCCAACAGGTGTGGGGAGGCGATCATGCAGAAGAGCAGCACGGCCCCCAGCACGATCAGGGCGATCTTGCCAACCGTGGCGATGCTGCTTTCTGGGTTGGTCACTGCGGCAAAGATGATTAGCGCCATGGCAATGATGGGCACAATGACAACAACCCAGCCCACCAGGGCCGCCACTGTGCCGGCCACTTGCGGGCGGGGCGGCAGCTGCTGGTCGCGCCTGGGGGCTGCTGGATTTTGGGGGCCGGTCATGCTCTATTTCTACCAGTGAACGTGCGGCGTTGCCGAACCCGATGCAAGGGGCCCGGGGCCGGTCCGTCGGGGAAATGCGGGGTGAATGCGGGGGAAATGCGCGGTCAGGGCGCGGCCAACGCGCGGTCAGTGCATTTCCAGTGCTTCCGCGGGCGCGTGGTCCGTGTCCTGCGCTGCGGCGGCCTTGCCCATGAACATCGCAATGACCACGATGCCCAGCGACACAAACGCCGCCACCAGGAAGCTGGCGCTGAAGCCGCTGGCCTGTGCCGCAAGGGGATCCTTGCCGGCCGTGGCTGCCGCCAGCGTTCCCGCCGTCATGACCCCCACCAACAGGGCCGTGCCGGCGGCGCCGCCCAGCTGCTGCAGCGTGGCCAGCACCGCCGAGCCGTGCGAGTGCAGCGAGTGCGGCAGCGGGTTCAAACCCGCCGTGAAACCGGGTGTGAAAATGAAGGCCAGCCCGATCGACATCAGGATGTGCAGCCCGACAACGGCGACCAGCGGGGTGGTGGCGTTGAGCTGCGTGTAGCCAAACAGGACGGCGGAGAGGACCAGGCCTCCGGGAATCAGCAGCGGCCGGGCGCCAAACTTGTCGAACAGCTTCCCCACCCAGGGCGCCAGCAGGCCCATGAGCAGCCCGCCCGGCAGCATCAGCAGGCCGGTGGACAAAACGTCCAGGCCGCGCACGTTCTGCAGGTACATGGGGAGCAGGATGATGACCCCGAACATGGCCACCATGGCCATGACCATCAGGGCCAGGGCGAGGGTGAACTGGCGGTGCAGGAACGGGCGCAAGTCCAGCAGGGCGCCGTCGTGCCTTTGCAGCCGCAGCTGGAGCAGCACGAAGGTCACCAGCGCCACCAGCGAAACGCCCAGTGCCAGCAGGGCAATATCATGGGTCTTCGCGTCAGGTGAGCCAATGCCGCTGAGCCCATAGACCAGGCCCCCGAAGGCCGGAATCGAAATGAGCAGCGACGGCACTGACAGCCTGGACGTGCTCCGTTTGCCGTCGGAGGGCAGCAGCCGCGCGCCCAGCACCAGCGCCAGCAGGGCGATGGGCAGCACGGCAAGGAACATGAAGCGCCACGAGAGCGAGTGCAGGATGAATCCGGACAGGGTGGGGCCGATGGCTGGCGCCACGGCGATCACGATCGAGACGTTGCCCATGATGGCGCCGCGGCGGTTGGACGGGACCAGGTCCAAAATGGTGGTCATGAGCAGCGGCATCATGATGGCCGTCCCGGAGGCCTGGATCACGCGGGCCACCACCAGCACCTCAAAGCCCGGGGCAAGCCCGGCCAGCAATGTTCCCGTGGAGAACAGGCCCATGGCCAGGATGAATGCGCTGCGGATGGGGAAGCGGGTCAGCAGGTAGCCGGTGGCCGGAATGACCACGGACATGGTCAGCATGAACGCCGTGGCCAGCCACTGGATGGCGGACGCGGACACGTGGAACTGTTCCATCAGGCGCGGCAGGGCAACGTTCATGATGGTCTCGTTGAGGATCACCACAAACGCGGAGACAATCAGCACGGTGATGGTGGTGCGGTCGCGCGCAGGCAGCCTGTCGGGCAATGTTGCGTTGGGGCGGGGCATGAAGGGTCCTGATCCATAAAAGTTTGGGGTTGCGAGCTATCAGTTAGCAGCGCTGAAGCCGGTGTCAGTATTCCCGCATGCCCTTGGCAATTCCCGCGTGCTGCCGTGCTGGTGACGGTGCGGCAGGGTTACCCAATGTCCTCAAGCACCTGGCGGATTTGGTACTTGGAAACCTCGGCCAGCACCGGGTTGGAATACTCGTAGTAGGGCAGTGCCACCAGTCCGATGGACAATGCCCAGGCGCGGCCGCGTTCCCACATGCCGCGTTCCACGTTGAGTTCCGCGCGGAACCGCCGGCGTGCCTCCCCGCCGAGCAGGTTCCACGCCACGATCAGGTCCACGGCCGGATCCCCTACGGCCAGGCCGCCCCAGTCCAGCACCCCGGAGAGCCTGCCCTGGAGCGTCAACAGGTTGCCGGGGTGGAGGTCCGTGTGGATCCAGGTGTGCGGGACGTTGCCTTCCGGGGCTTCGAGTGCAATGTCCCAGGCGCGGGTGAGCGCGTCAGTGTCGAAGTGCTCGCCGCAGCGGGAAATGGCCGTCCGGGTTTCCAGCTCGCGTGCGGCCACGGCCCCGCCACGGTACTGCGTCAGCTCCTCCGTGGCGTCGGGCGGCGCGATGGCGTGCAGGGCGCGGATGAATCGGGCCATGTCCAGCGTGAACGTGTCCGCGCTGGTGACGGTGCGCGGATTCCAGCCCTCCAGCCAGGTGGAGACGGACCACCTGAACGGGTACCACTGCGTGGGGGTGCCGGATTCCAGCGGGTGGGGGATCGGTGCCGGCAGCCACAACCGAAGTTTCGGCGGATATTTCAGTTCCTTCTCCAGTGACAGGGCTGCAGCCGGTGTGCGGGGAAGGCGCACGGCCAGACGGCCACCCAACCTGAACATGACGTTGTCCGTGCCGGCCGGAAACACGGGCTTCACGGGCAGGCCCGCCCACTGCGGGAACTGCCCGGCCACCATCTCGGCCACCAGGTTGGTGTCAATGTCGACCTCGTCCACATGCAGTTTTTCAATCAGCATGCCTTCACGGTACCTGCAGGCACTGACGCGGGAGGCCGCCGTCGTTCTTCCCTGTGGATATCGGACGTGCGGATGCAAGGCAGGCTGGTACCTTGGGAGCAAAACCTCCGGGAGGGTGTTTCACATGGCAACAATTGTGCTGGTGCATGGCCTGTGGTCCGACGGGTCCGCCTGGAACGAGGTCATCACCGAATTGCGCGCCCTGGGCCATGTGCCGGTGGCGGCCCAGCTTTCGCTTGAGTCCATGGACGACGACGTTGCCTCCGTGCGCCGCACCCTCGCCACCGTGGTGGGCCCGGTGTTGCTGGCGGGGTGGTCGTATGGCGGGGCCGTGATTGGCGAGGCGGCCCGCGGCGAGGGCAGCGTGAAGGCGCTGGCGTATGTGGCAGCCTTTGCGCCTGCGGAGGGGGAAACCGTGAGCGGGCTTTCCCGGAAACACCCCGGCAGCCTGATTCCGAAGCATGTGGTGGTTGCCGGCGGCTACACGTACATTGACCGCGCCTACTTTGGCGAAGTGCTGGCCGCTGATGCGCCCGCCGAACGCGTTCACGCGGCGGCGGCCGTGCAACGGATGGTGCGGATTGGCCTGGACCGCGTTCCCGTGGGCCGGCCTGCCTGGCTGGACCTGCCCTCGTTTTATTTGCTCACCACGGCGGACCAGGCCGTGCCCCCGGCCCTGCAGCGCGAGCTGGCGGAGCGCATGGGCGCACGGATTGAGGAGATCGACTCCAGCCACGCACCCATGTGGTCACACCCCCGGCAGCTGGCGGAGTTCCTGGACGCGGCGTGCAGGGCCGCGCTATGAATCTGGTGGCCTAAAGCCCGCGCGGATCCGGGAATCCCAGCGACACGTAGCCTGGTGCCCGCTTGGCCAGGGATGACGCCAAAACCGGTGTGAGGTGGTCCCAGTAATCGTGCACCACCGCCCGCGGCTTCCCCGGGTACGGCCGCGTGATCCGCCCGGCGTACTGCACCAGCCGGCCCTTGAAGGAGATCGGCGCCGCCAGGAACAAGGTGTCCAGCTTCGGACAGTCAAAACCCTCGCCGATGTACTGACCCGTGCCCAAGACCAGCAGCGGCTCATCGTCCGGGGAGGCATCAAGGAGTTCGACGGCGGCCGTCCGGTCCTTCGCCTTCATCCCGCCGGAAAAGACCACAGGGTGAATCCCGGCTTCCTCCAACCGCACTCGGAACGCCTCAAGATGCGCCTTCCATGTGGTGAGGAGCAGAATGCGCGAGTTGGAAGCATAGGCAGCCATCACGTCGTCGAAAATTTGCTCAAAGCGGGGCCCATTGGCAATCAGGTCCTTGTAGATCACCGCGATTTGGCCGGGCTCGCTAGGGTCCGCTTCGCCGTCGTAAATGTATGAAGTCCGGTGCAGCTTCAGTTCCAGCGAGGGCGAAGGGATCTCCAGTTCGTGCCGAGGGAGCTGTTGGGGCGCCACCGGGGTGATGGTGTGCTCCACCTGGCCCAACTGGTGGTACATAAGCGCATCCAGTTTGTCCCGGCGGTATGGCGTGGCCGTGAGCCCCAGCCAATATCGCGCCGGGATTTGGTTCATGACGTGACTGAACGCGGCGGCTGGAACATGGTGGCACTCGTCCGCGATCACGAACCCATAGCCGGCAGCCAGCTGGGCCACGTTCTCCCGCCTTGCCAGGGTGGGAAGGAGAGCGATATCGACGCGGCCCGTGGTTTTGGCGCGCCCGCCGCCAATCTGGCCGCACTTGATGTCCATGAGCTCACGAATCCGGGTCCGCCACTGGTCTGCGAGTGCCTTCCGGTCGACCAGGATCAGGGTGGAAACGCCCCGACGGGCCATGGCTGCACAGGCGATCACAGTTTTCCCTGTGCCCGGCGGTGCCACGAGAATGCCCTGGTCCACGGCGAGCATGGCCTCCACGGCCCGCAGCTGTTCGGGGCGCAACGTTGCCGAAAAATCCAGTTCCTCAGTAGTGCCGGAGACGCGCTGGTCCGTGATTTGGAGCGTGCTGCCGGCGGACTCGACCAGTTGGCGCAACAGCGGAAGCAGGCCCCGCGGCAGGATGAGGTCGCCCTCAAGCGTTTCATCGAAGAAGTGCAGGATGCGGGGGACGTTCCAGGTGGAACGGCGCAGGCGCTGGCGTTCGTAGTACTCGGGGTTCAGCATGGACGCCGCATGCTTGACGGCGGAGATCATGGCTGGGCCAAGTTCCTCCGCGTGGATCGTGATCCGCGCTGCAAACGTGGCCCGGACGATCAACGCCGGCCGCGGCACAATTTTTGATGACTGCGGCAGCTCCAGCCGCCTGACCTCCTGGCCGAGCCGGACGGGCGGCAGCCTGCGGATCAGCGCGGACACTGCCGCAGGCGTGAGCCGGTCCAGGCTGGAGAGATACGCCCACTGGTCCGGGTACGGTTCCAGGGTGGTGGTGTCGAGGAACAAGGTGGTCCCGTGGAGGCGGCGCTTGCCGTTCATCGGGGCGGCAATCTGGTTACCCATGCCCTTGCCGGAGTGAACGTCCTGGGAAGGAAATAGCCTGTCGTAGCTGGACAGGCTCATGCTGCCGCGCAGCCCCATCGCCTCATGGATAAGGCCGGTGCCCAGCTGGCGGGCCCGCTCCCCGGGGATGGCGTCAGTGAAAAAGATCCAAACATGCGCGCCGCGGCCCGACTGCGAAATTTCCAGGGCCGCAGGAATCCCGCGAAACCGGGCCGCCTTGACATAGGCAAGGGCATCCATCATGGCCGCAGCGCCGTCGAAGTCGGCCGCAACCCACCAGCAGGTGTCATTCTTCAGCAGCGGATAAAAGCCAATGTGCTGGGTGCCCCGCAAATGGTCGGCAACGGTGGCGGGGGTGAGGCGCAGGAAGTTGGCGTTGTCCCGCACCGTTCCCTTCCGCCAACCACCGACGACGGCTGGCACCCACCCCGAGCGGCCCTCGCGCGCATTTTCCCAGCGGGTCGCATACACGTCGGTGCGGGCCCGGAACAGGTCCTGGTAGAGCCGCACCTTCATTTCCGGGCTGGAATCCATGGTGACTGGCCCGATGGGCGTGATCGCAGGGGCCAGCGCCGGCTGGTCCGGGTGCGCGGCCTTCGCTTCCGCCTCGCTCAGTTCCAGCAGCTTGCGCAGGCGTGCATTGTCGAGCCGGAGCTCCTCGATTTCACGTTTTAGCGCGCGGTCGCCGTCCGCATCAAGGCCCGGAAGTGCCGCTTGTCCGTCGTCGGGTGCAAATTCTCCGCTCACACTCTCAATTCTTGCGTGGAATCGACAGTTTGCCGCGTTGTGACATCAACGCATGCGATGAACCCAGGGCGGCTTGAGCGCACCGCCCAACCCTCGACGCCGCCGCAGTCCGGGCCTATGGTGGAAGCAAGGGCCCGGAATCCCAATCGGGCCGCACCAGAAGGCTGAAAAATGGTTACGACTCCAGTGACTGACACGTTGAAGCGGCCGTTGCGTGACCTGCGGATTTCCGTCACCGACCGTTGCAACTTCCGCTGCGTCTATTGCATGCCGAAAGAGGTTTTTGGCCGCGACTTCGCCTTCATGCCCAAGGACCAGCTGCTCACCTTCGAGGAAATCACCCGCCTGGCCCGGATTGCCATGGACCACGGCGTGCGCAAGATCCGGCTCACGGGCGGCGAACCGCTGCTGCGCAAGGGCATCGAGGACCTGGTGGCCATGCTCGCCGCACTGCGCACCCCGGAGGGCGAACCGCCGGACTTGGCCATGACCACCAACGGTTCGGCCCTGGCCCAGAAAGCACAAGCCCTCAAGGCTGCCGGGCTGGACCGGGTCACCGTTTCCCTGGATTCCCTGGACGACTCCGTATTCCAGGCCATGAATGATGTGGCCTATCCCGTGGCGAAGGTGCTGCACGCGCTGGACGCCGCCGAGGAGGCCGGGCTGGGGCCGGTCAAGGTCAACATGGTGGTCAAGCGCGGACTCAACGACCACAGCATTGTGGACATGGCCCGGCACTTTCGCGGCACGCCGTTCATCCTGCGCTTCATTGAGTACATGGACGTGGGCTCCTCCAACGGCTGGAAGATGGACCAGGTGGTGCCCTCCGCCGAAATCATGGAGCGCATCAACAAGGTGTTCCCCGTGGAGCCGCTGGAGGCCAATTACCGCGGGGAAACGTCCCAGCGGTGGCGCTATGTGGACGGCCAAGGGGAAATTGGCGCCATCTCCAGCGTGACCCGCGCCTTCTGCAGCGGGTGCACGCGCGCCCGGCTCTCCGCTGACGGGAAGCTGTTCACCTGCCTGTTCGCCACGGCCGGTACCGACCTCCGGGAGCTGCTGCGCGGCGGCGCCACCGATCAGGAACTGGCCAATGCGCTCGCAGCCCTGTGGGGCGCCCGCACGGACAGGTACTCGGAGCTGCGCAGCGCCAATACGCCCGGGCTGCGCAAAAAGATAGAGATGAGCTACATCGGCGGCTGACCTCCGCGCGTGAACAACCCGCATAAACAACCCGCATGAACATTGCGTCACATTAACCCCGGCACGCTGGCGAAGCACGCTGCCATGGGTCTACTGTTGCCACGGACGATTTAACAGAATTGACAACGGGGTGCGCGGCCCCACAAGCCGGGCGGAATTGAGTGAACCGTGACCATGGCAACCACAGGCATGGCAAGGGCCTTCCTCGCCGCCGCAGACACCGCAAACTCGCCCTGGACCGGCCACGACACCCAGGTCCTGGTGGTCGCCGCCGTCGGCATCGCCATCGTGGTGCTCCTGATCGTCTGGCTCAAGATGCACGCCTTCCTGGCCTTGACCATCGGCGCCCTGTTCGTGGGCATTGGCTCCGGCATCGCGCTGAACAAGGTCACCGGCTCCTTTGAAACCGGCGTGGGCGGCGTGCTCGGCTACGTCGGCATCCTCATCGCCCTCGGCGCCATGCTGGGCAAGCTCCTGGCGGATTCCGGCGGCGCCGACAAGGTGGTGGAGACGCTGCTGCGCGGCCGGCCCGCCACCCTCCCGTGGAAAATGGCCCTCATCGCCGGCATCATCGGCATCCCGATGTTCTTTGAAATCGGCCTGGTCCTGCTGATCCCCGTGGTCATGCTGGCCGTGCGCCGCACCAACGGCCCCGCCATGCGCCTGGGCATCCCGGCCCTCGCCGGCCTGTCAGTGCTGCACGGCTTCATCCCGCCGCACCCCGGCCCGCTCGCCGCCATCGGCATCCTGAACGCCAACGTCGGCGTCACCCTGGCCCTGGGCCTCATCGTTGCCATTCCCACAGTCATCGTGGCCGGCCCGCTCTTCAGCATCCTGGCCGCCCGCATGGTCCCCATCGGTGCCGCCGGTGCCGCGCTCGCCGTCACAGGAGGCACGACGGCGGCCGCCTCACCCGCCGCTGTGGGACGCTCCGGCGGCGGTTCCGCAAAGGGCAAAAAGGCCAACGCCCCGGCAGGCACGGGCGAAACCCGCGCCCAGGATCCCGACGCAACCGGCACGCCGTCGTTCGCCATCACCCTGGTCACCCTCTTGTCCCCCCTGGTCCTCATGCTCATCAAGGCCGCTGCGGACGTCTGGATGGCCAAGGGCAACCCGTTCCACCCCCTCCTGGATTTCATTGGCGACCCGGTGGTTGCCCTGACGGTGGCCGTGCTGCTGGCCATGGTCACGTTCGGCACCGGCGTGGGCTTCTCCGCCAATGTGCTGACGAAGAAGATCGGCCAGAGCCTGCTCCCCATCGTCGGCGTGATGCTGATTGTGGGCGCCGGCGGCGGCTTCAAGCAGGTCCTGGTGGACGGCGGAACCGGCATTGCCATTGCCAAGATCGCCGTTGCCGCCAGCCTCTCGGTGCTGCTGCTGGGCTGGATCGTGGCCGTACTGATCCGCCTGGCCACCGGCTCCGCCACCGTGGCAACCGTGACGGCCGCGGGCATCATCGCCCCGCTGGCCGGCGGCCTGGACCCCGTGCACCTGTCCCTGGTGGTGCTGGCCGTGGGCGCCGGATCGCTGTTCTTCTCCCACGTGAACGACGCCGGCTTCTGGCTGGTCAAGGAATACTTTGGCCTGACCGTGGGCCAGACCATCAAGACCTGGTCCGTCATGGAAACCATCATTTCGGTCATGGGCCTGCTGCTGACCTGGCTTTTGTTCGCCATCTTGTAGCAAGGCGGCCGCCCCCGCTGGCGTGCAGGGGGGACATCCCATGTGAGCTGCGTCACCATGGATTCCCGTTGCCTTTGTCGTGGGGCGGTGATAGACCGGAATGGAAAGCTCATTCTTCCTACAGAAGGTTGTGTTTGCCATGGGCAGCAAGCCCCCAGTCCAGGATGATTCCGACGCCGACATTGAGGTCAGCCGGCCGGCCCGGGCGGCGGCCGGGCTGCATGGCATTACCGAATCCGTGCCTCAGGCTCTTGCGGCCATGGGACCCGTGCGCACCCTGAAGACGCTCCGGGCAATGAACCAGAAGGACGGCTTCGACTGCATGAGCTGTGCCTGGCCGGATCCGCCGGACCGCAAGCTGGCCGAGTTCTGCGAGAACGGCGCGAAGGCCGTCACCTGGGAGGCCGGGCTGCTGACAGTGCCGAAGGATTTCTGGGCAGCCAATTCGGTGTCGTCCCTGCGCAGCCGCAGCGAGTACTGGCTGGGCCAGCAGGGCCGGCTGGTTGACCCGGTGTACAAGCCGGCCGGTGCGGACCACTACCAGCCCATCAGCTGGGACAATGCGTTCCGCATAGTGGCACGGGAACTCAACGCCCTCGATTCCCCCAACGAGGCCGCCTTCTACACCAGCGGGCGCACCAGCAACGAGACAGCCTTCCAGTACCAACTCTTTGCCCGAGCTTTCGGCACCAACAACCTGCCGGACTGCTCCAACATGTGCCACGAGTCCACCGGCCTGGCCATGGGGGAGACCATCGGGGTGGGCAAGAGCGCCATCGCTTATGAAGACTTTGCCAAGTCGGACCTGATCATCATCATGGGCCAGAACCCCGGCACCTGCCATCCGCGCATGCTGACGGCGCTGGAGGAGGCCAAGGAGGCCGGGGCCGAAATTGTGGCCGTCAACCCGCTGCCCGAGGCCGGGCTCATCAACTTCCGGAACCCGCAAAAGCCGCGCGGCCTGGTGGGCAAGGGCACCGACCTGGCCGACCAGTTCCTGCAAATCAGGCTGGCTGGCGACATGGCACTCATGCAGGCCGTGGCCAAGCGGGTCTTTGCCGCCGAGGACGCCGCCCCCGGCGCCGTGCTGGACCACGCCTTCCTGGAAAGCAGCTGCCAGGGCCTGGAAGAGTACCGGGCGCACATTGACCAGCTGGACGACGCCGCCGTGCTGGAAGCCACCGGCCTGACGACGGCGGAAATCGACGAGCTCGCCGCCCGGTATCTGAAGGCGGACAAGGTCATCATCACCTGGGCCATGGGCCTGACCCAGCACAAGCGGGCCGTCCCCACCATCAAGGAAATCATCAACCTGCTCCTGCTGCGTGGAAACATCGGCAAGCCCGGCGCCGGGCCCTCACCCATCCGCGGGCACAGCAACGTCCAGGGGGACAGGACCATGGGCATCTGGGAGCAAATGCCGCCGTCGTTCCTGGACGCCCTGGGCAAGGAATTCAACTTCGAGCCTCCGCGGGAAAACGGGGTGGACGCCGTCCAGAGCATCCGCGCCATGCGCGACGGCAAGCTCAAGGTGCTCTTCGCCATGGGCGGGAACCTGGTGGGAGCCATCTCCGACACCGCCGTGGCCGAGGCTGCGCTGCAAAAGACAAGGCTGTCGGTGCAGGTCTCCACCAAGCTGAACCGATCTCACGCGTTCACGGGCGATCAGGCCCTGATCCTGCCCACCATGGGACGCACCGAAATTGACCGTCAGGCCGCTGGCGAGCAGTTCGTCACCGTCGAGGACACGGTGTGTGCCGTGCACGCCTCCTCCGGGAAGGTGGAACCGGTGGGGGAGAACCTACTGTCCGAGATGGCGATTGTCAGCCGCCTGGCCCGGGCCGTCCTGGGCAATGACCACCCCATCGACTGGGCCGGCTTCGAGGCCGACTACGACACCATCCGCGAGCACATCGGCCACGTCTGCAAGGGTTGCGAGGACTACAACGCCAAGGTCCGCCGCCCGGGCGGCTTCGTGCTGCCCCACCCGCCGCGCGACAGCCGCACCTTCCCCACACCGTCCGGCAAGGCCGTGTTCACAGTCAGCGCCCTGGAGACGGTTGAGGTGCCCGCGGGCCGGCTGCTGCTGCAGACCGTGCGCGCCCACGACCAGTTCAACACCACCATGTACAGCCTCAATGACAGGTACCGCGGGGTGAAGAAGGGCCGGCACGTGCTGTTCGTGAACCCGGAGGACCTGGCCGGGCTGGGCATCGCGGACGGCAGCTATGTGGACATCCACAGCGAATCCGCCGACGGCGTCGACAGGGTGCTGCGCCAGCAGCGGATCATCAGCTACCCCACGGCGCGCGGCTGCGTGGCCGCCTACTTCCCCGAAGCAAATGTGCTTGTCTCCCTGGATGAAACAGCGGAAGGCTCAAACACCCCGGTGTCCAAGTCCGTCGTCGTCCGGCTGGAAAAGGCTGCGGCCCCGGCCTACGCCAACTAGGGATTGCGCCTTGCGGAAATAAGGAAGTGCATGCCTATGAACCTGCCTGAATTGTCAACAACTTTTCACTAAGGCAAAGGAGTAGGGCAATGAACTTGATCTTTGCGTCCTCGGCATATGCACCGCTTGCATTGGGCTTTTTCGGTTTGGGAACCGGGTATTTGATCTATGGTCCCGAGGAATTGTTCCACTGGCCCAAGCGCAATGAGTCCGTGGACAAGTCGACCGGCGTGTGGGGCATCTGGCTCCCCGGCTTCTGCCAGCTGGTGACGGGCATCATCCTGTTCGTGGGCATGACCTGGTTCCAGGTGTTCAAGGACGCGCCGCTGTATATGGCTGCGCTGGCGTTCTCCGCGTACGGGATCCACTGGTTCGCATTGGGCTACAACCGGTGGCAGGGCGTGGACCCGCGCACCAACGCCGGGATGTCCGTGGCGTACACCATCCTGTCGGTGCTCGGCATTGTCGTGTTCTTCGCGGCCGGCGACTGGCCCGTGGGACTGCTGTTTGTGGGCCTGACGCTCATCTACATCAGCGACTTCTTCCACACCATCGGGCAGGCGTGGGGCGAACGTTCGCTGGGGCTGTGGCACCTGGTCACGGGCCTCTGGCTGATGTACCTGACGTTTGCCACGGGGCTGAACTTCTCCCTGGGGATGACACTGCCGCTGTAGCCTGTTGCCATGACCGCCAACGACGCCGGCACTGCCGCCGCACCCCCAGCCCCTCCCGCCGCACGCGCCAGCTATCCCACCCACCAGGTGTTCAACCAGCCGCCGCCGCGGGTCGATGTCAACGAGTTCACCGCGAATGTCCCCTTGGCCGAATACCTCTCCACGCTTGGCGGGGCCGGCGCGGAGGCGGCGGAAGGGCTGGAGGTGCTGGGCGCCGTGGTTGGTTCTGCGCAGTTCCAGGAGGACGCGCGGCTGGCCCAACGCAACCCGCCCGTGCTCCACACCCACAGCAGGTACGGGCAGCGGATTGACGAGGTGGAGTACCACCCTGCCTACCACCGGATCATTGGCCAGGCAGTGGCGGCGGGGGCGCACACTTCCGCGTGGGCCGCTCCCGGGGCGGGCGCGAACGCGCGGCGGGCCGCAGCGTTCATGCTGTTCGCGCAGGTGGAACCGGGCCATGCGTGCCCCATTTCCATGTCGCACGCGGCGGTGGAATCCCTGCAGCTGGCCCCGGAGCTGGCGGGGGAGTGGCTGCCGCGGCTGTTCTCGCGCGAATATTCGCCCGAACTTGCCGAGGGCAAGCCGGGTGCCCTGTTCGGCATGGCGATGACGGAAAAACAGGGCGGCTCCGATGTCCGCGCAAACACCACGCGCGCCGAACCGTTTGACGACCATTTCCTGCTGGCCGGCCACAAGTGGTTTTGTTCGGCGCCCATGTCCGACGCCTTCCTGGTCCTGGCGCAGGAGGACGCGGGGCTGGGGTGTTTCCTAGTCCCGCGGGTGCTGCCGGGCGGGGAGCGCAACCCGTTTTTGCTCCAGCGGCTCAAGGACAAGGCCGGCAATCGCTCCAATGCCTCCTCCGAGGTGGAGTTCGCCAACACGCACGGCTGGCGGATCGGCGAGCCCGGCCGCGGTGTGCGGGCCATCATTGGCATGGTGGGCCGGACCCGGCTGGACTGCGTGCTGGGCACGGCTGCCGGGATGCGCCAGTCGGTGGCGGAGGCCGTGTGGCATGCCCGGCACCGGAGGGCCTTTGGGGCACGGCTGGTGGACCAGCCGGCCATGGCCAACGTGCTGGCCGACCTGGCCCTGGAGGCCGAGGCTGCCGCAATTGTGGGCATGCGCCTGGCCCGTTCCTTTGACGACGACGCCGGCACCTCCGAGAGTGCCTTCCGCCGCCTTGCGGTGGCCGTCACCAAGTATTGGGTGTGCAAGCGCGGGCCCAACCACGCCTACGAGGCCATGGAATGCCTGGGCGGCAACGGCTACATAGAGGACTTCCCGCTGGCCATGCGCTACCGGGAACAGCCTGTCATGGCCATCTGGGAGGGCACCGGGAACGTCATTGCCCTGGATGTGCTGCGGGCCATGGCGGTTGAGCTGGAGTCCGTGGATGCGTTTTTTGCCGAGTTGCGGCTGGCGTCCGGGACCCACGCCATCCTTGACGACTTTGTCGCCGGGTTGAAGGAGGCTGTGTCGCCGGTCCGGCTTGCGCCGGCAGATTTTGCCGGCTCGGCTCGGGCGCTCGTGGAGAAGATGGCCCTGGCGTTGCAGGCATCGCTGCTGGTCCGGTATGCCCCGTCCGCCGTGGCGGATGCGTTTGTTGTCTCCCGGCTGGGACCTGGCCGCTCCTTCAACTACGGCACACTGCCGGACTCGGTGGACCTGGACGGCATATTGGCGCGGGCATAAGCGGTTCAGCCGGGCGGCAAGGTGGTTTCAATTAGTCGTTTGACAACCGTTTGACACCCCGAAATTGAAAAGAGCCTAGACTGGCCAAAAGCCAAGGGGAGGCGCCATGACCTGGAAACGAGTATTCATTGCCGCCGGGTTTGTTCTGGCACTTGTGGCCGTTGCGGTTTACGGCTACTTTGATCCGGCCGGGCTCCGCCGCACAACCACCGCCATCATTGTGGTGTTCGCCCTGGCCGTGGTGTTCGGAGTGGCCCTGAGGCTGGTCAAGGCCAAGCGCGGCCGCAAGATCCGTTCGGCGCTGTCACCGCTTGCCGGCGCCGCAGAGGTGTACCAATCGCTCCTGCTGGGCCGGGACACCAACAGCCAAAGCATCGAAAAGGCGATCGCCCACGACGACACCGACAGGTACTCCAGCGGGCAGTGAGCCCGGCCGTGATCCGGCGGCCGTGGGCCGCAGCTCGGTGAGCCGGGCACCTGGGCGGGCAGCCGGCGTCGTGCCTTAACATTGTGTGAACGGAAAATGACACTTTGAGTCACGCATCACTCCTGCGGCACCCTAAAACCGCTAGATCCAGCGCATTTATTCCACCACTGTGACGAATGGGGCGGCAAGAGTGACGCACCTCTCAAAAATTACTGGCATTGGCGCAATAGGTATGTATACTTGGACGTAGTTGTAGTGTTGCGTTTTTTGTAGTTGAAGCGACGCCATCCTTCGGGACGACGTCGCTTTTCTGGAGAAGCGGACTTACACCGTAAAAACGGAGGCCCGAAGGTCGGGCGGAATCTCCAACTTCAGAAGGAAATAGAAATAATGGCAACAGGTACCGTCAAGTGGTTCAACGCTGAAAAGGGCTTCGGCTTCATCTCCCCCGATGACCAGAGCCAGGATGTTTTCGCGCACTACTCCGCGATCAACTCCTCCGGCTACCGCTCCCTCGAAGAGAACCAGAAGGTCTCTTTCGATGTTGAGCAGGGTCCGAAGGGTCCTCAGGCAGTCAACATCCAGGCCATCTAATTTCAAAGTAACCATGCGGGAAACCGCATAACCACTTTGGTCTTAACAGGCTGGAGCGAATAGGGTTCGGGCGTGTCCCGGCCCTATTCGTTTTTAACTTCCCTTTCGCGGACCGTTTGCGCACCGATTGCGGGCCCTTACCGGCGCTTCTCAAGGCCACCCCGGGTTCCGTGTGGCACCATGGAAGACGATGAATACCAAAGCGGCCCGGGGCCAACGCGACGGACTTCCCATGCCGCTGGGGCTGCAGGGGGCATTTGAGGCTGCCCAGGTCTTTGTGATTTCCGCCCTCGTGATCGTGGTGCCTCTGGCGGCCGTCTGGCTGGCCGGCGGCTTTGCCCAGAAAGATCCCTCCGTCATGGCACGCCTGGCAGGGCAAATGTGGCTGGCCATCCACGGCGTGCCGCTCACCCTAACCGTCACCAACGGCCCCAGCTCCGCCTCCGTCGAGACCGGTGTCTTCAGCCTGCTGCCGCTGGGCCTGGTGCTCCTGCCGTTCCTCTTGTCGTGGCGGGCCGGACGCCGCCTGGCCCGCGCCTCCTACACCGACCAGTTGTGGCAGCCCCTGTTTGGCGCCCTGGTGGTGTACGCCGCTGCGGGGCTGGCCACCGGATTTGTGTGCAGTGAGCCCGGCATCCAGGCGCCCCTGCTGGCCAGCACGTTCATTCCCGTCATCCCCGCCGGGCTTGGCATGATCATCGGCGCGCGGCGGGAGGCCGGCTCCTGGGGCCGGCTGATCGGCGTCAACGCGGCCGACTGGATCGCCAAGACCAGCCAGGACCAGCGCTGGGCCGGCTCCTATGTCTGGGCCGTGGCCCGCTCCGGTTTCGTGGCGGCCATGACCGCGATCTCGCTGGCCGCGCTCCTGCTGGCCGTGGACATCATGGCCCGGTGGACGGACATCATCGGCGTCTACCAGGGCCTGCGCCCCGGTGCCGTCGGGGGAGCGGGGCTGACGCTCGCCCAGCTCAGCTACCTGCCCAACCTTGCGGCCTGGGCCCTGGCCTGGGCCAGCGGCGCCGGTTTCTCCCTGGGCGTCGGCTCCACCGTGACACCCCTGGCCACCTCCGTGGCTCCCGTCCCGCCCATCCCTTTGCTGGCGGCCCTGCCGTCCGGGACCCTTGGCTGGGGCTTCGCGGCCATGGTCATCCCCGTGCTGGGAGGACTGCTGGCCGGCTGGTGGTTTGTGCGCACAGGTGAAAACCACCTGGACGAATGGATCTCCCTCAAGGCGCGCCAGCGGTGGGTCTCCCTACCCGTCTCCACGCTCCTGCTGGGCATCGCCGTCGGCGTCGTCGCCGCGGCGCTCACGGGTGTGCTCTTCTGGCTCTCGGGCGGCTCCGCGGGGCTGGGGCGCCTGACCGAGATCGGGCCCAACCCGGCCACGGCGGCACTGTGGGTGGGCACGGAGGTGGCCGCCGGCGTCGTGCTGGGATCCCTGGTGGCACCGTGGCTGGAGGAAAGCCGCGCCACCGCCCGCGCCACCACACCTTCGCCGCGGCGCAGGAACCAGCACAGCGAATAGGGCATTGCCCGCGCATGCCCCTAAAATTGTGGCCATGCGCATTGTTGTTTTAGTTTCCGGGACCGGCTCCAACCTCCAGGCAGTGATCGACGCCGTGGCCTCGGGCTCGCTGGACGTGGAGATTGCCGCCGTGGGCGCGGACCGGCAGGGAACCTACGGCATTGAGCGCTCCGCCGCGGCCGGGCTGGAGACATTTGTGGTGAACTTCAAGGATTATCCCGTGCGGGCTGACTGGGACGCCGCGCTGCTGGACGCCGTGGCCGTGCACCAGCCGGACTACGTCATTTCCAGCGGATTCATGCGGATTGTGGCACCAAGCTTCATTGACGCCTTCGCCGGCCGCTATGTCAACACGCACCCCGCGCTGCTGCCCGCCTTCCCCGGCGCCCACGGTGTCCGGGACGCGCTGGCCTACGGCGTGAAGGTCACCGGCTGCACCGTCCACTTCGCCGACGCCGGCGTGGACACGGGCCCCATCATCGCCCAGACCCCCGTTGCCGTGCTCGACGGCGACACCGAGGAAACCCTCCACGAGCGCATCAAGGTGGCCGAGCGCGAACTGCTCATCCAGGTGCTCGGGGAGCTGTCCCGCGCCTGAGCGCCCGGGGGTGGGGCCCTTCTTACTTGCGCTTGACGTCTTCCTTGCGCTTGCGGCCCAGCGCCAGCGAGGCAAGGGCCGTGGCGCCGGTCACGGCATATACGGCGGGCCAGGCGCCGATCTTCTTGGCCAGCGGGTGGGAGGCGCCGAATGCGCCAAGGTAACCGGCAGTCAGCGCCGCCGCGGTTCCCGCCCCCGCGTTCTTCTTCCAGGCGAAAAATGCTGCAGCCCCGGCGGCCGCGAGGACCGCGCCGCCCAGCTGGCGGTTCTTCGTGGCGCGGGCGGCCTTGAAGCCGCCAATCAGGCCGGCGGTGGTGAAGGCGGTGGGGAGCAGGGCGTTCATGGTTCTCCTTAAACGTGAAATGGGAATTGGCAACAGGCTACCCGTCCAAGGTGGGCAAATGCTGACAGGTTCCGCTCCGGGCAGGCTCCGCTCCCGACAGGGAGGCGCGCGGAAGGGGGCGGCGCATGGGAGGGGGTGGCCGGCGTCGTGCCTCACAAGCCGCGCCCCAGGAACCAATCAGTGCAGCGCGGCGCCCCGGGTCTCCGGCGCCGACAGCGCCATCCACACCACGGCCAGCAGCACCAGTCCGCCGGTCAGTGCGAACGTCAGGGGCAGGCCCAGCACCGGCCACAGCAGCGAGCCGAAGATCAGCGGGACCAGCCCGGCACCAACGCGGGAAACGGTGGACGCCCAGCCAAAGCCGGTGGCGCGCAAATGCGTCGGGTACAGCTCCGAGACGTAGGTGTACAGGACCGGGATGGCCACCTGGATGACGAATCCGAACACCAGCAGCCACGCCTGGGCGGCGGCCGGCGCATCCAGGACCAGGGCAAAGATGACCAACGACAGCGCAGCGCCGGGGCCGGTGACGGCCAGGATCCACTTGCGGCCCACACGCTCCACCAGCAGGGCCGCGGCCACCACGCCCAGGAAGCCGATGGCCGTCATGGACGCCGTGGCCATGAATGCCTTGTTTTGCGCGTAGCCGGTGGCCACCAGGATGGACGGCATCCAGGTCAGCGCGCCGTAGTAGACCAGCAGGATGGTCAGAAACAGCGACCACGCAACGCCGGTGACGCGCCAGTTGAACTTCCACAGCCCGGCCAGCTGGTCGGTGACCCTGCCCAGCGACAGGCGGGGCGCGGCGGCCGGATCGGGCAGCTTCCACGGCCCCACCTCCGCGCCCGTGCGCTCGATGAGGCGTTCAATGACGGCCTTCGCCTCCACAGTCCGGCCCGCCCGGACCAGGAACAGCGGCGATTCCGGCACATGGGTGCGGACCCAAAAAACCAGCAGCGCAGGCAGCACCAGCACCAGCATCAGGAATCGCCAGTTCCCGAAAGAGGCCATCAGCAGCGCGGACACCACGCCGCACAGCGAAGCGCCGATGGGCCACCACGCGTCCATGGCGGTCAGCACCCGGCCACGGTGCTTGCGCGGGGTGAACTCGCCCACCAGCGCGTAGTCCACGGGGATGCAGCCGCCCAGACCAAAGCCGGCCATGAACCTGAACGCGCAGAACAGCACCATGTCATTGGACGCGGCGCCGAGCACGGTGAACAGGGAGAAAATCAGCAGTGTCAGCGCAAACGCCTTCTTGCGCCCGATCACGTCCGCAATGGAACCCCACGCAAACGCGCCCACGGCCATGCCGATCAGGTTCGCCGTGCCGATCCAGGCCGCCTGCCCGGGCACCAGCCCCCACTCCTTCGACAGCAGCGGAATGAGGAAGCCGTTGAGGGTCACGTCCCAGGCGTCGAACATGAAGCCCAGCCCGCCAATGAGGAAGATGCTGCCCTGGACGCGCCACCGCCACGGCAGCTCCTGGACCACCTGGTCGCCGGTGATGAGTGCGGTGTTTGTGCCCATGGTGCCTATTTCCGGTTAGTTATGGTCATTTCCACCAGAATAGACGACGTCGGACACCGCCTTCCGCAGCCCCGTCGCGTCATCGCCGTCCCGGCTGGGGCTGACGCGGTTGGTGAGCAGGGCGATGACCACCCCGCGGGCCTTGTCCACCAGGAGCGAGGTGCCCGTGAAGCCGCCATGGCCGCGGGCCTCGCTGCCGGCGCTGCCCATCCACGGCTGCTGGTTGATGCGCAGCCCCAGGCCGTGGCCAAATCCCGGGTCGGCTGGGTTGAAGTTGGTGCCCAGCACCTCGGGCAGCTGGCTGCGCCACATCTCGGCGGCCAGTTCCGGGGAGAGGATGCCGTCAAGCCCGGTGCGCAGGGCCTCGCCAAAGACGGCCAGCCCGGCGGCCGTGGCGAACATGCCGGCGTTGCCGCTGAGCCCGCCCAGGGACCAGGCTGCCTCGTCGTGCACAATGCCGCGAACCAGCCCACGCCCCAGTTCCGGCTGTAATTCCGTGGGCGCGCACAGTGCCGGATCCGGCGTGCCCGTGATGGCGCCGGTGCCAAGCCGGGACAGCACCCTGTCATTGACCAGGGCGGCCCACGGGCGCCCCGTCACGTGCTCGGCCAGCGCCATGGCCGTGTTGAAGCCGGCGCAGGAATACTCGAACCGTGTGCCGGGCGCCGCCTCCAGGGCCGTGCCGAGCAGCTCGTCGATGAGCAGGATCCGGTCAAACGACCGTCCCTCGCGCAGCGCACTTTCCCAGCCCCGCCACTCCGACGGCAGGCCCGAGGTGTGGGTCAGCAGGTGCCGCAGCGTCACCCCGGCCTTGGCTCCGTGCGAGTACGCGGGCAGCCATTTGCCGATGGGGGCGTCCAGCTCCAGCACGCCGCCGTCCACCAGGGAAAGCATGGTGGCCGTGGTGAACAGCTTGGTCACTGAAGCCAGGTCAAAGAAGGTCCCTTCCCCTGCCTGGCCGGACGTGAGCGTGGGCAGCGCTTCCCCGCCAAGCACGACGGCGCAGCTCGCCGCGGGCGCGACCCCTTCAGTGACTGCCTGGTCCAGCAGGCGCTGTATGTCTGTGGCAAGGTGTCGGTGGATGGCAGGCATTGGCGGGCTCCGGCGTCGTTCTTCTAAAGGGTTGCAGCGGTGATGGCGGCGGGCAGGAAGCCCCGGTTTTGCTCGAGCAAATCCTCGGCGCGGCTGGCCGGCAGGCCCGTCATGACGGCCAGGATGGCGGCCTTGACGTGGCCGCCGGCGGCTTCGAGGGCGGCGGCGGCCGTGGAGGCGTCGCAGCCGGTGGCCCGCATCAGAGTGCGTTCGCTGCGGGCGCGGAGCTTGGCGTTGGTGGCGCGCAGGTCCACCATGAAGTTCTTGTAGGTTTTGCCGAGGCGGACCATGGTGATGGTGCTGACCATGTTCAGGACCAGTTTTTGGCAGGTCCCGGATTTCAGGCGGGTGGAGCCGGTGAGGATTTCCGGGCCCACCTCGATCTCCAGCGCGGTGTCCGCGGCGGCGCCCAGGGCGGAGTTGGCGTTGCAGGAGAAGCCCACGGTGTAGGCGCCGCTTTTCTTCGCGGCGGCGACGGCGGCGATGACGTAGGGCGTGCGGCCCGAGGCGGCGATGCCGATCACGGAATCCTTGTCGGTGAGGGCCAGGGCGGCCATGTCCTTCTGGGCTTCCTCTTCGCTGTCCTCGGCGTTCTCCACTGCCTGGCCCACGGCCCTGCTGCCGCCGGCAATCACGCCCACCACCAGGGAAGGATCGGTGCCGAAGGTGGGAGGGCACTCGCTGGCGTCGAGGATGCCCATGCGCCCGGGCGTGCCGGCGCCCACGTAGATGAGGCGGCCGCCGCTGGCCATGTTGGCGGCAATGCGGTCAATGATGGCGGCGATGTCGGCGGTGTGGCGGGCGATGGCCGCCGGGACCAGGGCGTCCTCGGCGTTCATGGCGGCAGCGAGTTCGCCCGTGGTGAGCGCGGCCAGGTCGGGGTGGCGCGGGTTGGGGGACTCGGTGGTGAGCGTGCCCAGTTCGGTGCGGACGGCGTCCTGGGCCTGCGTGGTGCGTGGGGCGCTCACGGTGTTCTCCCTAGTGCGGCGGGTGCGTGGTGGCCGGAAATTACGGCCATATATAACGATTGTAAATTATTTACGCGTTTTGGACAGGGGCGGCCGTAGACTGGCGGGAACTGGAGGGGGTCCGGATCGTTGGAGGAAGGCTGCAGTGAGCATTCAGTCAGTTATTTATTCCCGGCGGCAGGGCCTCACGCCCGCCGCCCGGCGCGTGGCAGATGCCATTATTGCCAACCCCGCCGTGGTGCTGGACCACACCGTGACGGAATTGGCACAGCTGTGCTCCACCTCCGATCCCACCGTGGTGCGGTTTTGCCGTGCCGTAGGGCTGACGGGCTACGCGCAGCTGCGCCTGGCCATGGCCGCCGAACTGGGCCGCGAGGATGCCTCCCTGACGGAGGTGCACGAGCCCGCCTTTGGTGACGACATCAGCCCGGACGCCACGCTGGCGGACATTGTGGCGCGGATCCGCTTCACCGAGGTGATGGGCCTTGAGGAAACCACCCACAACCTTGACCTCGCCTTGCTGCGCAGTGCCGTGGACCTGGTCTCCGGGGCGCGGAGCGTTAACATCTACGGCGTGGGGGCCGGTGCCATCGTGGCCGAGGACCTGCGGTACAAGCTGTTCCGCATTGGCTTGAACGTCAGCGCGTTTGGCAATGCCGACAATGCGCTGATGGGGGCCTCCCTCATGAGCGGCCAGGACGTGGCCGTGGCGTTTTCCCACGGCGGCCGGACGGAATCCGTGGTCGAGTTTCTCCGGCTGGCCCGCACGGCCGGTGCGCCGACAGTGTTGGTGACCAATGCGCCGCAGTCCCCGGCGGCGGCGCACGCCACGGTGGCCCTGGCCACGATGGTGCGTGAGACGGCGTTCCGGGCGGGGGCCATGGCCTCGCGTATTTCGCAGCTGGCCGTGGTGGACTGCCTGTTTGTGGCCGTGGCGCAGGGCAAGTACGCGCAGTCCGTGGCCGCACTTGGCGCCACGCGCTCCGCCGTCAGGGGCCCGGACTCCGCCTCCCGCGCCTGACCCCTCCCCGGCCCGTCCGGCCCGTCCGCCCGCCTTCCCTCCCTCCCGCCCTCCCAACTGTGCGTCAGAAACTGCACGGAAAGTGGCCGATTTGGCGTCTTTTCGTGCAGTTTCTGACACCTAGTTTTGCGGACGCCAGCCGCGACTGAACAACGCCGAACGAATCTTCCGGACGGCGGCGCGGGCGTCGTCCGTCATGTGGTTCTTCGCGATCCGCACCTCGGTCCATCCGGCCGCCGCAAAGTCCTCCTGGCGCCTGATGTCGCGAATGACCTGGTCGGGGTCGGCGTGTGTGCCGCCGTCGTACTCCACCGCGACCCGATAGTCGGGGTAGGACTGGTCCGGCTGGCGTGACTTCCCGTCGGCCAGCGGTATGTTCTTGTTGATGTCCGGTTCCGGAAGGCCAGCATAGACAACGGCGAGCCGGAGACGTGTTTCAGGCGCTGAATCGGACCCGACTCTCGCAAGCGTACGTGCGGCACGGGCTTTTTGTATGCCAGGTGTGCCCTTGTGCCGCTCCAACATTTGGGACAGTTCAGCCAAAGTGGCGTAGGCCTCGGAGCGGCCTTCGAACTCGGGCCGCGGAATGCGGATCAAGTGGTCCGCGACCACCACCAGCTCATCGACTGTCATTCGGCGGGCACAGTCCAGCCACGTCCTTACCCGGGTGGTGATCCACAGGCCGTCGAGACATTCCACTTCATCGTCCCGGAATTTGGTTCGGTGGCCTTCCACGCCGTGGCGGCGGGGAATGTTGTGTGGGAACTGGCGGGAAATGTGAATGAGGGTGTCATTCCGGACGGGGAGGAACCCTGGAAGTTCCCAGATGGCAAACGCCGTGGCGTGGGATGCAGCGGAATATCCGGTGACCTGGGTGAATGGCCGGGTGAGAAGCGCCAAAGGAACATCAGCGTCATCGAGGCTCTTGATGCCGCGGCTGATCCGCACGATTTCCTTGTGGCGCAGCCGGCCGGGACTCACCAGGCAGTCTTTGGCCGTGTCGAGAGTAAAGGGTCCGGATTGAAGTCGGTCCGGGAACCCGGCGCGGGTGAACATGTGACCATGATGGCAATTTTGGGCGGATTCCGTTTAAGTTATCCACAGCCTCCGCCGGGTAGGGAACTGTGAGTCAGAAACTGCATGAAAAATGGACATTTCGACGAGTTTCGGTGCAGTTTCTGACTCACAGTTGGGAGAGGGTGAGGAGGGTGGTGACGGCTTGGGCGGTCACCTGGCTGAAGCCGTGGCAGTGGATGGTGGTCAGTGCCGTGCCGGAGGCCTTGCGGCTGGCCGGGACCAGCCCGGCGTTGATGCAGATGGCGTGCGGGGCCACGGAGGCCACCTGTGCCAGGGTGGCCTGCTGGTCGTGGGACATCAGCGAATCCACCAGCACCAGCACCGGTTCGCCCAGTGATTCCTCCGTGCTCACCAGGTCGGACAGGTTCTCCGCATTCAGCGAGGACGCGGAGAGTGCGTTCACCTGGAAATGGTCCAGCAGGGCCGCGGCGAGGAAGTTGTCCGTGGGTCCGGCCGCCATGTTGTGGCCCGTGCGGGCATCAACCAGGGTGACGACGGCGTCCGGCAGCGGCAACGTCCCGGCGCCCTGGTCCACTTGGCATGCCTTGGCGGCCACAGAGATCCAGTCGGGGGAGTCCACGTCCACGTTGGAGCCGGCGGACGCGTTGCCGTCGGACGCCTTGCCGCCGTCGTCCGCCTTGCCGCCGTCGTCCGCCTTGCCGCCGTCGGACGCGTTGCCGCCGTCGGACGCGTTGCCGCCGTCGGACGCGTTGCCGCCGTCGGACGCGTTGCCGCCGTCGGCCGCGGCGCTCCCCGCCCGGGCAGCCGCCGTCGACCATTGGGCAAACGCAGCGACCCGCGCCGCCGCGCCCTGCAGCACGGAAACCGGCAGCCGGCCGGAGGAAACCGCCGACATCAGCGCGGAATGCACCTCGAGGTAGCACGATTGGTCGTCACGCCCCGTGGTGTAGGCATTGAGCGGGTTGCCCACGCAGAGCAGGTCTGAGCCCGCCAGCAGCGCCAGCACCGCCCCTTCGCCCGGGCCCACGGTGGCACGGACGGCGGCCATGTCCAGGGCGTCGGTGACCAGCAGCCCGTTGAACCCCATCCCGCGGAGCAGGGCCGCCGCCCGCGGATTCAGCGTGGAGGGCGCCTCGCCCAGCTCCGGCACAATGATGTGCGCCGTCATGACGGCGGCCACACCGGCATCCACGGCGGCCTGGAATGGCGGCAGGTGGTCCCGGCGCAGCTGAGCCAGGGTCAGGTCCACGCGGGCCACATCCATGTGCGAGTCCGCCACCGTGTCCCCGTGCCCCGGAAAATGCTTGGCACACGCGCCCACGCCCACTGACTGGATGCCGGCCACGGCCGCCGCGGTGTGTTTGCTGACCAGGTCCGTGGTGGCACCAAACGCCCGCACCCCGATCACCGGGTTCAGCGGGTTCGTGTTGACGTCCGCCACCGGTGCGATGGCCAGGTTCACGCCGGCCTCCCGGCACAACCGCCCAATGGCCCGGCCCGCGGCTTCCGTGACGGCCGCATCGTCCAGCGCCCCCAGCACCGCGGCGCCGGGTACGGTGGAGCCGTCCCGGGACTGCAGCCGGGTCACGTTTCCGCCTTCCTCATCAACGCCGACGACGGCGGACGGGTTGGCTTCCCGGATTGCGGCAGAGAGTGCCGCCACCTGTCCGGGGACGTCGGGATCGATGTTGTGGCTGAAATACACCACGCCCGCCAGGCCGTTGCGCAGGGCCGCATCGAGCCAGGCCGGGACCGTGGTGCCGACAAAACCGGGCCAGATGACGGAGTTGACCAGGCGGGACAGCTCCGGGGAATACCCCGCTGCGGCCCCGGCGGCAGCCCCGGCTTCAGCCCCGGCTGCGGCCCCGGAAAATCCAACAGCCTCGGCGGCATCGGGGCTGGATTCGGGCGCGGGGGAGTGGGGCAGCTCACGGGACGTCATGCCTGACAGCCTACCTAGTGGTAGTGGCATAAACTTGAGGTGTCGCCATCATCGACCAACCCCTGGAGAATTTCTGTGACCAGCTCACGCCTTAATCGTGTTCCCATCCGCCGGGCCCTCATCTCGGTCTACGACAAAACCGGTTTGGAGGAGCTGGCCGCGGGCTTGCACGCCGCTGGCGTCGCCATTGTTTCCACGGGTTCCACCGCGGCCAGGATTGCCGCGGCGGGCGTCCCCGTGACGGAAGTTTCCGAGGTCACCGGCTTCCCGGAATGCCTTGACGGCCGCGTGAAGACCCTGCACCCGCTGGTCCACGCCGGCATCCTGGCTGACCGCCGCCTGCCGGACCACGTCCGCCAGCTGGCCGAAATGAACATTGAACCCTTCGACCTGGTGGTGGTGAACCTCTACCCCTTCGTGGACACCGTGAAGTCCGGTGCCGGGCAGGACGCAGTGGTTGAGCAGATCGACATTGGCGGCCCCTCGATGGTGCGCGCAGCCGCCAAGAACCACCCGTCGGTGGCCGTGGTGGTGGACCCGGCCAAGTACGCCGACGTCGTGCTGGCCGCAGCGGAAGGCGGGTTTACGCTGGTGGCCCGCCAGCGCCTGGCCGCGGCAGCCTTTGCCCACACGGCCGCGTATGACAACGCCGTGGCCGCCTGGACGTCCGCCCAGTTCCTGGATGAGGACGGCGACGGCGCCATTGACTGGCCCGCCTACGCCGGCTACTCGCTGGAGCGTTCCGAGGTGCTGCGCTACGGCGAAAACCCGCACCAGCAGGCGGCCCTCTACGTGGACAAGGCGGCCCCGGCCGGCATCGCCCAGGCAGACCAGCTCCACGGCAAGGCCATGAGCTACAACAACTTTGTCGACGCCGACGCCGCCCTCCGCGCCGCGTTCGACTTCGCCGGACCGGCCGTGGCAGTGGTTAAGCACGCCAATCCCTGCGGCGTGGCCGTGGGCTCCCCGGACGCCGCGGATCCTATCGCGGACGCCCACGCCAAGGCCCACGCCTGCGACCCCCTCTCTGCCTTTGGCGGCGTGATCGCGGCCAACCGCACCGTCACCAAGGCCATGGCGGAGACGGTGAAGGGCATTTTCACCGAGGTGGTCATCGCCCCCGACTTTGAGCCCGAAGCCGTGGAAATCCTGTCCAAGAAGAAGAACATCCGCCTGCTGGCCCTGCCCGAGGGCTACGACCGCTACCCGGCCGAGGTCCGCCAGGTCTCCGGCGGCATGCTGGTGCAGATGGCTGACAAGATCAACGCCGACGGCGACAATCCCGCCAACTGGACCCTCGCCGCAGGCCCCGCCGCCGACGACGCCACCCTCGCGGACCTCGCGTTCGCCTGGACGGCCGTGCGGGCCGCCAAGTCCAACGCCATCCTGCTCGCCCACAACGGCGCCACGGTGGGCATCGGCATGGGCCAGGTCAACCGGGTTGACTCCTGCAAGCTGGCCGTGGAACGCGCCAACACGCTGGGCGTTTCGGTTGAATCCGACGTGGACGGCGCCGGCGGGGCAGCCGGCACCGGTGCTGTTTCCGAACAGCGCTCCGTGGGTGCCGTGGCCGCCTCCGACGCGTTCTTCCCCTTCGCCGACGGCCTGGAAATCCTGCTCGACGCCGGTGTGCGCGCGGTGGTCCAGCCTGGCGGCTCAGTCCGCGACGAGGAAGTCATCGCCGCCGCCAACAAGGCCGGCGTGACCATGTACTTCACCGGCGCGCGCCACTTCTTCCACTAATTGGAGAACGACGGCGGCGGGGCACCTTCCAGCGGGAGGTGCCCCGCCGCCGTCGTGCTTTAAGAGCGTTCGGGGTGGACAATGCCAAACGCCGGGGGCGCACCGGGGGCGCATGGCAACAACCACCCCCGGGCCCGCGCAGGGAAACGTGCCGGACAGCTTTTGGCGGACGGGCCGCAGTGGGTCATAATAGCGCCCGCACGGCGGCCGATAGCGGGCTGGGGCGCTCCCTCGGGTAAGTTGGAGGGGATAGAAATCTCACCAGATTCGCTTTTAAGCACCTGATTTTTACAGGAGACGCCTCAACCCATGGCTAAAATCATCTACACCCATACCGACGAAGCGCCCATGCTGGCCACGTATTCACTCCTGCCCATCGTCCAGGCCTTCGCCTCGACTGCCGGCGTTGACGTCGAAACCCGCGACATTTCACTCTCCGGTCGCATCATTGCTGTTTTCGGCGACTACCTGGCCGAGGACCAGCGCATTGAAGACGCCCTGGCCGAGCTGGGCGCCCTGGCCAAGGACCCCGACGCCAACATCATCAAGCTGCCGAACATCAGCGCTTCCATCCCGCAGCTCAAGGCCGCCATCGCCGAGCTCCAGGGCCAGGGCTTCGCCCTCCCGGACTACCCGGACGACCCCTCCACGGATGAGGAAAAGGACGTCCGCGCCCGCTACGACAAGATCAAGGGAAGCGCCGTGAACCCGGTGCTGCGCGAAGGCAACTCGGACCGCCGCGCGCCCCTGTCGGTGAAGAACTACGCCCGCCAGAACCCGCACAGCATGGGCGCCTGGTCCAAGGACTCCAAGACCAACGTGGCCACCATGTCCACGGGCGACTTCCGCCACAACGAGAAGTCGGTGGTCATCCCCGCCGACGACAAAATCAAGATCCAGTTCGTGGCCGCCGACGGCACCGCCACCGTGCTCAAGGACGCCTTCCCCGTCCTGGCGGGGGAGATCGTGGACGGCACCGTGATGCGCGCCGCCGCCCTGGACGAATTCCTGGCCGCCCAGGTGGCCCGCGCCAAGGAGGAGGGCATCCTGTTCTCCGCGCACCTGAAGGCCACCATGATGAAGGTCTCCGACCCCGTCATCTTCGGCCACGTGGTCAAGGCCTACTTCCCCGAGCTCTTCGCCAGCTACGGCGATGCGCTGGCCAAGGCGGGCCTGAGCCCCGCCAACGGCCTCGCCTCCATCCTCAACGGCCTGGACGCGCTGCCGGCCGATGTCCGCGAGGGCGTCCAGGCTGCCATCAAGAAGGGGTACGACGACGGCCCCGCCCTGGCCATGGTCGATTCCGACAAGGGGATCACCAACCTGCACGTCCCTTCCGACGTGATTGTGGATGCCTCCATGCCCGCCATGATCCGCTCCTCCGGCCACATGTGGGGTGCCGACGGCAAGGAGCACGACACCCTGGCCGTGCTGCCGGACAGCAGCTACGCCGGCGTGTACCAGGTGGCCATTGACGACTGCCGCAACAACGGCGCCCTGGATCCCGTGACCATGGGCACCGTGCCCAACGTGGGGCTCATGGCCCAGGCCGCAGAAGAGTACGGCAGCCACGACAAGACCTTCATTCTCGATGAAGCCGGCAGCGTCCAGATCGTCAATACTGCCGGCGAAGTGCTGATCTCCCACGACGTGGCAGCCGGCGACATCTGGCGTGCCTGCCAGGTCAAGGACATCCCCGTCCGCGACTGGGTCAAGCTGGCCGTCACCCGCGCCCGCGCCTCCGCCACCCCCGCCGTGTTCTGGCTGGACCCGAGCCGCGCGCACGACTCCCGGCTGATCGAAAAGGTCAACGAGTACCTCAAGGACCACGACACCGAGGGCCTGGACATCCGGATCATGACCCCGGAGGAGGCCACGGCGTTCAGCTTCGAACGCATCCGCCGCGGTGAAGACACCATCTCCGTCACCGGCAATGTGCTCCGCGACTACCTCACGGACCTGTTCCCGATCCTGGAACTGGGCACCAGCGCCAAGATGCTCTCGATCGTCCCCCTCATCGCGGGCGGCGGGCTCTTTGAAACCGGCGCCGGCGGCTCCGCCCCGAAGCACATCCAGCAGCTCGTGAAGGAAAACCACCTGCGCTGGGACAGCCTGGGCGAATTCCTGGCCCTGGCCGTCAGCTTTGAGCACCTGGCCGTCTCCAAGGGCAATGCCCGGGCACAGATCCTGGCCGACACCCTGGACCGCGCCACCGGCACGTTCCTGCTGCAGAACAAGTCCCCGAAGCGCAAGGTGGGCGAAATTGACAACCGCGGCAGCCACTTCCACCTGGCCAAGTTCTGGGCGCAGGAACTGGCAGCCCAGACCGACGACGCCGAACTGGCCGCCGCGTTCGCAGCCGTCGCCGCGGACCTGACCGACAATGAGGACACCATCGTCGCCGAGCTGCTGGCCGTGCAGGGCTCCCCGGTGGACCTGGGCGGCTACTACCGCACTGACCCGGCCAAGGTTGTCGCCGTCATGCGCCCCTCGGCCACGCTGAACAAGGCCATCGACACCCTGAGCTAGGCTCCGGCCCCAAAAAAAGCCCGCCCGCGGGCCTGCGCCGCAAGAAAAGCCCGCCTCCCACTGGAGGCGGGCTTTTTATTGTCCCCGGGCGCCGCCGTCGTGCCTTTCGGCGCAAAAAACCTTCCGTTATCAGATCTTTATGAGCAAATGTGTCTTGCACCACATTTGGGGGGTAGTGTCTGATGTCGTGAAGAGTAAGGATCCCGGTAGGACGACGACGTCCGCCGGCCCTTGCGACATAGTCTGGAAGGCGAATCTATGTACCGTAAGAAAGTTATGACCACGCTGGCCGCAGCCGCCACCCTTGGCATGCTGCTCGGTGGTTGTGCAAACCAAGCTGCCACTCCAGGCGGCAGCACGTCGGGAAGCGGTGGAGGCTCCACCACCGTCAACATCCCGGCCCTGACCTCCATCGAAACGCCGAAGGATGCGGTGCTCCCCGCAGGCAACGGCAAGGCCACCTGCCCCTCCACCACCACGCTGGCGTACATCGGTGCCGAAACAGGCGCAAATGCCCAGCTCGGCATCAACATCTTCAACGGCATCCAGCTGGCCATCAACCAGCACAACAAGGCCAACGCCGGCTGCCAGGTGCAGTTCAAGAAGTTTGACACTGAAGGCGACCCGAACAAGGCCACCGGCCCGGTCACCCAGGCCACCAAGGAAGCCGACATCATCGGCGTCGTGGGCCTGCCGTTCTCCGGCGAGTCCAAGGCAACCGGCAACATTTTCGAACAGCAGGGCCTGGTCCACATCACCCCTGCGGCGACGAACCCGACGCTGACCACCAACGGCTGGAAGACGTTCTTCCGTGGCCTGGGCAACGACGCCGTGCAGGGTCCTGCTGCCGCGAAGTTCATGACCGGCAAGCTCGGCGCCAAGAAGGTCTACGTTGTTCAGGATGACTCGGATTACGGGATCGGCCTGGGCAAGACCACCTCGGACGGCCTCGGTTCGGCGCTGATCGGCACCGACAAGGTCACCACGGGCCAGAAGGACTTCTCGGTCACGATCTCCAAGATCATGAACGCCAAGGCCGACGCCGTCTTCTACTCCGGCTACTACGCCGAGGGCGCCCCCTTCGACCAGCAGCTGGTGGCGAAGGGCTTCACCGGAACGTTCGTCGGCCCGGATGGCCTGAAGGATGACCAGTTCATCAAGCAGGCAGGCTCGGCCTCGGCCAACGCCTTCTTCACCTGCCCCTGCATCCCGGGCGAGCTCATCCCGACGTTTGAATCCGCGTACAAGGCTCTGGCCAACGCCGAACCCGGCACGTACTCCATTGAGGGTTACGACGCCGCCACCGTGCTGCTGGCGGGCATTGACGCCGGCAACCAGGACCGGGCCAAGCTCGTGAACTGGGTCAAGACCTACGACAAGGACGGACTGAGCAAGCACTACAAGTGGGACGACAAGGGCGAGCTCCAGGCCCCGACTGTTTACGGCTACAAGGTTGAGAACGGCAAGATCGTTCCGATCGGCGCCATCGGCCAGTAATTCGGGCGCACAAGGCTGTGGGACGGGGGATCTCCGGCCCACAGCCTTTGCGTGCCACCTTATCCCGTTCTCCCTACCGGCAGCGGCCGGCCCATCCGATGCCGTGGGCGCTGCCAAGATCAGGATGTCCGCATGATTCCCACCCTCCTAACCGTCCTACCCGCCCTGTCCACTGACGACAATTCCTGGATCACCTTCGACATTCCGTCGCTGATGCAGAACTTTTGGAGCGCCACCTTTGACGGGCTGACCTTCGGCTCCATCTACGCGCTGGTGGCCCTGGGCTACACCCTCGTCTACGGCGTGCTGAACCTCATCAACTTTGCCCACTCCGAAGTGTTCATCATGGGCTGCTACGGCGTCTGGTTCACCCTCAGCTTTCTGGGGTTCGGGCCGTCCGCACCCAACCTCTCGCTCGGGTCGATCGTCGTCAACCTGCTGCTGGCGCTGATTGTGGCCGTTTGCGCCTCCGCCCTTACCGCGTTCGTGCTCGAGCGGCTGGCCTATAAACCGCTGCGCAAACGCAACGCGCCCCGCCTGGTCTTTTTGATCACGGCCATCGGCGCGTCCTTCACCATCCAGTACACGATCTTCCTGGTCCGCGGACCCGTGCCGGAGCAGGCCTTGACCATGTTCAAGCCGACCCCCATATTTGACGTCTTCGGCACGATCGTTGACTCGCAGCAGCTGCTCATTGTCATTGCAGCCGTCATCATGATGGTTGTCACCGAGCGCTTCATCAGCAAGTCCCGCACGGGGCGCGGCATCCGCGCCGTTGCGCAGGACCCTGACACGGCAACGCTGATGGGCGTCAACAAGGAAAAGATCATCATCACCACGTTCGTGATCGGCGGCATCCTGGCCGGCGCGGCGGCATTGTTCTATGTCATGAAGATCCCATCCGGAGTGCAGTACAACGGCGGGTTCATCCTCGGCATCAAGGCTTTTGCCGCAGCTGTGCTGGGTGGCATCGGCAACGTCCGCGGCGCGCTGCTGGGCGGCCTGCTGCTCGGGCTGATCGGCAACTACGGGCAAATCCTGCTGGGCAACTCCCAGTGGACCGACGTCGTCGCCTTTGTGGTGCTGGTGCTGGTGCTGCTGCTGCGGCCCGAAGGCATCCTGGGCACCTCTCTGGGAAGGAGCAGGGCATGAGCATGGTAGACGGACCCACACCACTCCACACCGCCAAGGCAGATCAGGCTGCGGAGGACCGAGAAGCTGTCGGCACGCCGCCCGGCTCCAGTGCCGCAGTCCGCCGCAAGGGCTGGTTTGGCGGCCTGGGCGAGAAATGGCAGGAGCTGCCGCGCCAGAAGCAATGGGCGGTGCTCATCATCGTGGTGGTCCTGGCCTATTTGCTGCCGGTCATCAACCCGCCGCTGATTTCCACCGAACCAGGCAACGACTTCCCGCTCGCCTGCCAGACCATGGCTGTCTGGGCGCTGGTGGCCGTGGGCCTGAACGTGGTGATCGGCTACGCAGGCCTGCTGGACCTGGGCTACATCGCCTTCTTCGCCGTCGGCTCCTATGTGGCGGCCATGCTCACCAGTCCCGACTCCACGTTCCTGAAGATTCCGTACCTGTGGACCATTCCGGTGGCCATGGCGGTGACCATGTTCTTCGGCGTGCTGCTCGGTGTGCCAACGCTGCGACTGCGCGGGGACTACCTGGCAATCGTCACCCTCGGCTTCGGTGAGATCGTGCGCATCCTGGCCACCATCATCCCGGCCATGAAGGGCCAGGTCGGCTTCCAAAACCTGGGCCATCCGCCGGGATTGGACGCCCACGGGGTGCCAATCTTTGCCAACTCCAACGGAACCCCCTGGTATTGGCTCACACTGACAATATTGATCATTGTGCTGCTGTTGGCGGGCAACCTGGAACGCAGCCGCGTGGGCCGCAACTGGATCGCCATCCGCGAGGATGAGGACGCCGCCGAGACAATGGGCGTTCCCACCTTCAAGTACAAGGTCTGGGCCTTCGCGATCGGCGCGGGCATCGGCGGCATGTCAGGCGCGCTCATGTCCGGGCAGGTCGGCTTCGTGAACAACCAGAAGTTCGACGTCGTCACTTCCGTCCTGTTCGTCGCCGCGGTGGTGCTGGGCGGGGCAGGCAACAAGGTTGGCGCCATTCTGGGCGGGGCCCTGGTGGCCTACATTCCGCTGCGCTTCACCGCAATCGCCGACTACAAGTACCTGATCTTTGGCCTGGCGCTGTGCCTGATCATGATCTTCAGGTCGCACGGCCTGCTTGCCGCGCGACAGCAACTTTTGGCCTATGGCAGACACGCCTACAACGAGGTAAAGGCCCGCACGGACGCCAAGTCCGCCAAGGCCAAGGCCGCGCCCGGGAAGGAGGCGTCACTGTGAGCGAGTCAAACGAAACGAGCGGCCGGCATGCCGACGTCGACATTGCCGGGGTCGACACCGTAGTGGCGGAAGCCGCGGCACCGGAACGCGACATCGCCGTCAAGGTGGGCGACGACCTGGTCGAGGTGAAGAACCTCACCATGAGGTTCGGCGGCCTGCTGGCGCTGGACGACATCAGCTTTACCATCAAGCGCGGGGAAATTCTGGGGTTGATCGGCCCCAACGGCGCCGGCAAGACCACCTGCTTCAACGCCATGACAGGGGTATACAAGCCCACCAGCGGCCAGGTGCTGCTGGAGGGGCGGGTGCTCAACGGGGTCAAGCAGCACAAGATCACCCGTGCCGGACTGGCCCGCACCTTCCAGAACATCCGCCTTTTTGGCGAGATGACGGCGCTGGAAAATGTGGTGGTGGGCCTGGACGCCCGGCACAAGACGTCCGTGATCGGGGCCCTGCTGCGCCTGCCGCGGCACACCCGGGAAGAAAAGTCCGCCATCGAGCGGGGCATGGCGCTGCTGGAATTTGTGGGCATTGCCGACCAGGCAGCCACGCTGTCCCGGCACCTGCCGTACGGCAGCCAGCGCCGCCTGGAGATTGCCCGCGCCCTCGCGACGGACCCCAAGGTGCTGTGCCTGGACGAGCCCGCGGCCGGCTTCAACCCTGCGGAAAAGGAAGAGCTCATGCAGCTCATCCGCACCATCCGCGACGACGGCTACACTGTGCTGCTCATCGAGCACGACATGAAACTGGTCATGGGGGTGACCGACAGGATTGTGGTGCTGGAATTCGGGAAGAAGATTGCCGACAATGTGCCATCCGTGATCAGGGAAGACCCGAAGGTCATTTCCGCTTACCTAGGGGAGCCCGAAGATGACTTTGCTTGAGCTGAAAAACATTTCCGTGCACTACGGGCGGATCCAGGCCATCAAGGAGATGTCCTTTACGGTGGAGGAAGGGGAGATCGTTTCCCTGATCGGGGCCAACGGTGCAGGGAAAACCACCACCATGAAGACCATTTCCGGGCTGCTGAACCCTTCGGGCGGTTCCATTTCCTTCATGGGGCAGGACATCACCAAGATGAAGGCCCACATCCGCGTGGTGCAGGGAATCTCCCAGGCCCCCGAAGGGCGCGGGATCTTCCCCGCCATGACGGTCCTGGAGAACCTGGACATGGGGACCTTCGGCCGCAAGGACCGCAGCGGTGTCAGCGAGGACCTGGACCGCGTGTTCACCCTCTTCCCTCGCCTGAAGGAGCGCGAGAAGCAGTTCGGCGGCACCATGAGCGGCGGCGAGCAGCAGATGCTTGCCATTGGCCGCGCACTGATGTCCCGTCCCAAGCTGCTGCTGCTGGACGAGCCCTCCATGGGGCTGGCCCCGCAGTTCATCCGGCAGATCTTTAAGATCATCACCGAGATCAACAGCCAGGGCACCACGGTGCTGCTCGTGGAACAGAACGCCAACCAGGCGCTGGCCCGGGCACACCGTGCCTTTGTGTTGGAGACCGGGGAGATCACGCACAGCGGCACCGGCAAGGAGCTGCTGGCGAATCCGGCCATCAAGGAGGCCTACCTAGGCGTCTAGCCCCACCTAAGATCCTCCCTCACCTTTTGTGGTGTTTTGGGGGGATCCTCCCTCACTTTTCGGGGTGTTTGGCGGGGATCCTCCCTCACCTTTAGTGCTTCCCGGGGTAGCCAGCGGGTCGCGCGGCTTCTCTCCCAACGGCCGACGGCGGCGGGTTACCTTCGATGCGGAAGGTGACCCGCCGCCGTCGTACTTTAAGTTGAGGGAGGGTCGGGTGGAAACCGGCAAAAGGTGAGGGAGGGTCGGGCAGGAACCGACAAAAGGTGAGGGAGGGTCGGGCAGGAACCGACAAAAGGTGAGGGAGGGTCGGGCAGGAACCGACAAAAGGTGAGGGAGGGTCGCTAGAGGTCGGTGCGGGAATCGTTGGGGTAGGTGACTCCGAGCTGGCGGCGGGCCTCGTCGAAGAGTTCCATGATGGCCACGGAGTCGTCCAGCGGCATGGTGGCGGATTCGGTCAGCCCGGCCTGGATGCAGCGGGTCACCTCGCGCAGCTGGTACGTGTAGCCGCGGCCCGGGTGCTCGAATGACTCGGTGCGCACCCCGTCCCAGCCCACCGAGACACGCAGCCCCTTGGGATTGTTGGGGGAGCCCACGGTCTCCACAAAACCTTCCGTTCCGGCCACCGTGGCCACCCGCGGCCCTTGCGACACCAGGTAGCTCATCAGCTGCGCCTGCGCCCCGGAGGCATAGCTGAGCGACAGCGAATTCTGGGCATCCACGCCGGGGGCCGTCAGCTCGCCGGTGGCTGCCACGGCGGCCGGCTTGCCCAGCGTGGCCCAGGCCCACAGCAGCGGGTACACCGTGATGTCCAGGAGGGCGCCGCCGCCGTCGGCCGGGGCCCAAATGCGGGCGGTGTCGTCGAGCGGGGCCGGGAAGCCGAGGTCCGCACGCACCCACTTCACCTCGCCAATCTCGCCCGAGGCAATGATCTCCAGCGCGCGCTGAAAGCCCGGGACAAAGCGCGCCCACACGGCCTCCATGAGGAACAGCTGCCGCTCCCGGGCCAGCGCCACCAGGGAACGTGCCTCCGCAGCAGTGATGGTCAGCGCCTTTTCGCACAAAACGTGCTTGCCATGCTCCAGCGCCGCCCGGGCAATGTCGTAATGCTGGGCGTGCGGGGTGGCGATGTAGACGACATCCACCGCGGGGTCCTGCACCAGCTGGAGGTAACCCGGGGCACCCAGGCCGTCCGGACCGCCGTCGTAATAGTGGGAGGTGAAGCCAAAATCCTCGGCAAACGCCGCGGCGCTGGCCCCGCTGCGCGAACTGACGGCCGACAGCACGGCATCCTCCAGCAGGGCCAGGTCCGCCGTGACGGTCCTGGCGATGTTGCCTGTGGCCACCACGCCCCAGCGCAGGGGGGCGCCGGTGGCGGAGAGGGTCTCGGGGTTGAACGTGGTGTACCAGTCGGGACGGCCGACATAACGGGGAATGGTCATGGCGCCATTCTGCCAGCTATTGGGGGGATGGCGAAGGCCCCGTCCGGTGTCGTGATGCACGACGCCGGACGAGGCCTTGGGCTGTTGTGTTGCCTTGGTTGGGGCTACTTGGTCAGCGGGCCAAGCACCTTGTCATTGGCGTATTCCTCGGCAGCGTTGGCCTTGGTCACGATCTTGGGAACCAGCAGGAACGCCGGAACAACCTTGGTGCCGTTGTTGTAGGAAGTGGGGTCGTTGATCTCCGGCTTGGTGCCCTTCTGCAGGCCCTTCACCATTTCGATGGCGTGGTTGACCAGCGCGGTGGTGTCCTTGTTGATCGTGGAGTACTGCTCCCCGGCCATGATGGACTTGACGGATTCAACCTCGGAGTCCTGGCCGGTGACGGTCGGGACGGGCTTGCCGGCGGCCTTCACGGAGGTGATGATGGCGCGTGCCAGGGTGTCGTTCGGGGACAGCACGCCGTCCAGGGCGGCCGTGCCGTAGCTGCCCACCAGCAGGGAGTCCATGCGCTTCTGGGCGTTCTCGGCCTTCCAGCCCTGGGTCACTGCCTGCTCGAAGGTCTTCTGGCCGGAAACAACCTTGAGGGTGCCGTCCTGGATCTTGGGCTGGAGGATCTTCATGGCGCCGTCAAAGAAGACCTTGGCGTTGGCGTCGTCGGGGGAGCCGGCGAAGAGCTCGATGTTGTACGGGCCGTTCGGCTTCTTGGCCTTCATGCCGTCCAGCAGGGCCTGGCCCTGGAGCTCACCGACCTTGAAGTTGTCGTAGGCCACGTAGTAGTCCACGTTCGGGGTGTTCAGCAGCAGGCGGTCGTAGGCGATGACCGTTGCGCCGGCATCCTTGGCCTGCTTGAGCTGCGTGCCCAGCTGGCCGCCGTCGATGGCGCCGACAATGATGACCTTGGCGCCCTTGGCCACCATGGCGCTGATCTGGTTCTGCTGCTCGGCAACGCCGCCGTTGGCAAACTGGACGTCGCCCTTGAAGCCGGCCTGGGTGAGCCCGTCGTTGAAGAGTTTCTCCGCCAGGACCCAGTTTTCACTGGTCTTCTGGGGAAGCGCGACGCCGATCAGCGCGTCCGCGGCGAAACCGCCTGCCGCGCCGGAGGACGCTGCGGGCGCAGCCGCGCGTCCGCAGCCCGTCAGTGCCAGGGCGGAGGCCGCCAGGACAACCGCCATGGTTTTGGCAGCCTTGTTGAGCTTGAACATGGTGTTCACTTTCTGTTGGGTTACGTGAAGTGTTGCTCGGTGGTGCTTCGGGGAAGAATTAGGATTCGGTCCTGACGGCGTCCCTGAGGGGTTCGGCCACGGCCAGGTCCGGATTGTCCCGGCCGCCCAGCTTCTTCATCATCAGGCCGATGAAGGACGCCTTGCCCTGGGACTTGTTGTAGACGTCAAAGACGACGGCGGCCAGCAGGACCAGGCCCTTGATGATCTGGGTCATGTCCGAACCGACGCCCATCAGCTGCAGGCCGTTGTTCAGCACGGCCATGACCAGGCCACCAATCATGGAGCCGACCACGGTGCCGACGCCGCCGGTGACTGCGGCGCCACCGATGAAAACGGCGGCAATGGCATCCAGTTCCCAGCCGACGCCGTCGGACGGGCCGGAGGCGTTGGAGCGGGCCACGAAGATCATGCCGGCCAGCCCGGCCAACACGGCCATGTTGAGGATGACCAGGAAGTCGGTGCGCTTGCTCTTGACGCCGGAGAGTGCGGCTGCGTGCCTGTTGCCGCCCACTGCGTAGATGTGGCGGCCGATGGTGGTGCGGGCGGCGATGAAGCCGTAGGCCAGGACCAGGACGCCCAGGATGATGCCGGGGACCGGGAAGGACGTGCCGGGGCGGCCCGTGGCGAACAGGTAGGTGGCGTAGAGGACCACGGCGCACAGGATCACGAGCTTGGTGATGGTGACCCAGAGGGGCTTGACGTCGGCGCCCAGCGCCACGGCCTTGCGGTGGTTGCGCAGCCCGCTCCAGATGAGGGCGGCGACGATGATGAAGCCGACCAAAAGGGTCAGGTTGTTGTAGCCGGTGTCCGGGCCGACTTCATTCAGGTAGCCGGCGCCGATGAACTGGAAGTCGGTGGGCACGGGCACGGTCAGGGACTTGCCGAAGTATTGGTTGGCGCCGCGGAAGAGGAGCATGCCGGCCAGGGTGACGATGAAGGCCGGGATGCCCACATAGGCCACGAAGAAGCCCTGCCAGGCACCAATCAGGGCACCCAGCACCAGGCCCACCACAATCCCCATGTACCAGGGCAGGTGCCAGTCACGCATGGTCAGGGCCACCACAATGCCCACGAAGGCGGCAACGGAGCCCACGGAGAGGTCAATGTGGCCGGCGATGATGACCAGCACCATACCGATGGCCAGGATCAGGATGTAGGAGTAGCCATTGACCAGGTTGATGACGTTGTCCGGGGTGAGAATCACTCCGCCTGTCATGAACTGGAAGAAGACGATCAGGGCGACGAGCGCGAAGATCATCCCGAATTGGCGGGTGTTGCCGCCGAATAGCTGTTTGATGGCGTTCATGGGGGTCCTGTTTCTTCCCTTGGTCTAGGCAGATTTCTTGGCAGCGGTCATGCGTTTCATCAACGATTCCTGGCTGGCCTGGCTTTTGTTCAGGACGCCGGTGATGGCGCCTTCAAAGATGGTGTAGATCCTGTCCGAAATGCCCAGCAGTTCGGGCAGTTCGGAGGAGATGACGATGACGCCCTTGCCCTGGTTGGCGAGGGCCTGGATGATGCCGTAAATCTCATACTTGGCGCCGACGTCGATCCCGCGGGTGGGTTCGTCCAGGATGAGGAGGTCCGGGTCGGTGAACATCCACTTGGCCAGGACCACCTTTTGCTGGTTCCCGCCGGAAAGCTTCGACACGCCCTCATCCACGCTGGGCGTCTTGGTGCGCAGCTGCTTGCGGTATTGCTCGGCCACCTCGTATTCCTTGCCAAGGTTCACCACCGAGCGCTTGGAGATGGCATCGAGGTTGGCGGCGACAGTGGTGGTCTTGATGTCGTCGAGGAGGTTCAGCCCCAGGGTCTTGCGGTCTTCGGTGACATAGCCCAGGCCGTGCTTGATGGCCTCGGGGACGTTGCGAAGGGTGATTTCCTTGCCGTCCTTGATGATCTGCCCCGAAATGTAGTGGCCGTAGGAGCGGCCGAAGAGGGAGCGCGCCAGCTCGGTGCGCCCGGCACCCATGAGGCCGGCAAAGCCGACAATCTCCCCGCGGCGGACATTGAAGCTGGAGTTCTTGCACACCAGCCGGTCCGCAATTTGTGGGTGCCTGACGGTCCAGTTCTTGACTTCGAAGAAGACCTCGCCGATTTTGGGCGTGTGCTCGGGGAAGCGCGATTCGAGCGTCCGGCCCACCATGCCCTTGATGATCCGGTCCTCGTCCACGCCGTCTGCCTTGACGTCCAGGGTCTCGATCGACTTGCCGTCGCGGATGATGGTGATGGAGTCGGAGACCTGCTCGATCTCGTTGAGCTTGTGGGAAATCATGATGCAGCTGATGCCCTTGCCCTTCAGGCCGCGGATCAGGTCCAGGAGGTGCTGGGAATCGGACTCGTTCAGGGCTGCCGTGGGCTCGTCGAGAATGAGCAGCTTGACCGACTTGTTGAGGGCCTTGGCGATTTCCACCAGCTGCTGCTTGCCGACGCCGATTTCCTTGACGGGGGTGTCGGGGTCCTCGCTCAACCCCACCCGGGCCATCAGCTCGATGGTCCGCAGCCGGGCTTCGTCCCAGTTGATGATGCCGAACTTGGTGGGTTCGTTGCCGAGGAAGATGTTCTCGGTGATGGAGAGTTCAGGGATCAGCGCGAGTTCCTGGTGGATGATCACGATGCCGGCGTGCTCGCTGGCCCGGATGTCCTTGAATTGGCAGACCTCGTTCTGGAACACGATCTCGCCGTCGTAGCTGCCGTAAGGGTAGACGCCGGAGAGGACCTTCATGAGCGTGGACTTGCCGGCCCCGTTTTCGCCGCAGATTGAGTGGATCTCGCTGGCGCGGACTGTGATGGAGACGTCGGAGAGGGCCTTGACGCCGGGAAATTCCTTGGTAATGGATTGCATCTGAAGAATGATGGGGTTTGCGGACGGCATGAGCGTGTCGCTTTCCAAGACGGACGTCTTTGTCATTGCCCCACAGCCACAACAGGTGAGTGGGTGTGATGCGGTACATCAAAATTTGGTACTTAGGAGATTCAACTCGGTTGCGGCGTTGACGTCAAGCCTTTAACGCAACAGGATGGTAACGGTTTTACAAAGTTTGCTGCGAGGGCTCGTGCTGAAACACCAGCGACACGGCCCCCAGGGCTTCCGAGCGCGGTCCCAGCGACGAGGTGGCCAGAGTGGTGTTCTCCCCGACCACGGGCACGGCGTGGCGCAGCAGGCCGCGGCGCACGGGTGTGAGCAGGAGTTCGCCCAGGGTGGCCAATGGCCCGCCGATGACGATGACATCCGGGCTCATCAGGTTGGAGATCGTGGCGAGTGCGCGGCCCACAGCAGTGCCGGCGTCCTCCAGCACGCGCAAGGTGGTGGGGTCCCCGGACTTGGCCTGCCGGACAATGTCCTCCGCGTCGATGGGTTGCGACCTGTCGCGGCTGAGCAGTTGGATCATGGTGGCCGTGGAGGCTATGGTTTCCAGGCAGCCGCGGTTCCCGCACCGGCAGATCAGTCCGGCCTCGGTGATGGTCAGGTGCCCGATTTCGCCGGTCACCCCGATGCTGCCTGAATACAGCGCCCCGTTCACGATCAGGCCGGCACCGATGCCCGTGCCGATCTTGACGAAGACCAGGTTGGGGACGGCGGCAAAGGCGCCCCAGGAGATTTGGGCCAGGGCGCCGAGGTTGGCGTCATTCTCAATGAATACGGGCAGGTTCAGGGCGGATTTGAGCCGTTCATGGAGGTTGATGCCCACCCATTCGGGAAGGATGGCACCCTGGATGACCTTCCCCGTCCGCCGGTCGATGGGCCCCGGGATTCCGGCCCCCGCGCCGATCAGGTTCGAGCGGGAAATGCCATTTTCCGCAAGCAGCACCTCAAGGAGCTTGGCGGCGGCGGCAATGCCCACCGTGGCATCGTGTCCCAGGGGAAGCGGGATCTCACGTTCTGCCACCACCTGGTGGGAGCGGTTGGCCAGGACCACGCGGAGGTGGCTGCGGCCAAAGTCGATTCCTGCCGCAATGGAGCTGTCCCCGACGTAGCGCACGGAGTGTGCGCGCCGCCCGGAACTGGTGGTGGGTGTCAGGCTGACCAGGCCGGCAGTGTGCATGCTCTTGACGATGTTGGACACGGTGGCGGTCGACAGCCCGGTCATTCTGGACAGCTCTGCCTGGGTGGCGGGCCCGCCGCGCAGCAGCTGGTCCGTCACCCGGAGCTGGTTGCGCATCCGCAGGGCGGATTGCGATCCGGGATTGGCGGATCGGCCAGCTTTGGGGCGCGCGGTGGTTTCGTCGTCGAACATAAACAAAAGCGTGCCCTACTCCGCCCTTGAGGTCAAGAACTTAACGCGAGTTTTGTGATTTGCGTTAAGCGGGTTTAGTCAAGCGTCTGCCGCAGTCAGCCGTGGATGGCCTTGTGCTTGCGGGCCAGCTCCACATAGTGCGCTGCGTTTTCCCGCACATGCTCCTGTTCCTCCGTGGTCAGCTCCCGCCGGACCTTGCCGGGCACCCCGGCCACCAGGGAACCGGCGGGAATCACTGCGCCCTCCAGGACCACGGCCCCGCCGGCCACCAGGGAACCGGCGCCAATGACGGCCCCGTTCATGACGGTGGCGCCCATGCCGATCAGGCAGTTGTCCTCCACGGTGCAGCCGTGCACCACTGCATTGTGGCCCACGCTGACGCCGTCGCCAATGGCGGTGGGGAAGCCTGGGTCGGCATGGAGCACCACGTTGTCCTGCAGGTTGGAACCGGCCCCCACCGTGATGGAATTCGTGTCGCCGCGCACAACCACGCCGTAGAACGCACTGGAATCCTCACCGAGGGAGGCCTGGCCGATGAGGGTGGCTGTCGGCGCCACGAAGGCCGATTCGTGGACGGAGGGCGAGTGGCCGTCGAAGTCGATGAGCTGGTTCATGGTGGGGTCCGTTCCTTTGGGTGCCGTCAATTCACGTGCCGGCATTTCACTGTCACAGCCGATGCTACCCAGATCCACGCCGGCGCAACGGGCAAATCGTCCCAAATGTGCTGCGCCGCAGTATTTTTCGCCCGGGCGGCCGGACCCCGCCGGCATTACTGTTGAGGGAAACCCTACGAGGAGGAGCCCCCACATGCTGCTGGCACTCATGCAGGCCCAGGCCCGCCCGCTGGACGTGGCGGCGAACCTGGCCGCCATTGACCACGCCGCCCGGGACGCCGCGGCCGCCGGCGCGCAGCTGCTGCTGACGCCGGAGCTGTTCCCCCTCGGCTACGCGCCGCTGCGCATCCACGCAGACTTTGACATGGCTCGCCTGCCCGACATCCGGGCTGTGCTGGCGGAAACAGCGCGCCGCCACGGGATCGGCCTGGTCTACAGCCTGCCGGGGGACCGCGACGGCACCCGTCCCGGCATTTCGGCCACCCTGCTGGACGCTGCCGGGACCGAACTCCTCACGTACGGCAAGGTGCACCTCTTTGGCGGGGACGAGCGCACGGCCTTTTCCCCCGCAAGCCGGCCGCCCGGCGTCGTGCAGTTCATGGGGCTCAACATCTCCATGGTCATTTGCTACGACGTGGAATTCCCCGAAACCGTCCGGGCTGCCGCGGTGCGGGGCGCCGACGCGGTGCTGGTGCCCACGGCGCTGGCGCACGGCTTTGACGAGGTCCCCAACATCATCCTGCGGGCACGGGCCCTGGAAAACCATGTTGCCGTGGCCTATGCCAACCACTGCGGCATCGAGGACGGCACCACTTTTGGCGGCGGCAGCATCATTGCCGGGCCCGACGGCGGTGTCCTGGCCTCCGCGGGGATCGGCGCCGAGCTGCTGTACGCCGAGCTGGACGCGGACGCGATCCGCGGTTCGCGCGCAGGCGTGCCCTACCTGGCCGAGCGCCGCCCGGAGCTCTACCGCGAGTGGGAGAACGGGTAGCGCCGCCGCTGATTGAGCTTGTCGAAATCTCGGGCCGCCGCCGGGTCTCGACGCGCTCGCAGGGCTCGCTGCTCGACCACCGACGCGCTCTCGGGTCTCGACGCGCTCGCAGGGCTCGCTGCTCGACCACCGGGTCTCGACGCTCGACCACCGGCCTACAGGTACTGCAGCGCAATCCAGAGGTCGGCGCGGGACTGGGGGTCGTTGGGGTCCCGCTCCAGCAGCTCGAAGGCGGCGCCTATGTGCCGGCGGACGCTGTTGCGGTGCAGCGACAGCGCCTTGGCCGTGGCGTCCCAGCTGCCATTGTGCGTGAGCCAGCCGCGCAGCACCTCCAGCAGCACGTCCCGCCGTTCGGGCTCCAGTTCCAGCAGCGGCGCCAGGACCTGCCCCGCCAGCATGGTGCCGGCCTCCCGGCCCAGCAGGCCCGTGACGGACCACGTCACCGAATCCACGCGCAGCGTCTCCGAGGTGGCCCGGGCCCGGGCCCGCAGCGAGCCGACCCGCTGATACGCGGCCGGGAGGTCGTTGGGTTCCACGGGGTCGCCCACCACCAGCCGCCAGCCCAGCCGTTCCACCTCGGCCACGGAAGCCTCGTCCACCTTCAGCCGGGTCACGGCCGCGAAGCCGTAGTCGGTGATTTCCACCAGCTTGGTGTCGAAGATCCGCCGCCACTGCAGCAGTTCCCGCACGGGGCTGTCGGTGCTGCGCCACTGCGGCGCATCCACATTCACGCCCTGCACCACCCGCATGGGCGCGGACCGGGAGGAGGAAAGGCTCTGCGCCAGCAGGTCCTTCGCCGCCGTTATCTGCCGTGAGGTTCCGGCGGCCAGTGTTTCCGGGTGCAGCAGCAGCGCGGTGGCCAGCTGGCTCGGTGCCAGGGAGCCGCTGGTGCGCTGGCGCGAGAGCAGCTCCAGGAGGCCGACGGCGGCGGAAACTATGTTGTTGTGCGCCGGGGACAGCCGCTCCGCGGAGCCAATCACCAGGGCGCCCAGGTTGACGTCGCGGTTGCTGCGCAGCGGGTGCCCCACCACAAATTCGGACCCCTCCGCCGGGTAGCTGTCCAGCTCCACGCGCGGGCCCGAGCCCTGGAACAGCCGTTCCAGCAGCGGCCCCAGCAGCACGACGTCGGCCGGCCGGGTTCCGGCGCGCGCCCGCACCTTGCCGTCGGCCCCCACCAGCACGGCCCAGCAGGGCACCCGCTGCACCAGCGTTGCCAGCACCTCCTGGTCGGGGCGCGGGGAGAGCACGGAGCGCATCAGCAGCCGGTTGGTCTCGGCCAGGCTGCGGAACACCTTCGCCGAATCCGATTCCAGCAGCTGCGCAAACTGCAGCCCGATCGCGGCGAACGGGACGGACGGCGGCACCTCCACCAGTGTGATCCCGTGGCGGCGGCAGGACGCCGCCAATGCGGGCGGCACCGCATCATGGTACGGGGTCAGGCCAAAGCCCAGGGCGCAGACGCGGGCCACGGCCAGCCGCGCCACGTAGGCCTCGACCGCGTCCGCCGTGCCGCCGTCGTCCATCAGGGGAAGGCCGGCGGTGAGCACAAACTCGCCGTCCATGAGGTACGGGGTGGGGTCCGCCAGTTCACTGGGCTCCACCCAGCGCAGCCGGGCGTCCAGGTCCGCGGCGTGCAGGATCTTCAGCTCATGCGGCAGCTCCGCCAGGAACTGGGACAGCGTCACGGAGCGGAAGCGGGACTCCACTTCCTCCGTGGAAAGCGGCAGCGAGCGCACCCGCCCGGAGGTGCCGCCGTCGGTGCTAGCGGCCATGGGTGTACACCCGCTGCAGCCGGGGCGCGATCCGGTTGATGACCTCGTCGCCGTGGCTGTTGATGGCGGCGCCCCAGTCGTCGGCGCTCGCGGCCCCGGCGGCCGGGTCGCCGAACAGCAGGGCGGTTTCGCCCACGCGGACGGATGTCTCGTGGCCCAGATCCACCATGAACTGGTCCATGCAGACCTTGCCGATCACCGGCACCCTTTGGCCGCCCACCATCACCACGCTGCTGCCGGATATCCCCTTGGGGATGCCGTCCGCGTAACCCAGCGGGATCAGGCCGAGGTAGCGGGACTCGTGCGTGATGGCGCGGTGTTCGTAGCTGACGCCGGTGCCCGCCGGCACATGCTTGACCAGCACCACGGGGGCCGTGACGGAGAGCGCGGGGCGCAGCCCGTAGTCGGCCGGGTCCATGTGCTCTGCGGGGGAGAGGCCGTACATGGCCAGCCCGGCGCGCACCATGTCAAAGTGGAACTCGGGCCGGGCCAGGATGTTCGCCGAACTGGCCACGTGTCGCAGGGTGGGCGCCAGCCCGGCGTCGAACGCCTCCCGGACCGCCTCCTCAAACTCGGCGACGGCGGCCGTGTTGGCCGGGTGGGCGGGGACGTCGGCCCAGGCCAGGTGCGTCCACACGCCGCGGACCGTGACGGAGCCGCTGAGCTCCGCCGCCCGTGCGGCCGCCACCAGGGCCGGCCAATCCTCGCGCCGGGCGCCGCCGCGGCTCAGTCCGCTGTCCAGCTCCAGGTGGATGAACGCGGTACGGCCCAGCCCGCTTGCTATGCCGGCCACCACCTCAAGCTGGGCCGGGCTGCCCAGGGAAATGTCGACGTCGTTCCCCACCGCCTCGGCCATGGCGCCGCCGGAGGTGGTGGCCAGGTAGAGCCACGCCAGGATGGGGGCCGTGATGCCGGCGCGGCGCAGGGCCAGCGCCTCGGAGAGCTGTGCCGTGCCGAGCCAGTCCGCGCCGGCGGCGAGGGCGGTCCGGGCCGTCTCCAGCAGGCCGTGCCCATAGGCGTTACCCTTGACGACGGCCATCAAGTGCGCGGAACGCGTGCGTTCCCGCAGGATTCCCACATTGTGCCCGATGGCATCCAGGTCCACGCTGACCGTGCCGGTGGTGAGCTCCGCCACAGCGGAGGCTGGTAGTGCATTCTGTCTCATGTGGATAGCGTACAGGATGTTTTGCACTACGTTGAGATGTGGGTCACAGCTTTATTGTTGAGAAACGGGAACAGCGCCTCCAGCAGGCTTTCGAGAGAATTGGATCAAGAGGATGACACTGCGTGATCAACTCAGCCAGCGGTCAAAGGCGACCGCACCACGCCCGCAAGGACGCGGGCCGCAAGGACGCGGGCCGCAAGGACGCGGGCCGCAAGGACGCGGGCCGCAAGGCGGCAACCATGGCGGCGGCCCCGCCGTCGGGCTTGGCACCCAGCTCATGCGGCGCAAGCCGCTGGGCCAGATGCTCCACGAAGCCGGCAACGGCACCGACGGCCGGAAGCTGGTGCGCAGCTTTGGCGTGCTGCAGCTGACCATGATCAGCGTGGGCGCCACCCTGGGCACCGGCATCCTGGTGATCCTGGGCGACTCCGTGCCGCTGGCCGGGCCCGCCGTCTTCATCTCCTTCCTCATCGCCGGCGTCGCGGCCCTGCTTTCGGCCGTGTCCTACGCGGAAATGGCCGGCATGGTCCCGGTCTCCGGCTCCAGCTACTCCTACACCTACGCCACCCTCGGCGAGGGCATGGCCTGGATTTGCGGCTGGTGCCTGGTGCTCGAATACGCGGTGTCCGTGGCAGCCGTGGCCGTGGGCGCGGGGCAGTACATCAACGAGGCCGTGGCCGGCTTCGGGTGGGCGCTGCCGGACTTCATCTCCCAGCCGCCGGGTTCGGGCGGATTCCTGAACCTGCCCGCCATGGCCATTGTGCTGCTGGCCATGTTCCTGCTGGTGCGCGGCGCCAAGGAAAGCGCCGTCATCAACACGGTGATCGTGTTCGTGAAAATCATCATCCTGCTCTTCTTCTGCGCCATCGCCTTCACCGCTTTCCAGGCCGGCAACTTCAGCCCGCTCATGCCGATGGGCGCCGCCGGCGTCTCCGCGGCAGCCTCACGCGTGTTCTTCTCCTACATCGGCTTCGACGCCGCCTCCACGGCCGGGGAGGAAGCCAAGAACCCGCAGCGCGACCTGCCCCGGGCCATCATGCTCTCCATGTTGATCGTGACCTCGCTGTACGTGCTGGTGGCTGTGGCCGCCGTGGGCGCCCGCCAGTGGACCTGGTTTGAGGGCACGCAGGCCGCCCTGGTGCAGATCCTGCTTGAAATCACGCACCAGCCGTGGATGGGCCTGGTGTTCTCCGTGGGCGCCGTGCTCGCCATCGCCTCCATCGTGCTGACCGTGCTCTACGGCCAGACCCGCATCCTGATGTCCATGTCCCGCGACGGCCTGGTCCCGGAAATCTTCGGCCGCATCTCAGCCAAGCGCGGCACCCCCGTGGCCGGCACCCTGATCGTGGGCATCGCCGTCGCCCTGACCGCGGGCCTGATCCCGCTGGGCGCGCTCGCCGACGCAACCAGCATCGGCACGCTCTTTGCTTTCGCGCTGGTCAACGTGGCCGTGATCTACCTGCGCCGCAATCGCCCTGACCTCAAGCGCAGCTACAAAGTGGCCTTCTACCCGGTCACCCCCATCCTGGGCTCGCTCATGTGCATCTACCTGATGGTCAACCTGGGCGGCGTCACCTGGATTGTCTTCGTTGCCTGGATGCTGGTGGGCCTGCTGGCGTACTTTGGCTACGGCCGCAAGCACTCCCGCGTGGCCGCCCTGACGGTTGCAGAGTACGACGAACTCTCCGCGCAGTCCCTGGAAACCACTGACATGTTCGACGCCGGGTCCCCGGCTGCCGCTTCCGCCGCACCCGAGGCAAAGGTACCGTAAGGCATGACCGAAGCCATCACCATGCTGAACCCCGATTTCCCGTTCAGCTACGACCACTACCTTGCGCACCCGGCCGGCCTGGGCAGCGTGCCCGCCGCAGCCTACGGGACGGAGGTTGCCGTGATCGGCGGCGGGCTCTCCGGGCTTGTCGCCGCGTACGAGCTCATGAAAATGGGGCTCAAGCCAGTCATCTTCGAGGCGGACCAGATCGGCGGGCGGCTGCGCACGGCCAGCTTCCCGGGCGCCCCGGACGTCACGGCCGACCTGGGCGGCATGCGCTTCCCCGTCTCCGGCCGCGCCTTCTACCATTATGTGGACCTGCTGGGCCTGTCCACCGAGGCGTTCCCCAACCCGCTCGCCGAGGCCACCTCCAGCACCGTGATCGAGCTGGCCGGGAAGCGGCACTACGCCACCACCGAGGCGGAACTGCCGGAATTCTTCCGCGAGGTGGCGCGGGCCTGGAAGGACGCCGTTAACGACGGCGCCGCGTTCTCGCAGATGCAGGACGCCATCCGGGCCAGGGACACCAGGCGCATCAAGGAACTGTGGAACGCACTGGTCCCGGAGCTGGACGAGGAAACGTTCTACGGCTTCATCGCCGGCTCCGCCTCGTTCCGGAAGGCAGGGTTCGGGCACCGGGAGGCCTTTGGCCAGGTGGGCTTTGGCACGGGCGGCTGGGACACCGACTTCCCGAATTCCATCCTGGAGATCCTGCGCGTGGTCTACACCGATGCGGACGACGGCCACCGCAGCATTTCAGGCGGGGCGCAGAGGCTCCCCGAGGCACTCTGGCGGGACACGCCGTCGGGCCTGGAATTTTGGCCCGAAGGCACCTCGCTGAGCTCGCTGCATGCAGGCTCCCCGCGCGGTGCCGTGGCGAAGATTGCCCGCGCCGGCGACGGTTCCCTCGAGATCACCGAACGGTGGGGGCGGGTGCAGCGCTTCGCGGCCGTGGTCAGCACCTGCCAGTCGTGGCTGCTGTCCACGCGCATCAACACGGAGGAATCGCTGTTTGCCGCGCCCATGTGGACGGCCATTGAGCGGTCGCACTACATGCAGTCGTCCAAGACTTTTGTCATGGTGGACCGGCCGTTTTGGAAGGACATTGACCCCGCCACGGGCCGCGAAACCATGTCCATGACGCTGACGGACCGGCTCAACCGCGCCACATACCTACTGGACAACGGCCCGGACAAGCCCGCCGTCATCCTGCTGTCCTACACCTGGAACGACGACGCGCTGAAGTGGCTGGCGCTCTCCGCCGAGGAACGCGTGGAGCTGATGTTGCATTCGCTGGCGCAGATCTACCCGGGCGTGGACATCGCGTCCCACATTGTGGGCGCGCCGATCACCGTTTCGTGGGAGGCAGACCCCAACTTCATGGGTGCCTTCAAGGCCAACCTGCCCGGGCACTACCGCTACCAGCAGCGCCTGTTCACGCACTTTGCGCAGGACGGGCTGCCGGATTCGCAGCGCGGCATCTTCCTGGCCGGCGACGACGTTTCCTGGACCGCGGGCTGGGCCGACGGCGCCGTCACCACGGCGCTGAACGCCGTCTGGGGCGTGGTGCGCCATCTGGGCGGCACGTCTGCCGAGGGGAATCCCGGGCCGGGCGAGCTTCTTCCGGAGATTGGCCCGATGTCCCTCGACTGACCCCCGGTGGGCGCGTTCGAGAATCGACAACCCCCCCCAACTGTGAGTCAGAAACTGCACGAAAACCCGTCGTTTTGGGCGAATTCCGTGCAGTTTCTGACTCACAGTTGAGGGTGGAGAGCGGCGGAGGCCAGGGCGTCCCAGGCGAAGCTGGCCAGCCAGTGGCTCGACATGAACTCTTCCGTCATTACGGAAGCCAGGCCCGGCTCGAGCAGCAGCGGCACGGCGGCGTCCACCACTGCGGCGAGCTGTCCGGCGTCGGGGCCGCCGTTTGCCCCGCCATGCCGGAGGGCCTGGCCGATGCGAATGAGCTGCCCGGCCCGGGTCAGGTTGAGCCCGTTCAGGTGGGCCAGGTAGCCGTCGGATTCGTCGGTGACCGAATACCTCGCCAGGATCCGCGAGTCCGGGCCAAGGTCCGGCAGGAAGGCGGCGAACCACTCGGCAAACGCCTCGGGAGCGAGCACCCGCGCCATGAGGTCGGCTTCGCTCAGCCCCGCGGAGAGGAAGTCCTGCCCGCTCATTTCCCACCCGCCGGGCCAGCCGGCGTCGTGCTTGAACCAGCGCAGCGCAGTCTGCTCGCACACACCAGCCGCCTTGTCGCGCCCCAGGGCGCGGAAGGCGTCGAGCAGGAGGCCCAAGCCGAAGGCCGCGTTGGTGTGCAGGCCGTGGCGGACCGGGAATTCCGCCTTCTCCGCCCAACCCGCCACAAGCCCGGCCACGATGTCCACCAGCGGATCGAGGGCGGCGCCCCACGCCTTGACCTGCGGATCGGCGGAAGCGGCCGCCGCCGCGGCGAGCCGCACCAGCCAGGCCCAGCCGTAGGGGCGCTCCCAACTGGGGTTGTTCAGCAGGTACGCGCCCTCAACGACCAGGTTTTCCGGCGTCAGGTTCGCAGCAAGGGCCGTGCGCAGCTGGGCGTCCAGGCCGGCGTCGAGCCCGTGGCCCAGCAGCGTCACGCCCAGCCAGCTCATGTGGACGCAGGAGTGCCAGTCGAAGGACGTGTAAAACGCGGGGTGCAGTTCCTGCGGGCTGGGCCTGTCCGCCAGTGACGTCTCCACATGGTGGGAAGCGTACGGGTAAGGCCGGGCCAGGTTGTCCAGGACGATCCCGGCGTAGTGGTTGGCCAGCGAATCCATGCGGGCGGCGGCGTCGGGGGCGGTGGTCATGGGCATCCTTCGGTGGTTATCTCGAACTTCGACGGGGCGACGGGGGGAGGGGGCGAGCGGGGGAGGGGCTAGGCGTGGGGGAAGGCGAGGAAGTACATCAGGGCGATGTTGACGAACAGGAGCGGCACGCCGGTGGCCACCTGGGCCGTGATGACGCCGTACTTGTTCTTCATTTCCAGCAGCGCGGACGGGACCAGGTTGAAGTTGGCCGCCATGGGCGTGCACAGGGTGCCGCAGAATCCGGCCAGCATGCCGATCGCAAACACGATGGCCGGCTGGCCGTGGAAGCCCTGCACCAGCACGGGCCAGCCGATGGCCGCCGTCATGATCGGGAACGCGGCAAAACCGTTGCCCATCAGCACCGTGAAGATGAACATGCCCACGCAGTAGACCACCACGGCGGCAATCAGGGAACCGTTCGGCAGCAAACCCTTGGCAAGCGTTCCGACGGCGGTCCCCACCCCGGCCTTCGTGAACAGGATGCCCAGGGTTGAGAGCATCTGGGGCAGCAGCGCGGCCCAGCCGATGGTTTCCAGGATGCGCCGGCCCTCCAGGACTGGGGCCAGCTTATTCTTCGGGCGCAGGATGGCGACACCGACGACGGCGGCAACCACGGCGCCGATGCCCAGGGCCACCAGCGTGGTGTGGGTGGGGTCGATGAGGGGCTTGGCGCCAATCTTGAGCACGGGTGCCAGCAGGACGACGGCGACTGTAACCACCGGCAGTGCCAAGGCGGGGATGAAGAGCTTGTTGCCGAACTTTCCGGCGAAGGCGGTCCGCTGTTCCTCCGTGGTGGTCTTGGCGCGGCCGTCGCCCAGCAGCCCCGTGCTGGCCAGGGCCACCAGAACCAGGACGGCGATGCCCAGCACCCAGGCCGGGGCGGTTTTCGCCTCAACGGCGGTGCCGTAGAAGAAGCACAGGCCAAGCAGCCCCCAGAAGGACGAGCTGCCCCAGCGGCGCGGGTGGGTTGCGTCACGGGCTATCAGGAATGCCCAGCCGACAAACAGCAGGCCAATGAGCCAGTAGATGGATTCGACGTTGATCATGCTGCTCCTCCGGCGGGGGCGGTGTGTGCGGCTGCGGACTCTTCGGCGCGGGCCTCCTGGACGGCCTTGTCCAGCTGGCGGTCAAGGCGCAGCAGGCGGAAGCCGTGGATCAGGAAGGCGCAGATGGCCGTGGGGATGGCCCAGATGGCCAGCTGCAGGGGCTCCAAGTGGAGCCCGTAGGTGGTGTCGACGAAGGTGGTGATCAGCAGAATGGAGCCGACGGCGACAAACACGTCCTCGCCAAAGAACACGCCGACATTGTCCGCCGCGGCACTGTGGCCCTTGATCTTCTCCCGCACCTTGTCCGGCACGGAGCCGTAGCGCCGCAGCGCAGCACCTTCGGCCATGGGGAAGACCAGCGGGCGGACCGTCTGGGCGTGACCGCCGATGCTGGTCAGGCCCACAGCGGCGGTGGCCTGGCGGATCAACAGGTAGCCGATGAGCACCCTGCCGGTGGTGAGCCGGGCCAGCTTGGAAATGAGCGCCTTGGCCTGTTCCTGCAGCCCGAACCGCTCGATCAGGCCGATGACAGGGAGCACCACCACGAAGATGGTGACGGAGCGGCTGCTGGAGAATCCGGAGCCGAAGGCGTTGAGGATCTGCAGAGGGGTCATGCCGCCCAGGAGCGCCGTGACGATGCCGGAAATGGTGACAACAAGGAGGGGGTTCAGGCGGATGGCGAAGCCAACAATCACCAGCAGGACCCCGATGAGTACAAGCATAATTATCCGTTCCTGCCGCGGCAGGAAGCCGGGCCGTTATGACGGGCGTAGTGGATCCGGTGGGCGTGCTGCCCGGGCCGGCCGGACGCCCGCCAAGGGTGGCGGCCGTCACTGTGAACTACATCATATGCTTTTGTTCAACAATCCTGCAAGTGTTTGTTGAACAATCCCGGAAAGGGTCTTAAGGGGCGACGGCGAACTGCTCCAGCAGCTCCGCCTCAGCGACGTCGAGGTAGCTGCGCAGCCTCTCGGCGGCCTCGGCCCGCTGCCCGGCGGCCAGCAGCTCGAGGAGTTCAGCATTGAGTTCCACGTAGCGGCTGTGGAAGCCCGGGGCGCTGCCCATGGCATGGAACACCAGCCGCATCTGCGCCAGCACCCGCGACATCACCTCCAGCAGCCCGGTGCTGCCCGTGCCCAGGATGAGAGCCTCGTGGAAACGCTGGTTGGCGGCGGCCATTTCCGGCACCGAGCTGCGCGCCTGGGCGTCCCGGGCCTCCGCCACCACCCGGCGGAGTTCCGCGATGTCCGGCCCGGGTCCCCAGAGGGCGGCCGCCGGCTCCAGGATGCGGCGCACGCTGTAAATCTCACGGATCTCCTCCGGCCCGGGGGAGGCGACAAACACTCCACGGTTCGGGATCCGCGTGACGATCAGCTCGCCGTCGAGCACGGTGAAGGCCTCGCGCAGGGTGTTGCGGGAAACGCCCAACGTGGCCGAGAGGGACTGTTCGGAGAGCTTGGTGCCGGGCACCAGCTGGCCCTCTGCGATGCGGCTGCGCAGCACCGAGGCCACCCATGCGCCCGTGTGGGCATGGGTGGCGGCGGATGGAAGGTCCCCGAGGGCGGCGTTCATTGGCATGGTTCCAATCTATCCAACCCGGCGGGCCATGCTGCGCACGGCAGCTATTCGATGGGGGCTATTCGATGCGGCACACTGCCTCGCCGCGCGCAATCTGCCCGCCCACGGTGTGGGGGCCGTGCACCACGGTGCCGGCACGGTGTGCCGTGACGGTTGATTCCATCTTCATCGCTTCAAGCACGACGACGGCGTCCCCGGCCGCGACGGTGGCCCCGTCGGCTGCCGCCCACTTCACGAGCCTGCCGGTCATGGGGGCCGCCAGTACCACGGCGTCGACGGCGGGGCCGCCGTCGTCCGTGGTGTCCGGGGTGCCGGCGCCGGAGATCCGGCCGGCGGTGCCGTCGTCGTCAAAAATCCCGCTGTTTCCGTTGCGCAGGCCGGCCAGCAGCCGCGCGGGCAGCCCGATCCGCAGCGCCTTTCCGTCCACGTCCACGGTCAGTTCCTCGCGCCGGCCATCCGGCTCGGCCCGGGCGATCTGGTCCGAGGCGGCCAGCGTGGCCGCGAACTCCGACTCGATCCAGGTGGTGTGCACGCCGAAGCGGCCCTCCGCGGTGAAGGCAGGGTCGCGGACCACGGCGCGGTGGAACGGCAGCACGGTGGGCAGGCCCGTGATGGCCATTTCGTCCAGGGCCACCCGGGCCCGGCGCAGGGCCTGGGCGCGGTCGGCGCCGTGGACAATGAGCTTGGCCAGCAGGGAGTCGTAGTCGCCGGGCACGGTGGAGCCGCTCCGGACGCCGGAATCGACGCGGATGCCGGACCCTGTGGGCGGCTCGAAGGCCGTGATGGTGCCGGGGCCGGGCAGGAAACCGCGGGCCGGGTCCTCGGCATTGAGGCGGAACTCAAAGGCGTGGCCCACAGCCGGCGGATCCTCCGTGAAGCTCAGCGGCTCCCCGGCGGCGATGCGGAACTGCTCGGCAACCAGGTCCACGCCGGTGGTTTCCTCCGTGATGGGGTGTTCCACCTGGAGGCGGGTGTTGACCTCCAGGAAGGAGACAGTGCCGTCATCGGCCACGAGGTACTCCACTGTGCCTGCGCCCTGGTAGCCGGCCTCCCGGCAGATGGCCTTGGCGGAGGCGTGGATGCTGGCCCGCTGGGCATCTCCGAGGAATGGCGCCGGGGCCTCCTCGACCAGTTTTTGGTGGCGGCGCTGGAGGGAGCAGTCCCGCGTGCCCACCACCACCACATTGCCGTGCTGGTCCGCCAGCACCTGGGCCTCCACATGGCGGGGGCGGTCCAGGAACCGCTCCACGAAGCATTCCCCGCGCCCAAACGCGACGGTTGCCTCGCGGACGGCGGATTCAAAGGCGTCGTCAATCTCGTCCAGGGTCCGGGCAATTTTCAGCCCGCGACCGCCCCCGCCGAACGCCGCCTTGATGGCGACGGGCAGGCCGAACTGCTCCGCGAACGCCCGGACCTCGGCGCCGGATCCCACGGGGCCGTCGCTGCCGGGCACCAGCGGGGCGCCGGCGCGGACGGCAATGTCGCGGGCCGTGACCTTGTTGCCCAGGTCCCGGATGGCCTGCGGCGGCGGCCCGATCCACGTCAGCCCGGCGTCGATCACGGCCTGGGCGAAATCCGCGTTCTCGGACAGGAAGCCGTAGCCGGGGTGGACGGCGTCGGCCCCGGAGCGGACGGCCACGTCAATGAGCTTTTCGATGTTCAGGTACGTGTCCGCACCGCTACGCCCGCCCAGCGCGTAGGCCTCGTCGGCCCGGCGCACGTGCAGGGCGTCGGCGTCGGGCTCGGAGTATACGGCAACGGACGCGAGCCCGGCATCGGCGCAGGCGCGGGCCACGCGGACGGCAATTTCGCCGCGGTTGGCAATCAGGACTTTCTTCATGAACGGGTTCCTTGGTGGCTCGGGGTGTCGGTGGGGGTGGCGGGGTTCGCGGGGACAAAGCGCACCCGGGTGCCTGGCGGCAGCTGCGCGGCGGCGGAGAGATCCTCCGGAACGACGGCGGCAATGACTGGGTAGCCGCCCGTGACCGGGTGGTCGGCCAAAAACAGCACGGGCAGCCCGGACGGCGGCACCTGCAGGGCCCCCCAGACCACGCCTTCACTGGCCAGCTCGCCGTCACGCAGCCGCGGAACGGGCATGCCGCCGTCGGCCAGTTCCAGGCGGATGCCAATCCGGTTCGAGGCGGCGCCCACCAGCCAGTCCTGCCCGGCCAGCGCCGCCATGCCCGCCCCGCCGAACCAGTCGTCCCGCGGGCCGGGCGTGATGCGGAGCGTGGCGGTGCCGGAGGCGGGCAGCGGGCGCAGGGTGGACGGCTCCGGTGAACCCACCACATGGGCGCCGCGGACGGGCCCCACGGGAATGCGGCTGCCGGGGGCCAGGGGGGCCGGGCCGATCCCCGACATCAGGTCAGTGGACCGGCTGCCCATCACCTTGGCCACCGCCGCACCGCCGCGCACGCCGAGGTAGCAGCGCAGCCCCTCCGTGGCGGGATCCAGCGTGAGCGTCTCGCCGTCCAGCAGCGCGAACGGGGCATCCTGTGCGGGATGGCGTTCGCTCCGGCTGGGGTCCGCCGGGGTGATGCGGAGCGCGGTCCGGGCGCCGGTCACGGCCAGGACCTGGTCGGATTCGGCCCGCAGGACCAGGGAACCCAGCAGATTTTCGACGACGGCGTCCCCTGCCTGGTTGCCCACCAGCCGGTTGGCCTGCCGGGCCGCCGAAGGGTCCGCGGCGCCTGCCGCAGACACTCCCAGATCGCCCAGGCCCGGCCTGCCCAGATCCTGGATGAGCGACTGCAGGCCGGCGCAGACCACCAGCAGGCTGCCCGCTTGCTGGCCTGTGGCTTCGGCTGTGGCTTCCGCGGTGCCGACCATTGCTTCCGCGGTGCCGGCCGGGGAGGTGCCGGCGTCGTGCTTGCTTGGGGTTGTTCCGGCGTGGAGGCGCAGGGCGGGGCGGGCCGGGATGAAGCGGACGCGGTCCTGGGGGCGGATGAGGGCCGGGCTTTCGCGCTCCAGCGACCAGAGGAGGGCGTCGGTGTGGCCTATCAGCTGCCAGCCGCCGGGGGACTGGCGCGGGTACACGGCGGAATAGTCGCCGGCGAGTGCCACGGCGCCGGCGGGCACGGCGGTGCGCGGGGTGCTGCGGCGGGGGACGTGCAGGGCCGTGTTTTCGCCCAGCAGGTACGCGAAGCCCGGGGCGAATCCGCCAAATGCCGCCCGCCAGGTCTGGCCTGTGTGCGCGGCGATGACGCCTTCCGGGCTCAGGCCCGTCAGTGCGGCAACTTCGGCGAGGTCGGCGCCGTCGTAGTTCACCTCGACCTCCACCAGCCGGCCTGTCCCTGTGGGGGCCGTGCCGAGGTCCAGTGCCCGGATGGCGGCGGCGGCCTTGCGGGCCGCATTGGGGGAGTCAAACTTGACCAGCACCGTGGCCGCCGCGGACAGGGCATCCAGCTGGCCGGGCAGGGGGGATTCCGCCAGCCGGGCCGCCAGGGCCAGCACGGCTTCAAGCGTGGAGAGCTCCACCAGGAGGGCGCGCGTGCCGGCGGGGCGGATGGCCGTGATGGTGCCGGTTTCCCGGATCGGTGCGGCCATGGCGGGGGCATTTGCCGCGCTCACGCTGGCGGGCATGCTGGCGTTCACGCAAAGCTCTTGATCTGCACGCCGGCATTTTCCAGTGCGGCGCGGACAGCTGCGGCCATGGCCACGGCGCCGGCGGTGTCGCCGTGGACGCAGATGCTCTCGGCCGGCATGGGGATGACGCTGCCGTCGATTGCCGTGACGGTGCCCTCGGTGGCCAGGCGGACCATGTTGGCGGCGACCTGCGCGGGATCGTGCAGCACGGCATTGGCCTCGCGGCGGGAGACCAGCGTTCCCTCCGGCGTGTAGTTGCGGTCCGCGAAGGCCTCCGCCACGGCGCGCAGCCCCTGCGCCCCCGCCTTGGCCAGGGCCACCGATCCGGGCAGGAGCAGGAGGGGAAGGTCCGTTCCGAACGCCTTGACAGCGTCGACCACGGCCTGGGCGTGCCCTTCGTGGTGGACGATCGTGTTGTAGAGCGCGCCGTGGGGCTTGACGTACTTGATGGTGGCCCCGGCGGCCCCTGCCAGGGCGGACAGGGCGCCGAGCTGGTACAGGACGTCGTCGGCGAGTTCGGTGGGGGAGCAGTCCAGGAAGCGGCGGCCAAATCCGGCCAGGTCCCGGTATCCCACGTGTGCCCCGATGGTGACGCCGGCGGCCACGGCGTCGCGGCACGTTTGGGCAATGGTGCTCGGGTCCCCGGCATGGAATCCGCAGGCTACGTTGGCGCTGGAGACGGAGGTGAAGATGGCGGCGTCGTCGCCCATGGTCCAGTTCCCGAACGATTCGCCGACGTCGGAATTGAGGTCAATGTAAGGCATGTGTGATCCCCGTCTCGTGATGTGGTTCTCCAAGCATGCCCTACTTCTGTAGATTGTTCAACAATCTTGGCCGGCGAATTTGGCGGGGTGCCGGCGCGCGCCAACGTTCAGCAGCCGTCACGGCGCCCGTCACCAATGCCTGGTGCCCAGCCCGACGGCGGCACTTCTCGCGGGGGCCAAACTCGTGGCGGGTTTTGCCCCGGGTGCACTGGGGGCCAAACTCGTGGCGGGTTTTGCCCCAGCGGAAACTCCCGGGCAACTCGTTTTAGTCGAAAACCACCGTGCGGTGGCCGTCGAGGAGCACGCGGTGCTCGGCGTGCGGCCAGACGGCAGGTGAAGCCGGGGGCGCACCGACGCAGTGCCGTTCCAAACTGTGTGTCAGAAACTGCATGGAATTCCCCGTTTTTGGGTGAATTCCATGCAGTTTCTGACACACAGTTGCCGGAGGGAGGGTGACAGGTGTTAGTCGAAGACGACCGTGCGGTGGCCGTCGAGGAGGACGCGGTGCTCGGCGTGCCATTGCACGGCCTGGGCCAGCGTGCGGGCCTCCACTGCGCGGCCCATGGAGACGAACTTTTCCACGGAGTGACCGTGGTCCACGCGGATCACTTCCTGCTCAATGATGGGGCCCTCATCCAGTGCGGCCGTCACGTAGTGGGCGGTGGCGCCGATGATCTTCACGCCACGCGCGTGGGCCTGGTGGTACGGCTTGGCACCCTTGAAGGACGGCAGGAACGAATGGTGGATGTTGATCGCCCGGCCCTCGAGGTGGCGGCACAGCGTGTCGGAAAGGACCTGCATGTAGCGGGCCAGGACCACCAGCTCCACGTCAAGGCGCGTCACCAGCTCCAGCAGCTGGTCCTCCGCGTGGGCCTTCGTTTCCGGGGTGACCGGGATGTAGTAAAACGGGATGCCGTAGAAGTCCGCCAACGGTTCCAGGTCCCGGTGGTTGGAGACGATGGCCGGAATCTCAATGGGCAGGGTGCCGGAGCGCTGGAGGAACAGCAGGTCATTGATGCAGTGCGCGGCCTTGGAGGCCAGGATCAGTGTGCGCACCGGCGCCCCGGCCCGGTGCAGCTGCCAATTGAGCGCAAACTGGCCCGCCACAGAGTCCAGGTGCTCGCGGAGGCGGGTGAACGTCGTCGTGGTTTCCACAGCCACCCGCATGAAGAAGGTGCCGGTGTCCGGATTGCCGTACTGCTGGGAGTCGGTGATGTTGCAGCCGGCCTCCAACAGTGCGCCCGCCACGGCATGGACAATGCCGGGCCGGTCGGCGCAGGACAGCGTGAGGACAAATCCGTTGGAGGCATGCTGGGTGCGGGAGTTCAGTTCAGTCACCCGTTCAACGTTACCGGCACCGGGGGGCCTGTACTACAATTAAGGCGTTGCGACTGGCGATGAGGTGGGACACCACCGGGGAGCAGCACTGTGGTTGGACCTGCGGATCGTACGCCTGGGACGCGGGGTCATGAACGCCGATTGAAAGATTGGCGGTGTACATGTCCTTGCCTGTGCCACTTAACACACATGTGCTTGACGTCGCTGCACTTCACACTGCGAAGCGGCCTGCGCCTGGGACGCGTACACCGGATAATCTGGCCTAGATAAAGATTTTTCGTGTTGTCCATCCAGGAGCCTTGACGTGTCTTTTACCCCCACCCAGTCCGTGACCAATGCCCCGCTCTCCGAGCTGGACCCTGAGATTGCCGCCGTCCTCAAGGACGAGTTGGGCCGCCAGCGTGACACGCTGGAAATGATCGCCAGCGAAAACTTCGCCCCCCGCGCCGTCCTGGAAGCCCAGGGCTCCGTGCTGACCAACAAGTACGCCGAAGGCTACCCGGGACGCCGCTACTACGGCGGCTGCGAGTATGTGGACGTGGCCGAAAACCTGGCCATCCAGCGCGTGAAGGACCTGTTCGGCGCCGAATACGCCAACGTCCAGCCGCACTCCGGCGCCCAGGCCAACGCCGCCGCCCTTGCCGCCATGATCAAGCCCGGCGAAAAGATCCTCGGCCTGTCACTGGCCCACGGCGGGCACCTGACCCACGGCATGAAGCTGAACTTCTCCGGAAAGCTGTACGACGTCGCCGCCTACCAGGTGGAGGCCGACACCTTCCGCATCGACATGGACAAGCTGCGCGAGCAGGCCATCGCCGAAAAGCCGCAGGTCATCATTGCCGGCTGGTCCGCCTACCCCCGGCACCTCGACTTTGAGGCGTTCCGCTCCATCGCCGACGAGGTTGGCGCGCTGCTCTGGACGGACATGGCGCACTTCGCCGGGCTGGTGGCCGCCGGCCTGCACCCGAGCCCGGTGCCGTACTCCGACGTCGTGACTTCCACGGTCCACAAGACCCTCTCCGGACCGCGCTCCGGCGTAATCCTGGCCAAGCAGGAATGGGCCAAGAAGCTCAACTCCGCCGTGTTCCCCGGACAGCAGGGCGGCCCGCTCATGCACGTCATCGCAGCCAAGGCCGTGGCGTTCAAGGTGGCCGCGGGCCAGGAATTCAAGGAGCGCCAGGCTCGCGTCCTGGAAGGCGCCAAGATCATCGCCGAGCGCCTCAACGCGGCTGACGTCTCCGAGGCCGGCGTGTCCGTGCTGACCGGCGGCACCGACGTCCACCTGGTGCTGGTGGACCTGCGCAACTCGCTGCTGGACGGCCAGCAGGCCGAGGACCTCCTGCACTCCGTGGGCATCACGGTCAACCGCAACGCCGTCCCGTTCGACCCCCGCCCCCCGATGGTCACCTCCGGCCTGCGCATCGGCACCCCCGCACTGGCCACCCGCGGCTTCGGCGCAACGGAATTCACCGAGGTGGCCGAGATCATCGCCTCCGCGCTGAAGGGCAACGCCGACGTCGAAGCCCTCGCCGCCCGCGTGAAGAAGCTCGCCGCCGACTTCCCGCTGTACCCCGGCCAGGAGCAGTGGTAACCGCATGACCGAGGTACAAACCGCACAAATCCTGGACGGCAAGGCCACGGCTGCAGCGATCAAGGCAGAGTTGAAGGAACGCGTCTCCGCCTTGGCCGCCCGCGGCATCACGCCCGGCCTGGGCACCATTCTGGTGGGTTCGGACCCGGGCTCGCAGTGGTACGTGGCCGGCAAGCACAAGGACTGTGCTGAGGTGGGCATCAACTCCATCCGCATTGACCTGCCGGAAACTGCCACCCAGGAGGAGGTGCTCGACGCCGTCCGCCGGCTCAACGCCGATCCCGCCTGCACCGGCTACATTGTCCAGCTGCCCCTGCCTGCGCACGTGGACCAGGACGTGGTGCTGGAAGCCATTGACCCCGCCAAGGACGCCGACGGCCTGCACCCGATGAACCTGGGCCGCCTGGTGGCCAACGTCAACCGGCCCATGGTTTCCCCCCTGCCGTGCACGCCCAAGGGCTGCGTGGAGCTGCTGCTGCGCCACGGGATCGACCTCAACGGCAAGAAGGTCCTGGTGGTGGGCCGCGGCGTGACGATCGGCCGGCCCGTGGGCCTGCTGCTCACCCGCCGCGACATCAATGCGACAGTCACGCTGGCCCACACCGGCACACGGGACCTGGCCGCGGAACTGCGGCAGGCCGACGTCGTTATTGCCGCCGCCGGCCAGCCGCACATGGTCAAGGCTGCGGACTTGAAGCCGGGCGCCATAGTGCTCGACGTCGGCGTGTCCCGCGTGGATGACGGCAGCGGCAAGGCTGTTGTCACCGGTGACGTGGAGCCCGCCGCCGCTTCCGTGGCGAGCTGGATTTCCCCGAACCCGGGCGGCGTGGGCCCCATGACCCGCGCCATGCTGCTGGCCAATGTGGTGGAGGCCGCCGAGCGAGCCTGACGCACGCCAAGGCAGTGGGATGACGACGGCGGAACGCAAGGTTCCGCCGTCGTCCTCTGTTTTGTGTGCAAGGGCCCGTACTCCCAGCGGAGTACGGGCCCGTGCGCGCCCGGGGTGATGTGCGCCGGCGGGGTGCCGGGATACGCTCAAGCCATGACAGGAGCGCGCCGCAGACGGCCCATGGCGGCAGTGGCCGTGCTGGCAGCCGTGATCCAGCTGGCGGGCACGCATTTCGCGGCGTCGCGCCAGCCGGGTTCCCACCTGGACTGGCTGGGCTACCTGTTGCTGCTGGCCGGCCCGGCGCTGCTGCTGCTGTGGCGGCGCGCACCCGAGGTGATGCTGGCCGGTGCCGTGGCAGTGGCCGCCGGCTACCTGGCACTGGGCTACCCGTGGGGGCCCGTGCCGCTGTCCATGGCGCTGGCCCTGGTGCTGGCAACGGCCCGGCGGCGGCGCGTCTTCAGCTGGTCCGTGGCGGGGGCCCTGGTCGTGGCGGCATTTGCCTGGGCTGCGGTCCACGGCGGCGAACTGGACCTGGTCAGGGCCGCGGCCGTATCCGCCTGGCTGGTGATCATGGTGCTGCTGGGCGAGGGCCTGCGGCTGCGGTGGGAGCGCAGCGCCGAACGCCGGGCCCGCGCGCAGGCCGCCAGGCAGCGCGCGGAGGACGAATACCGCCTTGCGCTGGCCCGGGACATCCATGACGTGGTGGCGCACTCGCTGTCCATGATCAATGTGCGCGCTTCCGTGGCACTGCACCTGGCCGACCGCGATCCCGGGGAGCTCCGCCCGGCCCTCGAGGCGATCAAGTCGGCCAGCAAGGAGTCCCTGGAGCAGGTCCGCGAGCTGCTTGGCGTGCTGCGCCAGGACGCCCCCCGCCAGCCCGGCCTCACGCTGGACTCGCTGCCCGCCCTGGTGGAGGACGCCCGCCAGGGCGGCCTTGACGCCACGCTGAAGTACGACGGCGACCCCTCCGCCCTGCGCGCCGGCCTCGGCCCCGAGCGGGAGGCCGTGCTGTACCGGGTGGTCCAGGAGGCGGTGGTGAATGCTGTCCGGCATTCCGGGGCCGCGGCGGTGGCGGTGCGGATCGGCCCCGCCGCGGGCGGGGTGCTGGCGGTTGCCATTGACGACGACGGGACCGGCCGGCAGGGCGCGCCCGAGGGCAACGGGCTGCGCGGAATGCACGAACGCCTCGCGGGGATCGGCGGATCCGTGGACCTCGTGGAGCTGCATCCGGGGCTGGGCGTGCACGCGACAATCCCGCTGGACGCCGCGCCCGGCAGTGCTGAGACTGGCAGTGCTGTGCGCGGCCCCGCGGAGACCGGCACCGCCGCAGAATCCACCCGGGAGGACACGCCATGATCCGCATTCTCATCGCGGACGACCAAACGCTCATCCGTGCCGGCTTCCGAGCCCTCCTCAACGCCGAACCGGACATGGAGATCACGGGGGAGGCCGGCACTGGGGAAGAGACCGTCCGGCTGGCCCGGCAGCTCAGGCCCGACGTCATTCTCATGGACATCCGCATGCCCGGCGGCGACGGCCTGGCCGCGAGTGCCGCCATCCTGGCCGACCCCATGCTTGCCGGCACCCACATCATCATCCTGACCACCTTTGAGCTGGATGACTACATAGCGGAGGCCGTCCGCGTTGGCGCGGCCGGGTTCCTGGTCAAGGACACCGAGCCGGAGGAGCTGATCCGTGCGGTCCGTGTAGTGCACGACGGCGACGCCCTCCTGTCGCCGTCGGTCACCCGCCGCCTCATGGCGGCCATGGCCAGGGTGTCCAGGGAACCGGTGCCAGTGCCTGAACTGGGGTTGATCACCGGGAGGGAACGCGAGGTGCTGGCCCTGGTGGGGGAGGGCCTGAACAATGCCGAGATTGCGGCCCGGCTGTTCATCACCCCGCTGACCGCCAAGACGCACGTGTCCCGGATCATGACAAAGCTGGACGCGCGCGACCGCGTCCAGCTTGTTGTCATTGCCTATGAGTCCGGGCTGGTGCGCCCGGGTTGGAACGTCCCGCCTGCGCCCTAGGAGACGTTGAGCGGGCGCCGGGTGAAGTAGCTGCTGCCCTTGCGCCAGTAGTACGCCATGGGGATCAGGCCCAAGGCCAGGGTCCCGAGGCCAATGGCCACCACCACGCCGCCCAGGGTGGGGATGGAGACCACGAAGATCCAGCCCATGAAGATGGCGCCGACCCCTGGCCACAGCCCGATGAAGATGAAGTTCTTCCAGGACTTGAAGATCAGCTTGCGGTAGGCCACCACCACGGCCAGGGCGGCCAGGCAGTAGTAAAACGCGATCTGCAGGCCAATGGAGCTGATGGCGGCGGACAGGATGTCCCCGATGCTTCCGATGAAGTTGGAGCCGATGAACAGGACCAGCGAAACGCAGGCCACCACCACGGTGGCAAACGCCGGGGTGCGCCACTTGGCGTGGGACTTGCCGAAGGCCGCCGGAAGCGTCTTGTCGCGGCCCATGGCAAACAGCGAGCGGGTGACCTGGATCAGCGTTGTCTCCAGGGTGGCAATGGTGGAAAGCATGACGGCGACGATCAGGATCTTGCCGCCAATGCCCGGCCAGATGACTTCGCCGAGTGCGCCGAGCACGTTGCCGCTGTTCGCCTCAATGTCAGCTGCCGGCAGCATGACGTTGATGCCGATCGTGAAGACCTCGAAGAGCAGGAAGACAATGACCACGCCGATGATGCCGCCCAGGCCGGAATTCTTGTGGCCGTTTTCGGTTTCCTCATTCAGGTTGGCGCTGACATCCCAGCCCCAGTAGTAGAAGGCTGCGATCAACGCCGCGGCCACAAACCCGCCGGTGCCCTGGAAGTGGCCGAAGCCGAACCAGTCCCAGGAGAAGGACGGGCCGGCATGTGCGCCCGTGGCGGCCTTGATGATGGCCACGAGGGCAAAGACCACCAGGATGACCACCTCGATGGAGGACATGATCCACTGCGCCCGGGCGGTGAGGGTGGCCCCAAGCATCACACACACCACCATGACAAGGAACCAGATGGCACCGATGCCCGTGGACAGCGGCACGTTGTTGGCGTTTTCCGGGCTGAACAATGCCAGCGTCATGGAGCCTGCCGGCAGGGAGCCGGCCACCATGAAGATGGTGGCGGAGATGACCAGGGCCCAGCCGCACAGGAATCCGAGCGCAGGGTGGAGGGCCCGTCCCACCCAGGAATAGGCTGCTCCGGCGTTGACTTCCGCCTTGCCCAGGTAGGCAAAGGCGACGGCGATGCCGACCATGGGAATGCCGCACCACAGCAGGGCCGCCGGGCTGGCGAGGCCGGCAGCGGCGATGAGGGCCGCCGTCGTCGCGGCGATGGAGTAGGCCGGGGCGCTGCCGGCCACTGCCATCACCACGGAACCGGCGGCGGAGATGGCGCCCGACTGGAGCTTGTGTTCGCCGTCGGGGTTTGAAACCGGTCCCGGCAGTTGGGGTGTTGCGGTGGAGTTGCTCATGGGGGCGTTTCCTTTGGGGCTTTGCGGAGGGGAGCTCCACGTCACTAAATGAACTTGATTCATTTAGTATGTGACCTGAGCCACCCCCAGACAATAGCCGCGGGAAAATAATTTCAGTTTTCTTTTCCGGGTGGCCCCGCACCGCCTCCCGGGGGAGTACCCCGGCCGGCCAAAGAGCCTCCCTGCGGCAGACGCAGTAGAGCGTCCATGACGGAAGAGTTGAAACACAGCCGAAGGACGGCTGGCACCAACCGTAAGGACGCATCATGATTGCAGCACTGAGCACGCCGGCCGCGCTCGCAGCCCAGGCCATGGACCATGGATGGGGCTGGGGCGGAGGCCCTTGGTTCCTGATTTTCCCGCTCTTTTGGCTCGTGGTGATTGGGCTGTTCATCTTCTTTGTCCCGCGCCGCCTGCGCCGCAGCCGCGAATGGCACCAGAGCCAGGGTGCCGAATCCGTGCTCCGCGAACGCTATGCGCGCGGGGAGGTGGATGAGACCGAATACCGCCAACGCCTCGAAGTGCTCCGCAGCCAGCTGGGCAAGTAGCGCGGCGGCCCGGCGGTCGGCGGCCCGGCATTTTTCCGGCCCGGGCCGTTCGCCGCTGGTGGAAGGAGCCCGCGGACTGCCCGGCGTTTGAGAGAATGGGGGCATGACTTCTCTTGGAACCGGCAAAACGGGCAAACCCGGCAAGTTCACCGGCCTGGGCACTGTGGTGCTGGCCATCGTCTTTCTGGTGGCCATGGTGTTCGCGGCGAACAACAGCACCGTCCTGGGCTGGGTCATTGCCGTGATCGCGTTTGGCTGGCTGGTCCTGTCCACGCTGGTCTACATCGGCGTGCACAGGGCCGCAGCGTTTGGCGCCCGCCAGGTGAAGCTGGTCCAGGCCGAGATGGCCCAGCGCAACAGTGCCGGCGGCCCGGCCGGCGGCGGCACCACGCTGGTGTCCGACGACGGCGGCACGCGTCAGGCGGCCAAGGCCCGGGAGCTGAAGCTGGACCATTCCTTCAAGATCATCAGCGTCCAGGTGGGCGTGGTCAACGAATACCAGGGCAAGGACCAGGGCATGGTGGAGCGGGCCCTGGAAACCATTGACATCACGGCCCGCAACGGCCGGGGCATGATCAACCCGAACTGGGAGGCCCAGGAAGCGAAGATGGACGCCGCCATGGCCCGCAAGGACGCTGACCGGGCCGCCCAGCCCAAGCCAAGCGCAACGGAACCCGACGATGGCGAGGCCGTGTCCGGCGTCGTGCTTGACTAGCGGCCGCCGGCCAAAAGCCAAAGCCCGGCACCGGGCACCATGAACCCTGCGGACCACCGGAAACGGGTAAGGTTGAACAAGTGAGCAACGCTACTGAAAATGGCCGTCTGAGGATTGCCAGCGTCAATGTCAATGGCATACGTGCCGCCTACAAGAACGGCATGGCGGACTGGCTGGCAGCCCGCGATGTGGACATCCTGTGCCTGCAGGAAGTTCGCGCGCCCGACGCCATCGTGGAGGGCTTCCTCGCCACGGACTGGCACCTGGTGCACGCCGAAGCCGAGGCCAAGGGTCGCGCCGGCGTGCTCATCGCCACCCGCAAGGACCACCTGGAACCGGCAGCCACCCGCGTGGGCATTGGCGAGGAATACTTCGCCACCACGGGCCGCTGGGTCGAGGCCGACTATGCACTCAAGGGCTCCGACGGCACGGACACCACCCTGACGGTGGTCAGCGCCTACGTGCATTCGGGCGAGGCCGGCACGCCGAAGCAGGACGACAAGTACCGCTTCCTGGACACGATGATCGCCCGGCTGCCGCAGCTGGCCGCAGCGAGCGACCACGCCCTGGTGGTGGGCGACCTCAACGTGGGCCACACCACCCTGGACATCAAGAACTGGAAGGGCAACGTGAAGCGCGCCGGCTTCCTGCCCGAGGAACGCGCCTACTTTGACAGGTTCTTCGGCACGGAAATCGGCTGGAAGGACGTAGCCCGGGAACTGGCCGGCGAAGTGGAGGGCCCGTACACCTGGTGGTCCAACCGCGGACAGGCCTTCACCAACGACACCGGCTGGCGCATCGACTACCACATGGCCACCCCGGCCCTGGCGGCACGCGCCACGCAGGCCGTGGTGGACCGTGCCGACTCCTACGAGTCACGCTTCTCCGACCACGCCCCCCTGGTTGTCGACTACACGTTCTAAGGATTTTTTGCCCTCCATGAGTGAGACCACCCTGCGCCCCCGCGTCCTTTCCGGCATGCAGCCCTCCGGCGATTCCCTGCACCTGGGCAACTACCTGGGGGCCCTGGTCAACTGGGTCAAGACCCAGGACGACTACCAGGCCCTCTTCTTCATCCCGGACATGCACGCCATCACCGTCACACAGGATCCCGAGGAACTGCGCCGGCGCACGCGCAAAACGGCGGCCCAGTACATTGCCGGCGGCATCGACGTGGAGAAGTCAACGCTGTTTGTGCAGTCGCACGTGCCCGAACACGCGCAGCTGGCCTGGGTGCTCAATTGCATCACCGGTTTTGGCGAGGCATCAAGGATGACCCAGTTCAAGGACAAGAGCGCCAAGGGCGGGCAGGACATGGCCAGCGTGGGACTGTTCACCTACCCTGTGCTCATGGCTGCGGACATTCTGCTGTACCGGCCGCAGGGTGTGCCCGTGGGCGACGACCAGCGCCAGCACGTGGAACTGGCCCGCGACCTGGCCAAGCGCTTCAACCACCGCTTTGGCGACACCTTCACCGTGCCGGAGGCGTTCATCCAGAAGGAGGGCGCCCGCATTTATGACCTGCAAAATCCGACGGCGAAAATGTCCAAGTCCGCGTCCGGCCCCAACGGTCTCATCAACCTGCTGGACGACCCCAAGGTCACGGCGAAGCGGATCAAGTCGGCCGTCACCGACACGGGCACCGTCATTGCCCACGACCGCGAAAACAAGCCGGGCGTGAGCAACCTGCTGGAAATCCTGTCCACCCTGACCGGCAAGGCTGTGCCCACGCTGGTGGAGGAGTACGAAGGAAAAATGTACGGACACCTGAAGGTGGACGTGGCGGACGCCGTCGTGTCCCGGATCGAACCCATCCGGAAGCGGACGCTGGAACTGCTGGATGATCCGGCCGAGCTGGACGCGCTGCTGGCCCACGGCGCCGCAAAGGCCCGCGAAATTGCCGCCGTCACCCTGGCGGACGTCTACGCCAAGGTGGGCTTCCTGCCGCCCGTGGGAACGGCGGCCTAACCATGCCCGGCATCGGCCAAAGCGGGGCAAGTCCGGCGCCCAGCCCCGAAAGCCTGGGGGTCATCATCTCCATGCCCCCGGCCCTTGCCGAGGAATTGGGGCAGTGGCGCGAAACATTTGCCGGGTCCGGCGCCAGCGCAGTTCCCGCCCACATTACGCTGGTCTCGGGGCGCGCCAAGGGGTCCTGGGCGGAAGCCGCCGAACATGTGCGTACCATTGCCCGGGAAGCCAGCCCGTTCACTATCTCCCTGCGCGGCACGGGCACCTTTGCCCCCGTCTCCGACGTCGTTTTCCTCAAGCTCGACGCCGGCGTGGAAGAGTGCGTGGACCTGCACGCCAGGCTGCTGGACGGGCCGCTGGAACACCTGGTCGAATTCGGCTTCCACCCGCACCTGACCATCGCCCATGACCTTGACCAGCCGGCCATGGAGCGGGCGGAGACGGCGCTGGCGGACTTCGGCGCCGAGCTGGAAGTCTCCAGCATCGGCTTGTACGACTACTCACACGGCGGCTGGGCCCTGCGCGAGGAACTGCCCCTCGGCGGCGGACTGTCCTGACGGAGCCTTGAAGTGGAGCACCGTGGTGACCCGGCGGCGCGCCACTTCACAGTGGGGCGGGCCAAATAAATGTTGACGCGGGGCCCTTTTCGGTAGTAAACCTGTGATGGCTTTCGGCCCGTTTGGGGGACCGTGCCAGGACGGCAACGATGCTGCCCGTGAAGGCCTTTCGCAAGCTGTACGGAGGTTAACATGAGATCTCGTACCGGAAAATCATTCCTGTCCCTGGCCGGGGGTGCAGCACTTGTTGCTGCGGCCTGCATGGCCGGCGTCCCCACGGCGTCGCCGCCCGGGGGCGCCGTTCCCGACGTCCACCCCGCGGTCAGCGACTTTGTCCAGATCAACAGCTCCGCCACCCCGCCCACGGAAGCCCAGTGCAATTCCGTCGGGCGGCGCTGCTTTACACCGCAGTCCACCCGGGCGGCCTACAATGTGGGCCCGCTGTATGCGGCGGGCAACGACGGAACGGGCATCACCATCGCAGTTGTGGACTCCTATGGCAGTGACACCATGGCCCACGACCTGCACGTCTACGACCAGGCATTCAACCTGCCCGCCATGTGCGGCGAGGAAGCAGTCACCTGCACGGCGGGCATGCCCACGTTCAGCGTGCTGCATCTGCAAGGCTCGCCCGCCACCAAGGCGCCGCCGTCGCAAAGCAGGGGCACGGCCCAGAAGGACAAGGCCGCGTGGGCGCTGGAAGTGGCGCTCGACGTCGAAACAGCCCACGCCATGGCGCCGGGGGCCAACATCCTGCTCGTGGCCACCCCCACCGCCGAGACCCTTGGCGTCAACGGCCTGCCGCAGATGATGGCCGCAGAGCAGTACGTGGTGGACCACCACCTGGCCCAGGTCATCTCGCAGAGCTTTGCCACCACGGAGGAGGCCTTTGGCAGCCCGCAATCGCTGCTGAACCTTCGCCACGCGTTCATTTCCGCGTCCCAGAACGGCGTCACCGTGCTGGGCTCCTCGGGCGACGGCGGCACGGCGAACCCGAACAAGGCACCCGTCGGCGGCCCGAACTCGCTGCCAACCTTCCCCTACCCGACAGTCCAGTGGCCGGCCTCTGATCCGCTGGTGACAGGCGTCGGCGGCACCTACCTGTGCACCGACCCGACGGCTGTGTCGGGGCGGACGGTGGACAGCGCCAGCCCGCCGGCATCATGCCAGCGGAATCCCGGCCAGGCCGAAGTTGGCTGGATTGGTGCAGGCGGCGGCTTCAGCCACGTGTTTGCCCGCCCGGACTACCAGTCGGCACTGCCGGCCGGTAGCACGGCCATTGGCAGCATGCGCGGCGTCCCTGACATTGCGCTGCAGGCCAGCGCCGGGACAGGCGCCCTGGTCTACCTGTCGCTCCCGCCGGACGGACTGGGCGGGCTGATGTGCGGCGCCACGCCGTGCAGCACCGGCTGGTACGACATTGGCGGCACCTCGCTGTCCTGCCCGCAGTGGGCCGGGCTGGTGGCCATCGCGGCCCAGATGAACGGCGGCGGGCTGGGACTGATCAATCCGGCGCTGTACAAGCTGGGCGCCAACCCCGCGGCCTACGCCAATGACTTCTTTGACGTGACCACGGGCAACAACCAGACCGATCCATCGGTTCCGGGCTACCCGGCAACCACAGGCTGGGATCCCGTGACCGGGCTGGGCACCCCGAATGCGGCGGCCCTGCTGCCGGACCTGGTGGCGGCCGTGCGCGCCGGGTGACCGGCCGCGCCTGAAGTACGACGGCGGCAGGTCACGTTCTAGCGGAACCCCGCCTCCCGCCGTCGTCCGGGGCAAAACTCGGTGCGGGTTTGGCCCCCGGTGCACCCGGGGCAAAACTGGAAGCGAGTTTTGCCCCACGGTGAAGTCACGCAACTGGAATCTTGGCCCCGCAGCAAAAAAGGCGCCGCCCCACACGGGAGCGGCGCCTTTTTGCAAGCGGTGGAACTAGACCTGGCGGGCCAGGATGGCCTGCTTGACCTCGGCGATGGCCTGCGTGACCTGGATGCCGCGCGGGCATGCCTCGGTGCAGTTGAAGGTGGTGCGGCAGCGCCACACGCCTTCCTTGTCGTTGAGGATTTCCAGGCGCATGTCGCCGGCGTCGTCGCGCGAATCAAAGATAAAGCGGTGCGCGTTGACAATGGCGGCCGGGCCGAAGTACTGGCCGTCCGTCCAGAACACGGGGCAGGAGGACGTGCACGCAGCGCACAGGATGCACTTGGTGGTGTCGTCGAAGCGGGCGCGCTCCTCGGCGGACTGCAGGCGCTCCTTGGACGGCTCATGGCTGCGGTTGATCAGGAAGGGCATGATCTCGCGGTAGGACTGGAAGAAGGGCTCCATGTCCACAATGAGGTCCTTCTCAACCGGCAGGCCCTTGAGTGCCTCGACGGTGATGGGCTTGGTGGTGTCCAAGTCCTTCAGGAGCGTCTTGCAGGCCAGGCGGTTGCGGCCGTTGATGCGCATGGCATCGGAGCCGCACACACCGTGCGCGCAGGAGCGGCGGAACGACAGCGAGCCGTCCTGCTCCCACTTGACCTTGTGCAGTGCGTCCAGCACGCGGTCGGTGCCGTACATCGTCATGGTGAAGTCTTCCCACTTCGACTCCTCCGAGAACTCGGGGTCGTAACGGCGCACGCGCAGGGTGATGTCGAAGGTGGGGATTTCCCCGCCGCCACCGAGGTGTGCGGGCAGTTCGATCTTGGACAGCGGCTCGGGAGCAGTTTCTGCAGTTTCCACGGGGCTCATTAGTACTTCCTCACCATCGGCTGGTAACGCGTGACGACAACTGGCTTGGTGCCCAACCGGATGCCGGCAATGTGCTCCTCGGAGCTCTCCGACGTCACGGCCGCATCCTTGTACGCCATTGAGTGCTTCATGAACTTCTCGTCATCACGGTCCGGGAAGTCTTCACGGTAGTGTCCGCCACGGGATTCCTGGCGGTGGAGGGCGGCAACTGTCATGACCTTGGCCAGTTCCAGCAGGAAGCCCAGTTCCACGGCCTCGAGCAGGTCAAGGTTGAAGCGCTTGCCCTTGTCCTGGACGGTGATGCGGGAGTACCGCTCCTCGAACGTGGCGATGTCCGCCAGCACGCGGTCAATGGACTCGGCCGTGCGGAACACCTGCATGTTGGCGTCCATGGTGTTCTGCAGGTCCTTGCGGATGGCAGCCACCTTTTCGCCGCCGTCGGACGTGCGGACGTGGTCCAGCAGGGCCTGCGTGTCGGCCTCCGGGTTGGCCGGAAGATCGATGAACTCGGCGCCCTTGGCGTATTCGGCGGCAGCCACGCCGGCACGCTTGCCGAAGACGTTGATGTCCAGCAGCGAGTTGGTGCCCAGGCGGTTGGAGCCGTGCACGGACACGCAGGCCACTTCACCGGCAGCGTACAGGCCGGGGATGATGGTGTCGTTGTCCTGCAGGACTTCGGTGGCAATGTTCGTGGGAACGCCGCCCATGGCGTAGTGGGCCGTGGGAAACACCGGGACGGGTTCCGTGTACGGTTCCACGCCGAGGTAGGTGCGGGCGAACTCGGTGATGTCCGGGAGCTTGGCGTCAATGTGCGCCGGCTCCAGGTGCGTCAGGTCCAGCAGCACGTAGTCCTTGTTGGGGCCACAGCCGCGGCCTTCCCGGACTTCGTTGGCCATGGAGCGGGCCACGATGTCGCGCGGGGCCAGGTCCTTGATGGTGGGGGCGTAGCGCTCCATGAAGCGCTCACCTTCCGAGTTGCGCAGGATCGCGCCTTCGCCGCGGGCGGCCTCGGAAAGCAGGATGCCCAGCCCGGCAAGGCCTGTCGGGTGGAACTGGAAGAACTCCATGTCCTCCAGCGGGATGCCCTTGCGGAAAGCGATGCCCATGCCGTCGCCGGTGAGGGTGTGGGCGTTGGAGGTGGTCTTGAAGACCTTGCCCGCGCCGCCGGTGGCCAGGATCACGGACTTGGCCTGGAAGACGTGCAGTTCGCCGGTGGCCAGGTCATAGGAGACCACGCCGGCAATCCGCTTCTGCTTGTAGGGCGTGCCGTCCTCGCGGGTGGCATCCTCTTCAACCGTCAGCAGGTCCAGGACGTAGTACTCGTTGTAGAACTCAACGTTGTGCTTGACGCAGTTTTGGTACAGCGTCTGCAGGATCATGTGGCCGGTGCGGTCGGCGGCGTAACAGGAACGGCGCACGGGTGCCTTGCCGTGGTCGCGGGTGTGCCCGCCGAAGCGGCGCTGGTCGATGCGGCCCTCGGGCGTGCGGTTGAACGGCAGGCCCATCTTTTCCAGGTCGATGACGGCGTCGATGGCCTCCTTGGCCATGACCTCGGCGGCGTCCTGGTCCACCAGGTAGTCGCCGCCCTTGACGGTGTCAAAGGTGTGCCATTCCCAGTTGTCTTCCTCCACGTTCGCCAGGGCGGCGCACATGCCGCCCTGGGCGGCACCCGTGTGGGAGCGGGTGGGGTAGAGCTTGGTCAGTACGGCCGTGCGGGCGCGCTGACCGGATTCGATGGCGGCACGCATGCCTGCTCCACCGGCCCCGACGATGATGACGTCGTATTTGTGGACCTGCATACTGGATGCTCTTTCTCTCTTTGCTGCTACAAAATGCTGGTGTTCACTTCTAGCGCGGACCGGTTACGGTACGGGGCAGAAGGACGGTAGGTCGGTAACGGCGCCGGCCGGGCACGGGTCAAAGGTGAAGATCACCAGGGTGCCCAGGACGATGATGACGCCCGCGGCAATGTAGAGGATCGTCTTCAACGTCATGCGGGTGCCATTGCGGTCAGCATAGTCGTTGATGATGGTGCGCACGCCGTTGGTGCCGTGCAGCATGGCGAGCCACAGCATGGCGAGGTCCCAGACCTGCCAGAACGGGCTGGACCACTTGCCGGCCACAAAGCCGAAGTCGATGGCGTGGATGCCCTGTCCCAGCATGAGGTTCACGAAAAGGTGGCCGAAGATCAGCACGATCAGCACCACGCCGGAAAGGCGCATGAACAGCCAGGCGAACATTTCAAAGCTGGAGTGCGATGCCTTGTTGCGCTTGTACCAGGGCGACTGTGCACTGTTGGAGCGCGGCGATGCAATAACGTTGGAACTCATTTTAGTGCCCCCCGAAGACGATGGAGAGGTGGCGGATCAGGAACGGAACCATGACCACAACCCAGGCGATCAGCACAGTCCAGAGCATCTGGCGCTGGTACTTGGGGCCTTTTTTCCAGAAATCAATGGCAATGATGCGCAGGCCGTTGAAGGCGTGGAACACGATTGCGGCGACCAGGGCTGCCTCGCCCAGGCCCATGATGGGGTTCTTGTATGCCCCAATGACTGCTGTGTACGCTTCCGGGGACACCCGCACCAAGGAGGTGTCCAGGACGTGCACCAACAGGAATACGAAAATAACTACACCGGTAATGCGGTGTCCCACCCAGGACCACATGCCTTCTCGGCCGCGGTACAGAGTGCCAGCTGGTTTTGTCGGCACTGAATAAACCTTCCTGCAACACCGTGACGCTGGCGTGGTTCCACGCGGGGAAACGCACACGGCGTGAGCACTCATAACTTTGCCTAAATTTAGGCTTCGCTCACAGCATATTCAACTTAGGCGCTCCTTGCCCCATGCGACAAATCACGGCCGAGTCACAAAGCGGTGAATTGGTGGCGTCCGGGGCAGCTTTGCCGCTGTATTGCCCACCCTTTTCCCTGCACTTTTCCAAACACATTTCCAAGCACGACGCCGTTGCCCCCTCATCCTTGCGGGTGATCTTTGGCGCCTTCCGCCGCAGAATCCCGGCATGGACGCCGCCATCGTTTAGGCTTGCCGTGATGAATACTGATAATTCGGCCCCGTCCGTGCGCACCGGCCCCGACCCCTTGGACAAGTTCTTTGCCGTTATCCCCGCCGGGGGTGTCGGCACCCGGTTGTGGCCACTCTCACGTGCTGCGGCCCCGAAGTTCCTCCATGACCTGACGGGCACCGGCAGCACGCTGATCCGCGCCACGTACGACAGGCTGCAGCCGATCAGCGGCAACAGGATCCTGTTGGTCACCGGCGACGCGCACCGGGAGGCCGTCTGCCGCCAGCTGCCCGAACTGGCCGACGACGACCTGGTCCTGGAGACCGAGCCCAAGGATTCCGCCGCCGCCATCGGCCTGGCCGCGGCCATCCTGTTCACCCGCGACCCGGAAACCATCATGGGTTCCTTTGCCGCGGACCACGTCATCAGCCCGGACAGCGAGTTTCAGGACACCGTCCGGGAGGCCATTTACACGGCGGCCACCGGCAAGATTGTCACCATCGGGATCAACCCCACCCACCCCTCCACCGGTTTTGGCTACATCCAGATGGGCAAGGCACTGGAGATTGCCGGCGCGCCCCACGCCCATCAGGTGGCCAAGTTTGTGGAGAAGCCCAGCGAGGAAGTGGCCGAGCAGTACCTGGCCAGCGGCGACTACAGCTGGAACGCCGGCATGTTCGTGGCCCCCGTGGAACTGATGCTGCGCCACCTCAAGGCCAACGAGCCCAAGCTGTATGACGGGCTGATGGAAATTGCCCTGGCCTGGGACACCCCCGAGCGGATCGCGGTGAAAAACCGCATCTGGCCCACCCTTCCCAAGATCGCCATCGACTACGCCGTGGCCGAGCCCGCAGCGGATGCCGGGGACGTCGCCGTCATACCTGCCGACTTCAGCTGGGACGACGTCGGCGACTTTGCCGCTATCGCGCGCCTGAGCAGCGCCAAGGAAGTCAAGGACGTGAAGGTAATTGGCGAATCCCCTCGCGTCTTCACGGAGGACAGCACCGGCATCGTGGTCACCGACACCAAGCGCGTCATTGCCCTCATCGGCATCCAGGACGTGGTGGTGGTGGACACCCCCGACGCCCTGCTGGTCACCACCCGCGCCCACGCCCAGCTGGTGAAAAAGGCCGTGGACGGGCTCAAGCTCAACGGCGACACCGACGTCCTCTAGCCCTCCCCGCCGGACCCGGGCACGCAACCCGCGGTAATGCGGCGTGCGCAATGCCGCCCCTGCGCGGCGGGGTGGTTAGAGTTTGACTGTGCGCAATTACTCGCTGGAAACAGAACCAACTGAGCTGGTGGGCCCTTGGGTGGAGCCCCTGATCGATGAGGTCATCGAGTTTCGGCGCGACCTGCACGCCCACCCGGAATTGTCCTTCCAGGAGCACCGGACCACCGCCAGGATTTACGACCGCCTCCTGGCCGCCGGGCTTTCCCCGCGCAGGCTGGACGGCACCGGCGTCATCGTCGATGTGGGGGAGGGCCCCATTACGACGGCGTTGCGCGGGGACATTGACGCCCTCGCCATTGTGGAGGAGACCGGGCTCCCGTACGCCTCCCGCAACCACGGCGTGACCCACGGCTGCGGCCACGACTTTCACACCGCCACCATGTTGGGCATTGCCCTGGTCCTGGCCAAGATGCACCAGTCCAGCCCGCTGGGCGGCACCGTCCGCATCATTTTCCAGCCTGCCGAGGAGACCCTGCCCGGCGGCGCGCTGGCCTGCATCGACCAGGGCGCGCTCGACGGCGTCCCACGCATCATGGCGCTGCACTGCGACCCCCGCATCGAGGTGGGCAAGATCGGCACCCGCATCGGCCCCATCACAAGCGCCTCGGACACCATCAAGATTGAGCTGACCGGGCGCGGGGGACACAGCTCCCGCCCGCACCTGACCGAGGACCTGGTGTTTGCCCTGGCGCAGATCGCCATCAACGTCCCGGCCGTGCTCTCCCGCCGCGTGGACGTGCGCAGCGGCGTGTCCATGGTGTGGGGCCAGATCAACGCCGGCTCGGCGCCCAACGCCATCCCGGGCCACGGCGTCATGAGCGGGACCATGCGCTGCCTCGACCGCGAAGCCTGGCACGCCGCGGGCGAACTGCTGGATGAGGTGGTGCAGCAGGTGGCGGCCCCGTACGGCGTCGAGGTTCACCTGGAGCACACCCGCGGGGTGCCGCCCGTGGTGAACTCGGAGCACGAAACGGCACTCATTGAAGCGTCCGCCCGGGCCGAATTGGGCGAGGATTCCGTGGTCCTGGCGCCGCAGTCCATGGGCGGGGAGGACTTTGCCTGGTTCCTGCAGGGCGTGCCCGGCTCCCTCATGCGCCTGGGCACCCACGTTCCCGGCGGCGAGGAGTTCGACCTCCACCGCGGCGACTACATCGTGGACGAGAGGGCCCTGTCGGTAGGCATCCGGGTCCTGTGCGCGGCGGCCCTGCGCACTCTCCGCACCGCCAACACCTGAAGCCCGCCCCCACCCACCCCCTCGTTGAGGTTGGAGATAACCACGGGTCAATTCGTTGAGGTTGGAGATAACCACCAACCCCGGTCGGTGGTTATCTCCAACCTCAACGGAGGTGGAAGCAGATAAGGTGTGGGCAATTAAGTTGTGCACAACCTAAAATTGAGTTACGCTCGTTTCATGCCCGAACGATCCACTCTTAAGCACCAGGTCTGCTTTTCGCTCTATGCAGCCTCCCGCGCCGCCACTGCCGTGTACCGGCCCATGCTCGAATCGATGGGCCTGACCTACCCGCAGTACCTGGTCATGCTGTTGCTCTGGGAACGCGACGGCGCCTCCGTCCGCGAGCTGGGGGAGGAGCTGGACCTGGATTCAGGCACCCTGTCCCCGCTGCTGAAACGGATGGAGGCCTCCGGGTTCGTGGAGCGCCGCCGCCAGCCCGACGACGAACGGAAGGTGGCCGTCCACCTCACCCCCCGCGGTGCCGGGCTGAGGGAGCAGGCCGCAGCCGTCCCCGCCCGGATCGCCGCAGCGGCAGGCCTGAGCCCCGACGAGCTCGAGCAGCTGAACCTCACCCTGGCCAAGGTCACCGGTGCCCTGCACGCAAACGCCCAATAAGCCAACCCCAAAGGACCCTTCATGAAAACCCTTTACACAGCCCGCGCACTTGCCACCGGGGACGGCCGCGACGGCCAGGCCCGCACCGACGACGGCAAGCTCGCCGTGGATCTCGCCTCGCCCGCCGAAATGGGCGGCGCAGGCAACGGCACCAACCCCGAGCAGCTCTTTGCGGCCGGCTACGCCGCCTGCTTCCACTCCGCCCTGCGCCTGGTGGCCCGCCGCACCAAGGCCGACGTGACCGGCTCCTCCGTCCGTGCCGAGGTGGACCTCGGTGCCATCGGCAACGGTGCCTTCGGCATCGCCGTGCGCCTGGAGGTTTCGCTGCCCGAACTCGGTGCCGCGGAGGCTGAAGAACTGATTGAGAAGGCCCACCAGGTGTGCCCCTACTCCAACGCCACGCGCGGCAACGTTGACGTCCAGCTGTCCCTGGCCACGGAAGAAGCCGCCGCATGAGCGCCCTGACCTCCCGCGAAATCCAGCTCGCATCACGGCCCGTGGGCTGGCCCGTCCCCGAAAATTTCCGCCTCACCGAGGTGCAGCTGCCCGAACTGGCCGACGGGGAAATTCTGGTCCGCAACCTGGCCATGAGCGTGGATCCGTACATGCGCGGGCGCATGAATGACGTCAAGTCCTACCGCGCCCCCTTCGCCCTTGATGCCGCGCTCGACGGCGGCGCCGTGGGTGAGGTGGTCGCGTCCAGGAGCGCTGAGCGCAAGGAGGGCGACGTCGTCGTCCATGGCCTGGGCTGGAGGGACTATGCCGTGCTGCCTGCCACGTCCAGCAAGAAGGTGGATCCTTCGCTGGCCGCGCCCTCGGCCTACCTGGGCGCGCTGGGCATGACGGGGCTGACGGCTTACGCCGGCCTGACGCGGGTGGCCGCCTTCAAACCCGGGGACACGGTGTTTGTGTCCGGCGCGGCGGGGGCCGTGGGGTCCATGGTGGGCCAGGTGGCGAAGGCGCTGGGCGCTGCCCGCGTGATCGGCAGCGCCGGCTCGGCGGAGAAGGTGGCGCACCTGCTGGAGCTCGGCTTTGACGCGGCATTCAACTACCACGACGGCCCGGCCAAGCAGAAGCTCCGCGGGATCCTGGGGGAAGGCTCTGGGATTGACGTCTACTTCGACAACGTGGGCGGCGAGCAGCTGGAGGCGGCGATCGCCGTGATGAACCCCTTCGGCCGGATCGCCATGTGCGGGGCCATCTCCGTCTACAACAGCACGGAGGCCCCTTCCGCGCCGCGGAACCTGGCCACGGCCATTGGCAAACAGCTCACACTGCGCGGCTTCCTGGTGGGCGCCCACCAGGACCTGGCCGGGGAATTCGCCCAAAAAATGGCCGGCTGGCTGGCCGACGGAACCGTCCAGGCGGATGAAACCGTGGTCGAAGGGCTGGAAAATGCACCGCAGGCATTCATCGAACTGATGCGCGGGGCAAACACCGGAAAGATGGTCGTGACGCTGCCCTAAGGGCACAGCTTGATAACGGTTCCCCAACGATGCCCCGGTGCATCCGCACCGGGGCTACCGGCTGGTAGCAACTGCCATTAGTGTGTTGTCTAACACTGCGCATTCGGAACGGGGGTGTCCGCGCGCAATTTAACACCTTATGGAGGAATTTTGAAAACAATTATTACGGGCACGTTTAAGCGCGGGGCCACCGTCGGGACTGTGGCCCTGGGAGCAATGGCGCTCCTGCTCACCGGTTGCGGACAGGCCCCGGCACCCGCCGGCGGCGGTGGAAGCACCAGCGGCAACGCCGCAGCAGCCAACTACCTGGGCTGCATCGTTTCCGACTCCGGCGGATTCGACGACCAGTCCTTCAACCAGTCCTCCTACGAGGGCCTGAAGAAGACCGTCACGGACACGGGCATCAAGATGAAGGAAGCCCAGTCCACCACCAAGGCGGACTTCGAGCCGAACCTGAACCAGATGGCCAACGCAGGCTGCAACCTGACGTTCACCGTCGGCTTCCTGCTCGCGGATGCCACCAAGAAGGTGGCCACGGCCGACCCCAAGCTGCACTTTGCCATCATCGATGACAACTCCATCAAGCTGCCCAACGTCAAGCCGGTCGTCTACGACACGGCGCAGGCCGCCTTCCTGGCCGGCTACACGGCCGCCTCGGTCTCCAAGACCGGCAAGGTTGGCACCTTCGGCGGCATCAACATCCCCACGGTCACCATCTTCATGGACGGCTTCGCCGAAGGCGTGGCGTACTACAACAAGCAGCAGTCCAAGAACGTCCAGGTGCTGGGCTGGAACGTGGCCACCCAGCAGGGCCTGTTCGCCAACACCTTCGACATCATCCAGGAAGGCACCAAGGCCACCAACAACCTGATCGGCGACGGCGCCGACGTGGTCATGCCTGTTGCCGGCCCGCTCGGCAAGGGTGCCGGCGATGCCATCCTGGCCGCCAACAAGACCGGCAAGGACGTCAAGCTGGTCTGGGTTGACTCCGACGGCTACCTGACCGCCCCCACGTACAAGTCCATCCTGCTGACCTCCGTCATTAAGACCATGGGCGACGCCGTGGAGACCATCGTCAAGGACGACCTCGCCGGCAAGTACTCGGCCACCCCGTACATCGGCACCCTGGACAACGGCGGCGTGGCCATGGCCCCGTTCCACGACCTGGATTCGGCCGTCAGCGCGGCCACCAAGACCCAGCTCGACACCATCAAGAAGGGCATCATCGACGGCTCCATCAAGGTGGAGTCGAAGTCCAGCCCCAAGTAGGACACGCACACTCCCTGCACTGTTGCGCCGTACCGACAGCTTTGGCTGTCGGTGCGGCGCACAGTCACTTGGGCGCAAACTTCTGCACAACTTTCACACAAGATAAGGCAACAACCTTGAAACTTGAACTCAAGGGCATCACCAAAAGCTTTGGTGCCTTGATAGCGAACGACCACATTGACCTGGTGGTCGAATCGGGTGAGATTCACAGCCTCCTGGGCGAAAACGGCGCCGGCAAATCCACCCTCATGAACGTCCTGTATGGCCTGTATGAACCCACGGCAGGGGAAATCCTTGTCGATGACAAAACAGTGAAGTTCTCCGGCCCGGCGGACGCCATGGCCGCCGGCATCGGCATGGTCCACCAGCACTTCATGCTGGTCCCCGTGTTCACGGTGGCGGAAAATGTGGCCCTGGGTGCCGAATCCACCGGCCCGGGCGGCATCCTCAACCTGGAGGAGACCCGCCGGAAGATCCGCGAGATCTCCGCCCGCTTCGGCTTCGATGTGGACCCCGACGCGCTCGTGGAGGAACTCCCCGTGGGCGTCCAGCAGCGCGTGGAAATCATCAAGGCGCTGGTCCGCAACGCCAAAATCCTCATCCTCGACGAGCCCACGGCCGTGCTCACCCCGCAGGAAACCGACGAACTCATGGACATCATGCGCCAGCTCAAGGCCGGCGGCACGTCCATCGTGTTCATCTCCCACAAGCTGCGCGAGGTCAAGGCCGTCTCCGACACCATCACGGTGATCCGCCGCGGCAAGGTGGTGGGCAGCGCCGACCCCTCCGCCGCCACCACCGAGCTGGCCTCCATGATGGTGGGCCGCTCCGTCAGCCTGACCCTGGACAAGGCCGACGCCGAACCGGGCCCGGTCACCTTCAAGGTCACCAACCTCACTGTCATGAACGACGCCGGCCAGCGGCTTCTCGACGACGTCACCTTCTCCGTCGCCGACGGCGAGATTCTCGCCGTCGCCGGTGTCCAGGGCAACGGCCAGACCGAACTGACCGAGGCCGTGCTGGGCCTGCACAAGCACGTCCAGGGCTCCATTGTGCTGGACGGGAATGAACTGGTGGGCCGCAGCGTCCGGCAGGTGCTTGACGCCGGCGTGGGATTCGTCCCCGAGGACAGGCAGGACGACGGCCTGGTGGGGGAGTTCTCCATTGCCGAAAACCTGGTCCTTGACCTGTACAAGAAGGAGCCGTACTCGAAGTTCGGCTCCATGAACCGTGCCGTCATCGCCAAAAACGCCGAGGCCAAGGTGGCCGAATTCGACGTCCGCACCCAGTCCTCCCAGGACGCCGCCGACACCCTTTCCGGCGGAAACCAGCAAAAGGTGGTGCTGGCCCGCGAACTGGCCAGGCCGCTGAAGCTGTTCATCGCCTCCCAGCCCACCCGCGGCGTGGATGTGGGCTCCATTGAGTTCCTGCACAAGCGGATCGTTGCCGAGCGCGACGCCGGCACGCCGGTGATCATCGTCTCGACCGAACTGGACGAGGTCCTGGAACTCGGGGACCGCATTGCCGTGCTGTTTGCCGGCAAGCTCATGGGCATTGTCCCCGGAAAATCCAGCCGCGAGCTGCTGGGCCTGATGATGGCCGGGCTGCCCGCCGACGAGGCCCGGGCCCAGCTGGACGGCACCGTCGCCGGCACCGCCGGAACCACGCCCGCCGGCACCGCCGGAACCACTGAAGGAGAGCGCTCATGAGTGAGACGCAGAAAGTCAAGGACCCCACGCCCCCGGTCAAGGAAAGCCAGGGCTCCCAGGTGGTGCGGGAAATCATGAGCGGCAACGCCGTCATCTCCGTGCTGGCCGTCGTCGTCGCACTGGTGATTGGCGGCATCCTGATCGCCGTCACGGATCCGCGCGTCAGCACGGCGTCGGGCTATTTCTTTGCCGACCCGGGCGCCACGTTCTCCGCCATCTGGTCCTCGGTCTCCGAGGCCTACGGCGCCCTGTGGCGCGGGGCCACCTACGACCCCACGGCCCGCACCTGGCAGGGCCAGCTGGGCATTTTTGAGACGCTGACCTTCGCCACCCCGCTCATCCTCTCCGGCCTCGCCGTCACTTTGGCATTCCGGGCCGGGCTGTTCAACATTGGTGCGCAGGGCCAGATCATCCTCGGAGCCGCATTTGCCGGCGCCGTGGGCTTCGGCATGCACCTGCCCCCCGTCATCCACCTGCTGGCGGTCATCCTGGCCGGTGCCATTGGAGGCGCCATCTGGGGCGGCATTGCCGGGTTCCTGAAGGCGAAGACCGGTGCACACGAGGTGATCGTGACGATCATGCTCAACTACATTGCCATTTCCCTGGTCCTCTACCTGCTGAAAAACCAGCTCAAGGACCCCACCAGCACCAACCCGATCAGCCCGCAGATGGACGCGAACGCCATGTTCCCGTTGCTGCTGGGCCCCAACTTCCGCGTCCATGCGGGGCTGATCGTGGCCATCCTGGCCGTCATTGGTGTGGGCTGGCTGCTGAACCGCTCCACGCTGGGCTTTGAATACCGGGCCATCGGCGCCAACCCTAAGGCCGCCCGGACCGCCGGCATGCTGGTCTCCCGCGGCTACATCACCGTCATGCTGATCTCCGGGGCCCTCGCGGGACTGGCCGGCGTGGCCCAAATTGCCGGCACGGAGAAGTCCCTCGACTCCGAAATTGCCGGCAGCATCGGCTTTGACGCCATCACCGTGGCCCTGCTGGGCCGCTCCAAGCCGTGGGGCACCTTCTTCGCCGCCCTGCTGTTTGGCGCGTTCAAGGCCGGCGGCACCAGCATGGCCGTCAACGCCGACGTTTCCATTGACATTGTTGCGGTGGTGCAGTCACTGATCGTGCTGTTCATCGCCGCCCCGCCCTTGATCCGGTCCATCTTCCGGATCAAGGCCGCCCGCCGTGAAGGAGCCAGCGCATGAGCGTCACCGCCAACATCTTGCCCTCGAAGGTGGTGGATCGCGTTGCCGTGCGCAGCTGGAAGACCCCCATCCTGTTTGGCGCGCTGGCGCTGTTCGCCGTCGTCGTCTTTGTCCTTTTGGGCCCGTCAGGGCACGCAACCTTCCGCCTCTCGCAGGAAGGGGACGCCTGGCAGGTGCCCAACCTGGTGCTGCCGGCCAAGGTTTTCGGCATCATCGTGGCCGTGGTCTGCGTGCTCCTGGCAGCCCAGTCCTACCGGCAGATGAAGAATGACGGCCGCATTGCCAAGTGGGTGACCATGACGTTCACCGTGGCGTTTGTCATCGGCCTGATGGTGTGGATCATCGGCGGCACCAAGACCCAGAACATCACCCTGGTGGGCCTGTTCACCGGTGCCATGCTCATCACCACCCCGCTGGTGTTCGGCTCGCTGTCCGGCGTGCTGTGCGAGCGGTCCGGGGTCATCAACATCGCCATTGAAGGCCAGCTGCTGGCCGGGGCATTCACGGCGTCGCTGGTTTCATCCATCACCCACAACGCGTTCGCGGGGCTGTTTGCCGCGGCCGTGGCGGGCGTGTTTGTCTCCTTCCTGCTGGCCGCCTTCAGCATCAAGTACGTGGTCAACCAGATCATTGTGGGCGTGGTGCTCAATGTGCTGGTGTCCGGGCTGACGGGCTTCCTGTTTGAAAAGATCATGAAGATCAAGGTGGATGGCGTGACCATCTACAACCAGCCCGCGCAGCTGCCCGACCTGCCCATCCCGTTCCTGTCCGAGATTCCGGTGATTGGGCCCACCCTGTTCCGCCAGTCCATCATCGGCTACTTCATGCTGATCCTGGTGGCGGCCCTGTGGTTCGGGCTGTTCCGCACCCGCTGGGGCCTGCGCATCCGGGCCGTGGGCGAACACCCCATGGCAGCGGACACGGTGGGCATCAACGTCAACCGCACCCGCTTCCTGAACGTGCTGGCCGGCGGCGCCGTGGCCGGCATTGGCGGGGCCTACTTCACCCTTGTCGCCGTGAGCAGCTTCAGCAAGGACATGACAGGCGGCCTCGGCTTCATTGCCCTGGCGGCGCTGATCTTCGGCCGCTGGAACCCCATTGGCGCGGCGCTGGCAGCCCTGCTGTTCGGCGTGGCAGGCAACCTGCAAAGCATCCTGTCGCTGGCCGGCACCCCCATTGACGGACAGTTCCTGGCGATGCTGCCGTACGCGCTGACCATCCTGGCCGTGTCCGGGTTTGTGGGCAAGTCCCGCGCACCCGCGGCCGACGGCGAACCGTACGTCAAGGGCTAGCGGCATGGACACCACTGGCCGGGCATCCGGCGCCCCGGAAACCATTGATTGGGAGGCCCTGCGCCAGGCGGCTGCGGCCGCCATGGGCAGGTCCTACTCGCCGTATTCAAAATATCCCGTCGGTGCGGCGGCACTGCTCGACGACGGCCGGATTGTCTCCGGCTGCAATGTGGAGAACGCCAGCTACGGGCTGACCCTGTGCGCCGAATGCACCATGGTTGGCGCCCTGCAGATGGGCGGGGGCGGGCGGATCCGCGCATTTTATTGCGTGGATGCGGCCGGCGCCGTGCTCATGCCCTGCGGGCGCTGCCGCCAGCTCCTGTATGAATTCCGTTCCCCCGGCATGGTCCTGATGACAGGCCGCGGGATCAAGACCATGGACGAAATCTTGCCGGACGCCTTCGGCCCGGAGAACTTGGAGAACCACTGATGGGTGCCACACCATACGCCGGACCGTCCTTTGACGCCGTCGACATCATCCGCACCAAGCGGGACCGCGGGACGCTCAGCGCCGACCAGATCGCCTGGACCATCGACGCCTACACGCGCGGCACCATCGCCGACGAACAGATGGCGGCCCTGAACATGGCCATCCTGCTCAACGGCATGGACCGGGCCGAGATTTCGCAGTGGACGGCTGCCATGATCGCCTCGGGGGAGCGGATGGAATTCTCCGGCCTGCGCACCCCGGCCGGTGCGGCCATGGCCACCACGGACAAGCACTCCACGGGAGGGGTGGGGGACAAGATCACCCTGCCCCTGGCCCCTCTGGTGGCCGTGTTTGGCGTGGCCGTCCCGCAGCTCTCGGGCCGCGGGCTGGGCCACACGGGCGGCACGCTGGACAAGCTGGAATCCATTCCGGGCTGGCGTGCCAACCTCAGCAATGAGGAGATGATGCGCCAGCTCTCCGAGGTCGGCGCCGTGATCTGTGCCGCCGGAGCCGGGCTGGCCCCCGCCGACAAGAAGCTGTATGCGCTCCGGGATGTCACCGGCACGGTGGAGGCCATCCCGCTGATCGCCTCCTCCATCATGAGCAAGAAGATCGCCGAAGGCACCGGTGCGCTGGTGCTGGATGTGAAGGTGGGGTCCGGGGCGTTCATGAAGGACCTTGAAATGGCCCGCGAACTGGCCCGGACCATGGTGGCGCTGGGCAAGGATGCCGGCGTGAACACGGTGGCCCTGCTGACGGACATGTCCACGCCCCTGGGCCTGACGGCCGGGAACGCCATTGAGGTGGAGGAATCCGTGGAGGTGCTGGCCGGCGGGGGACCGCAGGACGTGGTCGAGCTGACGGTGAAGCTGGCGGAGGCGATGCTGGAGGCCGCCGGCGTGCACGGGGCCGACCCGGCCGCCGCGCTGAAGGACGGGCGGGCCATGGATGTGTGGCGCCGCATGATCTCCGCCCAGGGCGGGGATCCTGACGCAGCGCTGCCCGTGGCCCGCGAGTCGGAGACGGTCTACGCCCCGGCCGACGGCGTCCTGGTGGGCCTGGATGCCATGGCGGTGGGCGTGGCGGCCTGGCGCCTCGGTGCCGGGCGCGCCCGCAAGGAGGACGTGGTCCAGGCCGGGGCAGGTGTGCGCATGCACGCCAAACTCGGTGCGCTGGTCCGCGCCGGCGAGCCGCTCATGACCCTGTTGACGGACACCCCGGAGAAGTTCGCACGGGCCCGGGAAGCGCTGGAGGGCGCGGTGACGATCGCCCCGGAGGGTTCCCGCCCGGCGTCGAAGCTCATCCTCGACCGCATCGCCTAATCCGACCCTCGGTTGCAATCGGGGGTGTTTTCGCCGACCCTCCCTCACTTTTCGGGCGTTTGACCCCGACCCTCCCTCAGCCGATGAGGGAGCGTTGGCTGAAAGTGCCCCGATTGCAACCGAGCGTCGAGGGGGAGGGGTCATCCCGTGGTGTGAGGGGGCGGGCAAAAGGTAGGCCGGAAGATGGATGCCCGGAACCGTGCGGACGTGGGAAACTAGTGAGTGACACCCCGCCAGAGGAGAGGAACCATCCCCGGTGGATTTTTTGCACATCATCAACCAGATTAACTTTGTCATTGCGCATTCTTCCGCGCAATGGTGGGTCATCCCCATGGTTAGCCTGTTTTGCCTGATCGACGGCTTCTTCCTTTTCCTGCCCAGCGAGACCGCCATTGTGGCATTGGCTTCCATTTCGCTGCGAACCGGTTCCCCCAACATTTGGCTGCTGATTCTTGGCGCCACCATAGGCGCCATGATTGGCGACAACATTGCCTATTTCATGGGCAACAAGCTCGGCACCACCCGGTTCAAGTGGATGCGCCGGCCCCGCGGGGCCCAGGCGTTTTCGTGGGCGGGCCGGGAACTGGAAAAACGCGGGGCCATCCTGATCTTCACGGCCCGCTACATTCCCGTGGGACGCATAGCCGTGAACTTTACCGCCGGGGCCACGCACTTCCCGTGGCGCCGCTTTGTGGTCCTTGACGGCATTGCCGTGGTGACGTGGGCAGGATATTCCGTGGCCGTTGGGACGTTCGCCGGCCGCTGGGTGCACCACAATCCGCTCCTGGGTGTGGGCATCGCCATCGCCTTTGCCATTGTGATCGGGTTCATCGTGGACCACGCCATGAAAATCCTGCACCACCAGCTGGAAAAGCGCGGCAAGCTGGCCCCCCGTGCGGAACCCGGCCTCGTGGCCGCTCAGATGGTGGCTCAGGTGCAGGCCGCGGGCCGTGCGGCACCCGCCGCCCAAACCCGGCCCGCCGCCGCCCAAACTGGACCCGCCGCGGGCCAAACCGGGCCACGCGCGGGGCAACCCGCCGATGTCTCCGCCCAAGCCGGGGACGGCGCGGTGGCGGCCGGCGGCGCAACGGGAGGGACCGGCGTCGTGCATGGCGGAGAGCCTGAAGAAATACCTGAAGAAATACCCGGCGCAATGCCGGAACCGGTGCCCGGCGGCGGAGCGGCGGATACGCCGTTAGCGCACGGAACCAGCCAGAAGTAGCGCCGCAGCGCCCCGCCTCCCTAAAGTGGTGACTGTGACTAACCTAACTGAGCACCAGCACCCTGTTTCCGCCCCCGCCGCGGACATCAAATCCCTGCCCAAGGTGTCCCTCCATGACCACCTGGACGGCGGCTTGCGGCCCGCCACGATCATCGAACTTGCCGCCGAGGTGGGCCACACTTTGCCGGAAACCGATCCCGAGGCGCTGCGCAAGTGGTTCCTGGAGTCGGCCGATTCCGGCTCCCTGGTGCGCTACCTCGAGACCTTTGACCACACCATCGCCGTCATGCAGACCCATGACGCCCTGGTGCGCGTGGCCCGCGAGTTCGTTGAGGACCTGGCGGACGACGGCGTGGTGTACGGCGAAGTGCGTTGGGCACCCGAGCAGCACCTCACCAAGGGGCTGACGCTTGACGAAGTGGTTGAGGCCGTCCAGCAAGGCCTCGAGGAAGGCATGGACAACGTCGACGAGGCCGGCGGCTACATCGAGGTGGGCCAGCTGGTCACCGCCATGCGCCATGCGGACCGCGGCTCCGAGATCGCGCAGCTGGCCGTGCGCCACCGCGACAACGGCGTGGTTGGTTTTGACATTGCCGGCGCCGAGGACGGCTTCCTGCCCTCCCGCTTCACCGAGGCGTTCACCTACCTGGCCGAGAACAACTTCCCCGCCACCGTCCACGCCGGCGAGGCCGCCGGGCTGGACAGCATCCAGGACGCGCTGGTCCACGGCCGCGCGCTGCGCCTGGGCCACGGCGTCCGCATTGCCGAGGACATCCACCTGGACGTGGTTCAGGAAGACGGGCACGACGTCGGCACGGTCACCTTGGGCGATTTGGCCCAGTGGGTGCGCGACCGGCAGATCCCGCTGGAGCTGTGCCCGTCGTCGAACCTGCAGACCGGGGCCATTGCCGCCTTTGGCACCACGATTTCCGAACACCCCATCGACCTGCTGCACCAACTGGGCTTCAACGTCACGGTCAACACCGACAACCGCCTCATGAGCGGGGTGACGCTGACGGGCGAGTTTGAGCTGCTGCGCGACACCTTCGGCTACGACCTGGACACCATGCTGGAGCTGACGCTGAACGCCGTGCACGCCGCGTTCCTGCCGATCGAGGCGCGCGAGCAGCTGGCCGACTACATCATCGAGTGCTACGACGATCTGTTTGATGACGAGGGCTCCGAGGGCTCCGGGTCCGACGGTGACGAGTCCGAGGGCAACGGGTCCGACGGGTCCGACGGCGACGAGGGTTAAGACGGACACTGGGGCAGGCGGCGCCGCCGTCGAACGCCTGGCGGAGGTCATCGCGCAACTGCGACGGCACTGCAGGTGGACGGCGGCGCTGACACACGAATCTCTCATGGCCTACCTCATCGAGGAAGCTTATGAGCTGGCGGACGTGGTTGAGGCGCCGGGCCCCCTCGACGCCGACGCGCTGAAGGGCGAGCTCGGCGACGTGCTGTACCAGGTCATGCTCCATTCCCTGCTGCAGTCCGAGACCGGCGGATTCACCCTGGCCGACGTGGCGGAGACCCTGCGGGCAAAGCTGGTCCGGCGCAACAGCCACGTTTTCCGCCCGGACGGGTCGCTGCAGGACCACTTTCCGGAAAGCATCGCGGAGATTGAACGAAGCTACGAGGCGGCCAAGGCGGTTGAGAAGCCGCGGGGACATACGGTTTTTGACTCGCTCCCGGCGTCCCTGCCGGCTCTTTCCCTCGCGGCCGAAACCCTGGACCGCGTGGAGGGCCGCGCCGATGGCCGGGCCAGTCGAGCCCAGGGGGACCCGCCGCAAACGGAAGATGAGCTCGGCGAGCTGCTGTTCGACGTGGTGAGGGCCGCCCGGGCGCAGGGCCTGGATGCGGAGCGGGCACTGCGGACGGCTGTCCGCAGGTTCCAGCAGCCCTAGCCCGCTCGGTCAGCGGGGGGAAGCACGACGGCGGCGAGGCGGCGGCGAGGCTGCGGCGAGGCGGACCAAGCAAGCCACATTGTCGAACGGACACCTAACGTGGATGTTTGCAGCAAACATCCACGTTAAGTGTCCGTTCGGCGTGGGGCGTAGGGGGTAATGCCGGACGAGGGGCCCGTGTCGGGGATCGATGGTGCAGCTCCTGCGGGCATGGAGAGGTGTCGGGGATCGATGGTGCACCTCCTGCGGGCAAACCGTCGTCCAGCTCGCAGGAGCTGCTCTGCCGATTCGAATCGGATTTGGAACCCGGAATTTCTTCGCCAACCGGCACTTAACGTGGATGTTTGCGGGAAACATCCACGTTAAGTGTCCGTTCGGCGGTGGGGTGGGGTGTCCGTTCGGCGGTGGGGTGGGGTGCCCGTGTGGCGGTGGGACGTGACGGGGTAGGGAGCCCGTGCGGCGGGGTTAGTCTGCGAGCAGCTTGTAAATGGTGCGGCGGGCGGCGTCGAGGGCCTCGGTGGTGGCCTTCACCTGTTCCTCCGTGCCGGCCAAGCCGATCTGCTGCACTGCACCCATCAGCTTGCTGATGCTTTGGCGCAACTCGGTGCCCGCACCGGCTTCCTCGCTGACGTCGGCCCAGACCGCGGCCATTTCCTCGGGGTGCTCGGACACGTACGTGCGCCCGGCCTCCGTCAATTCAAATTCGGTCCGCTTGCCCTTGCCGGTGGACTCGATGAGCCCTTCGGCCTGCAATGAGGCCAGGGCTGGATAGATGGATCCGGGGCTGGGACGCCATGCGCCGTCGGTGTGGGTGGCGATGGCGCCGATCATGCTGTAGCCGTTGTAGCTGTGCTGGCTAAGCAGCGAAAGGATGGCGCTGCGCACGTTGCCCTTGCGGACACGCCCGCCACGGCCGAAACCGCCCTTGAAGCCCGGGCCGAAGCCGCCCAGTCCGGGACCGAATCCAGGACCAAATCCAGGGCCGAATCCGCGGCCCGGACCGGGGCCAAAACCGCGGCGCGGGCCAAAGTCGCCATGCGGGCCAAAGTCGCCGTCGTCGTCCTGGGGAGCGGAGCCGCCTCCGCGCGGGCCGAAGCCCGGGCCGAAACCAGGCCGGAAGCCGGGGCCGAAACCTCCGCCGCGCGGGCCGAAGCCCCGTCCGAATCCTGGGCGGAAATCGCCATGCGGGCCATGGTGGTGGCCGGAATCGTCGTCTGGGCAGTCGTCATCGTGCGCGCTGTGGTGCTCGGCACTGTGGTGCTCGAAGTCGTCGTGGTGCTCGGCGCTGTGGTGCTCGAAATCGCCGTGGTGGCCGTGGTGCGGACCGTGGTGGCCGGCGTCGGGCCCGCCAAAGACGGGCCCGCCAAAGCCGGGCCCGCCGAAGCCGGGCCCGCCAAAGCCGGGCCCGCCAAAGCCGGGCCCGCCGACGTCCTCCGGCAGTCCGCCAGCGGGATCATTGTCTTGTTGGTTGTTGATGTCATTCATGGTGGAAAGTCCTTGATTTTTTGGGAATGGTTTGGGGATGGGGCCGTTCAGGGGGTTCGGCCGTCGGTTGCCCGGGTGTCGTGATGGCAACCCGTTCACCGATAGTTAACGATATATCGCTATTCTCATAAAGAACAAGAGTTGGAGCGTAATTCCCAGCAAATTGACAGGGATTCAGTCACGCGCCCGGCAAGGGATTGCGGCCTCCACCTGCAGCATCGGTGCAAGTTCCCCGCAACTTCCCGCAGGTTCCCCGCAACATTGCCCGTGAAGGGACGCCGCCGGCGTATTAAAGAGGGCCGGATCACGCCGAGCAGTTAGGATTGTCCCGACAGCGAGGTCGACCTATATCCGCTCGAAGCTCAAAAAAGGAGCAATACGTGGCACTCATTGAAGCCATTCACGCACGCGAAATTTTGGATTCCCGGGGAAACCCGACCGTTGAGGTCGAGGTGCTCCTGGCTGACGGTTCAGTGGGGCGCGCAGGCGTCCCCTCCGGCGCATCCACGGGTGCCTTCGAGGCAGTGGAGCGCCGCGACGGCGACAAGGCCCGCTACCAGGGCAAGGGTGTTTTGCAGGCAGTCGAGGCCGTGCTGGAGGCAATCGCCCCGGAACTGGTGGGCATCGACGCCACCGAGCAGCGCCTCATCGACTCCATGATGCTGGAACTGGATGGCACCCCCAACAAGGGCAAGCTCGGCGCCAACGCCATCCTGGGCGTTTCCCTGGCCGTGGCCAGCGCCGCCGCCGTCTCCGCGGACCTGCCGCTGTACCGCTACCTGGGCGGCCCCAACGCCCACGTCCTGCCCGTGCCGCTGATGAACATCCTCAACGGCGGCTCCCACGCCGATTCCGACGTCGACATCCAGGAATTCATGGTTGTCCCGCTGGGCGCGGCCACCTTCAGCGAAGGCCTGCGCTGGGGCGTTGAGGTCTACCACAACCTCAAGTCCGTGCTGCAGGAAAAGGGCCTCTCCACCGGCCTGGGCGACGAGGGCGGCTTCGCCCCGAACCTGCCCTCCAACCGCGCTGCCCTGGACCTGATCCTGGAAGCCATCAAGCGCGCCGGCTACGAGGCAGGCAAGGACGTTGCCCTGGCCCTGGACGTTGCCTCCTCCGAGTTCTTCAAGGACGGCACCTACCAGTTCGAGGGCAAGTCCCTCACGGCCGCCGAAATGAGCGCCTACTATGAAGAGCTGGTCCGCGACTACCCGCTGGTCTCCATCGAGGATCCCCTGGATGAGGACGACTGGGAGGGCTGGAAGACCCTGACCGACGCCATCGGCGACAAGGTCCAGATCGTGGGCGATGACCTCTTCGTCACCAACCCGGAGCGCCTGGCCCGCGGCATCGAGTCCAAGACGGCCAACTCGCTGCTGGTGAAGGTGAACCAGATCGGCTCCCTGACCGAGACGCTCGACGCCGTTTCCATGGCCCAGCGCGCCGGCTACACCACCATCACCTCGCACCGCTCCGGCGAAACCGAGGACACCACCATTGCGGACATCGCCGTCGCCACGAACGCCGGACAGATCAAGACCGGCGCGCCGGCCCGCTCCGAGCGCGTGGCCAAGTACAACCAGCTGCTTCGCATCGAAGAGGACCTCGAGGACGCTGCCCGCTACGCCGGCTGCAGCGCCTTCCCGCGCTTCAAGGCATAGCCCCACCAGGCCCCAAAACAGCAGCCGACGGCGCAAAATCCCGGCACACCGGGCGCCATGGCCGCGCCAATGGCGGCTGGCGGGCCGGCAACTGGCTAAGGTGGAATACACACCTAAGCCACGTTGCCGGCCCGTCCGGGTTTAACGGCCCGGTCGGCCCCTCCCGCCCGGGGCAACCGCGATAGTTTCAGGAGAACCATGGCCACGCGTCGTCCCAAAGTGCCCAGCGCACAGTTCCATGCCGGGGTGAACGGCGCGCCGGGGCAGGCGGGCAAGCCGGCCAAGGGCGGGGCCGCCAAGGACAGGGGCCACACAGCCCCCGGCCATGCGGGTCACGGCCCCACAGCCCACGGTCCCACAGCCCCCAAGGCCGGGCACGTGCCCGCCGGTTCCGGGACCGCCAACCCCAAGAACGACGACGGCGCCCGTGCGGCAGCTGCCACGCCCGTCCCGGCCAGGTCCTTCAACGGGCGGCTGCTGGTGGTGGGTCTGGTCATGGCCGTCCTGACAGTGCTGCTGGCGCCGAACATCCACACCTTCATGCAGCAGCGATCGGAAATCTCCGCCCTCAAGCAGGACATCGCCACCAAGACGGCGCAGCAGGGTGCCTTCCAGCAGGAGCTTGCCCGGTGGGACGACCCCGAATACGTCCGGCAGCAGGCCCGCGACAGGGTCAGCATGCTGATGCCGGGGGAGACGGGCTACTGGGTCTACGGCGCCAACGGCCTGGCCGGCGCGGACGGGACAGCGGCCACGACGGGGACGGCCACCTCCGCGAAAAACGCCACCGTTGTCACCACCCAGCCATGGGTGGACGGGCTGTGGGCCTCGGTCCAAAAGTCGGCGGAGGTCAAGGTGTCCACCCCGGCTGCATCGCCCAAGGCTGCAACGCCCAAGGCTGCAACGCCGGCGCCCAAGGCCACCGCGCCGGCAACGGCGCCCACGGGATAGCGCCCGCGGGATAGCACCACGACGCCCGCCGTCCACGGTAAAATGGCAGCTTGACCCCGGTTGCCCGGGGTGAACCCCGGTTGCCCGGGGTGAACCCCGGTTGCCCGGGGTGACCCCGGAAGCCAAGGAACCAAGGAAGCCCCGAAAGTCCCAGACGCCAAGGGGCCGCCGTCGGACATCACAGGGGCCCCGGACAGCCAACCGAGACCCCGCAGCAGAACAGCCCCAAGGAAAGGCCGCCGTGCCCGCAACGCCCAGCCCCGCCGCAAGCGGGCGCACGCCCACGCAACACGATCTCGACACCCTCAGCCGCCAGCTCAACCGGCCGGTCCGGGACGTGGTGGAAATCCCGGCCCGCTGCGTGTGCGGCAACCCGCTGGTGGCCGCCACGGCGCCCCGGCTCGGCAACGGCATCCCGTTTCCCACCACGTTTTACCTGACGCATCCGGTGCTGACGGCGGCGGCGTCGCGCCTGGAGGCGGCAGGGCTGATGAATGAGATGACGGAACGGCTGGACAGCGACCCCGAGCTGGCAGCCGCCTACCTGGCCGCCCACCACGCCTACATTGCCGCCCGCCAGGAAATCGGCGAACGCGCAGGCACCGGCCCCGTTCCGGAAATCGACGGCATTTCCGCCGGCGGCATGCCCACCCGCGTCAAGTGCCTGCATGTGCTGGTGGGCCACGCGCTGGCGGCCGGTCCCGGCGTCAACCCCCTCGGCGACGAGGCGGTGGCCGCGCTGGCCCCCTGGTGGACCCCTGACCAGTGCCGCTGCGCCGGCGCCTGGGACGATTCCGCCGCAGTCCCCAGCAGGGACCTCAGCCGCCACGTGAAGAACCTCAATGCCAAGAACGACGGCGGCGCCCAGGCCGGCTGACTGCCCGCCCGTCCCGAAAATCCACCCCAACTCAAAGGTTGCAGACATGCGCGTAGCCGCGATCGACTGCGGAACGAATTCCATCCGCCTCCTCATTGCCGATGTCACCACGGCCAGCGGCGCCACCACGCTCACTGACGTGCACCGGGAAATGCGGGTGGTGCGGCTGGGCCAGGGTGTGGACGCCACCGGCATGCTGGCGCCCGAGGCACTGGAGCGCACCTTCGCCGCCGCGGAGGATTACGCGGCACTGATCCGGGCCAACAACGTGGAGCGGGTGCGGTTTGTGGCCACGAGTGCCACGCGCGACGCCGGCAACCGGGACGTGTTCGTTGACGGCATCAAGGCCCGTGTTGGCGTGGAACCGGAAGTGGTCTCCGGCGCGGAGGAAGCTGCGCTGTCCTTCGCCGGGGCCGTGAGCGTGCTGCCTGCGCTGGATGACGAGCTGGTCCTGGTGGTTGACCTGGGCGGCGGCAGCACCGAGTTTGTGGTGGGCAATTCGCGCGGTGTCCAGGCCGCAACCAGCACCGACATGGGCTGTGTGCGCTTCACCGAACGCTACCTGCGCAGCGACCCGCCCACGGAAACGGAAGTTGCGGCAGCGGAGGCCGCCGTCGAAGCCAAACTGCTGGACGTGCTGGCCGGGGTGCCCCTGGCCGACGTGACAAGGGTGGTCGGCGTGGCCGGCACGGTCACCACCATCACGGCCCAGGCCCTCGGGTTGGCGAGCTATGACCGTGAGGCGATTCATGCCGCCGTCGTGCCTCTGGACAGGGTGGACCTCGCGGCCAGTGAGCTGCTGGGAATGACGCGGGCAGAACGGGCGGCGCTGGGGTTCATGCACCCCGGCCGGGTGGACGTGATTGGCGCCGGCTCGCTCATTTGGCGCACCGTGCTGCGCAGGCTTGCCATCCTCACCGCGGGGCGGATTGCGTCCGCCACCACCAGCGAGCACGATATTCTGGACGGAATCGCCCTGGGAGCGGCCGGGGACCTCCCCTGACGGGCCGCACATCCCCGCACGGGAACCAGCAACGGAAACGAGCGTCCATGCCTGAAGTGACATGCCCGCCGCACGGACGCGCCCGCAGGTTCAGGGCGGCGTCGCTGTCCCTGGCCCTCGCGGCCGCAATGGTCTTCGCCGGGGCCGCCGCCGCGTCCGCGGACGACATCCGCAGCCGTGAATACTGGCTGGGGCAGTACGGCATCACGCAGGCCTGGAATGTGTCGCAGGGCGAAGGCGTCAAGGTGGCCGTCATCGACAGCGGCATTGACTCCAGCCACCCCGACCTGAAAGGTGCCGTGGCCGGCGGCATCGACATGTCCGGTTCCGGCGCGGCCGGGGGCACCAAGGGCGTGGGGGCCGAACCCGAGCACGGGACCCTGGTGGCCACCATGCTGGCGGGCCGCGGCCACCCCAGCCCGTCGGCCACCGGCGGTGCCACGGGTGCCGCGGGCGCCTCGGGCCAGGTGGGGGCCGGGCCCGACGGCGTCATCGGCGTGGCGCCCAAGGCGGAGCTGCTGAGCATTTCCGTGTGGCTGGGCAGCGAGAACCCTGCCGGGAAGAACATTGACGACCAAATCCCGGCGGCGGTGCGGTGGGCCGTGGATCACGGCGCAAAGGTCATCAACATGTCCCTGGGCAGCACGTCCACCGCCTGGCCGGAGAGCTGGGACTCGGCGTTTGCCTATGCCGAGGCGAAGGACGTGGTGATTGTGGCGGCCGCCGGCAACCGCAAGTCGGGCAGCGAACAGGTGGGCGCACCGGCCACCATCCCCGGCGTGCTGGCTGTGGGCGGGCTGGACAAGGACGGCACGGCCAGTGTCGATTCGTCCTCGCAGGGCATCAGCATCGGCGTCAGCGCCCCCGCCGAGGACCTGGCCGGCGGGCTGCCCGGTGGCGGCTACGCCCGGTGGAGCGGCACCAGCGGCGCGGCACCCATAGTGTCCGGGGTGGCGGCCCTGATCCGTTCCAAGTATCCGCAGATGTCCGCCGCCCAGGTGATCAACCGCATCATTTCCACGGCCAAGCCCAAGGGAGGCGGCACGCCCAACGCGATTTACGGCTACGGCATCCTCGACGCCGAAGCCGCCCTGACGGCCAACGTGCCGCTGGTGCAGGCCAATCCGCTGGGCAGCATTGCGGACTGGATCCGCGTCCACCGCCGCGGCCAGGTTGCGCCGCCGGCCAAGGGCGCCACGGTCAGCACCGCCCCCGCCACGGAGCCCACCCTGAGCGACAGGCCGGTGCCCAAGGCCCTCGATGCGGCCAAGCTGACCAGTGCCGCGCCGCAGGCAATCGTGCTGGGTTTTTCCGGCCTGCTGGTGCTCATCCTGGCAGGCGGGGCCACCCACCTTTTCCTGGCCCGGCGCAAGCACTGACACCGCGGAACGCCGTCGATGACGTCCCCGTGTAACTCATAAGTGAATGTTTTCACAAAGGTTGTATGATGGAGTCATGGCACACACTCCCACATTTTCAGACCGCCCGCGCGTCCTTGTAGTCGGCGGCGGCTACGTAGGCCTCTACACTGCATTCAAGCTGCAGAAGAAAATCGCAAAGTCCGGTGGCATCGTCACCCTGGTCGACCCCCTGCCCTACATGACGTACCAGCCGTTCCTGCCCGAGGTGGCCGGCGGCAACATCGAGGCCCGCCACGCCGTGGTTTCCCACCGCAAGCACCTCAAGCAGACCGAGCTCATCCAGGGTTCCGTCACCGCCATTGACCATGAGAACCGCAAGGCTGTTGTGGCCCCGGCCGACGGCGGCGCACCGTTCGAGCTGGGCTACCACGACGTGGTCGTGGCTGCCGGTGCCATCACCCGCACCTTCCCGATCAAGGGCCTGGCCGAGTCCGGCATCGGCCTGAAGTCCATCGAGGAAGCTGTTGCCCTGCGCAACCAGGTCCTGTCCCTCATTGAGAAGGCCTCCACCGAGACCGATCCGGCCAAGCGCCAGCGCGCCTTGACCTTTGTTGTGGTGGGTGGCGGCTTTGCCGGCATCGAGACCATCGCCGAGCTCGAGGACATGGCCCGCGACGCCGTCAAGCTCAACGACCGCGTGGAGCAGTCCGAACTGCGCTTCGTGCTGGTTGAGGCCATGGGCCGCATCATGCCCGAGGTCACCGAAGCCCAGGCCATCTGGGTTGTGGAGCACCTGCGCAGCCGCGGCGTGGAGGTGCTGCTGAACACCTCACTGGCCAATGCCGAGAACAACCACCTCCAGCTCATCAACATGGCTGACAAGTCCCCTGCCGGCGAGTTCGACGTCGACACCCTCATCTGGTGCGCCGGCGTCATGGCCAACCCCATGGTCCGCTCCACCGACTTCCCGATCGAGCCGCGCGGCCGCGTCTCCGTGAACGTGAACCTGCAGGTTTCCGGCGAGTTCGGCGTCATTGAAAACGCCTGGGCAGCCGGCGACGTTGCAGCCGTCCCGGATGTCACCGGCGGCCTGCCGGACGGCACCTGCGTGCCGAATGCGCAGCACGCCCTGCGCCAGGCCAAGCGCCTCGCCGCCAACCTGTGGGCCAGCCGCTTCAACAAGCCGCTCAAGGGCTACAAGCACAAGAACCTTGGTGCTGTTGCCGGCTTCGGCCAGTGGAAGGGTGTCGCCAAGATCATGGGCATTCAGCTCCAGGGCCCGCTGGCCTGGGTGGCACACCGCGGCTACCACGGCCTGGCCATGCCCACCGTGGAACGCAAGTACCGCGTGCTGACCGACTGGTTCGTCGCCATGTTCGCCGGCCGCGACCTCACCCAGCTGGAAAACCTGGCCGACCCGCGCGGCTCCTTTGCCGCCGCTGCCACCCCGAAGCCCAAGCCTGCGGCCGCTGCCCCGGCCCCGGCTGTTGAGGCCGCTCCGGCTGCTGCCCCGGTGGCCGAAGCTCCGGCCGCTCCGGCCGAGGCTGCACCGGCCGAGGCTGAGGCCAAGGAAGAGGCCACTGCCTCCAAGTAGTCCCCGTCTCCACGCCCGACGGCGGCCCTCCCCACCTGCGGGAGTGCCGCCGTCGGCCGTTAAAAGGCAGAACGTGGCCGGGTTCCCTGGCGCAGCTGCCGCAGCGCGGCGGAATAGACTGGCCCGATGATGATTCGTCGAGAGCGGGCCCCCGACCGGCCGGAAATCCTGGCACTCATCGAGGCCGCCTTCCCGGAGGGTGTCGAGGCCCACCTGCTCCGGGAATTGTTTGCCGCCCGCGAATACATCCCCGAGCTGTCCCTCGTGGCGGAATCCCCGGACGGGGCCGTCCTGGGGCACGTCATCAGCACCCGCGCCTGGATTGGGGACAACCCCGCGCTGGGCCTGGGTCCGCTCGGCGTGCTTCCCGCGCGGCAGGGCCGGGGCGTGGGTTCGGCCCTGGTCAAGGCCTCCATCGGGGCTGCGAACGGGCTGGGGGAGCCGGCCATCGTGTTGCTGGGCAGCACCGAATATTACCCGCGTTTTGGCTTCGTCCCGGCGGATTCAGTGGGCATCGCCTCGCCCGACCCGTCCTGGGGCTCCCACTTCATGGCGCTCCCCCTGGCCGCCTTCCACCCTGGCATCCGCGGGCGTTTTCGCTACGCCGAACCCTTCAACAGGCTCTGACGGCGCGCAGCCGCACCGGTTCCGGCGCCCGCACCGAATCCAGTAATGTTAAACAAGCAGCCCGCACGCGTGCGTCCCTGCGCCCCAGTAGCCCAATGGCAGAGGCAGTGGACTTAAAATCCATTCAGTGTCGGTTCGAGTCCGACCTGGGGTACCAGACAACTAATCCCGTACAGGGAACCAAAATTAGTGGCCACACGTGGTACTGGGTAGACTGAAAAGACTATTTACCCCCTATTTCGGAGGAATCAGCACCATGGCACTTGGTGGAAACCCGGTCTTTGCCAACAACAAGAATTTCAAGGACTCGCCGGCCGTACGGCGCGGCTTCCTGAGCGGCGGCACGGACACCATGGGTGCCCAGGGCCAGTTCTCCGCCCAGCAGCTGCAGGACATGTACAACCAGCCGTCCGCGAATGCGCAGCAGACCGGCCGCATGACCTACGACGACGTCATCATGAAGACCGTGGGCACCCTCGCCCTGGTCCTCGTGGGCGCCGCACTGGGCTGGATCGTGCCAATCCTCATGCTCCCGGGCATGATTGTGGGCCTGGTCCTGGGCCTGGTCAACTCCTTCAAGAAGCAGCCCTCGCCAGCACTGATCCTGTGCTACGCCGCCTTTGAGGGCATGTTCCTGGGCGGCCTGTCAGGCTTCCTCGAGAACATGTACCCCGGCATTGTGCTCCAGGCCGTGATCGGCACGCTGAGCGTGTTCGCCGTGACGCTGGTGCTGTTCCGCAACGCCAAGGTCCGCGCCACCCCGAAAATGACCCGCTTCTTCATGATTGCGCTGGGCGGCTACGCGCTGTTCTCGCTGATCAACCTGGGCATGATGATGTTCGGCGCCACCAGCAACCCGTGGGGCATGCGCGGCATGGACATTCCCGGCACCACCATTCCCTTCGGCTTTGTCCTGGGCCTGCTCGCCATCGGCCTGGCCGCGTTCTCGCTGATCGTGGACTTCACCTCCATTGAGCGCGGCGTCCAGAACGGCCTGCCCGCCAAGTACTCCTGGACGGCCGCCTTTGGCCTGACGGTGACCCTGGTGTGGCTGTACGTGGAGATCCTGCGCCTGCTGGCCATCCTTCGAGGGAACGACTAACTCCAAGAAAAAACGGGCCTCGACAGGCTCGACCACCGGTGGTCGAGCCTGTCGAGGCCCGTCTTTTCGCTTAAGCTACAGCACCCGGAGGGCGCCTTGGGCGGGGGAGACGGCGAAGATGTCCGGGGCCGTGAAGCCGGCTGCAGCAAAGGCGCCGACGACGGCGGCGCGCACCGCGGGCTCTTCGGCCGCCGGGATGAGCGCGATGGCCGAACCGCCGAAGCCGCCGCCCGTCATTCGTGCCCCGAGCGCGCCGTGGGCCAGCGCCGTGTCCACGGCCAGGTCAAGCTCCTCGCAGGAAATCTCGAAGTCGTCCCGCATGGAGGCGTGGCTGGCGGTGAGCAGGGCACCAATGGCGCGCGGGCCGGCGTCGTCCAGCACGGCAACCGTGTCCAGCACGCGCTGGTCCTCGGTGACAATGTGGCGCACCCGGCGGTAGGTTTCCGGGTCCAGCAGGCCGGCGGCCTCGGGCAGCTCCGCCGCGGTGACGTCGCGCAGGGCCTTTACGCCCAGCACCTCCGCGCCCAGCTCGCAGGAGGCGCGGCGGGCCGCATAGCCGCCGGTGGCGTGGGCGTGCGTGACCTTCGTGTCCACCACCAGGATGAGCAGGCCGTTGGCGGCGAGGTCCAGCGGGACCAGCCGGGATTCCTGCGTGCGGCAGTCCAGGAACACGGCGTGCCCCTCGGTGGACAGGAGCGAGGCCGACTGGTCCAGGATGCCCGTGGGCGCCCCGACCACCTCGTTCTCGGCCCGCTGGCCCACCAGCACCAGTTCGTTCGCGGAGAGCCCGGCCCCGGCCAGCTCGTTGAAGGCGGAGGCCACCGCGCACTCGATCGCGGCGGAGGAGGACAGCCCGGCCCCGGACGGCACCGTGGAATGCAGGAACAGGTCAAAGCCGCCAATCCCCACGCCCATCTGGCGCAGCACCCAGACCACCCCCAGCGGATAGGCAGTCCAGCCGTCCATGGTGTCGTGGGAAAGCGTGGACAGGTCCACCGTTTCCATGCCGGCGTCGCCGTAGCTGGAGAGCAGCCGTGCCGTGTTGTCGCCGCGGAGGCGGACAGCCACGCAGGCGGCCCGGTCGATCGCGAACGGCAGCACAAAGCCCTCGTTGTAGTCCGTGTGTTCGCCGATCAGGTTGACGCGGCCGGGCGCGGACCACAGGCCGTCGGGGGCGTGTCCAAACGCGGTGGTGAAGGCCTCGGAAATGGCTTCCGGGGTCAGGGGCTGGTTCATTTGACGGTGACTTTCGGCTCGGTGCCGGCCGCGGGCGCGAAGGCGGCAGCCTGGGAGGGGGCAGGTGAAATGGCGGGTGCGGTGGAGACCTGGCGCAGCACGGCGGCGGTGTCCTCCGGGGTGGTGTCGTTGATGAATGCACCCATGGCGGCCTCGGAGCCGGCCAGGAACTTCAACTTGTCCGCCGCGCGGCGCGGGGACGTCAGCTCCAGGTGGAAGCGGCCGGCCGGGCGCAGCAGGGAATCCAGGGGGGCCTGGTGCCAGGCCGCGATGTACGGGGTCGGCGTGTCGTAGAGGTTGTCGAGGCGGCGCAGCACGTCCAGGTACATGACGGCCAGCTCGTCCCGCTCGGCATCGTTCAGGGCGGCAAAGTCCGGCACGTGGCGGTGCGGGGTGAGGTGGATTTCCAGGGGCATGTGGGCGGCAAACGGCACATAGGCGCTGAAGTGCCGGCCCTGGGCGATCATCCGCTCCCCGGAGGCGGATTCCTGCTCCACAATCGAGCCCAGCAGCGTCTCACGCCCGTCCGAGGCCTGGAAGTGCGCCAGGGCCGCCGCCGCCATGACGGCGCTGCGCGGCGGCACGTACGAATATGCATAGATCTGCCCGTGCGGGTGGTGCAGCGTGACGCCGATTTCCTGGCCCCGGTTTTCAAACGGAAATACCTGCTTGACGCCGGGTAGTGCGCTCAGGGCCTCGGTGCGGTGGGCCCAGGCATCAATCACGGTGCGGGCGCGCTCTGTGGACAGCCCGCCGAAGGATCCGGTGTGTTCGGAGGTGAAGGCCACCACCTCGCAGCGGCCATAGGCGCGCCCCAGCGTGCCCCAGCCAGGGTGCTCCGGGATGGTGCCCACGGCCGGGCCCAGTGACGGGAAGCGGTTTTCAAACACGGCCACGTCGTACGCGGAGTCCGGGATCTCGGAAAGGTTGGCGCCCGTGGTGGGGCACAGCGGGCACTGGTCGGCCGGGGGCAGGTAGGTGCGTGTTTGGCGGTGCGCCGCAACGGCCACCCAGTCGCCGGTCAGGGCGTCAAAGCGCAGCTCGCCGGTGTTTTCCTCCGAGCGCGGGTCCAGCGGACGGGTGTCCACGGCCGTGTGGGAGTGCGCTGCGGAGCCCTCGTCAAAGTAGATGAGCTCGCGCCCGTCGGCCAAGCGGGTGCTGGTGGCAATCGTCATGAGGACTTCCTGGTTTGGTTCTTGGTGGTATCGGCCGGAACGGCCACCGCTGTGAAGGTGGGGACCCGGGAAGCAAACAGCTCGCGCGTGGCCGGGGCGGCGCCGTCGTCCGTAATGATGGTGTCCACGGCGGAAAGCGGGGCGATCGTGGCCAGGGAGCGGACGTGGAACTTGGAGCTGTCCGCCAGGACCACCAGGCGGCGGGTGGATTCGATGAAGGCGGCGTTGGTCTCCGACTCCAGCAGGTTGGGCGTGGTCAGGCCGCGGTCCGCGTCCAGCCCGTGCACGCCCATGAAGCAGATGTCAGTGTTCAGGGTGTGCAGCGCCGCGCGGGCCACGGGTCCCACCAGGGCTTCCGAGGGGGTCCGCTCGCCGCCGGTGACAATGACCTTGCAGTCGGCGCGTCCCTGCTGGTGGTAGAGGAGCTCGGCCACCTTGAGCGAGTTCGTGACCACGGTCAGGTGGCCCAGGCCCTCCAGCGCCGCGGCCAGGTGCACGGCCAGCTGGTAGGTGGTGGTGCCGCCGGTCAGTGCCAGGGTCATGCCGGGGCGGACCAGTTCCAGGGCCTCGCGGGCAATGGCGAGCTTGGCGTCCAGCTCCTTGTCCACGTTCAGCAGGAAGCCCGGTTCCAGCGCACTGAGCCGGGCCAGCCGCGTGGCGCCGCCGTGGATCTTGCGGGCCAGGCCGTTCGCGTCCAGGGATTCAATGTCCCGGCGGATGGTCATTTCGCTGACGTTCAGCGCTGCCGCGATGTCTGCCACGCGCACGGCTTCGTGGACCTGAAGCTGCTTGAGGATGCGTGCCTGGCGTTCGGGTGCCAGCATGTTAGCCCCTGTCTTGTTGAATGCCGTTGGAGTGGATGGTGCTTGAAATGTTCAAAACACATACTTTCAAACAAAATCTTACATTAACTACAACTTTTCGGCAGTAACATGGGCAAAAATAGGCGAAGTTTCCGCACACCGCGCGGTAGCGTTGCACCATGAGCACACCCCTTGCGGAAAGCGGCCCGCGGGCTGCCACGGGCCCCCAGTACACCTTGCGCCGTGCCGGTGCCACCGCCGTCGTCGTTTCCCTGGCGGCCGGGCTGCGGCACTATGACCGCGGCGGCGTGGAACTGGTGGAGTCATACGGCGAATCCGTGATTGCACCGGGCGCCGCCGGCATCACCCTGGCGCCGTTTGCCAACCGCGTGGACGGGGGCCTGTGGCACCTCGGCGGCAAGGCGCAGCAGCTGGACATCACCGAGGTGGCGCGCAACAACGCCATCCACGGGCTCCTGCGCAACACGGGGTATGCAGTGCTGGAGCAGTCCGAAGGCCACGTGCTGCAGGAGGCCGCCATCCACCCCCAGCACGGGTACCCGTTCCTGGCCCGCCACCAGGTCCGCCATGAACTCACCCCCTCCGGGGCGCTGCGCGTGTCCCAGACCCTGGTCAACGATTCCCCGGGGCGGGCGCCCTTTGTGCTCGGAGCGCACCCGTATTTTCGGCTCGGGGATGTCCCCACGGAACAGCTGTCCATCACCGTCGACGCCGCCACCTGGCTCGCCGCCAACCACCGCATGATCCCCACGCAGGCGCTTCCCGTTGACGATGCCCATGACCTCCGCCGCGGCCGCCCCGTGGGCGAACTGCGCATGGACACTGCGTTCACGGACCTCGCGTTCACAGCTGTTTCCCCGCAAATTTCCCCGCACGACGGCGTTGCCCGGCACACGCTGTCGGCCCCGGACGGGCGCAGCGTAAGTTTGTGGCACGATTCCTCCGTGGCCTACGTCCACGTGTTCATCACCCCGGACTTCCCGGGCCGTTCGCTGGCCGTGGCCATGGAACCCATGACCGGCCCGGCCAACGCGTTCAATTCCGGCAACGGGCTCAGGTGGCTTGAACCCGGGGAATCGTTCACCATGCGGTGGGGGATCGACTCCGAGCTTTAGGAGCCGACTCTGAGCTGCGGGGCCCGCGGGCCCGGGCTGCGCGGCCCGTGCACCAGCGGCCGCGCGCCGGGAAATGGACGCGAGTTTAAGTATTGCTGCCACATGGGGAATTATTGGTCCATGATGCCTTTGCAGCAGGAACCCGAGGGCCGGCTCCCCGCCAGGCCCCCCGTTGTCCCGTTCGGCATGGTCGCGGCAGGCGCCTGGGCCTGGCGCGTGGGGCTGGTCCTGGTGGTTGCGGGCATGCTCGTGTGGCTGCTGTCCTACGTGACCATCCTGGTCATCCCGCTCATGGTGGCCGCCCTCATTGCCGCGCTGCTGCGTCCCGTGGTGCGCTGGCTGCGGAGGATCGGCCTGCCCAACGGGCTGGCCGTGGCCGTCACGGAACTGGGGCTGCTGGCCCTGGTGCTGGGCGGGCTGTACGTGGCCGGCCGGCAAATGGTTTCCGGCATCGCCGACCTCAGCAAGCAGGCAGTGACCGGGCTGATCCAAATCCAGGCCTGGCTGACCTCCGGCCCACTGGGCCTGAGCGACAACCAAATTGACACGTACCTGAAGGACGCGCTCGACGCCCTCCAAAACAACAGCTCGGCCATCCTCTCCAAGGCACTGGGCATCGGCACCGGCTTCGGCCACTTCGCCGCGGGCCTGCTGCTGACCCTGTTCATCCTCATCTTCTTCCTCCTCGAAGGCGACCGGATCTGGTCCTTTGTTGTCGGGTTCTTCCCGCACCGTGCCCGCCCCGCCGTGGACGGTGCCGGCCGGCGCGGCTGGCTGTCACTGGGCAACTACGTGCGCGTGCAGATCCTGGTGGCCGCCGTGGACGCCGTGGGCATTGGCGCCGGCGCCGCCATCATCCAGGTCCCGCTGGCACTGCCGCTGGGCGTGCTGGTCTTCGTGGGGTCGTTCATCCCCGTGGTCGGTGCGCTCGTGACGGGCGCCGTGGCCGTGCTGCTGGCCCTTGTGGCCAACGGCTGGGTCAACGCGCTGATCATGCTCGGCATTGTGCTGCTGGTCCAACAGGCCGAAAGCCACCTTCTGCAGCCGTTCATCATGGGCCGGGCGGTCAACCTCCACCCCGTGGCCGTGATCCTGGCCGTGGCCGCCGGCTCCAGCGTGGCGGGCATCCTCGGCGCCCTGTTCGCCGTGCCCGTGCTGGCCTTCGCCAATTCCTTCATCCGCTACATTGCCCAACGCGGCTGGACCGCCGATCCCGCCCTGGCCGGGCTTTGGGGAATGCCCGACGGCGGCGCCCCCGCAAGCACCGCACCTCCGGAAGGCCCCTCAACGGGCGCCCCGGCGGAACCGTTGGTTCCGGCGGAACCCGCCCCCTCGCCCGACCCGGCCACCGCGCCCGACCCGGCCACCGCGCCAGCCGCGCCCGGCGGCGAAACGGGCGCACCGGCGTCGACCATTCCCTCCGAACCACCCATCCCGGGGTAAGGCCTCAGTGCCCGGCCCCCCAAACGCCCCAAAAATAACCAGAAAGAGAACAGCCCAGTGAACGCAACCAGCGATCTCCCCGTCACCCTTGCCGATGTTGAAGCCGCACGGGAACTGCTGCAGGAGATTATTGCCCAGACTCCCGTGGAGAGTTCGCGGGCCCTGGGGCGGATTACGGGCGCGCCGGTGTTTTTGAAGTGTGAGAACCTGCAGCGCGCGGGCTCGTTCAAGGTGCGCGGCGCGTACACCCGCATGGCGCGGCTGTCGGCCGAGGACCGGGCCCGCGGCGTGGTGGCGGCGTCCGCCGGAAACCATGCCCAGGGCGTGGCAGTGGCCGCGAAGTCGCTGGGCATCAAGGCGCGCATCTACATGCCTGTGGGCGTGGCCCTGCCGAAACTGGCGGCCACGCGCGGGCACGGTGCCGAGGTGGTGCTGCACGGCTTCAACGTGGACGAGTCCCTCGCCGAGGCCGAACGCTACGCCCGGGAAACCGGCGCCGTGTTTGTCCACCCGTTCGACAACGTGGACGTGGTGTCCGGGCAGGGCACCATCGGGCTGGAAATCCTGGAGCAGGTGCCGGACGTCGACACCGTGATCATGGGTGTTGGCGGCGGCGGGCTGCTGGCCGGCGTGTCCGTGGCGATCAAGGCGCGGGCAAAGGAGCTGGGCCGGGAGATCCGCGTGATCGGCGTCCAGGCGGAAAACGCCGCGGCGTACCCTCCCTCCCTTGCCGCGGACGCGCTGGTGCCGCTGAAAAAGGTCTCCACCATGGCGGACGGCATTGCCGTGGGCCGGCCGGGCCAGCTGCCGTTCTCGATCATCCGCGAACTGGTGGATGACGTCGTCACGGTCAGCGAGGACTCCCTGGCGCGGGCCCTGATCTTCCTGCTGGAGCGCTCCAAGATGGTGGTGGAGCCCGCCGGTGCCGTGGGCGTGGCCGCGCTCATGGAGGGCAAGATTGAAAATCCGGGCACCACGGTGGTGGTGCTTTCCGGCGGCAACATCGATCCGATGCTGATGCTCAAGGTCATTCAGCGCGGCCTTGCGGCGGCCGGGCGCTTCCTCACGGTGCGTATGATGCTCAACGACCGCCCCGGCTCCCTGGCCACCATCTCGCGCATCATTGCCGAGAACGACGCCAATGTCACCGGCGTGGACCACACCCGCGTGGGCGGCTCCATCTCCATGGGCGACGTCTCCATCACCGTGAACCTGGAAACCAAGGGCCACGAACACTGCGAACTGGTGCTGACGGCCCTGCGTGCAGAAGGCTTCCAGCCGATCGTGGTCCACTAGCCTCCGGTTCCACCCCCAATCCGCGCGAACGGGCATTTAACGGGGGTGTTGCGCCGAAACATGCCCGTTAAGTGCCGGTTCGTGGGGGTGTTGTGGCGCTGCCGGGTGGAGTGCCAGTTCTGAAATTCGATGGTGCAGCACCTGCGAGCTCGCCTGGCTTCAGGCGACAGGAGCTGCACCGCCGATCCGTACCATGTCCGCAGCCTGAGCCACGGCCTGGACCATCCACTCGAACGGACACTTAAGGGGCATGTTGCGCCGAAACATCCACGTTAAGTGCCCGCTCGGTCGGTTTGTTGGGCGCGGGTGCGGGGTGGGTGTCGGAACGTGGGAGCGTTGCCGGGGTTCAGCGAAGGTCGTGGCAAAATCGGCAATAACTGCGACTTAGTTCACTTAAGGTGGATAATCTTTTTCACTCGCATATTTTTGTCACAATTGAATGAGGGATGGGGTATTCAATGCGCACTCTTTGGCGCCCGAAACACTTTGGGGTGGTTGTTTCCACGGCGGCGCTTGCCGTTGCGATGATGGGATTTGCCGCCCTGCCGGCCCAGGCCGCGCCAATGGCACCGGTGGCGCCAGCAGTGCCCGCGTTCATCGCCCCAGCTGCAGGCGACATCATTTCCGGGCCGCCCATGGTCAGCGGCACGGGCGAGCCGGGCTCGCTGGTGGAAGTGACTGAGCAGTCGGGCCAGCAGGTGTGTACCGCCAGCGTTGACGGTGCGGGCCTGTTTGCCTGCACAGGGTCGGCCAGCCTGCCCGTGGGCCCCAACGTCTTGCGCCTCACGGCCACCAACCCCGACACCTCCACCACGGTGGGTGGGACAGTCGCCGTCACGATTGACGCGCCGGCGCCACCGTTCATGTCTCCCATGAACGGGGAATTGATTACCCCGACCCAGGCCTTTGAAGGCGGCGGATTTACCGGCGACACGCTTCGCATACTGGACTCCGCCCACCAGCCAATTTGTTCAGTCATTATCGACTCTTCGGGCTCGTTCTCCTGCGTGCCAACGGCACCCCTGCCCCTCGGACCCATCACGGTCACCGCCGAGCTCACCAAGGCATCCGGCGGAGTTGAGGCGACGGGCCCCTACAGCTTCACTGTGATTTCCGGTCCGCCAACAATAACCAGCCCGCGATCGGGCGCTGTGGTGGGCGACCTCCCCGTATTTACCGGCACCGGCCTGCCGGGCGCCAGCCTTGACATTATTCACGGGAGAAGCGGATACGCCGTCTGTTCAACCACCGTCGCGGCCGACGGCAACTACACCTGCACGCCCCAGCACCGCTTCCTGGTCGGGACAATGGACTATTTTCCGGCCATGTACGCCACCGGTAGCGGTTTGAACGGAGTGCCGGGTGATTTCGTCACTATCACCGTGGCCGTCACGCCCGCCATTTCCAGGCCGGCCGACGGCGGCTACAGTGTCGGTGGCGCCGTGATCGAAGGCACCGCCGGCATTTTCTCCACAGTTGCCATCCTCGACGGCGGCACCACGCCCGTGTGCACCGCCAAGTCCAACGCTGACGGACAGTTTTCCTGCACTGCGAGTCCCGCCCTTGGCCTGGGGCTGCACCACCTGACGCCCGTTCAGACCAATATGGATGGCAGTCTGGTCACAGGCGCCGCCGTGGCCGTCACCGTCACGGCCAACGGCGCAGCACCATCCCCAACCACCGTGGCAGCGGCATCCCCGACAGCTGTCCATGCCGTGTCCGATCCCGGGGCGGCACCCCAAGGTGCGGACCAGGAACAGCTGGCCGCAACCGGGGCCAAGGGTGCTGTCCCCGCCATTGCCGTTGGCGGACTGTTGCTGCTGGGAGGTACCGCCTCCCTCCTACTGGCGCGCCGCCGTCGTTCTTCAATGCACTAAGCCAGCCTGGGCGCTCGACGCCAGTCACCTCCTCCACACACGCCAACGGGCACTTAACGTGGATGTTCAGCTGAAACATCCACGTTAAATGCCCGTTGGGGGGACTGCGTGCGGCCTGGTTCCGGGGAAGGGGAACTTAGCTCTGGTACGGCTTGGCGGAGAGGATTTCCACGTCGATCGTCTTGCCGTTGGGGGCCAGGTAGCTCATCTTGTCGCCGACCTTGTGGCCCATGATGGCCGCACCCAGGGGGGAGCGCTCGCTGAACACCTCAACCTGGGCGGTCCCCACTTCGCGGCTGCCCAGCAGGAAGGTGGTCTCGTCGCCGGCAATGGTGGCCACCACCAGCATGCCCTGTTCCACAATGCCGTCGTCGGCCGGGGCCTCGCCCACGTGGGCGTAGCGCAGGAGCTCGCTGAGCTGGCGGATGCGGGCCTCGATCTTGCCCTGCTCGTCCTTGGCCGCGTGGTAGCCGCCGTTTTCCTTCAGGTCGCCTTCCTGGCGGGCCTGCTCAATCTTGCTGACGATTTCGGCGCGGCCGGGGCCGGAAAGTTGCGTCAGCTCTGCCTGGAGACGGTCAAAGGCTTCCTGGGTCAGCCAGGCAGCGGACGCACTGTTGGTTGTAGGCACGTAGTTCTCCTCGAATAAACGTAGAAAAGCAAAGACCCCGCGGTAGGCGCTGCCAGAGGCGGTTCCGAGCCGGTGTGCACCTGGGGATCAGGTGCGCAGTCCCTGCGCGGAACTTTCCATGGTTGGCCAAGCGGGGTGAAGATAGTATTTACAAGTTTAGTCAATAAGCGGGATATTCCCAAGAATCGCGACGTCAGTGCTCAATCCAGCAGTTGTCCACCGTCACTGTTACGGCCAGGGAGGTGGTGCGCACGGAGGCGGTCACTGAGGTGGTGTGACCGCTGTTGATACCGGCGTCGGCCCCGTTCGCGCCCACCGTGAGGATGTTCCAGCCCACCACGGCGAACTGTTCATTGAGCGCCTGGACGGCACATTGGGCGGTGGCGGCGGGGTCCTTGGTGATGGTCAGGTCCACCGTGGAAAGTGTGGGGTCCACCACCTTGAAACTGATCACTTTCTGGTCCACGCCGGTGTTGCCCGCCACCACGGACCAGAGAATCCAGGTCAGGCCCACGGCAAGCGCCACGGCCACGGCAATAATTTTGGCCCGTTTGGACATCGCCCGCTTGGGCGTGCCGTAACGATTGGCTACGCTGGTAGCTGCTGGAGAATCAGAATTTGTCACTGCATCCACTGTTGTCTTGATCCGCGGTGTCCCCGCTGGATCCGCGGCATTCCGCTGGCGGCCCGCACCGGCGGCCGGGCGGGAGGACATGACAAGTTTAGCGTTCATTCCGGCAGGCGTTTTTTCACAAGTTTTTTTACGAACCCCATACAGGACCAAGAATCGAAGGTAGCCGACGTGACCACCAATGAGGGGCACTCCGCCGAACCGCTCCGCCTGCTGGCGGTCCACGCACATCCGGACGACGAAGCCAGCAAGGGCGCAGCCATGATGGCCTCCTACGCGGCGTCGGGCGTGCGCGTCATGGTGGCCACCTGCACCGGCGGGGAGCGCGGGGGGATCCAGAACCCGCGCATGGAGGGCGACGCCCACTCGGGCCGCGACATGGGCGGGGCCCGCCGGCTCGAAATGGCGCGTGCCGCCGCCATTTTGGGCATCGAGCACCAGTGGCTGGGATTCACCGACTCCGGCCTGCCCGAAGGCGACCCGCTCCCGCCCCTGCCGGCCAACTGCTTTGCCCTCAAGCCGCTGGAGATCGCCGCCGCGCCGCTGGTTCGCCTAGTGCGCCGATTCCGCCCGCACGTGATTGTGTCCTACGACGAAAACGGCGGCTATCCGCACCCGGACCACATCATGGCCCACAAGGTTGCCGTGGAGGCGTTCCACGCGGCCGGGGACCCCGCCTTGTATGAGGGTGCGGGGGAGCCCTGGGAGCCGCAAAAGCTGTATTACGACCTGGCCTTCAACCCACAGCGCTTCCGCGCACTGCACTTTGCGCTGCAGGACGCCGGCCTGGCCTCCCCGTACGCGGAGCGCCTGGCGGCCTGGCTGGAGGCGGACACGGAAGGCCACACCCCGCCGGTCAGCAAGCACCCCACCACCACGCAGGTGGACTGCGGCGAGTTCTTTGAAAAGCGCGACGACGCCCTGCGCGCCCATGCCACCCAGGTGGACCCGGACGGCTTCTTTTTCGCCGTCAGCCCGGACATGCAGCGCAAGGTGTGGCCGTGGGAGGACTATTCGCTCGTGGAGTCCCGCGTTCCCGCCACCACGCCGGAGAACGACCTGTTTACTGGCCTACGATAGGAACAGGACGATTCCCTCATCGCACCGAGACCGCCGGGGATAAAATGAAAGACAAATTGTGCACACTCTGATGTTCCTTGCCGCCAGCGCCACCCCGGACCCGCAAATCCCCACCCTGCGCCCGGGCCTGTCCGACGACCAGGTGGGGCCCGGCTTTCTGGGCTTTTTGGCCATGGCATTCATCGTGGCGATCATGTTCTTCCTGATCCGCGACATGGTCAAGCGCGTGCGCCGCGTCCGCTACCGCGCCCAGGTTGCCGGCGGCGATCCGAGCGACCACGGCCCCAAGGCCGGCTATGAGGTGATCCCCATCATGACGGACGACGCCGCCAGGAAAGCAGGTGCGGCCTTTGCCGACACTTCGCTCACCCGGGCGGAGGGTGCCGCCGTTGGTCCCGAAGGTGTTGAAGGCGCCGGCTTTGGTCCGGGAGGCGCTGAGGGTGCCGGGAGTGCCGGGAACCCGGGTCCCGAAGGCGCCGAGGGGCTCGACGGCGGCGTTTCCCCCGTGAACGTGGACAAAAACTAAGGGGCAAACATGAATCGGCTTGCCGGCGAACCGAGTGCCTACCTGCGCCAACACGCCGGCAACCCAGTGGACTGGCAGCCGTTTGACGACGCAGCCTTTGCCGAGGCCCGGGAACGCCAGGTGCCTGTGTTCCTGTCCGTGGGCTACGCCGCCTGCCACTGGTGCCATGTCATGGCCGGGGAATCGTTCGAGGATCCGGAGGTGGGGGAGTACCTGCGCCGGCATTTCGTGGCCATCAAGGTGGACCGCGAGGAGCGCCCCGACGTGGACGACGCCTACATGGCCGCAACGCAGGCGCTGACCGGCCAGGGCGGCTGGCCCATGAGCGTGTTCCTGACCCCGGACGGACGGGCATTCTTTGCCGGCACCTACTTTCCGCCGCAGCCAGTGTCTGGGAGGCCGTCCTTTAAACAGGTGCTGGCCGCCGTGGTTGAAGCGTGGGCGGATCGCCGCACCGAGGTCCTGGCCACCGCCGATGCCTTGGCGGCGGCGCTGGCCGATCCGGCCTGGCGGGTCCGCACGGACAGTGACGTTGCAGACAGTCCCGCGCCGCCAGTTCCCGTGCAGGGCTTGGATGGTGCGCGGAACGGATTTTCGGTGCACAGGGAGGCTGCCTCGCTTGCCGTGGCGGCCATGGCGCGGGCCGAGGACACCACGCACGGTGGCTTTGGCACGGCCCCAAAATTTCCGCCCACCCCCGCCCTGGAATTCCTGATCCGCCACGCCGCGTCCGGCGGTGGCGGGACGGTTCGTGGCGAAGCGGCCGGTTCGCCGGACGTTGCTGCGGGTCTGGCCGGGCGGACGCTGGGCGCCATGGTGAACTCTGCCCTGTTCGACCAGGTGGGTGGCGGCTTTGCGCGCTACAGTGTCACGGCCGACTGGTCCTTGCCTCACTACGAGAAAATGCTGTACGACAATGCCGGCCTCTTGCTCGCCCTGGTGCACTGGGTCCGACTGGCGGAGGCACGGCCCGGACAAATTCCCGCCGAAGTGCCCGGGCCGGACGCCGCCCCGGACGCCGGGCCCGGGGTTCAGCACATCCACAGCACCGAACTGCCCCTGCCGCTGTCCGCCGCGGAGGCGCGGGGCGCTGTCCATAAAACCGTCGGCTGGCTGCTGGCCGAGCTCCGCCTCCCCGGCGGCGCCTTCGCCTCCTCGCTGGATGCCGACACCGTGATCGACGGCGTGCACCACGAGGGCGCCAGCTACCAGTGGACCCTGGCCCAGCTCCGCGAGGCGGCGGAATTGTCCGCCGCCGCTGACCCGGCCCCCGCGGAACCGCAGGAGCCCGCGGACCTGGCAGCCGCCGTCGCTCGTTTCATGAACATTCCGGCGAAGGGAGCCGCGCCCCTGCACCCGGGCCGCGGGCTGACTCCGCCGGAGCGGGCCGCGTGGGACGCGCTCCTGCCCGGCCTGCGCACCATGAGGGCCGCGCGCACCATGCCGGGGCGCGACGACAAGGTGGTGGCGGCCTGGAACGGCATGCTCCTCGGTGCCCTGGCCGAGGCCGCCATGGTCCTGGGGGAGCCCGCCTGGCTGGCGGCCGCCGTCGAGCTTGGCGGGTACCTGCGGGAGGTGCACTGGGACGGGGGTGTGCTGAGGCGGGTGTCGCACGCCGGCCGGGCGCGCGGAATTGAGGGGTTGCTGGAGGATTACGCGGCCTGCGCCGACGGCTATTTTGCCCTCTACGCGGCCACGGGCAGCGCGGAATGGTTTGCTCTGGGCGAGGCCCTGCTGGACTCGGCGCAGCGTTTTCTGGCGGACGGCACCGTGTTCAACAGCCCGGGCGGGGCCTCGGGAGGGCTGGCCGGCGCTCCGGCCGGGGCGCGCTTTGCCGACCCCTTCGACAACGCCACCGCCAGCCCCGTGGCACTCCTGGCCGGCGCCCTGGCCACCCACGCGGCCTATACGGGGTCCGTAGACCACCGAGTCTTGTCGGAAAACCTGCTGGGGTCGCTGCCGGAACTGGCCCGGCGGGCGCCGCGTTCGGCCGGGGGCCTGCTGTCGGTGGCCGAGGCGGTTGCGGCGGGCCCCGTGGAAACTGCCATTGTCGGCCTGCCGGGCCCGGAGCGGGAGGCGCTGGAACGGCGGGCGTGGGCGTCGCCGTCGCCCGGCATGGTGGTGGCTGTGTGGGACGGCGCGGGCCCGCCGCCCGTGCCGCTGCTGGAAGGCAGGGGCACTGCGCCCGGCGCTTCCCCGCTGGCCTACGTCTGCCACAACATGGCCTGCGCCCGCCCAGTGGCCACGGCCGCGGAGCTTGACACCCTCATCCCCTGACGCTCCCTCACCTTCTGCGGTCTTCCATTCGACGCTCCCTCACCTTCTGCGGGAATTCCACCGATCCTCTCTCACATTTTGGGCGTCTAGCCAAAAGGTGGTGGCCCCACAATGACGATCCCGCCGTTGAGGCGCCCGGATTCCCTGACCCGGTCGAAGTCCACAACGCCCGTGCCGTCCGCGTCCAGGGGAACGCTGGCTCCCATATAGAAATCCTGTGCATTGCCTGGAGTCTGGAAGCACAGGATGCTGGCGCCGCCTTCTTGTGCCTTGAACGCGTGGGGCACACCGCGAAGGGCAACGGCGATGCCTCCGGCGCCAACCCGCTGTTCGGCGCCGTCGATGTTCATGAGGATTTCACCGGAGAGAACGTACAGGGTTTCGTCCGTGTCAGGATGGATGTGCAGGGGCGTCACCTTGCCTCCGGCCATCGTGTCGCGGTTGATCAGGAATGCCCCGCCAGTTTCTTCCGACTTGGCGAGCCAGGTGTGGATTCCCCCGCCGTAGAACCACCGCTGCTCACCTTCTCCGTGCTGGCGGATGAATGACTTCGCGTGCTTCTTCGTGTCCATGGGACTCGCCTCGATGTTGGCTACATGTTTTTATGGGACTGATGTCTTATAATAAGACTGATGTACCATGAGTTGCATGTCAAGGTCTTACCTGGAACTCGGCCGCAGCGGCCAGAAGCGCCGCACCCTTGATGCCCTGGTTGATGCCGCCCGGGCCATGGTCGCCGACGGCCAGACCCCCACCGTGGACGAGGCCGCCCTTGCCGCAGGTGTCTCAAGAAGCACGGCCTACCGCTACTTTCCGGGACAAAGGGAGCTGCTTGCCGCGGCCCATCCGGAAACGGGGAGTGCCTCCATGCTGCCGGAAAACCCTGGCGACAATCCCGCGGAGCGGCTTGACGCCGTCGTCGCCACGTTCATCGAAATGATTCTTCAGACCGAGGCCCAACAGCGGACCATGCTGAAGCTGTCACTGGATCCCGATCTCCCGGCCAGCGGCTTGCCTTTGCGCCAGGGCCGGGCCATTCCCTGGATCACGGAAGCGCTCGATCCCCTGCGGGGTGCGCTCGGAGATGCGGAACTGCGCCGCTTGGTGCTGGCCATTCGCAGCGCAATTGGAATCGAGTCGCTGGTGTGGCTGACCGACATTGGCGGCCTGTCCCGGGACGAGGCCCTTGCGTCCATGCGGTGGAGTGCCCAGGCGCTGCTCCGCCATGCCCTCGAATCGGCTCCGCCCGCATATTGACGGGCGATGCCGAAGCGTCCTCAAAAAACACCCCGTAATCTGATGGAGCGTTGAGGGAATCACCGCAAAATGTGAGGGAGCGTCGGTAGGGAAGGGGAGGACGGTGGGGCTAGGGGAAAACCACCAGCACGACGGCGGCGAAATGGCAGCCGAATCCGGCCACGGTCAAGGCATGGAACAGTTCGTGGAAGCCGAAGTGGCGGGCGCTGAAGTTGGGTTTCTTGATCCCGTAAATGACTGCCCCGGCAATGTAAAACGCACCGCCCAGGCAGATTAGGAGCGTGGGCGCCACACCGGCGGCCCAGAATTGCGGCAGGAAGAACACCGCGGTCACGCCCAGCAGCACGTAGATGGGCACGTACAGCCAGCGTGGTGCCCCCACCCACAGCACGCGGAACAGCACGCCCAAAACGGCGCCCGTCCAGATCAGCCACAACAGCAAGGTGGCGGTGGGGCGTGGCAGCATCAGCGCCGACAGCGGCGTGTAGGAACCGGCAATGACCAGCATGATGTTGCTGTGGTCCAGCCGTTTCAGCACTTTCTTGGTGCCCGGTTTCCACTCGATCCGGTGGTATAGCGCACTTGTGCCAAATAACATGACTCCGGTAACGATGTAAATGGCGGTGGTCGCCTTCGCCGCCATGCCCGGGGCCAGCACCACCACCAGCAAGCCGGCCGCCAGGACCAGCGGCGCCATGCCTGCGTGCAGCCAGCCGCGCCAGGTGGGTTTTGCATCGGCTGCAAGGGTGCTCGTCATGGCCCAATTCTATCCCTTCCGGGAATATGTTACCGATGAGTAACATGGCGGCGGCGGGTGCATCGCAACGCGGCCTGTCCGGAATGTGCGGCCCGGCGGGTAATCTAGGACAAGTACGTTTCCCCGGCCGCCCGGCCCGTATCCGTAAAGGTTTGGTGCACATTCATGCGGTTGATGACCCGCCCCATACGGATGCCCAAATTCCTTTACAACTACTACGAACGCAGCCTTGGCCGCTCGCTGGACCTGAAGAGCGTGCCCCGCCACATCGGCGTCATGGTGGATGGAAACCGGCGCTGGGCCCGGCAGTTCAACGCCCCCACCAGCCAGGGCCACCAGGCCGGCGCGGACAAGATCCTGGAATTCCTCGGCTGGTGCCAGGACCTGGGCATCAAGGTGGTCACGCTGTACATGCTCTCCACGGACAACATGAGCCGTTCGCCCGAGGAACTGGACGAGCTCATGGGTATCATCGCCAACACCCTTGACCTGCTCGACGCCGACGTCGACATCAGCGTCCACGCCATGGGCGCCCCGGAGCTGCTGCCCGACTACCTGGCCCAGCGCCTGTCCTCGCTCACCACGCGCGTGCCCGCCAATGAGCGCATCCATGTGAACCTTGCCATCGGCTACGGCGGGCGCCGGGAAATTGTCGACGCCGTCCGCGAACTCCTGCACGACGCCGACGCCGCGGGCCGCACCATGCTCGAGGTGGCGGACACCCTGGGCGTGGACGACATTTCCAAGTTCCTGTACACCCGCGGCCAGCCCGACCCGGACCTGGTCATCCGCACCTCGGGGGAGCAGCGCCTTTCCGGCTTCCTCATGTGGCAGAGCGCCTACAGCGAGTTTTACTTTTGTGAGGCCCTGTGGCCGGCGTTCCGCCGCATCGACTTCCTCCGTGCCCTGCGTGACTACGCCGGGCGCAGCCGCCGCTTCGGCAGTTAGGCCACTGTTTCCTTGCAAAGCCACCATCGTTCTGAAATGATCCTGGCGGCCGTCCTCTCCAGCGCGGCCGGGTTTGTCGACGCTGTGGGCTTCATCCACCTGGGCGGCTACTTTGTCTCCTTCATGAGCGGCAACTCCACCCGGGGCGGCACTGCCCTGGCCGAAGGAAACTGGGCGGGTTTCGGCACGGCTTTCGGACTGGTCGGTGCCTTTCTGGTGGGTGTGGTGAGCGCTTCGATCCTGCGCAGGCTTGTCCCGTCACGCAAGCGCATGGCAGTGCTCCTGTACGTGACAGCGGCACTGGTGTGCGCCGTCGTACTTTTTGACCTGGGCCTTGACGGGTGGCTGGCGCCGGCCATCATGGCGGTGGCGATGGGTGCCGAGAACCTCATCTTTGAACGCAATGGCGAGGTCAGCATAGGCCTGACGTATATGACGGGCACCCTGGTGAAAATGGGCCAGCACATGGCCAATGCGCTTCTTGGGGGAGACAGCCGGCTGTGGCGCAGGTACGCGGCCCTGTGGCTGTCGCTGACCACCGGCTCGGTCATCGGCGGCATTTCGTACCTGGCGCTGAACCTGAATGCGCTGTGGATCGCCGTGGGCGTGATGGCGCTGTCGGTCATTTTCAACCAATATGTCCACAAGAGCCCGCCCCGACCGCCGGCCACACCCGTCATCCTGTAGCCGGCGGCGGGGCCAATTATTTACCCAATGGACACCAATAACACGCCGGGAAGGTCCCAAATTGCCACTATTCCCGGCGTAGCTTTAGGCATTAACGGAGGGCAACTCCGCTCGCCGTACCTATTGATTTTCCGGGCGAAACACCGGCCCGGAAAGGCTGGAGCCGACGTGGTTGAGACGATGAATTTTGGGGAAATCGCACGGGAGACGGCGGGCATGGCGCAAAAACTGCGCAGCTACGTCATCGACACCTCAGTTTTGCTCTCCGATCCCCGCGCGATACTGCGCTTTGCCGAACACGAGGTCATTGTGCCGATCGTGGTGATTTCCGAGCTGGAGTCCAAGCGGCACGACCCCGAACTGGGCTACTTCGCCCGCACCGCCCTGCGCCTGCTCGACGAACTGCGCGAACAGCACGGCGGCCTGGGTGCCCCCATTCCCCTGGGGGACGACGGCGGGACGTTCCGTGTGGAGCTCAACCACGTTTCCGCTGAGGTGCTTCCGGCGGGGATCCGCGGCACGGACAATGATTCGCGCATTCTGGCGGTGGCGAAGAACCTGGCAAACGAGGGCGCCAACGTCACGGTGGTTTCCAAGGACCTGCCGATGCGGGTCAAGGCCTCCGCGATGGGACTGGCGGCGGAGGAGTACCGCAACGAGCTGGTCCAGGATTCCGGCTGGACAGGCGTGGCGGAGCTGGCCATTGCCGAGGCCGAAATGGCGGAACTGTACAACGGCGGCGCCGCCCTGGTTCCCGAGGCCGCCGTCATGCCTGTCAACACGGGCCTGGTGCTGACCAGCACCCGCGGCTCCGCACTGGGACGGGTGGGCGCCGACCAGCAGGTGCGCCTGGTGAAGGGCGACCGCGAGGTGTTCGGCCTGCACGGGCGCTCCGCCGAACAGCGCCTGGCGCTGGACCTGCTCATGGACCCCGACGTCGGCATTGTCTCCCTGGGCGGGCGGGCCGGCACGGGCAAGAGTGCGCTGGCCCTGTGCGCCGGCTTGGAGGCCGTGCTGGAACGCAACGAGCACCGCAAGGTGGTGGTGTTCCGGCCCCTGTACGCAGTGGGCGGCCAGGAGCTCGGCTACCTGCCGGGCTCCGAAAGCGAGAAGATGAACCCGTGGGCGCAGGCCGTGTTCGACACTCTGGGCTCCGTGGTGTCCGAGCGCGTCATGGACGAGATCTTGGAGCGCGGGCTGCTGGAGGTGCTGCCGCTGACGCACATCCGCGGGCGTTCGCTGCACGACTCCTTTGTGATCGTGGACGAGGCCCAGTCGCTGGAGAAGAACGTGCTGCTGACGGTCATGAGCCGGATCGGGCAGAACTCCAAGATTGTGCTCACCCATGACGTGGCCCAGCGCGACAACCTGCGCGTGGGCCGCCATGACGGCATCGCCGCCGTGGTCGAAACCCTCAAGGGGCACCCGCTCTTCGCCCACGTCACCCTGACCCGCTCCGAGCGGTCGCCCATCGCCGCGCTGGTCACTGAAATGCTGGAGCGCGCCGAGATCTGACGCCGTCCCACCTCTCGCCGAACGGGCACTTAACGTGGATGTTCCGCCCGAACATGCCCGTTAAGTGTCCGTTCGGCAGCTGAAAAGGGGCCCCGCGCACGGACCGGACCCTGAACGCCGTCGTTGATTCTTGCCGGGGGATGCTGCGCGATAGACTCGCCCACATGCACCGACCCCTTCCCGCGCCAGCCGGACTCGGCCTGGCCATGGTCGCCGGGCTCGCCCTCGCCGTGCAATCCCGGATCACGGGCACCATGGGGCTGCGCCTGGGCGACGGCGTGGCCGCGGCGCTGCTCAGCTTTGGCTCGGGGCTCCTGCTGATGATTCTTTTGACGCTCGGCACCCGGGCCGGACGGAGCGGATTGGCCGCCCTGCGCGGCGGCCTGGCCCGGCGGGTGCTGCCGCGCTGGTATCTGGTGGCCGGCGCGATAGGCGCGTCGCTGGTATTCGCCCAGGGGGTCACCGTCGGGATGGTGGGCGTGGCCCTCTTCACCATTGCCCTGGTGGCCGGGCAGACGGTCAGCGGGCTGCTGGTCGACAGGGTCGGATTCGGCGCCGGCGGGAGGAGGCGCCTGACCGCACCGCGGCTGACAGGTTCAGTGCTGACCCTGGGAGCTGTGGTCTGGGCTGTCTCCGCCAAGTTCACCGCGCTTGGCCCGGGGGCGCTGTCTCTGCTTCTGCTGCCCTTGCTGGCGGGTCTGCTCTACGGCTTCCAGCAGGCGATGAACGGGCGCATTGCCGCCGCGGCGGGCACGCCACTGACGGCCACCCTGACCAATTTTGCCGCCGGCGCCGTGGTGCTTTTGGCCGCGTGGCTGGTCAAGCTGCCTTTCAGTCCGCGGCCGCACGCCCTGCCGCACGAGTGGTGGCTCTATTGCGCCGGGCCGCTGGGCATCGTGGTGGTCTTCCTCAGTGCGGCGCTGGTGCGGCGGATCGGCGTCCTGCTGCTCGGCCTGGGCACAGTCGCTGGCCAGCTGATGGGCTCGCTGCTGCTCGACGTGGCCTTTCCGACACCGGCGGCGGCGGTCGGCACCGCCACCGTGCTCGGCACTGTGTTGACCCTGTTGGCCGTCATTGTGGCCGCAGCGCCCTGGCGAAGGAATCCGACGCCGGCTGCCCTGTCCGCGCGCCCCTCCACCCCCGCCGAACCGGCACTTAACGTGGATCCCGCGCTGAAACATCCACGTTAAGTGCCCGCTCGCGGAGGGGGAGGGGTGCGGGAGGGGGTGGGGGAGCGTTGGGAGGAGGCGGGCGTCAGGCGCCGGGCAGGTCCCAGGGAATGTGTGAGCGGACGTCGGTCAGGCCCATGCTGACTTCCTCAAAAAGGTCGTCCAGCATGTATTCGTCGATCCCGTGGAGCACCATCCAGTGCCCGGCGCCGGAGGTGTCGCCGTCGAGCGACTGGCTGGCCACGCACACGGCCGTCTCCAGGTCGATCCGCACCGCCGTGCGCCCCGGGAAAAGCAGGGGCGCGGCCGGGAACAGCGGCCTGTAGGACGGATTGGGCGTCAGGATCGCGTCCACGGCCGGGCGCCCGTGGTGGTCTACCATGGCGATCCCGTCAATCTCGGCCACGTTGGCAAACGGCGCCTCCAGCGGAACGGGGCGCTCGCCGGCCAGCTCCACTGGGTCCAGCGCCGCGGAAAACCGCCCCGAACCGTAGGCGGGCTCGCCGTAGAGGGCCTCCGGCCGGCGCACCACAAAGCCGTCGGCGTCCTTGACCGGGTTGGCCATGGCAGGCGGCAGCAGCCACGGCTTGCGGTTGCCGCTGATGAACAGGGAGTCCTTGGAGCTGTTGATCTTGGTAGTGCTGGCCAGCAGCTTTCCGTCCAGGGTCTCCACCCGGAGCGCCCCGGGGCGGCGGATCCAGAACTTCATGGCCTCCACGCCAGCGTCCGACGCCGGGTCCCCGGCCCGTGCGCTAGCCTCCCGTGCCGCTGCAGCATCCCGCCGGTGGAGCTCGAAGCGCAGGCTTGACCAGCGCCACGGCGAGGACCGGCACAGGTGGCGAAATGTGTCAGCAGTAAGGGGTAGGCCATTCATATCCACAGCTTACGCCGGAGCCGCGGTTTGGCCGCCCGGCGGGAGGCGCCATGGCGTAGCATCCTGCTATGGTCACTCGGCTGTCGGACTTGTGGGAGGCGGACGTCTTGGCACTGGTCTGCGCCGTGGCCGCGTGCCTGTACCTGCTGTGGTTGAGCGTGCTGCTCTCCGCCGTCGACATCCGCACGCACACCCTCCCCAACCGCTACGTGCTGCCCGCATATCCGGCCGCCGGGATCCTGCTTGCCGCCGCGGCCGTGCTGTCCGGGCGGCCGGGGCAGCTGTGGGGCGCACTCGCCGGGGCCGCCGCATTGGGCGCACTGTACTGGGTGCTGTGGGCGGTGTATCCGGCGGGCATGGGCTTTGGCGACGTCAAGCTGGCCGGCGTGCTGGGCCTTTACCTGGGATTTTTGGGCTGGACGCACGTGCTGGCGGGTGCGGCGGCCGGGTTTGTGGCGGGCGGGCTGTGGGGCGTGGCCCTCATCGTGTCACGGAGGGGCACGGCGAAGTCGCACCTCCCGTTCGGCCCGTCCATGCTGGCGGGCGCCTGGGCAACCATGCTCCTGCTCCCCGTCCCCTGACCCGCCCGCCCGCCCGCCCACCGACGCTCCATCACTTTTCGCGGGGTTTTCCCGCGACGCTCCACCACTTTTTGCGAGTTTTTCCCCGACGCTCCACCACTTCACGCACTTTCCAGGGGGTAACGCGGATCCGGCCGCACCGCTTCGATAAGCTGGCGGCATGGGCTCACCGGAATTCATCGTCAACCTGCGTAAAAAAATCGGCCACGACCCCCTCTGGCTGCCCGGCGTGCGCGGCGTGGTTTTTGACAGCGAAGGCCGGGTCCTCCTGGGCGAACGCTCCGACACGGGCGGCTGGGCGCTGATCACGGGAATCCTGGAACCCGGCGAGGAGCCCGGCCCCGGCATGCTGCGCGAAATTTTCGAGGAAACGGCCGTCGTGGCGCGGATTGAGCACCTACTCGGCATCGCCGCCGTCGGGCCGGTGACGTTCCCCAACGGGGATGTGTGCGACTTTTTGAACATCGAATTCATCGCCCGCCACGTCAGCGGCACCGCCCGGGTGAACGACGACGAATCCCTCGCCGTGGGCTGGTTCGCCACAGACGAGCTTCCGCCGCTGCGCCCCGGCCACCTCGCCTGCATCCAGCGGGCCCTGGCCTTCGACGGCGAACCCAGCTACCAGCGCTGAGCCGGAATCGGCAGTGCAGCTCCTGCGGGGTGCCGGCCCGTCGGCTCGCAGGAGCTGCACCACCGATTGTCGCGGGCGCCATTTGGGCACTCGGTGATTGAGCCTGTCGAAATCCGGGTCCCAGCCACCGAATTTCCCCTCGAGTATGCAGCGATGGCGACTTAGACCCGGCCTATGTCGCCATCGCTGCATACTCAGCGGCCAATCGGTGCCTCAAAGGTGCCATTCCAACTCCCGAATCCGCGCCGGCCAACCGTATCTGTACCTTCGGAGTCCGTTTGGGACCCCTCCCCACCATTGTTGATTCGGTGGTGCACCACCTGCGGGTCGCAGCCCTCCCAAGAATCGACGGTGCAGCTCCTGCGGGGTGCAGGCCCGTCGGCTCGCAGGAGCTGCACCATGGACCCAAAAACCGCCTGGTGTAGGCTGGCGGCAAGTATTTCATTCGTGCTATTCACAAGGAGTTGGCCGCTGTGAAGGAACTTCGAAAGCTGCCCCGCTGGGCGCTCATCCTCTCCTTACTAGCGGCCGCCGCAGCAGTTGCATTGGCGGCAGTCGGGCTGGTCCACCTGCTCACGGGTGCCGGTGCCACGCAAGTCCTCTTCGACGCCCTGGTGGCAGCTGGGTTCGCGCTCGGGGCGTGGTCCGTGGCCGTCAAGGGGAACCCGGCCCTGTCCAGGCGCAGTGACGCTGCGCCCAACCGCAAGGGCCCGCTCCTCTGGTAACAGCCGCCCGCCCAACCAAAGCGCCAGGCGGGACAGACGCAAAAGGCGCGTGCCGGCGTCGTACCTGAAAGCAGTACGACGCCGGCACGCGCCTTCTCAGCTCTACTTACGGTTTGTCCGTGGCCGGGTCCGCAGGGTCAGGGTCCTCGCGCGTGAGCTGGAGGGTGTCACCCGCAGTGGCCATGGCGGGCTTGCCCGCGGCGCGTTCGGTCTCCATCCGGAGCGCCTCCTCGCCGCCGATGGCCTCGCCGCGCGCCACCATGCCGGCGGTGTCGGAGAGGGGGATGACCTTCATGGTCAGCGCCAGGACCAGCGCCACCACCATGAACGGGATCAGGTACCAGAACACGGGCGCCAGGGAGTTGGCGTAGGCGTTGATGATGCCGTCCTTGACCGCCGGCGGGAGCGCCGCCATGGCCTGCGGATCCAGCGTGGACATCGACTTGCCGGCCTGTTCGGGGGAGGCGCCAGCCTTGGTGAACAGCTCCGTCAGCGAACTGGACAGGCGAGAGGTGAACATGGCGCCGAACACGGCCACGCCCAGGGCGGACCCCACTTCGCGGAAGTAGTTGTTCGTGCTCGTGGCGGTGCCCAGCTGCGCGGCCGGCACCGAGTTCTGCACCACGATGACCACAATCTGCATGATCAGGCCCAGGCCCGCACCGAACACAAACAGCTGCGCGCAAATGACCCAGATGGGGGTGTCCGCGGAAAGCGTGGTCATCCACCACATGGTGATGATGGTCAGCACGGAACCGGCAATGGGGAACATTTTGTACTTGCCGGTCTTGGTCATGCGGATGCCGGACCAGATCGACGTTCCCATCAGGCCCGCCATCATGGGCAGCATGAGCAGGCCGGATTCCGCGGCGGACGTGCCGGAGGACATCTGCAGGAACGTGGGCACAAACGCCAGCGCCGCGAACATGCCCATGCCGAGGACAAAGCCGATGGCAGTGGAGTTGAGGAAGATCGGGTTCTTAAACAGGGACAGCGGGATGATGGGATCCTGCGCCCGCGCCTCGGTAAAGATGAAAAGCGCGACGGCGGCCGCCAGGCCGGCACCCCACGACCAGGTTGTCAGCGAGGTCCAGCCGTCCGTCTTGCCGCCGAAATCGGTGAAGAAGATCAGGCAGGTGGTGGCGATGGAGAGGAACAGCACGCCCATGAAGTCGATCTTTTTGTCTGCCTTCTTGTTCGGCAGGGTCAGGGTGAAGAACGCGATCACGAAGGCGATGATGCCCACGGGAATGTTGATGTAGAAGCACCATTCCCAGGTCAGGTGGTCCACGAAGTAGCCGCCCAGCAGGGGTCCGGCCACGGCGGCCAGGCCGAAGATGGCGCCCAGCGGGCCCATGTACTTGCCGCGCTCGTTGGCCGGGACAATGTCGGCGATGATGGCCTGCGAGAGGATCATCAGCCCGCCGCCGCCCAGGCCCTGGATGGCACGGAAGATCACGAAGCCCCAGAAGTCGGTGGCAAACGCGCAGCCAATGGAGGCCAGGGTGAAAATGGCAATGGCGGCCAGGAAGAGGTTACGGCGGCCCAGGATGTCACCGAACTTGCCGTAGATGGGCATCACGATGGTGGTGGCCAGCAGGTATGCGGTGGTGATCCACGTCTGGTGCTCCACGCCGCCCAGCTTGCCCACGATGGTGGGCATGGCGGTGGAAACAATGGTCTGGTCGAGGCTGGAAAGCAGCATGCCCGCAATGAGCGCGGAGAAGATGATCCAAATCCTCTTTTGGGTCAACAGGAGCGGTTGCCCTGCCTTGATGGCGGTGCTCATCTGGTCCCTTCAAAGGTCAGCTTGGAGAATACGAAGAATTGTTGGGCCTGGGCCAGGTGGCCGGCCAGGATGTCGGCGTAGCTGAGCACGTTGTCCTCGGAGAAGAACGTTTGGCTGGCCCGCCGGGACATGGTGCCGAAGAGGCTCGCAATCAGCAGGGCCCGCGGGTCGTCCGGGGCCAGGCCCTCGCGCTGGGTGATGATGTGCGCAAATTCGTGCTCGCGGGCCTCGGCGCTGCCCATCATCTTGATCATGAGTTGCGGCTCCACCTTCATCACCTTGATGAGGGCGTGGACGTTTTCCCGCGTGAAGTCCAGCTGATCCGCCATGGAAACCGTCAGGTCAAACAGTGCCCGTAGCAGTGTGGTGGTCAGGCCGCCGGGCCCGCGCTCCACGCCGGCGTCCGATCCGCCGGTGTCCTGCCCGCCGGCGATGAACGCGGCCATGGCATCGGCCGGGAATTCATCCAGCAGGTGCCCCACAATGGCGTCTTCCTTGGACGGGAAGTAGTTGAAGAACGTGCGGCGGGAGATGCCCACGTCCTCGCAGAGCTGCTCAATGGTGAAGCCGTTCAGCCCGTGGTTCGCGGTGAAGCGCCGGGCCGCCGAGGTGATGGCGGACCGGGTTGCCTCACGCTTGCGCGCCCGCAGTCCGTGCGCGGCACAATTATTTGCACTTTCGGTCACAAAGTAAAAGTTTGCACTATTTTGGATGGAGTGCAAAGTTTTTGGAGGGTGGCGTTCGTCACACCCGCCCCGACCGTTGAGGTTGGAGATAACCACCGCCCCGACCGTTGAGGTTGGAGATAACCACGCCTCCGCCACCCGCC
>NZ_JAAKZI010000090.1 GCF_011045165.1 Arthrobacter silviterrae
CGTCGAGTTCGAACAGGCCCTGCAGCAGGAAAACAACAATGAAGAAGCACTCACGCAAGCAGCGTGAGATAGATCACGTGTCCACTACTTGCGGGGAACCCCATTTCTACCCAAAGGATCGGATAGGGGTGGCTTCAGAAAAAGGAAGAATCGTACGCCAAGGTCGCCTGGAGAAAGGTCTTGGCGGGACCACCGCTTGTCGACTGAAGAGGGCAAAGACCGCCCGTAACGGGAACCATCCGCGCGCCAGTTCCGCGTGTGCCTGCCAGGTGACCGCTAGTCACAAAGAAAATCCCCCCTATGATGTAGGTCTCCTGCTCGTCCGGAATACGAAACACCGCTTTTGAGACCATAATTGCCTTATGGCTATTAGTACGGGTGGAATTGTTGAAGATTGGGGTCCGCCGCGCTGGGCGCTTCAGGAGGTCAAAAAGCAGGTGGCGACCTTTGCACCCAGACAATCGGACCAAGATTATGTCGTGGACGTGGCATTTCGTTCATGGCATCTGCACAAAGAACCCGAGTTTACCGGCGTTCAGGCTGCCATGGTAGGGCGCAAGCAGCGACGGTTTATTGTCTGGCATTCGGTCCCCAAGGGGCTGGATACTGCTGAGGCTGTTCGTGACTGGCTGGTCAGTGTGCTTCCCGAGACGGCGCGACTGGTCCGGGAGTATCTCCCTGGGAAGTCGAAGTCCTACCCGTCTGAGGAACTCGCAGCCGAGATCGACGGTCTGCGTGAGATGCTGTTACGAACGGAATATGTCGTCCATTCACCGACGTGACATTCCAACGCGGCGACAGCTTACCAAGGGCTAGCGGGGCCGGTCGCTGAGTTGTTCGAGCGTCGCAATTATTACCTTGCGAAGTTCTTCGGCATCAGAGTAGGGTGCGCCCGTGCCCGGGGAGTAGAGCGAAAGCGTATAGAGCAGCTCGTCGGCTCGCGCGTCATCGAAGTATTCATCGAGTAGAACGCCTTCGAGTGCTTGCGCGGCAACAATGGAGTCGTCCCCGGCCAAGATATTGGCAGCAGCCTCGTGGAGAGGCTCTGAAACCGTCATGGCAAAAGACTACCCCCGGGATTTCTTGATGGAGCGTGCGCTCATAAATCCTGTCCCGTAAGCCGGTCCCCTAAGCGGAACATGCCACAAAAATTTCCATAACTAGATTAACGGCGAGTTTCCGCAGGCATC
>NZ_JAAKZI010000091.1 GCF_011045165.1 Arthrobacter silviterrae
GTCTTCCAGTCGTGGGCGGCGTAGCGTTTCATCCTGTTGGGGTTGATGCCGCGGCCCTCGCGGTAGTCAATTTCCGCGATGGAGGCGGTCGGGATCGGGAACCCTGCCTGGCGGATCAGCTTCTCGATCCGGTTCGCCCGGCGCATATCCAGGGCGTCGTCAACGGCGGTGAGGAAGAGCTGCTCCGGGGTGAGCTCGTCGTTGCTCTCATCGTTGATGAGCTCTTCAAAACGGGTGGCCACGTGCGTGATGCGCAGGGCCCGGAACTTCTCGTGATCAATACTGGTAAACATGGTCGTCACCGCCCTTCCCGGTAGTAATCGGCACCGCGGACGTAGACGTCCGGCAGCTCGGCGGTCGCGGCGTTGCCGCCCCGCAGGTTCGAGGCAGCCGGCTTGACCGGGGCAGGTTTCTGCCTGTCGCTGTCTATGCCGGCCATCAACCGCTTCAACGTCGAGTAGGACGGGTAGCCGCGCATGTTCACCAGGTCCTGGCAGGCCGCTTCGAGTTTCTGCTTGTTCTTCTTTCCCAGGGTCTCGAGGATGTTTTGGCAGTCCAGATAGCCCTGAGCCTCGATCACGCGCCGGTCCAGGACCTGCTCGATGACCAGGACGGTGGCGGGGCCGAACGTGCGGGCCCGGTCGATGAACCAGTCCCGGGACCAGAGCCCGGAAACACTGCGGTGCTGGTGCGGCACATGGGATAGATCCGTTGAATACTGCCCCTTCCGGCCCATCTTCCGCGGGTGCTCGGCCACGACCTGCTGCCCGTCAAAGACCGTCACCCTTGTGCCTGTCAGGCGCACGCGCAGCAACCGCCCCGCCAGGGAGTAGGGCACGGAATAGTGCTGGTAATCGGCCGTGGTGGTAGTTCCGTCCGACCTTGAGCTCCTTCCATTCCACCTGCTCAAAGACGGCGTCGGGCAGCGGGGAGAGCGCCGGGGCTTCCTCTTCGGTGAACCGTTCGAACCGGGTCGTGCCGTCAGCGCGGCGAATCTCGTGGTTGATCTCCCAAACCCGCTCGGCGATGGCGTCGTTCAATTCGGCCAGCGTCATCCAGAGATCCTCGGCCAGGTACCCGATGACACGCTTGTTCACGGTGTTCACCGCAGATTCCACGGCGGCTTTGTC
>NZ_JAAKZI010000092.1 GCF_011045165.1 Arthrobacter silviterrae
GGCCTAAGGGGCTTGAGGCTGAATGGCAAGGGACACTTTGTGAGCCCTAAGCCAGCGGAATGCCGTGTGCGTCCCTCTTGAAGGCTTTGGCATCACTGATGATCATGACGCCTTCTATGACGCCCCACAGGACTATGAGCCCATAAGTCGCCGCAAAAAGGAGTACAAAGGCGCTGGCCTGCAGGACACCAATTCCCGTGTGTCCGAGGTAGAAGCGATGAATGCCGAACATGCCAAGGAAAATTCCCAACAGGCCGGCGATGCGACGTGATTTTTGATTTCCGATGGCCGGGGTGGCCAACCATTGCTGTTTTACAACCTGCTTGGCCCGAATGAGTTGCATGGTATTCAAAGTCCAGCGCTGGCCGTCCCAATACCTTGCGCTGAGACCGTCCTGCTTGTACCAGCCAGCAGGCACGCCGCCAATGCGCAAAAATCCGTCTACGGCGGCGCTGGCGGTTGGAACCACCCTGGTCTTTGGGTGGGGTGCCGGATGCTGCTGGTTGTAAATCGTCAGCTCCATGTGGGCATTGGCTTGTTCGACGGTCATCCGCCCGCATGCAACGGCCATGTCCAATTCGGCCACCAGGCGGTCATGATCGGCTCGAGCGGCTTGTTGCTGCTGCAGGGCCAACATCGCGGACGTGTTGGCGGCGATCTGTTCCTGGAATTTCAATTGCTGGCGACCGGTGACAAAACTTCCAACATTGGCGGCGGTGTTGAGCCGGTTGCCCTTCATCTTTCCCATTATTTTCCCCTTGATAATGTAATCCTTGAAGGTGTAAACCGTGGCAAAAAAATCCGGTGGACCACCCGCTTCCAACTTATCATTGCGCCAGTGGGCGAAGTGCCTTAGAAAATCGCGCAATTTAGCAGCGCATACGTTCGGAGAACTCTTTAGCTCAAAATGCCATTTGGCAAGCCGATAATTGCACAGGCGATTCGATAATTGGACCAGTTCTGGGCCCTCCAACTT
>NZ_JAAKZI010000093.1 GCF_011045165.1 Arthrobacter silviterrae
AGATGTGATTGAAATAACTGTCAGGTTGTGAATATTCCTCCGTTCCCGTTGTCAATGACCTTGTCAAACATCAAACTTGCGCGTGCCTCTTCGATAAAGGAATATTTAGATGAATCTCAAACCACTAAAGCGATGTGCAACGACAGTTCTGATCATGGCGACATTTATCTGCGGGGGTGTGTTGGCTGCACCTTCAGCTAGTGCCGCCGTGGGTTGCCGAAATTCAACCTGTTATAACAAAAATCCCGAAATTTATGGTTGTGGAGCAGACGCATACACCATCGGATACGCATACGCATCCATCCCGGGAGCACGGTATGAAGCGCGCTATTCACTCGCGTGCAATGCCATGTGGATACGTAGCCTAAATACTCGATTTGATGAATATCCGCAAAGTGTAGGAATGATGACATATGGCCCTAAGGTTGGACAGAATCAATTTCGACTAATCGAATGGTCACTGGATGATGTCTTCTACGCTGCTGGCTACACCATGATGATTCCATGGGGATCTTCAGGGCTCGGTTCAATTTGGGTTGCGAACAGCGGAGGGGCGCCCGCCAGCACCTCGGGATACCTGAACAATGTAAGGGTGGGTTAATTGCCCCACTGCAATCCCAGGACTCCGGATATTGCGTGATGGCTGGTTTGGTAGTTCCTTGATTTTCCGGGGATTCTGGTGGCTCGTGGGCCATGCTTTCCCATGTCAAGATGCTCGCGAAATGGTTCCTGCGGGCCTCGTCCATTGTGCTCGCGTAAGTATCATGCTGCGTGGGGTGATTGGGAGTTGGTCTTGGCGGCGGCCAGGTGGATGAGGTGTTGCTGGATCTCGTTGATCCTGTTCGTCTGCCCGGCCAGGTCGAGTATGTCGTAGAGCTCGTCCATGTGCCGGCGTTGGGGTTCGAGCATGATCCCGGTGTCTTTGATCCGCTGGGCGGGGGTGCGGCGCGCGTCGTAGGTCCGG
>NZ_JAAKZI010000094.1 GCF_011045165.1 Arthrobacter silviterrae
TTTTTGGGAAAAGCGGCAGCCTTCTTCGCGTCGAAGCCACGGAATCAGAACGGTTCGAATTGATGGAAGCGGAGAAGGCTGACTATGCGATTGCTCGGACGAGCCGGTTGCTGGGGGTCTCGACCTCGGGGTTCTATGCGTGGCGGAAACGCCGGGCCGAGGGCCCTGGCCGGCAGGCCCGGGCCCGGCGGGAGCTTGATGCCAAGGTGCGCAGGGTCCATATGGAGTCCGATGAGGTGTATGGGGCTCCGCGGGTTACGGCACAACTGGGGCGTGAAGGTACTGGGGTGAATGAGAAGACGGTGGCTGCCTCGATGCGGCGGCAGGGCCTGGAAGGGGTCAGTCCGCGCCGGTTCCGGCCGGTCACGACGATTCCGGGGGTGGCGACCCATCACATTCCAGACTTGGTGAATCGCAAGTGGGATCAGGGCCGGATCAATGCCGTGTGGATTACGGACATCACCTACCTGCACACGCGTGAAGGGTTCGTGTACCTGTGCGCGATCAGGGACGGGCATTCGCGCCGGGTGCTGGGTTGGGCGATGGATGAGCGGCAGACGACGGACCTGGTGGAGCGGGCCTTGCGGATGGCGCACACGCTGCGCCAGATGCTGCCGACGGACGTTGTGCTGCATGCGGATCGTGGCTGTCAATTCACCTCGGCGCAGATGCACCAGGTCGCCGTCGAGCTGCACGTGCGCCAGTCCATGGGGCGGACCGGGGTGTGCTGGGACAACGCGATGAGCGAGTCGTTCTGGTCGACCCTCAAGGCTGAGTTCTACGACCGCCGGGTCTGGCACACGCGGGCCGAGGCCAGGCGTGAGGTCGCTCGCTGGATCGAGGTCGTGTACAACCGGCGCCGGCTGCACACGGGGCTGCACACGGCACTGGGCATGGTCCCGCC
>NZ_JAAKZI010000095.1 GCF_011045165.1 Arthrobacter silviterrae
GGCCTCGGCCTGGGCCTGCGCGGCGGCCGCGGCATTCTTGACCTCCTCCAGCCGGGCGATCACGTCCACCAGGGCGGACGGGTCCACCGCGGCCACCACCGCCCCGTCATAGCCGGCGGGCCCACGGGCAGCCGCCTCACCATTCACCGCGCCGTTTGCCGTGTCGTTCGCCGTCTCGTTCGCCGTGGCGTTCGCAGTGGCGTTTGCCGTGCGGTCCGGGATCGCGGACGGGCCGGCAGTGGGCCCGGCACCTGTGGCGCGGCGCGTTCCTCCGGAAGCTGCTAAGCCACGGCCCGCGGGCTTGCCAGCCCCCGGCACGGGTGCCGGGTCTGTTGGCCCGGCACCCGTGATGCCGCCCAGTGCCAGCACGACGTCGGTGGCCGCAGCAGCCTGGGACTGGGCCTTCGTGGCCGTTCCCCTGGCGGCGGAGACGTAGTGGGCCAGGTCCGCGAGGTTTCCCGCCGGGGCGCCGGCACGGATTTGCTGGCCGAGCCGGGCCGCCGCGTCCTCCGCCCGCCGGCACGCCCCCGCGGCGAGCTCGTGCGCCAGGGCCGCATCCAGCTGGGCCAGCACGACAGGGTCAAACGCCCCCGCGCACTGCTCCAGCAGGAGCCCGGCGGTGGACACCAGCACGGAACAGCCCTGCCCGGACGACACCGCGGCCCCGGCGAAACCCGGCCGCACACCCGGGGTCCCCGATGCCGGTTCCGGGGCTGCCAGGGGCACTCCGGACATCGCTTCCGCAGCGGCGAACGGCAGCCCCTCACCCGGGGTGGTCTGGCCCGGGGTGGTCTGGCCCGGAGTCCTTTGGCCCGGAGTCCTTTGGCCCGGGGTGGTTTGGCCTGCGG
>NZ_JAAKZI010000096.1 GCF_011045165.1 Arthrobacter silviterrae
TGCCTCGGCCTGGGCCTGCGCGGCGGCCGCGGCATTCTTGACCTCCTCCAGCCGCGCGATCACGTCCACCAGGGCGGCCGGGTCTACCGCGGCGACCACCGCCCCGTCATAGCCGGCGGGCCCACGGGCAGCCGCCTCGCCAGTCACCGCACCGTTCACCGCGCCGTTTGCCGTGTCGTTCGCAGTGTCGTTCGCCGTCTCGTTCGCCGTGGCGTTCGCAGTGGCGTTTGCCGTGCGGTCCGGGATCGCGGACGGGCCGGCTGTTTGCCCGCCGCCGGTGGCGCGGCGCGTTCCTCTGGAAGCTGCTAAGCCACGGCCCGCGGGCTTGCCGGCCCCCGGCCCGGGTGCCGGGTCTGTTGGCCCGGCACCCGTGGTGCCGCCCAGGGCCAGCACGACGTCGGTGGCCGCGGCAGCCTGGGACTGGGCCTTCGTGGCCGTTCCCCTGGCGGCGGAGACGTAGTGGGCCAGGTCCGCGAGGTTTCCCGCCGGGGCGCCGGCACGGATTTGCTGGCCGAGCCGGGCCGCGGCGTCCTCCGCCCGCCGGCACGCCCCCGCGGCGAGCTCGTGCGCCAGGGCCGCATCCAGCTGGGCCAGTACGACAGGGTCAAACGCTCCCGCGCACTGCTCCAGCAGGAGCCCGGCGGTGGACACCAGCACGGAACAGCCCTGCCCGGACGACACCGCGGCCCCGGCGAACCCCGGCCGCACACCCGGGGCCCCCGATGCCGGTTCCGGGGCTGCCAGGGGCACTCCCGACCTCGCTTCCGCAGCGGCGAACGGCAGCCCCTCACCCGGGGTGGTCTGGCCCGGAGTCCTTTGGCCCGGGGTGGTTTGGCCTGGGC
>NZ_JAAKZI010000097.1 GCF_011045165.1 Arthrobacter silviterrae
CCGTGGACGCCTTCCACGCGCTCCAGCTCGATGTCGCTGGTGGCGCTGGGGCCGCTGATCCAGGTTTGCGGCAGGGTTGCCTCCAGGCGCGCAATGGCCTCGGGCAGCACCTCCACGACCTGCCCGGCATGAAGCACGCAGATGTGCCGGTCGGGCACCAGGGAAATGATGCGCCGTCCCTGGTCCGGGCTGCCGTCGAGCATGATCGTGCCGGTTTCGGACACCGCCACGGCCGCGGCCGTCACTACGGCATCAACCGCGTCCAGCTGCGCCACGGTGAGGCGGCGCTGCGGCGAGTCAACCTCCACAGCCGGGGACCCGGCGTCGTTCTTCACAGAGGTTAGCCAGGACTCCGGCAGGCCGTGCGGCACCACAATGGAGGCCGAGCCGGCCAGCAGTTCGGCCAGCTTGGCGGGGGCCTCGGCCTCCTCGATGACGTACACGTTCGCCTTGTAGTCCACCAGCCGGTCCACGAGCTGTTCCAGGCGCTGCTGCGCGGTCTTGCTGGTGGTGCGGCGGTAGCCGCGGGGCACCTCGGGGGTGGCCGGGGCGTCCCGCAGGGCCGAGGCGATCCGGTTCATGATGTCTTCGCGGGCGCTCATGCCTGCCCTCCTTCGCTGGAGTTGTTTCCAGGCACGACGCCGGTGCTTGGCTCATGGTCTTTGGCCCACCACTGGCGGAACGACTGCTCCGGCGGGGCCGGGATGTCCCTGCTTTGCGTCCAGCCTCCGGCGAGGCCGGGGAGTTT
>NZ_JAAKZI010000098.1 GCF_011045165.1 Arthrobacter silviterrae
TGATTCAGGACCGACATAGGACTGGGGTCTTGTCCCAGCCGGGGGGGTGGCCGGCTACCGGGCATGTTCCCCATGGTCCAAGCCTTGCCGCTGCCGTGTCGCCGCACACTGTGGACCAGTTCTTTTCAGCCAATGACGGCACCAGCTGGGGGAGGGCCCGTCACGAACAACGGAACAGTATCCGGCGTTATCGGTTCAGTTTGACGCTCCTGCAATGGTCGCAATTGGATAAGTAAGAGCTGTATTGGTCCGTTTCAACCAGGCTATAGGTGTCTCGTAAGGGACTTTGCCCATTCGAAATCAATAAACGAGTTGCAGTACATGGTTGCGGGACAGTAGCGGTCGCGAGGTTGCTGGGCTTCAAACATGTCTCGTCAGCCTGTCTTGTATCCGATTGCTTACAGGACAAAACAGGTGGTGGCGGCTTAGCCCGGATTTTGCATGAAGATCTGGGTGTTGGCCTGGTAGCGGTTTGGCTCGCTGTCGGTCTGATTTCGGGGTTTTGGGCATGCGGATGTGGCCTGGTGTCGTCGGCTGGGCGTCGGGTTCCACGTCTTCCGATGGGGTTGTTCTGGGTGGTTGTAGGGGCCAGTTCCTTGTTTCTCAGGCTGGCAGAGGTAGTCGTTTTCGGCGTTGCTGTGAGAGTTCTTTGATGGCTTCCAGGAGCGTGGTGATCGTGCCAGCTTCGGGAGCCGTTTCAGGAATCAACAACCACGTTTTCCTTGCCCGG
>NZ_JAAKZI010000099.1 GCF_011045165.1 Arthrobacter silviterrae
TCCAGGTCCAGGGCCTTGGCGCACGCGGCCTCCACCGCGGCCGGCCCGTACTGGCGCACGAGGCCAATGAGCCGGTAGACGGCGCGCATCCTCGTCCAGGGCAGCGGGTCATCGAGGATCCGTTCGGCGTAGATGCCGATGTTTTCCCCGTGCCCGGCGCAGAGGCCGATCAGGTGGGTGATGTCCCGCAACGCGTAGGCGCTCTTGTGCTCGGGCAGGTCGGACGGATCGGTGGAGCGGGTCCCGGGCCGCATCCGCGGATGGGTCTTGATCAGCTGCCCGCGGTGGTAGATCTTCACCAGCTCGCTGTCGGCGCGCACGTCGACCTGGGAGCCGATGTAGTCCCCGGGCACCGAGTACAGGGCCTTGCCGATCTCGAGGTGGTGGTCACGGTGGACCTTCGCTTCCTTGAACAAGGGCACGTCATAGTCCGCCGGGGCCGGCAACAAGGCCGGGGCTTCCTCGGCGGTGAAGACCTCCGCCGGGCGCGCCTGGGTCGGGCCATGAATACGCATCCCGGCCTTTTCCTGGCACCAGAACACGGCCCGGGCCTGGGCATCCTCCAGATCGGCGAAGACCTCCCCGGCGAAGAAATTCCCGCGCACATACTGCACCACCCGCTCCACGCGGGGTTTGTC